>NZ_CP046976.1:600000-1200000 GCF_030408415.1 Corynebacterium appendicis CIP 107643 | reverse complement strand
ACCACCGCGATATCGGCGCCGTCCACAGGTTCCACGGTGCGGATGGTGCGGATCTTCTTCCCGACCCGCACTGTCGCGCCGTCCGCGTTCTCCCGGAAGAAGTGGTTGCACGTGAGCACCACATCCGGCGCCAGCAGCGTGCCGCTGCAGTATGCGCCACGGGCGGCGATGCGGACCAGCACGTCGGGGAACATGCCCACGATCGTAGGTGGGAAAGTTCTAGCATGAGACCATGACCGATCCACACGACTCCGTGAAACTGCCCGAGATCTTCCCGCAGGAAATCTACTCCCGCCGCCTGACGCGCGTGCAGCAGCATCTGCGCGACCGTGGCCTCGGCGGTGTGATCATCGGCAGCGGACCGGAACTGGCCTACCTGACCGGATCGTGGACCTCTTCGCACGAACGCCTCACGGCATTGATCGTCCCACCGTCCGGCAATGCGCGTTTGCTCGCGCCCGCCACCGATGCGACCGCATTGTCGGCTGTGGGAGAGATGCCGGGCATCGAGTTGGTCACCTGGCGCGACGGAGAGAACCCCTACGCGCTAGCGGAACGGGCGTGCGGCAGCGGCACAGTCGCCGTGGGAACTTCGCTGACCGCGGACCACGTGCTGCGCTTGCAGGAGACGTGCGGGGAGGTGGTGCTGGCCACCGACGTGCTCGCCGCGGCATTCATGGTCAAAGGCAAAGAGGAGATCGAGCAACTCGAATTCGCGGCATCCGCTATCGACCGCGTCCATGCAGCTGTGCCGGAGTTGCTCCAGCCGGGGCGCAACGAGCGCGAGATCGCCGCGGAGCTCGACGCACTGATTCTCCGCGAACACTCCCGCACCGACTTCATCATCGTCGGCTCCGGGCCCAACGGCGCGGATCCGCACCACGACTTTTCCGACCGCGTCCTCGCCGAAGGCGACCCTGTCGTGGTGGATCTGGGCGGCACGGTCGGCGCCGGCTACCACTCCGACTGCACCCGCACCTACGTCGTCGGCGGCGGCACGACTGTCGATTCGGCCGATTCCGAATTCGGCCGAGCCTACGACACGCTGCGCCGCGCTCAAGCAGACGCTATGGCCACCGCACGCCCCGGCATGACGGCAGGAGAGCTCGATTCTGTCGCGAGGGATCGCATTAACGAAGCCGGGTACGGCACCTACTTCACGCACCGGCTCGGCCACGGCATCGGCCTGGCGCTGCACGAGGAACCGTTCATCATCGCCCGCAACGAGACCGTCCTCGAGCCCGGCATGGTCTTTTCCATCGAGCCGGGAATCTATATCCCCGGCAAGTGGGGCATGCGCATCGAGGACATCGTCGTGCTGGAGGAGGACGGCGCCCGTCCCCTCAAAACGTGCGCCAAATAGGCTGCGTGAGCTTTACCAGCACTTATAGTTGGCAAACATGAGCTCTAAGGGAAACACGCGCGGCACCGTGCTGCTGCTCGGTGGCACTAGCGATATCGGCAGGGAAGTGGCAGTGCGCGTCTGCGACGGCCGGGACGTGGTGCTGGCGGCGCGGAATACGGCGGCGCTGGGGGACGTCGATAAGCGTCTGCGCGATGCGGGCGCGACGAGTGTGCGCTCGATCGAATTCGACGCCACCGACCTCGCCTCGCACCGCGCGGTCGTTGAGCGCGCCAGTGAATCGGGCCCTGTCACCGACGCGATCGTAGCCTTCGGGATCCTGGGCGACCAGGCCCGCGCCGAGCACGACGAAGAGCACGCCGCGCACATCGCCGTCGTCGACTACGTCGCGCAAGTGAGCATGCTGACCGTGCTTGCCGACGTCATGGATTCCGGCCACATCTTCGCCTTCTCCTCGATCGCCGGGTGGCGCGCCCGGCGCGCGAACTATGTCTACGGCTCGACCAAAGCTGGACTCGACGCCTTCTGCCAGGGGCTTGCCGACCGTCTCCACGGCACCGACCTGTCTCTGATCACCGCACGTCCCGGATTCGTCATCGGCTCGATGACTGAGGGCATGAAGCCCGCGCCATTGTCTGTCACCCCGGATGCGGTCGCCGACGCCGTCGTCGCGGCGATGGGGAAGGGGAGTCGCACCATCTGGATCCCGCGGTCGCTCCAACTTCTCGCGTGGGTGATGCGCTGCGTGCCACGCCCGATCTGGCGCCGGATGCCCCGGTGAGCCCGCGACGGCAGGTAGTCTGTGCCCATGCCGATTCTCGCGTATTTCCTGATCGAAGCACTCGCGTTCTGGGGAGTGAGTCAGCTGATTGGCGTCGGCTGGGCGTTCTTCGGAATTTTCGCGCTCATGCTCTTAGGTGCGCTGGCGGCCTCGCCCGCTCTGCGCTCCGAACTCGAGCGCGCACAGGCGGGGAAGGGGTCCGTCGGCCAGTTCGCCGGCGGCACCGCGCTCGTCGCCGCCGGCTGGGCGCTGGCGATCATCCCGGGATACGTCTCTTCGCTCACCGGACTATTGCTGCTTGTTCGCCCCACCCGCGAACTCGTGCGCAAATCCATGGCGAAATCCCTGCAGAAGCGCGTCGAGGACTTCGGTGTGCAGGTCTACGATGTCTCCCCGATGAAGCGCCACGGTGCTTCTTACGGCACGTTCGGCGACGGGGAAGGGGTCATCGACGCTGAACCCGACCCGAGTGACGAGGACATCGAGAACTGGTCGCAGAACGCCCGTCCGGAGGACTTCGGAGACCCGAAGAAATGACCACGGCGGTGAAAACAGACTCGCGCACGGCCACGCCGAAGCTCGCAGCAATCGCCCGCATTGTGCTCGCAGGGCTCGGAGGCGTGGCCGTCTACTTCTCTTACGAGCCGTACGGCTTGGCGTTCATGGGCGTGCTGGGCATCGCGCTGTTCTATATCTCTCTCGCGCCGTGGCCGGGCGTGGGCGGTGTAGCGAGCTCCCGTCCTCCCGCGAAAAAGGGCGCGCTGCTCGGTTTCCTGCACGGATTCTGCGCGTACGTTCTGCTGCTTCCGTGGGTCGGCGAATTCGTCGGGGCTCTGCCGTGGATCGCTCTATCGCTCACGCTGGCGCTCTGGACGATCCTGACGGGCATCTTCGGCGTTCTCGTCGCGCGGTGGCGCTACGGCTTCATCGCCTTCGCCCTGATGTATTCCGCAGTGGAATTCCTGCTGTCGTCTTTCCCCTTCGGCGGCTTCTCCTGGGTGCGTCTGGCGTGGGGCCAGATCAACGGCCCGTTGGCGAACTTTGCGCCGTGGGGCGGACCGGCACTCGTCACCTTCATGGCGGCGCTGCTCGGCGCCTCTTTCGCTGCCATCCTGCTTTCATTTGTCGGGGAGCAGTCGGGGAAGATCTCGCTGGCGACGCCGGCGATGTCCGCCACCGGAATCGTCATCGGCCTCGGCCTGCTCGCCGGGCTCGGGGTGGCTACTCCTGAACCGACGACCGGCAACGTGAAGGTCGCCGCCGTCCAGGGCAACGTCCCTCGCATGGGATTAGACTTCAACGCGCAGCGCCGTGCAGTCCTCGCCAACCACGTCAACGTGACGAAGGATCTCGGCGCCAGCGGGGAGCGCCCCGATCTGGTTTTCTGGCCCGAGAATTCCTCCGATGTGAATCCGTTCCGGGACAGGGAAGCCCGTGACCTGATCACTGATGCGGTCAATACCGTCGATGCGCCTGTCCTTGTGGGCACCTTGACCAAGGACGAGGTGGGCGACCGCAACACCGCAGTCGTCTTCGATCCGGACACCGGTGCCGGGGACATGCACCACAAGAGGTTCCTGCAACCCTTCGGCGAGTGGATGCCCATGCGCGACTTCTTCCGTATCTTCTCCTCGTACGTTGACATGGCCGGAGACTTCAAGCCCGGCGATGGTGACGGCACGGTGCGCATGGGAGACCATGTCGTCGGCGTGGCAACCTGCTACGAAGTCGCGTTCGACGCCGCCTACCGCGATGCGGTCAAAGCCGGCGCGCAGATCTTGACCACCCCGACGAATAACGCCACCTTCGGCTTCACCGACATGACCTACCAACAGCTGGCGATGAGCCGCATGCGCGCCATCGAGACCGACAGGGCAGTGGTGGTGTCGGCGACCTCTGGCGCGTCAGCGATTGTCCACCCGGACGGCACCGTCTCGCAGGAGACGGAGATCTTCACGCCTGATTTCCTCGTCGAGGAACTCCCGCTGCGGGATTCAGTCACCTTCGCCGTGAAGTACGGCCAGTTCATCCAGTGGCTTCTCGCCGCAGCCGGTATTGCGGTGATGCTCGCCGCGAGCGTGGGAGCACGGCGCGGGTATGCTTCTAGCAGGAGCCAGCAGCCGGCGGAAGCCGCACAGACTGACAACGAAAACTAAGTGCCCTACAAACAGGGCGAAGGAAACGGAGACACACTGTGGCAGAGAAACCGACCGATTCGACCCTCGTGATCATCCCGACTTACAACGAGGTGGAGAACCTGCCTCTGATCATTGGTCGCGTGCGCGAGTCGAACCCGGACGTGGACATTCTGGTCATCGACGATAATTCCCCGGACGGCACCGGCGACAAAGCCGACGAGATGGCAGCCGAGGACAGCCACGTCAACGTCATCCACCGCGAGGAGAAGACAGGGTTGCTCGGCGCCTACACCGCTGGCTTCAACTGGGGCCTCGAGCGCGGCTACAACGTTCTCTGCCAGATGGACGCCGACGGCTCCCACGCCCCAGAGCAGCTGCCGCGCCTGCTGTCGTCGATCGACGAGGGCGCTGATCTAGTCATCGGATCCCGCTACGTCGACGGCGGCGAGGCCGTGAACTGGCCGAAGAACCGTTATCTGCTTTCCAAGCTAGGCAACCTGTACATCTCCGTCGCACTCGGCGACGATGTCGCGGACATGACCGCCGGTTACCGTGCCTTCCGCCGCGAAGTGCTGGAGACTATCGACTTGGAGACCCTGTCGAAGAAGGGCTACATCTTCCAGGTCGATTTGGCTGACCGTGCTGTGCAGGAAGGCTTCGACGTCCGCGAGGTGCCCATCACCTTCGTCGACCGTGAGCTGGGCGAGTCCAAGCTCGACGCGAGCTTCGCCGGCGAGTCCCTAGCCGAGGTCACCAAGTGGGGCTGGAAGCGTCGCTCGACCCAGATCTCCGAGATGGCGGGCGAGCTCGTTCGTCTCGGCCGCTACCAGCTCGATGAGCTCGGCGTGAACAAGGTGCCTGGCAAGGTGACCCGCGCTGCTGGTGTCGCCGGCGACCTCATTGAGGAAGGCGCCAAGCTGGCCAAATACGAGTTCAACCGCGCTGTGAATAACCGCCACTAATCACGTGCAACAAAAAGCCGGCAGGAGAATCTGCCGGCTTTGATTTATGTGTAAGGGGAGAAGGAGAAGACGCGGGATGAGCGTCTACTTCGCGTTCTCCTGAGCTTCCTTTTGCTCCTTGGCGATGCGCGCGGCGGCGCGGCGGCGTTTGCGGAGCTGCTCCAGGCGCTCTTCGAGCAGCTCGTCGAGTTCCTCAAGGCTGCGGCGCTCACGGAGCATGTCCCAGTGGGTGCGCGGCGGCTTCACCGGCTTCGACTCGACGCCTTCACCCTCGACGAGGGTGCCCACCTGGCCGTTCTTGCACGGCCACTCTTCGGGGATTTCGGCGTCGTCTGCGAACGGGATCTCGTAGATCTCGCCGTTCGGGGTGCGGTACTTCGCCATCCTGCGCGGGGCGAGATCGTGGTCACGATCCGTCTCGTAGCTCACTGCGCCCATGCGGCTACCACGTAGCACCCGATCAGCCATGCTGCATCTATCCCTTCGTTGAAGAATCAGTCGCGACCATCAAAGTATAACGGCCATCTTCTCCAACGCGCGGACCGCATCGATTGTTCCGTGGCGTCACGATCATTGTCGGTGGGACAGAGAGGATATGATCAGTCTCGATCATGAACCAGCACACCGGGAATCCGCCGACCTGCCAGTACTGCGGCAAAGAGATTCAGCTCACGCCGGGCCGCGGCAGGCCACGGAAGTACTGCAGTGATTCGTGCAAACAGCGCGCTTATGAGCAACGGCACTCTGTTTTGGCAGGTCAGAAAACTGTTAGGGTCATCAGTGGAGAGACGCTGCGCGACAAGCTCTTTGAGCTGCGGTGCGCGGCCGAAGACATCGTCACGGCGACGGGCGAAGGTGCGGAGCCAGAGGAGATTCAGTCTCTGTGCGACGAGCTGGTTACCATGGCTAAGAAGCTCGAGAGGCTGCAATAAGGCAATCAGAGAGGAATGCTCATGCGGACCAACCAGAAACTCATTGTCATCGGCGGCGCGGCGGTGATCGTCGTGTTGGCATTGTTGGCGTTGGTGCCGTTGTTCATTTCGCTCGTGTCGCACCCGGGCGTGAAGACGGAAGCGATTGACGCCGACGGCGCAAAGGCCGCATCCACGGACGTCGACGGCAAATGGGTTGTGACGACGAAGCCGGGCAAGAATATGACGTCGGCCGGATTCACATTCTACGAATTACTGCCGGGCGACGAACGGACGACATCTGGGTCGACCCAGGACGTCGAGGGCGAAATGACCATCGAAGGCGGCTCTTTGACCGCCGGCGAAGTGACCGTGAATATGGGCAATATCGTCACGGATAAAGATGTCCGTGACGAAAATGTGCGGAGGAAGATCCTTCACGCGGAGCAGTACCCGGAGTCCACATTCGTCCTCACTGAACCGGCAGACGTGTCCCAGCTTCCGGATGACGGCACCACAGGCACGGTGACGCTCACAGGAGACCTGACCATCCATGGCGAGACGAACAGCGTCACACAAGAGTTCACCGCGCTGCGGACCGGAGACAATGTCGTCGTCCACGCGGACGTGCCGATCAACCGCCTGGACTACGGAGTGGAGACACCGGAGTTCGTCGCGGCGAAGATCGCGGAAGAAGGCGAAGTGAATATCCGCCTCAAGCTCGAGAAGAAAGGCTAGCGGCACACGGCAGGACAGGGAATGAATGCGCGGGCAGTCTGGCCCGCGTTTCCTCGATTACTGCCATCTCTGTCCGATAATGTGCATTATGTCAAGTAATGTTGAGGGTGCGCTCTACCCCTGAATCGCTCAAGCATTGAAGGCATTGACCGTCTACGCCGCCTCTACCGCACTCCCCGGCGGTGTCGGTGCATGAGCGTCAATTGGACCACGTCGAGCATGCCTGCGCGCGCCATAGCTTCGCGCAGAGCGAGCTGCCACATCCACAGCCGGCGGTACACCGCGTCGAATCCGTCGGCGGCGGCTTCTCGGAGCTGGCTCTGGAAGACGGTCCGCTGATGCTGGAGCGAAAGCGCCAAGTGGTCCGGCGCATGGGTCTGGGCGATGACGCGGAGCCCGCTGCGGGAGTCGACAGTCTTCCGGATCTCGTCGACTGTCGGATAGTTCAGCGTCGGCCAGATATAAGCGCGCAGCGATTCTAGGGCGGATTCGGCTGGGCGGCTCATCTTCCCCGTCGACACGATGGTTTGGAGGGTGGCGCGGCCGGAGCGGGCCAACAGCCCGTCGATAAGTGCGAAATAATGCGCTTGCATACGCGTGGGCATGGTCTCGAGGTGTTCGGCGGAGACGATCGCGTCGTAGCGCGCTTTGCGCCGGTCCATGCCGCGCGGCAGGTCCTCCACGACGTTCACGTGCACGGCGTCCTCTGCCCCGCCGAGTGTCAGACGCTCGCGCAGCGCATTCAGGACAGCCGGGTCCGTTACCACCGAGTCGACGGTCGCGCGGCGGGATGCAGCAGCAATAGCAACAGCACCGCCGGATGACGGAACTTCGGCGAGGTGTGTGCCGGGACGGACCACGGCGGCGTCGAGAAGCATGTTGACGCTGCGGGCCTGAGCGTCGGCGAGGTCGAGCTTCTCCGTCTCGAGCGGCGCGCTGTAGTTAGTCTTGGAAACGAAATAGTTCTTGGGCTCCTTGCCGCGGCCTGCACTAGGCGAATGCGACGGCACGCTCACTCTCTCCATCGTGGGCACGCCCGTCGCGAAATGGCCGGCAAAAGCACTCATGCCGTCGCCGGAGAACTTAGCGACGAGTTCCGGCGGTACCTCGCCTCCGGCAAACCTCGCCTCGCGGCCAAGCTTCGTTGCCGGATTGAAGCCGACCTCCAGCAGCTTGCCCAGCACACGGACCAGGTCGTCGGGCGTGTCTGTCCGCCACTCTCCTGCCATGTAGCCCTCGGCCAGCCCGATCCACCCGTTGGCCGCGATGCGCTCAAACAGCTCGGCGTGGTCGACCACGAGATCCGGACCGTTGTCCGGGTCGAGCTCGAGCCCCGCTTTGGAACAGGCGGCGGCGAACGAGGCTTCCGCGCGGCGGGCGCGCAGGCCCATGAACCGGCCTGTGGGCACTGCCGCGATATTCGGCCACTGTTCAGCGTCGATGGTGGCTAAGTGCATGGGGATCGCGGGGTTGTCGGACACGCCGTCTACCATAGACCGACGGCAGCCCGCCTCATGGGAGCCACGGCGCGCGGAGTTCGCAAACGGGCGTATGATCTCATGGCGGATAAGCATGCAATTGCCACAAGGAGTACAGATTAATGTCCGATAAGCCCTACCGCCCCGCAGGAAATCGCCACCACGTCGTCATCATCGGTTCCGGCTTCGGCGGGCTTTTCGCAGCTCGCGAGCTCGACGGAGCTGACGTAGACGTCACGTTGATTAGCCGCACAAACTTCCACCTCTTCCCGCCGCTGCTCTACCAGGTGGCCACGGGCCTTCTGTCCACAGGCGAGATCGCTACTTCGACCCGCCAGATTCTGGGCAAGCAGAAGAACACGGACCTCGTCCGCGGCGATGTCACCGACATCAACCTGGAGAACAACACCGTCACCTTCGAAGAGGGTGCGCTGACCCGCACGTACGAATACGACTCGCTGATCGTCGCTGCCGGCGCCGGCCAGTCCTACTTCGGCAACGACCACTTCGCCGAGTTCGCTCCCGGCCTGAAGACCCTTGATAACGCCCTGGAGATCCGCTCCCGCCTCGTCTCCGCGTTCGAGCGCGCCGAGATCGTTGATGATCCGGAAGAGCGCGAGCGCCTGCTCACCTTCGTCATCGTCGGCGCAGGCCCGACCGGTGTCGAGCTCGCCGGCCAGGTCGCCGAGATGGCCCACCGCAGCTTCCGAGACGAGTACTCGAACTTCCGTCCGTCCAGCGCGAAGATCATTCTTCTCGACGGCGCGCCGCAGGTGCTCCCGCCGTTCGGCAAGCGTCTCGGCCGCAAGGCCCAGCGCGAGCTGGAGAAGATGGGCGTCACCGTCCGCCTGAACGCGATGGTGACCAACATCGACGAGTCCACGGTCACCTACAAAGACATGAAGACCGAGGAAGAGACCACGATCGACTCCTACACCAAGATCTGGTCCGCCGGTGTGGCCGCTTCCCCGCTGGGCAAGACCGTCGCCGAGCAGGCAGGCCTCGAGGTCGACCGCGCAGGCAAGGTGCCCGTGAACCCGGACCTCTCCGTCGGCGACCACCGCAACGTCTTCGTCGTCGGTGACATGATGAACCTGGACAAGCTGCCGGGCGTCGCCCAGGTCGCGATCCAGTCCGGCGAGTACGCCGCCAAGGCGATCAAGGCCGGCGTCGAGGAGAACCAGGAACCCGACCAGCGCGAAGCATTCGAGTACTTCGACAAGGGCTCAATGGCCATCGTCGGCCGCTTCCATGCCGTGGTGAAGATGGGCAAGGTCGAAATCGCCGGCTTCCTGGGCTGGATCATGTGGTTGCTCGTCCACGTCTCCTTCCTGGTGTCCAAGCGCAACCGCATCGTGTCCATGTTCACCTGGACGCTCAACGCGCTCACCCCGAAGCGCTACAATCTGCCGACCACGCTGCAGCAGATGCACGCGCGCACTGCACTGCTCAACCTGGCCAAGGAGACGGACAACGACACCGAGAAGTACTCGGAGCTGCGCGACATCAACGGAGAGAACTAAACTTTCTCCTCCCCTCCCCCCTATTAACAGGGGTCGAGCACGATATGAGCCCTCGCCGACATGGACCCTTTCCTTATCGGTTTCATCGCGCTAGGGGTGCTCTTCGTGCTCCTTTTCATCGGCGGGGTCGCATTCATCAGCATCGTTCTGGCCGGTAAATCGGAGGCGCGGCGTCGGCGCAACCGGCGCAATGCCCGACGCCGAAAACCCATTGACGCTCTCGTGGAGTTCTACAAAAAGCGGTGATGCCCCTCACCTACCGCCCAGGCTCTCGGTGCACGTTTCAGGGCGAGCAAGGCGTATGATCTGTTTAGTTCAAGGCCGGGGTGGCTGGATTCGTCGATAAGCGAATGCGGGTCCACGTTCCGGCTGTCCGTCGCCGAGCCTGTGATCGAAGGGGGTCGCTATGCCGCCGAAAATTCCTCTGCCCCGCAATAAAGCGAAATCGCAGGCGAAGCAGAAACAGGCCGAGCGGCCCGTGCCAGTCCCGGTGGAACGCTCCGTCGACTTCTGCCGAGTTTTCGTCGAGGGCAAGGCCCTGCCGGGCTCGATGCACTACACCAGTGCCATGGAACGCGTGAAGGAAGCGGACAACGGCTATGTGTGGCTGTCGCTGCGCGAGCCGAGCGCGGAACAAATGGAGCGCGTCGCCCAGGAATTCGGCATCCACGACCTCATTGTGGAGGATGCCGTCACCGCGCACCAGCGCCCCAAGGTCGAGCGCTACGGCGAGCAGCTCTTCATCGTCATCCGCACGGTCGTCTACCGCGACGACGAGGAAGTCACCGACCTGCGCGAAATCATTTCCACCGGCGAGGTGCAGATGCTCGTCGGCGACGACTTCGTGATCACCATCCGCCACAATGCGCAGCTGCCGAACCTTACCCAGGAGCTCATTGAGGACCAGGAAATCTCGTCGCTCGGCCCCGCAGCGGTCGCATGGAAGGTCGCGGACCACATCGTGGAGAACTATATGAAGGTCACGACATTCCTCTCCAGCGACGTCGACGAGCTGGAGAACGAGGTGTTCACGCCGCGCCAGTTGATCAACATCGACAAGATCTACATGTACAAACGCGAGGTCCTGGAGATGCGCCACGCCACGGATCCGCTCGGGCCGGCGTTGCGTTCCGGTCTGACGCTGCACAAGGACCTGCTGAGCAAGCCGATCCGTTCGTACCTGCGCGACGTGCAGGACAACGCCATGATCGTCAGCGACAATATCTCGGCATTCGACGAGCGGCTCTCATCGCTTCTCGACGCCTCCGTGGCCAAAGTGTCCATGCAGCAGAACTCCGACATGCGCACGATCTCGGCTGTCGTCGGCATGGCGGCGCTGCCGACCATGATCGCCGGTGTGTACGGCATGAACTTCGAGTACATGCCCGAGCTCAGCTGGCACTACGCCTACCCCGTCGTGCTCCTGGTCATGTTCGGATCGATTCTGGGCATGTACTGGTGGTTTCGCAAGAACCACTGGCTCTAGGCGCTACGCCCCCATCACCATCGTGCGCAGGGTGCACACTGCGACGAGCTTGCCGTCCGAGCGCATCTCGGTGCGCCACAGCTGGGTACGGCGGCCGACGTGCACCGGAGTCGTCTCAGCCTCGATCACGCCGTCGGTGACGCTGCGCAGCAGGTCCGTGCTGTTGTTCATGCCCACCACGGGTCCACCGGCGGCGACAAAGCCTGCGAAAGAGCCCATTGTCTCGCCAATGGAGCAGAACACTCCCCCGTTGACCATGCCCGCTGGCTGGTGGTGCTTCGGCGCCGCTTGAATGGTGGCGACCATCTTTTCCGGGCCGAATTCGGTGAATGTCAGGCCGATAAAAGAATCGAACTCGGTCGCGGCTGAGTTGAGCATTGCGATTTCATCGTCGTTGAGCTGGCGGTTCTGCAGGTGCATGAGGTCGTTGATGTCCATAGAAACTGACTTTAGCAACGAAACTAGTCCGTAATTGTGGACTCAGAAAATCCTCTGGGCAATTTTGCTCCCCGGTTGGCTGACCGCCAGATACTGCGTGCGTATGCTCAAAGACATGACTTCGAATGACGCTTCCCCCGCTACTGCAGCCACTGACGGAACCTCGGCGACCGGCCAAGCACAAATCGGTGTCGTGGGCATGGCTGTGATGGGCTCCAACCTGGCCCGCAATTTCGCCTCCCGCGGTCACACGGTGGCCATCTTCAACCGCTCCCCAGAGAAGACCCGTGCAGTCATGGAGCAATACGGCGACGAGGGCTCGTTCATCCCGTCGGAGACGATCGAGGATTTCGTCGCCTCCCTGGAACGCCCGCGTAAAGCCGTCATCATGGTCCAGGCGGGCAAGGCGACCGATGCCGTGATCGACCAGCTCGTCGAGGCGATGGATGAGGGCGACATCATTATCGACGGCGGCAACTCGCTGTTCACCGACACGATCCGCCGCGAAAAAGAGGTCGCGGCAAAGGGGCGTCACTTCGTGGGAGCCGGCATTTCCGGCGGCGAGGAGGGAGCGCTGCGCGGCCCCTCGATCATGCCGGGCGGCCCGAAGGAATCCTGGGAGACGCTCGGCCCCTTGCTCGAGGACATTTCCGCAAAGGTCGACGGTGTGCCGTGCGTGACGCACATCGGCCCGGACGGCGCGGGCCACTTCGTCAAAATGGTCCACAACGGCATCGAATACGCCGACATGCAGGTCATCGGCGAGGCCTACCACCTGTTGCGCTACGCCGCGGGTATCGAGCCGGCTGAGCTGGCGGAGATCTTCTCCGAGTGGAACCAGGGCGACCTGGACTCGTACCTCATCGAGATCACCGCTGAGGTCCTGCGTCAGGTGGACGCGAAGACGGGCAAGCCATTCATCGACGTCATCGTCGACGCCGCCGGCCAGAAAGGCACCGGCCGGTGGACCGTGAAGGAGGCTCTCGACCTGGGTGTGCCCACCACCGGCATCGGCGAGGCCGTCTTCGCCCGCGCGCTCTCGTCGGCCCTCGCGCAACGCGAGGCAGTCAAGGAGACGGGCTTGCCGGCCGGCGAGACCGCGACGTTGGAGTCCCTCGGTGTGGACAAGGAACAGTTCGTTGAGGATGTCCGCCGCGCCCTCTACGCTTCCAAGCTCGTGGCCTACGCCCAGGGTTTCGACGAGATCAACGCTGGCTCCCAGGAATACGGCTGGGGGCTCAAACCGCAGGATCTGGCCACCATCTGGCGCGGAGGCTGCATCATCCGCGCGAAATTCCTCAACCGCATCACCGAGGCGTACAACAACGACCCGGAGCTGCCGTCGCTGCTGCTCGACCCGTACTTCCGCGGCGAGCTGGAAAACGGCTTGATCGACTCCTGGCGCCGCGTGGTCGTCACCGCTACCCAGCTGGGTCTGCCAATCCCGGTCTTCGCCTCTAGCCTGTCCTATTACGACTCGCTGCGCTCCGACCGCCTGCCGGCTGCGCTCATCCAGGGCCAGCGCGACTTCTTCGGCGCACACACCTACAAGCGCGTCGACATAGAGGGCACGTACCACACGACGTGGTCCGGCGAGCGCGAGGAGATCAGCTACTAAGCGCGCCACATCACTAGCGTTGCGCTGACGCGGGCACCGCGGGGAGATCGGTAGACTTCCCCCGGTGCCTTCTTTTTCTGATTTAGGGCTGCCGAAGCCCATCATCGATGTCCTGGACACCCAGGGCATCGCCGAACCTTTTCCCATCCAAGAAGCGGCGATTCCCGCGGTGCTCGACGGCCGCGACGTGCTCGGCCGGGGCCCAACGGGCTCGGGCAAGACCTTCACCTTCGGTCTTCCGATGCTCGCGCTGCTCGCCGGCAAACCGTCCCGCCCCGGCCGCCCGCGGGGTCTGATTTTGGCCCCCACGCGCGAGCTCGCCGCGCAGATCCGCCAGCGCCTCGACGATCCCGCCGCAGCCATGAACCTACGCGTCATTGAGGTCGTGGGCGGCGTCAACATCAACAACCACATCCGCGCGCTCGCGGCGCCTGCCGACGTTCTCGTCGCCACCCCGGGCCGTGCGCAAGATCTGATCAACCAGGGCAAGCTCAGCTTCGACGACGTCGCTGTCACGGCTATCGACGAAGCCGACCAGATGGCGGACATGGGCTTCCTCCCCCAGGTGCGCAAGCTTCTCGACGCCACCCCTGAGACCGGCCAGCGCCTGCTGTTCTCAGCGACGCTGGACGGCGACGTCGATAAGCTTGTGCGCCGCTACCTCGATGATCCCGTGACGCATTCGACTGCGCCCGCGGCTGCTGCCGTGGATTCGATGGAGCACTACCAGCTGCTCGTTGGCGACCGCGAGTCGCGCAATGCCATCGTGCCACTGATCGCCGCGCGCGACGGCAAGACGATCATGTTCATGCGCACCAAGCACGGCGTGGACCGCCAGGTGAAAAAACTGCGTCGCGTCGGCATCAACGCCCAGGGTCTCCACGGCGACAAGGGTCAGGGCGCGCGCACCCGCGCGATCGAGGGCTTCGCCGGCGGTTCCCTGCCCGTGCTGGTGGCCACAGATATCGCCGCGCGCGGCATCGACATCAGCGATGTCTCGCTCGTCGTGCACATCGACCCGCCCGCGGAGCACAAGGCCTACCTGCACCGCGCCGGCCGCACAGCCCGTGCGGGGACCTCCGGAACCGTAGTCACCCTCGTCATGGACGAGCAGCGCAAAGACGTCGACCAGCTCCTGCGGAAAGCCGGAGTGGACGCGAAGAAAGTCCAGGTTGCTGCCGGGGCCGCCGAGCTTGCTAAAATCACAGGAGCGCGGGAGCCGAACGGCGACCCGCTGCCGCCGCCGGGCCAAGCACAGGCCTCCCCGAAACCCCGCAACCAGCGCTCGGGAGGTCCGCGGCGCGGACGGCAACAGAGCAACTCTCGCACCCGCACCAACAGCAACGGTGGGCGCCGCCGACAAAGGAGTTCCAGGCGCAAAGAGAATTAAACATTCATGGACATACTGATATCCATCCTCGCCCTGATCGGCTTCGTGCTGCTCACGGCATCCACCGGTCTCTTCGTCGCGATCGAATTCGCCATGACGGGCCTCGAGCGCTCCACGATCGAGAACCACGTGCAGGAGAAGGGCGACAAAACCGCCCGTGCCGTGCAGCGCGACCACGGCAACCTCTCCTTCGTGCTTTCTGGCGCACAGTTGGGCATCACGCTCACGACACTAGCCACCGGCTTTCTGGCCGAGCCCGTGCTCGCGCGGTTTTTCACGCCTCTACTCGAGCTCGTCGGACTTGATGAGTCCGCCTCGCGCCCCGTGGCCCTGGTGCTCGCGCTCATTGTGGCGACGACGCTGTCGATGGTCTTCGGCGAGCTCGTGCCGAAGAACCTGGCGATCACCAACCCCCTGGACACCGCCCGCTTCGTCGTGCCGCCGGTCAACGCGTTCAACACCGTTTTCGCCTGGTTTATCAAGGGCCTCAACGCCTCCGCCAACTGGTTCGTCCGCAAGCTCGGCATCGAGCCGGCCGACGAGCTCGCCTCGGCCCGCTCCGGTCCGGAGCTCGGCGCCATGGTGCGCAGCTCCGCTGAGGCAGGCGGCCTCGACGCCGCGACGGCGAAGATGCTCGACCGGTCCCTCCAATTCGGTGAGACCACCGCGGAAGAAGTCATGACTCCGCGCTCCACCGTCAACTCCCTCGACGTGGAAGACACCGTCAGCGACCTCATTGCTCTGGCGACCGAGACCGGGCACTCCCGCTTCCCCGTCCGCCGCGGCGACCTCGACGACACCGTTGGACTCGTCCACATCAAGGACGCGTTCTCCGTCCCGCATGACCAGCGGCCCACCACATTGCTGAGCTCCCTGGCCAAACCGGTGTCCTTCGTTCCCGGCACCCTCGACGGCGATGCCGTGCTCAACCAGGTCCGCTCTGCCGGTTCGCAAATGGTGCTGGTCGCCGACGAATACGGCGGCACCCAGGGCATTGTCACTATCGAGGATGTCGTCGAGGAGATTCTCGGCGAGGTCTACGACGAGCACGACGACCGTGAATCGGAGCGCGATTTCCATCGCTTCGGCGCCTCGTGGGAGGTCTCCGGCCTCGTGCGTCTCGACGAACTGGCTGAACGCACCAGCTATCTCGCCCCGGACGGGCCGTACGAAACCTTAGGTGGCCTGTTCATGTCCGCGCTCGGCCGTGTCCCGCAGGTCGGCGACACCGTGCTTCTGCCGGTCTCCGATAACGAGGTTCAGGACGATTTTGAGTCCGGTAACGCCGGCCGCTGGCTCGCCCGCGTTTCCGTCATGGAAGGCCGCCGCTTGGACAAGGCGATTCTCACCCCTGTGTCCGACGAGGAAGCTGCGAGGTGGTCCGCATGAATATCTGGGTAGCAACACTCCTCATTATCGCGCTGCTGTTGGCCAACGCCTTCTTCGTCGCAGCGGAGTTCGCGCTCGTGTCTTCCCGCAAGGACCGGCTCGAATCGATGCTGGCGCAGGGGAAGACAGGTGCGCGCCGCGCGCTAAACGCGACGGAACACCTGTCGATCTACCTGGCCGGCGCGCAATTCGGAATCACCATCGCCTCGCTGATCCTGGGTAAAGTCGCCGAGCCTGCCGTGGCCCACTTCCTCGAAGCGCCCTTTACCGGCCTCGGGGTGCCGGAGAACCTCCTGCACCCGCTTTCCTTCGTGATCGCCTTGATGATCATCACGGTGCTCCACATCATCTTCGGCGAAATGATCCCGAAGAATATTTCCATCGCGGGGCCGGAAACGCTGGCCGTGTGGCTCACTCCGGCGATGGATGTGTGGGTGAAACTCACCCGCCCATTGATCTATGCCTTGAACGAAATCGCCCGCTTCACGCTCAAGCTCATGGGCGTCGAGCAGCGCGACGAGCTGGACTCCACCGTGGATCAGGAACAGCTAGCCAGCATGATCCAGGAGTCCCGCCAGGAGGGGCTCCTCGACGCTGAGGAGACCGCCCGCTTGGCCAATGCGCTGTCCTCGGAGAACCGCAGCTTCAAGGAGGTGATGATCCCCATCGACCAAGTGGTGACCATCCCCGATTCCCGCGGTGGCATTCCTCTCGCCGCGCTGGAGAGGGCGGTACAGGAAACTGGCTATTCGCGCTATCCGGTGGAAGGCTCCGCCGGCGCTTTGCTCGGATACATCCACGTCAAGGACGTTCTCGACCTGCTCGAAGCAGATGCCGCGAATCCGGTGATCCCGCGAAACCGCATCCGCCGCCTGAGCATCGTCGACGGCTCCGGCAGCCTCGACGACGCATTGACATCGATGCACCGCCGCTCCGCCCACATGGCCCAAGTCCGCGACAATGGGGAACTCGTCGGAGTCCTCGCGCTCGAGGACTTGATCGAGGAGTACGTGGGCACGGTGTCCGACTGGACCCACGAGGACGAGTAGCACGCGCATGCCCACCACAACGCAGTCGCTTACCCGCGCGGAGTGGACCGACCGCATGGAGGAGCACGAGGAGCGTGCCCGCACATGGATCGACCCGCACCTCGCGCGCCGGTCCCGCGGGGAGAAACACCCCATCTGGGACTTCCTCTTCGACTACTACTCCATCCGCCCCGCGCACGTGATGCGCTGGCACCCAGGGCTGCACGCAACGCTTATCGACGCCGCCGATGCGCCCCACACACGCTGGCGCGACTATGCGGTCAGCCCCGGCGGCACTGTGAGCGCCGATGTCGACAGCTTTCTCGCCCACCGCGGCAACGCGGTGGACAAGGTGCTCACCCTCCTGCGCGCCACTGAGGCTAACCGTGCCCAGTTCGACTGCTTCGGCCTGCATGAGTGGGCCATGGTCTACCGTCAGGAGAAGCACCGCCACCCGCTGCCGTTGCGCCTGAGTCAGGCCGACACCGACGCGGTGGTCGAGGAGCACGACATCAAGTGCACGCATTTCGATGCCTTCCGCTTCTTCACACCGCCCGCGAAGCCGCTCAACCTGACTGTTCTCAACAACACGACCAGACCCGACCACGAGCAGGCCGGGTGCCTGCACGTCGGGATGGACCTCTACAAGTGGGCCGCGAAGATGGAGCCGCTTGTTCCCGGCGACCTCCTCCTAGACTGCTTCGAGCTCGCCCGCGACATCCGGTTGCTCGACATGGAGGCATCCCCCCACGACTGCCGGGAACTCGGTTACGGCGTCGTTCCGATTGAGACGCCGGAGGGAAAAGCGGAATACGTCGCCCGCCAGCGGTCCTTTTCCGAGCGCGCAAAACCCCTGCGACACCGCCTTGTCGCGATCCTCGAAGAGGTCCTTGCGGGCTAAACTATCCGGGAAGATGTCTGCTCGAAAGGGGCCTGGGCCATGGGACGGCACTCCACCGGAAAGAATAACTACTCCTTGTCCAAGGAGGTCATAGCGATCATTGTGGCTGTCGCCCTCGTGATCGCCGCCGCTGTCGCGTGGCTGTTCCTCCGCGATAGCGGCAACGGTTCCGACACCGCCTCCGGCGACCAGGCTGAGTGCGTGTCCGGCGACCTGGCGCTCCCTGTCGCCGCTGCAAGCAAGTCCGTGGGCGAGCAGCTTATCGACGACTACGCCTCGTCCAACCCTGTCGTCCGCGACTACTGCGTGAAGCCGGAATACGTCGACTCGATCGAGGAAGCCGCCGTCTACGTCGCACCTGTCTCCCCGGTGTCCAACGAGGAGATCACTTCCGCCGACCGGAGCTCTGCGACGAGCGAACCTGCCGCTGTGTATGCCACACCGGTCGGCACCGCCGCCGCTGACGCCGCCGCAGCCGCCCTCGAGACTGTTCTCTTCCCCACTGCTGAGCAGCCCGAGACCTCCGCCCTCGTCGCGCAAGCCTTGGCCGACTCTGATGAGGCTGCCGCGAAGGCTCTCACCGACCAGCGCGTCCAGACCGTTGCTGCCGCTGCAGCGGAAAAAGACAAGGCCGTCGCCACTACAGAAGATGCCGCTCCCGAGGGGCTGACCTTCACCCCGCTCGAGGACAAGGAACTCGTCTACGCCGCTTTCCCCCTGAACACAACCGACAGCGTGAATGAGGAGCAAACCCGCGCCGCCCAGGCTTTCTCCGACTACAGCGGCAAGATGTTCATTGACTCCCACGGCGACGCCGACACGAAGCCGGCTGACGTCAGCGAGCCCGTCTGGTCCGCCGCCATGCCTGAAGGCGGCAAGCGCATCACCGACCCGGCTGCCGCAGATACCGGTCAACACACCGACAGCGCCGACGGAAACGGAGACGGGAACTCCGATACCGCCGCAGCCGGCGTACCGTCCGAGCCCATGAAGACTCTCTTCCTCCTCGACACCTCGGCAGCCATGACCGGGTTCAACGACCCCGCAGCCGAAGCTATTGACGCCGCCACCAGTGAGATCACCGGCGCCGGCCACGAAGTCGCCCTGTGGAACTACTCCTCCCCGCTCACCCCGGGCGTGACCCAGGGCTACCGCACCAATGTCGGTTTCACCGGTGATGCCGATGCAGTCACTGGCACCGCATCCCGGTTCCTCAATGACGGCCAGCCACAAACCCGAGAGGCAGTCGCCGCCGCCGTCGCCTACGCAGAGTCCGAGGCGGCTCCCGACGCGCCGGTCCGCATCGTCCTGATCACCTCCGGCTCGTCCGACATCGCCGACGAATACGCCGAGCAGGCTCTCGCCGAGGCTAGGGACAAGGGTGTCTCCCTGACTATCGTCCGCTCCGGCGACGGTGAACCCGACGAGAAGCTCGCCGACGCCGCCGAGTTCACCACCGACGCCGCCACCCCCGGCGACCTCGTCGCTGCCATCCGCTCCGCAGCTGGCGTGAAGTAGCTCCACCCGGACATAGCAAAAGGGTGCGGCATCCCACCACGGGGAACCGCACCCTTTGAAACCTCAGGGAGTGTGCGAGCTCTTAGGAGCTGCGACGACGGCGGCGGTCAGCCAGCTCGTCGAGTGCAACGATATTGTCGCTATCGTCCTCGGCAGCGGCGCCGATGCGCTCGGACGGGAAAGCGGAGATGGTGCCGGTGAGCTCCTTGACGATCTGCGGGACGGCGATGCCGAAGACACCCTGGCCGCCGCCGAGGAGGTCGATGATCTCATCGTTGCTACGGCACTCGTAGACGGTGGTGCCGTCGGAGACGAGAGTGATCTCGGAGATCTCGTTGATGCCGCGGTCGCGGAGTTTGTCCACGGCGAGGCGGATGTTCTGCAGGGAAATACCGGTGTCGAGCAAGCCCTTGACAATCTTCAGGACCAGAATGTCCTTGAAGGAGTACAGGCGTTGCGAGCCGGAGCCGGTCGCGTTGCGGATGGACGGGCGAACCAGATCGGTGCGTGCCCAGTAGTCGAGCTGGCGGTAGGTGATGCCGGCGACCTGGCAGGCGATCGGGACGCGGTAGCCGACCTCGTCGGACGGACCGATGTCGAAGAGCGACTCCTGAACAGGGGCTTCAGCACCGTCGGCGGCGGTGACGTTATCGATCGTACTCACGTAATTACTCCCATGAAGTTTAGGAAAGAGCCTAAAGGTTATTTAAAGGCAAGCATATGCTCCGGTCAAGACCACGGCGTTCAACACGCCGAACTTTTAACCTCAACTTTAACTTTAAGGTTCCTCTTCCCCGTTTTCATCTTGAGTATCACCAGTACTCCCGAACCCCAGATCTTCCTCTTCGACACCGAGTTCGCGCATGAGGTTCTCGAAGTCGAGATCCGCCTGCTTATCGCCGCTGGCGGAATTGCTGCTGGAGTCGGCACCGTTACCAGTGCCGTCTGCGATGTCCGAGTCGAATTGAATATCGAAGTAATCGGAGGCGTCCTCGGCGTTCAGCCACAGGGAGGCCTGGTTGAGAACCTCCTCCTCGACTTCAATAGGCATGTCGAGCATGAGGGACAACACCAGCGCATCGGTGGGGCGGCAATCGAATTCGGCGCCGTCTTCCATGGTCACCTGCGCCAGGTACACGCCGTTGTAATAACTAGTCAGTTCAATGGCGGCAACGCCGGTGGTGGACTGCTCGATGACGTCCAATAGCAGATTGTGGGTGTCGGGCCGGGCAGGTTCCCACTCCCCGATCCGGCCGAGCAACTGCGTGCCGCCAACGGGCGAGAGCCAAATCGGCAGGAAGCGCCGGCGCTCCTCCCACAGCAGTACAGCGCAGAGGAAATTCTCGGGCCCGACGGGGAAAACGCCGCATAAAGATACTGGAACAGTGCTCATAGTGTTCTAGTTGAGTCCGCGGCGCAGTTCGTTCTTCACCAGCGCGGCGTGGAGGGACACGACGAGAGCGGTCATCTGCTGACTGATCTCACCGGCTTCCTGCTTGGCGGCGGCGCGGCCCGACTTGGCTACGGGCTCGGTGACCTGCTCGATGAGGTCTGCCTGGCGGCTCGCAGACTGGCGGATGCGCTTGAGGTGGCGGGTTTCGAGCCCGAAATCGGTGAGTGAGACCGCGGTGGAGACCACGCGAACGTCGTCGACGGTGAAAAGACCGGATGCATCGGGGACGATCAGGCCAGCATCGATGCACTGCGCTACGACACTGGGGTCGCATTCAGCTTGAGCGGCAACATCCTCGTCAGTCAGACGGGTCGCTGCAGGAGCGGCGAACTGCTCCGGCGCGATCAGCGGATCGGCGGCGTTCTGGCCCGTCATCACGGCGGTGACCTTGCCGGAGTCCATTGCCTCGAGCTGCTCGCGGATCACCTTCAGCGGTAGGTAATTGTCGCGCTGGGTGATCAGAATGTAGCGGAGACGCTCAACATCGTCCTCGGTAAAGCGGCGGTACCCGGACTGCGTGCGCTCAGGCGTAATCAGTCCTTCAGACTCGAGGAAACGGATTTTGGACACGGTCACATCCGGGAACTCCTCGCTGAGGCACTTGATCACCACGCCAATCGACATGGTCTTGGTGCCCGAGCGGGGTGCCGGATTGCTCGGCTTCGTTTTCCGGATTGCGCTCACAGTGTCTAATTCTGTCTAACTCTGATCAACAATGGCTAGATTTAATCAGGATGGACCTGAAAAACTTTCACAAAGCGGTGCGGGCCGAAGCCCGTTCACCGGGGTTTAGTCCTCGTCAGCGAGGAAGACGAGGCGAAACTTGCCGATCTGAATCTCGTCGCCGGTGGAGAGCGTCTGGGAGTTGCGCGGCTCGCGGTTCACGTAGGTGCCGTTGAGGGATCCGACATCGACAACCTCGAACTCGCCGTCGTTACGGCGGAATTCGGCGTGGCGACGGGAGACGGTGACATCGTCGAGAAAGATGTCCGCCTCCGGGTGGCGGCCAGCGGTGGTGGTGTCGCGGTCCAGCAGGAAGCGTGCGCCTGCGTTCGGGCCACGCTTGACCACGAGGAGCGCCGCGTCTGCCGGCAGGCCTTCAGCGCCGCCTACGTGGTCAGAGGCGGTGTTAGCTCCCGTCTCCATCTCCTTCAGAAGATCCGCACGGAAAACAGAGGTGGTTTCTACCTGTGTCTCCGGTGTGCCGGTATTCTCGCTCATCTCTTCTCCTGACGCTTTCGACGGATACAAATTTCAATTTAAGTCCACGACCATCATACTGACAACTGCTCCCGGCGCGCGGTCGGGACACCACTGCCGGGAGTCATCATCAGCGGAAGATGCTGGCTATGCCGGATATTACGGAGTTTCCGCCGCCGGCGAGCGGGTTATCGGAGACCATGTAGGTCCAAGTCGCGTTGGGGCGCTTCCAACCGGCATCCGCGAGATGCGCACCGTCGGCGTCGATAAGTACGGTGTCGAAGGTCTCGGAGGCGCGCTCAACAGCACGGTTGGCGAGATCTTTGAATTCGCGCACGGCAATCCGGTGGAACTCGGTGATCGGAGTTTCGCGCGCAATGGCGCGAAGGTGGATCGATTCGCGCACGTCGTCCATGAGTGCGAGGTGTTCGGACCATTCGTCGTCGAGGTGGAAAAGCATGATTTCGCGCGCAGCCTGTTCGAGCACTACCCGATCGATTCCTTGTCCTTCCAACTCAGCGGCGCGCGCTGGGTTGCGTTCGGCGAGCTCGCGCCACGCTTGGTCGGTATCCAGCAGCGACGCACGCCGCTTATCGACGATCTCCCTGTGGTCCGCCAGCAGCTGGTTGTACTTCCAGGTCTGGGCGTGGATCTCGAGCAATTGCCCTTCGGTGACGCGCTGGCAGTGCTCGATGAAGTCCTGGACGCGCTTGGATTCGATGAGGCCATGCTCGTCGGGCTGGGCGCTGACGCGCTCATCGGCGCCGCCTGCGGTGACGATGTCGTCTTCGAGTGAGACAAAAAACACGCTGAGACCCGGGTCACCCTGTCGTCCGGCGCGGCCGCGGAGCTGGTTGTCCAGCCGTGCCGTGCGGTGGCGCGCGGTACCGATGACGGCGAGTCCACCGAGCTCTACGACAGCGTCGCGGTCGGATTCGTCGGCGCCACCGAGGCGGATATCGGTGCCGCGCCCCGCCATCTGGGTGGACACGGTCACGCGCCCCAGGTCGCCGGCCTCGGCCACAATGCGGGCTTCCTCCGCGTCGTTCTTGGCGTTGAGGACGTTGACGTTCACACCGCGTTTTTCCAGTGCATCTGCCAGTGCCTCGGACTCGGCGACATCGCGCGTGCCGACAAGCACCGGCTGGCCGGTGGAATTGATGTGGGCGATCTCCTCGACGATGGCCGCGAACTTCTCGTCCATGGTGGCGTAGATGCGGTCGGCTTCGTCGAAGCGGCGCAGCTCCTTGGCACGGTCGATCACGGAGACGTGGAGATCGTAGAACTGGCGCAGCTGGTCGGTGGCCTCAACGGCGGTACCGGTCATGCCGCACACCAGCGGGTAACGCCGCATGAGCGCCTGCAAGGTGATCTGGTCGAGGATGCGGCCGCCTTCGGAGACATCCAAGCCTTCCTTGGCCTCCACTGCGGCCTGCAGCCCGTCGGGCCAGCGCTGGAGCTCGGCGACACGGCCGCGGGATGCGTCGACAAGGTCGATCTTGCCGTCCTTGACTATGTAGTGGACATCGCGGATCAGCAGCGCCTTCGCGTGGAGCGCGAGGTTCACGCGCACGAGGATGGTGCCGATATTCTCGTCGGAATACAGCGAATCGATGCCGAGAGCACGCTCGATCTTCGACGCGCCGTCGTCGGTGAGGAAGACGTTCCGGCGGTCCGAGTCGATGGTGTAGTCCTTGCCCTCGACAAGGTGGGACACTGCCTCGGTGATCTGCCCAGTGGCCTGCTCCCCCGGTTTGGAGCCGGCAAGGACGAGGGGCACCAAGGCTTCGTCGACAAGCACGCTGTCCGCTTCGTCGACGAGCGCGACATCGGCTGCGACCTGAACCGTCTGGTCGCGGTGGGTGATCTGGTTGTCGCGCAGGTGGTCGAAGCCGATTTCTGTGACTGGCGCGTAGACGATATCGCTGCGGTAGGCGTTTACGCGCTCCTCGCGTGTGGACGCCTCCGTGACGGACGCGACGCTGAGTCCGAAGAACTCGACGAGAGGACGCATCCAGTTCGCGTCGCGCGCTGCGAGGTAGTCATTGACCGTGATGAGGTGCACCCGCTTGCGGGTGAGCGCGAATCCCGTAGCCGCCATCGCGCCGACGAGCGTCTTGCCCTCGCCCGTTGCCATCTGGGTCACGTCGCCTTCAAGCAGGCGCAGCACCGCCTGGTTCTGCACCTCGAACGGCGTCATGCCGAGCGTGCGTGCCGACGCCACCGTCAGCACAGCCAAAAATTCCGGCTTCTTTTCAATCTGGCCGTCAGCGACTGTCCCCCGGATCGCGTCGACCAACTCCGCGTCGCTGCGCTGTTCGTAGTTGGCGATCAGGCCGTGCGCCTGCGACACGATGCCCTTCGACTTCTTGTCGTTGCGCTCCGACGAGGAGCCCATCGCCTTCCAGAACCAGTCAAACTTGCCCATGGGGCAACTTTACGTGACCAGCCGATTACTTCAATCACCCGACCGTGCGGTAATCTATCCGACGTTCCGCGTACGGCATGCCCCCGCATGCTCCGCACGATGGACAACGGGCTGTGGCGCAGTTTGGTAGCGCACTACACTGGGGGTGTAGGGGTCGCAGGTTCAAATCCTGTCAGCCCGACCATTTTCTCCCGCACCATTTCACACGGTGTGGGATTTTCACTTGCCTCGCACGGTTCTCCGCCGGGGGGTGACTCCGGCTGGACCGGAATATAGCCACCCAAAAGTTGCGTATGATCGGTTCTTAAAACCAGCACGTCATCACCCTTTCTGGGCTCAATGAGGAAGGATCCGGTCATGGTTACCCGGACGCAGCAAGGCGCGAGGTTGAACAAGGCGCGCTACGTCGCACCCGATGTGGCGCGAGGGCTGGCGCTGCTCGGCATTGTGATTGCGAATGTGCCGACGAACTGGCTCGCCACCCAGGACGCGGCGCACTCGGGCTTCTTCGGCGGCACGGGGTCTGATCCGAGCATGCTCGACAAGATCCTGATCGTTTTTCAGGCGATGTTCGTCCACGTGCGCGGGTTGTCGATGTTCTCCGTGTTGCTGGGTGTGGGCATCGGCATGATCTTGGGCAGCCTGTGGCGGCGCGGTTTCACCAACCGCGCGGCGAAGAAGGTGATCGCCAAGCGTTATTTCTTCCTCTTGTGTTTCGGTGTCGTCCACCTGATCTTCTTCTTCCCCGGCGATATCCTCACCGCCTACGGCATCTGCGGCATGATCACCGCCTTGCTCATCGGTTGCAGCGACAGGATGCTGAGAATCATTGCGGGCATCATGCTCGGCTTGTGGTGCGCGTGGTGTGCGCTAGGAGCGCTCATGATCTTCATCGAGGGGCCAGGGGCACCAACGCTCACCATGGATATGTTCTACGGGGAGGTCAGCGCCACCTACGCGGAGCAGATCCACAGGGGCTTGGAAACCTTGCAGGGAATTGCGTTTCCGACGATCTCGATCTTGCCCATGATTCTCCTCGGCTTCGTGTGGGGCCGGGAGCGCGTCATGGAGGACGTCGATAGGTACGCCACACGTCTCTGGAGCTGGGTGGTCGTCACGCTGCTCGTCATCCTGTTTGTCGGCATCCCGTTCGGCCTGTCGTCGGTGGGTGTGCTTCCATACGAATGGGAGCCAGGCTTCGCTATTCTCAATCAAGCCTTCGGCCGCCTCACCGGACCGGGCATCCTCGCGGCGGTGATGTTGGCGATGCGCCCGATCCAGCGCCGCATCGCTCACGGCGAGCCGATCCCGGAATGGCTCAGCGCATTCAATGCCCTGGGCAAGCGTTCGATGACGGGCTACCTCGGGCAGACCATCATCCTGTTCCCCGTCACCGCCGTCTTCCTGCTCAATACCGGGCACGGATGGCCCATCGCCGGGCAAATGATCTTCGCCACGGCTGTGTGGCTGGTGACCCTTCTGGTCACATGGCTGATGGAACGCCGCGGCATGCCAGGTCCGTTCGAGAAACTCCACCGCACGATGTCCTACGGGAAGAACGGACTGCCGCAGCACTACGAGCTCACGCACAAAGAACTCGAGCGAGGCCCTGAGCGGATCAAGACGGGCTACAAGCAGAAAGTGGACGGCACCTGGCAGGTCGCGCTGCCGGCACCCTACCCCAGCGTGTCGCGGTAGGACACACCGAAAAAGTCGAGGATCTCGCGGGTGGCGAAGTCGTCGGCGGTGTTCTCCCCCGGCCCCTTGTCGCCGTCGGCTCCCGGCCAGATGTGGGTGCTGCCATCCAAGCGGTAATGGCGCAAAGCGGCGTCGCACCGCTGCCAGATGAATTCCTCGCCAGGTCGCGAGTACTCCGCAACATTCGGCTCAGGCGCGCAGTGGTTGCGCTCGGCGGCTTTCTCCATCACTTGACTCACGGGCATGTAGTCGGCGCCGTGGCGCACGCCGCCGTCGTATTTGATGGTGTTGTCCTTGGTGCCGTGGAAGTCGATTTGCTTTGTCGGGATCGGCGCGCAATCCTCGAAGACCTCGTCGTAGTAGGCGGCGGACACCGTGGCAATGCCAGTGAGCTGGTGGGACCGGTGGCAGGCCGTATATGCCGCGAATCCGCCGCCGTTCGAGTGTCCAGCGGCGAAGACCCGCGCCGGGTTCACGGGGTATTTGTCCAGCATCTCCCGACGCACCGCATCGAAGAACGCGAGGTCCTCGTCACCGGATGTTGTCGCGTACGGCGCTGGAGCCCACGCGGTGTTGACGCCCTGCATGTACACGACCACGGCGTTCGCCTTATTCATCTCCGTGATCCGGCGCATGGAGTCGTCGGTCATTTTGTAGCCGTGGAAGACGAAGATCAGCGGCAAGTTCTCGCGTTCCTCGACATTCGGCGGCGTGGTCACCATGTACTCGCGTTCACGGGAACCGATCGTTGTGGTCTGCGCGAAAGTGCTCGGGTCGCCGGAGAAATCCGCCTCGACTTCGGCCAACTCCTCACGCGCTTCGTTTGCTGCGTCCGTGACCTGGAGGTCTTCCTTTTTCTCCCCGCATGCGCCGAGCGCCGAGATCGAAAGCAGGGCCACCGCGAAAGCGGCAGCTGGGCGGATACGGCGTTTCACGGGAGTGGGAGTCATCCTTCGGTCGCTAGCGATCAATGCGGGGGTGATTGGAGGGGCTCGCTGGCCAACCTACGCCATCGTATAAGCCAAGAGTGTTTTTCGCGATGCGCGCCGCACGCGTTCACAGTGAATTCACCCGCCACGCGCAAGCAGGTAGATTTCACGACATGGACACGCACCCGGAGCCGCGACATTTCACCCCCAGCGGCAAAGAATCGCCGGGCTTCGCCAGCGCCGCCGCACGCGTGTACACCGCGGGCGCGTTCACGTCCGGATCCGACGATTACGACGACGTGCGCCCAACGTATCCAGATAAGGTCGCAGAACTCGTCGGTAGCGCCCATTCGCTTATCGACGTCGGCGCCGGCACCGGAAAACTCACCTCCACGCTGATCAAACCTGGCCGCGAGATCTTCGCTCTTGACCCCTCCCAGAACATGCTCAAGGTGCTGCGCGCCCGCCATCCGGACACCCTGGTGTGGCGAGCCACAGCGGAGGCGACCGGTCTTGCGGATGACACCGTCGACGCCTATGTCAGCGCGCAGACGTGGCACTGGGTGGACACGGCAGCAGCGAGCGCCGAAGCGGATAGGGTCGTCGCCGACGGCGGATCGCTGATGCTGTGCTGGAACACGCTCGACGTCTCCCACCCGTGGGTGCTGCGCCTGTCGCGCATCAGCCACTCAGGCGACGTGCACCGCGAAGGCTTCTACCCCGCTGTCAGTGCGCCGTGGACGCTTATCGACGAGCTCCGCATGCGCTGGTTCCAACCCGTCACGCCCGAGCATCTCTTCGCGTTGGCCCGCACCCGTTCCTATTGGCTCCGCGCCAGCGACACGACGCGCGCCAAAGTGACCGAGAATCTGCGCTGGTACCTCTACGAGCGGCTTGGTTTCGACGAAGGCCAGCCGATCCCGCTTCCCTACCGCACCGACGCTTTCCTTTACCGCCGCTAGCCTCCGGTAGCTCTGGTAGCCGCCGTTGTCTTCCGCGGTCAGTCGAGCGTGGGGATGCCGAAGAAGTCGAGGACCGTCTCGGTGACATCGATGCCGCGGTGTTGCGCCCACACGCCGGCCGGCCATTCGTGGCCCATGCCTTCCACCGGAATGTGGTCGGCGCGGGCGTGGCCCCCATTGCGACCGCGGAACGCGTCGGTGATCTCCTGGGCCGGCCGAATCAGGCCGAGGGAGCCGCGGTCCTGGCCGCCGTACGGCACGACATCGTCCCAGGTTCCGTGGATATTCAGGTAGTCGATCGGCGCGCCGGACTCAATCGTCTCGATGTCGGTGCGGATCGCACCGGCCACGGTCGCCACGCCGGCGTATGCCTCCGGCGCATTGACCGCGAGCTCGACGACGAATCCGCCGCCGTTGGAGAATCCGGCGAGGTAGATACGGTCTCGATCGACGGGATAGGTGGCAGTAATGTCGGCGACGACGGCATCGATCAGCGCTGTGTCTTCCTCGATCGTGGTCACGGCGTACGGCGCGGGGCTCCATGCTAGGCCCTGGCCGGTGGGCGCGGCGACAACGGCGTCGGCGGTGCCCAGATCGGTGCCGATGAGGAAGTCGAGGCCGTTATCGCCCTTGCCGTGGACCGCGAGGATGACCGGCACAGGCTCAGCAGAGTCTCCGCCGGCACCCTCGCAAAGGGATGCGGGCACTGAGCACTGGTAGGACCGCTCGATGCCGTCCACCGTCACGGTGCGTGCGAACCTGCGGCTTCGGCTCAGGTCGGCCTTGTCGGGCATCGGGCGTGCGTCCTTTCCTCGTCGGTGCGTGTCCTAGCGGCGGCGCGGGTTACGCTCGCGCACGCGGACGGCGAAGCGCACGGGCGTGCCATGGTAGCCGAACTGCTCGCGGAATTTGCGCTCCAGGTAGCGGCGGTAGCTGCCGTCGAGGAATCCGGTGGTGAACAAAACAATTGTCGGAGGCCGGGTGCTCACCATGGTGGCGAACAGGACCTTCGGCAGGCGGTTGTTCTTCATCGGCGGCGGGTTCGCCGCGATCGCCTCGCGCATCCAGTTGTTCAGCTGGCCGGTGGAGATGCGCTTGTCCCAGTTCTCCAGGGCGGTGATCATTTCCTTTTCGAGACGGTGCAGGCCGCGGCCCGTCTCGGCGGAGATATTGATCTTAGACACCCACGGCAGCTGGTTGAGCTGCAGGTCGAATTCGCGGTCGAAGTAGTAGCGCCGGTCCTCGTCCATGAGGTCCCACTTGTTGAAGGCGATGACCATCGCCTTGCCCGCCTCGAGGACCATGGAAATCACGCGCTGGTCCTGCTCGGTGATCTCCTGGGAGGCGTCGATAAGCACGACGCAGACCTCGGCGGCATCGATGGTGCCGCGTGTGCGCAGCGACGCGTAGTACTCGTGCCCCGTGGCGTTCTTGACCTTCTTGCGCAGGCCCGCGGTGTCGATGAAGCGCCACAGACGCCGGTCGAGCTGGATCAGCTCGTCCACCGGGTCGACGGTGGTTCCGGCGACGTTGTCCACGACGGCACGCTTCGACTTGGAGAGCTTGTTCAGCAGGCTGGACTTGCCCACATTCGGCTTGCCGACGAGCGCGATGCGGCGCGGTCCCTCGGTGATCGAGCTCGCGGCCTTCGGCATCTCGGGGAAGACCTTGACGATCTCGTCGAGAACATCGGCGCCGCCCCGGCCGTGGAGCGCGGAGACCGGCCATGGGTCGCCCAGGCCGAGCGAGTAGAACTCGGCGACGTCGCCCCACTGGGACTCGGACTCGAATTTATTGGCCACCAGCAACACCGGAACGTCGGAGCGCTGCAGGTTGCGGGCCATGAACGCGTCGGAGTCGGTGACACCGACGTGCGCGTCGACGACCATGACGATGACGTCGGCGTCGTCCATCGCCGCCTCAGACTGGTGCGCAATGGACGCGTGGATCCCCTTGGCATCCGGGTCCCAGCCGCCGGTGTCCTGCACCCAGAAGCGCTGGCCGTTCCAGTCGGCGAGGTAGCTCACGCGGTCGCGCGTGACACCCGGGTGGTCCTCGACGACGGCTTCGCGGCGGCCGAGGAAACGGTTGACCAGAGTGGACTTGCCCACGTTGGGCCGGCCGACGATCGCGACGGTCGGCAGGGCCTCCTCGATGTGGCCGTCGGGGTTGATGCCGAAGGCCTGTCCGATCTCCTCCCACTCCTCGTCGGTGTACTCGTGGTCTTCCGAGTCGGAGTCGTGCTCTTCATCGTCGCCGAATTCCGCGGGGCCGAATTCGGACTCACCGTAGTTCTCGCCGTCGAAGCCCTCGAATTCGTCGCCGAATTCCTCGTCGATATCGGCTTCGTAGGCCTGCTCGTACGCCTCGTACTCGGAGACGACCTCGCCGGCGTAGTCCGCGGGGTTGAACTGGGTGTACTGGAACTCGGTTTCAGGCTCGGTGTTCGCGCCGCGCTCGTCGCGCGGCCGGTTTTGTTCGTTCTGCTCCGTCATCGCGCGCTCCTTTCGATCAGGGAGATCAACGCGCCTAGGACCTCGACTTTGTCCATCTCGGAGGTGTCGATGATCTTCGCGTCGTCCGCCGGGCGCAGCGGGCTGGTCGCGCGCGAGGAGTCGAGCTCGTCACGGCGGATCACATCGGCCAGCACAGTGTCGTAATCGGCGTCGCGGCCGGCTGCGATGTCCTGGTTGTAGCGGCGCGTGGCCCTAACCTCCGGGGAGGCGGTGAGGAAGGCCTTGGCCGGGGCGTCGACAAGCACCACGGTGCCGATATCGCGGCCCTCGACGATCGCGCGGTGCGCTTCACGCGCGAGCTTACGCTGCAGCTCGACCAGGTTGGTGCGGACCTCCGGGATGGCGGAGACGGCCGAGACATTCTGGGTGACCTCACGGCCGCGGATCTCGCCCGCGACATTCTCACCGTCGAGAATGACCTCGGTGGAATCCGGGTCGTCGGAAATCTCCAGCGGAAGATCGCGCGTGGCATCGATGACGGCGTCGGTGTTGCCCGGGTCGATGCCCGCGCGGAGCACGGCGAGCGTGGCCACGCGGTACATTGCGCCGGTATCGACGTACTTCGCGTCCAGCTGCTTCGCGAGCGCGCGGCACGTCGTCGACTTGCCGGTGCCGGACGGTCCGTCGACAGCGAGGACCAGCCCGCCGTCGGGCATATTGGACAGGGCCTTGGTGTTGTTGGCGTTATCAGTGCCAGCCATTACATATCCACCGCCTTGTAAAGCGCCGTGAGCTCGGAATCGTTCAGGGCGCGCATTGCACCGGGTTTGAGTTCGCCGAGCTGGACCGTGTGAATTTTCGTGCGCACGAGGCGCTGCACCGGAAAACCGGCCGTCTTGAGCATGCGGCGCACCACGTGCTTGCGTCCCTCATGGATCTCAAGTCGGACCAGTGACTGCCCCTGGTATGTGTCCACGATCTGCGCGTAGTCGGCCTTGGCAATGCCGTCGTCGAGCTCGATGCCCTTTTTCAGCTCGCGGACGAGCGCAGGCTTCGCTTCTCCGAGGACAGTGGCCAGGTATGTCTTAGCCACCTCGTACTTCGGGTGCATGAGCCGGTTGGCCAACTCGCCGTCGTTGGTGAGCAGCAGCAAGCCCTCGGTGTCGGCATCGAGACGGCCGACGTGGAACAAGCGCTGGCCCGACACGATGCGGTCGGCGACCAGGTCGCCCACGCACGGGCGGCCCAGGTCGTCTTCCATGGTGGTGTGCATGCCTCGGGGCTTATTCAGCGCGAAGTACTGGTGCTCCTCGCTGACGTTCACGCGCACACCGTCGACGCGGATGATGTCCACGTTCGGGTCCACGCGCACGCCCTGCTTACGGATGATCTTTCCGTTGACCTCGATGCGGCCCTCGTCGATCATCACCTCGGAGTGGCGGCGGGATGCCACACCTGCCTGCGCGAGAACCTTCTGCAGGCGGATCCCCTCGTTAGCTTTTCGCTTCGGGGCGCGGCGGGACCTACCGTCCTCATCGCCGTCCTCGATAGCTTTGCCCAGCGGGGCGACGGGATCTTCGCGCTCGTCCCACCAGTTATCGGCGAGCGGATGCGGTTCCTGGTTTTCGTCAGCGGCTTCTTCTGCGTTTTTCTCGGCGTTCTCGCGCCGTTTGCTCAGGCTGACGTTCTGGTGCTTTGCGGGTTTCGCGTTGGAGAGATAGAACTTCTCGTCCTTGGTTGTGTCCGGTGTGCCTTCTCGGCGAGCGGGTGGAGTCATGGCTCCCTAAACTACCAGCTCTCCTCGATGGAATCGACTTCCGGAAGCAGCGGCGCCAAGTCCGGAAGACGGTCGAGTGAATCGATGCCGAGCTGCTCCAAGAACAGTTCAGTGGTGATGTAGCGGTGGGCTCCCGTCGCCTCGTCTGGATCGACTTCCGCGATGAGTCCACGCAGGGTCAGCGTCCGCATGACGCCGTCGACGTTCACGCCGCGGACGGCGGCGACCTGCGCGCGCGTGACCGGCTGACGGTACGCGACCACGGCGAGAGTCTCCATTGCGGCGCGGCTGAGCTTGGTGTGCGTTCCATCGACGAGAAATGCCTCCACGGCATCCGCGTTACCGTTCCGCGTGTACAGGCGCCAGCCCTCGGAAGTCTCGCGCAGGTCCATGCCCGAGCCGCGCTCGTCGAGCTCGTCCGCCCACTCTTGCAGGCACGCAGTGACGTCCTGCTCTCCCGCATTCAATGCGCCCGCAATATCCGCCGCCAACGCCGGGGTGTCGATGACCAACAGGATCGATTCAATCTGGGAGCGCAGCTGGCTCACCATGGGGAGCGCTGCTGGCCGCGACTGATCTGTCTTCTCTTCGGTTGGCGCGTTATCGCCCATAAGCCTCTCTCCTACTCCCAGTTCGCTGCCGCTACCACCGCGGGATCGACGTCTTTGCCCGTCCACGAGATATCCAGCTGTCCGAGGGCCTCTACCTGTTGGGCGTCGATGGCGTGGGCCTTGTAGAGCTCCAGCACGGCGAGGAAGCGGCCAACGATCTCCATTGAGCGTGTGCAGTCTCGTGTGAGCGCGGTGAAAGTGAGCCAGTGCTGCGCACCGGCGAGTTTGAGCGTGTCCAGCAGCTTGCCTGCCTGCTCCGGCACGGAGACCGGCTGAGTGTGCAAGTGGTCGACCCGGACCTCTTCCGGTGGTTTCGGGCGGAAGACGGACGCGGCGAGCTCGGCGAATGAGCCGGGCGTGTGCCCGAGCGACACTGGAGGCAGGACGTCGGCAAAGCTCTCCTCCATGCCGACGGCGCGGGGATAGCGGCGACGGGCGCTCGCTTGCCAGCGTTCGAACTGGTCGGCCACCTGCTGGTACGCGCGGTACTGCAGAAGACGCGCGAACAACAGGTCGCGGGAGGACAGGAGCTCGAGGTCCTCTTCGTCATCGTCACCGTTGCGCGGCAACAGGCGCTGCGCCTTCAAATTGAGCAGCGTCGCCGCGGTGACGAGGAATTCGGTGATCTCATCTAGCTCCGCTGTCTCTCCCAACTGCTTGACATAGACGATGAACTCGTCTGTGACCTCCGCCAGCGCCACCTCGGTGACGTCCAGCTTGCGGGAGCTGATCAGGTTGAGCAACAGATCGTAGGGTCCCTCGAAATTATTGAGCACGAGAGTGAAGCCGGTGATCTCCGGCTGGTAACCCTGGCCCGTGTATGCGGGGTCTTTGGAATCGATCGGTTTCGCCGTGGTCATAACTCAGTGAACCTCACGCGACAACAGCAGGCGCTGTTTACGAGGTGCGCTCGATGACCTCGAGGGCAAGGTTGCGGTACTGCTCCGCGCCGGGCGAATTCGGTGCCCACGTGATGATCGGCTCGCCGGCCACGGAGGTCTCCGGGAAGCGGACGGTGCGGGTGATCACTGTATCGAAGACGCGGTCGCCGAACACCTCCACCACGCGGTCCATGACCTCGCGCGCGTGGGTAGTGCGGCGGTCGAACATGGTCACCAGGATGCCCACGATGTCCAGGTCGAAATTGATGCGGTCGCGCACCTTCTCCACCGTGTCGGTGAGTAGTGCGAGCCCGCGCAGAGAGAAGTACTCGCACTCCATCGGGATGATGACTCCCTGCGAGCACGCCAATGCGTTCACGGTGAGCAGGCCGAGGGACGGCTGGCAATCGATGATGATGAAGTCGTACTCGCCCCGCACCGGGCGCAGCGCACGACCGAGGGTCTGCTCGCGTCCTACCTCGTTGACGAGCTGGATTTCCGCGGCGGACAAGTCGATATTCGCCGGAACCATATCCAGGCCGGAGACATTCGTGTGCTTGATCGCGGCGTGGATGGACGAGGTGTTGTCCAGCATCAGGTCGTAGACCGTCACCTGGTCCTCGTCGTGCGAGATATTCAGGCCCGCGGACAGCGCACCCTGCGGGTCCAAGTCGACCAGCAGCACCTTACGGCCCTGTTCCGCCAGGCACGCGCCCAAGTTGATCGACGAGGTGGTCTTGCCCACGCCACCCTTCTGGTTGACCATCGAGATGATCGTCGCGGGGCCATGCTTGTCCAGGGGCTTCGGCTGCGGGAATTCACGCAGCGGCCGACCTGTCAGCCCGACCTCCGTCTCCGAAGCGCTGAAAAGTCCGTCTTCTGTCACCGCCACTCCTTCGTTTCCCGCGTGCGTCAACGCGAACGATGCGCCTTGCTGTTGATGGTCATCTTACACGGCTGTCATTTGTCCGCAGTCACGAACGGGGATGCGACGAAGTCCATACTTCACGCAAGTTTTCTGGTGTGACGTGGGTGTATATCTGAGTCGTCGTGACAGAGGCATGGCCGAGCAACTCTTGGACCGTACGCACGTCTGCCCCACCCTCAAGCAGGTGGGTGGCGAACGAGTGGCGCATCGTGTGCGGGGAGATCGCTTTGTCGAGGCCGGCGCGCGAAGCCGCGTCCTTGATGATCGTCCACGAGCTCTGCCGGGACAGCGCCCCGCCACGCTTATTCAAGAACACGGCATGGGACTTGCCGGTCGTCAACGCCGGCCTGCCGCGCACGAGGTAAGCCTCGAGAGCCCGTTGCGCCGCGCCGCCCACGGGCACGATGCGCTGCTTATCGCCCTTGCCCGTGACTTTGATGAAGTCGCGGGTCTCCGCGATATCGTCCACGACCAGCGCCAGGAGCTCGGATATACGTGCACCGGTGGCGTAGAGCACCTCGAGCAGCGCCTTATCGCGCAACTGCGCGGGAGTCTCGTCGGGGCAAGCGTCGAGAAGCTTGCCCACCTCGTCGATGGTGAGCGTGTCCGGTAGCTTCTCCCCCACCTTCGGCGGTGACACTCCTGCCGCGACATCGGCTGCGACAGCTCCTTCGCTCACCGCGAATTTATGCAGGCCACGCGCGACGACAAGCGCACGGCTTGCCGACGACGCCGCCAATCCTTTCTTCCCGTCTCCCCCACGGCGCAGATCCGCGACATAGTCTTCAAGGTCCGTCGACGCGACCTCGCCCAGGTCTGTTATGCCTGCGTCCTCGAGCCAGTCCAGGTAGCGCTCCACATCGCGGCGGTAATTGCTCAGCGTGTTGGGGGATACTCCGCGCTCGACGGCGAGGTGGTCGAGCCATAACTGCCCGACCGTGCGTGCGTCCACTGGTGACCTTCAGTTTCGTGCTTGCTAGTTCTGGATCTTCTTCATGTCGGGCGTGATTCCCTGTGCACTGCGGCGCTCCGGCATGTGCGTGGGACGAAGCTCGAACGGTGTGTCCGTGCTGCGCGCCTCCGTGCGTCCTGCCAGTACCTCGGAGGCCGAGAGAATGCCTGCGATCGCGATCGAGTTAGAGATCCTTCCAGCCATCACGTCCGCGCGGGCTTCATCGAGGGGCACCCACGCGAACTCCATGTCCGCCTCCTCGTCCTCGGCCTCCGGGCGCTCCGTCTCGCTGAGCCCGGTGGCCAGGAAGACGCGGACAGCTTCTTCGGCGAAGCCCGGCGAGGTGACCAAGTCCACCAGCACCGACCAGTTCTCCGCCTCAAGCCCTGCTTCCTCGACGAGTTCGCGCTTCGCGGTGGTGAGAGCGTCCTCACCGTCGAAATCGAGCAGGCCCGCCGGAAGCTCCCAGAGGCGGCGGCCGACGGTATGGCGGTACTGCTCCACCATGGCGATGCGATCGTTCTCGTCGACGGCCACGACAGCGACGGCGCCGAAGTGCTCCACCACCTCGCGCGTGGCCGTCGTGCCACCTGGCATGGTGACGGTGTCGCGGCGGAGGGCGAGAATCGGAGCGTCGATAAGCAACTCCGAATCCGTGACCTTGAATTGGTGGCGCTGTGCGGAATCAGACATGGTGCCCACGATAGCGCCGCGACTAGTTCTCGCGGCGCGGCGCCGGCTTCGGCGCAGGCATCTCAGCGTTCGCGTTTGACGCCGAACCGTATGCCCCGGAACCGCCGTTGATTTGCTCGGCCAGTGCCAGAACGGTGGAGATGCGGCCGGTCTCGGACTCCAGCGAATCGACGGTGGAGACCTTCGACTTCTCGTCGGAGCGCAGCTGCGCGATCGAGCCCTTCTCGGCTGCGGCGCCACGGCGACCAGCGAGCACCACTGCGTCGCCCTTCGAGTCGAGCGCGCGGGCGAAGTCGGCCATCACGGTAGCGGAGTAGGCGTTGCTTTCGTCCTTGTTGTTCTCGGCCTCGTCCTCGTTGAGGGCGCCTCCGGTGACCAGGATGATGCCCTGTGCCGGGGTGATCGTGCCGTCCTCGTACTCGATGAACCCGGCGTCGCGTAGTGCCTGGAGCACCACAGCCCGGTCGTCGACGGTGGCCAGCGGCTGGTCGCCTTTCGGGTCGAACATCAACGCTGCCCCGAGGGATTCGCCGGCGTGGACACCGGGTGCCTGGTTGTCAACGGAGAGCTGCGCGCCGGCCGGCAGAGTCGTGGCAATGACCGATCGAAGCTCGTCCGCTCCCTCTGCGGACAGGAATTTATCGGTGAGCGTGATCTGGCCCGAGCCAATTCCGCCAGCCTGTTTGGCCAGCCAGCTGGTCACGTCCACATCGTCGGCGTTGGCGTCCGGCGTGCGGATGATCATGAACGGACGCTGATCGAGCGCGCCGTTGACGATCTCGGTGGAGGTGTTTCCGAGCAATGCGTTGGCCGCGTCGACTTGGCGCTGTGACGCCTCATCTGTGGCAGTGCCGCTTCCGGCCTCGCCGGACGAGCTGCCCGTGATGTTGTTGAAACTGTTGTCGGCGATCGGCGCCATGGACGGTGCGACGACGAGCGCGCCCAATGCAATGCCGGCTGCAACGCCCCACGCGAGGCCGCTTGCCACCAAACCCGGTGCTCCGGTCTTCTTCTTCGGCATGTTGAAGCGATTCCTCTCTTTTAGCGCGAGAACAGGTTCTGAACTGTCAGGGCGAAGTTATTCCACGTGTCGATGAGGTTGTCCACGAACGAACCGTTGCCCACCAGACCGACAATCAGGATCACGGTGGCGACCGCGACGAGCAGGCCGAGGATGGCCCACGCCCACGCGAGCCCCGCACCGGAGGAAGACTTCGCGTAGAGGTTCTCAATGACGCGGGAGTCGACGATGCGGTTGCCGGCCTTCAGACGGGTGAGCATTGCCGCCGGGGTCGCATCCTCGTCGCCGGCGAAGATGCGGTCGAGGTCGAGCCCGTCGCCGACGGTGACGATGGTCTCTGCATCGTGGAATACAGCGAGCAGGATGGCGAGATCAGTCGGAGAATCCGTCGCAGCCGGGAAGGTCACGGCACCCACGCCCAGGTCCTGAATTCGCTCCAAACCAGCGGCATGTCCGTCCGGGTCCGCCGGAAGAATCACGCGGGCATCGCCGCGCAGGTTGTCGTTGGAGATGTCCGCCGGGTCGCCGACGATGAAATCACAGGAGTACCCGCTATCCAGCAGCGCGTCCACCGCGGCTCCAACGCCGATGATGACCGGCTGGAATTCGCGGATGAAGTTGCGCATGGGTTCCACGCGCTCGCGGGTGTTCGCAGTCGGGCTGACGATGAGAACCCTGCGCCCCTCCATCGCGTCGCCGAGCTCGGGCACGCCGACGCCGTCGACAAGCAACGGCGATTCGGTGTGGATGAACTCGATCGAATTGCCGAAATACGCCTCCATGTGGTCGACGAGGTGCTGCTGCGACTCATCGAAGGAGCTGTCGGCCAATGCACGGTCGACAGCGTCGGCCTGCGCGATAGGCTTCTTACCGGCTCGCACCTCGCCGTCGGCGGTGACGGAGCCCTTCTTACCGTCGCGGAAAGAACCGCGGGTCGCTGCACCGGCGTTCTCCAGCAGCGGAATACCGGCGTCGAGCAGCAGCTGCGGCCCGTAATTGGGGATATTACCCGTGGAGAACTGCGCGATATTGACCACTGCGGAGGGATGTTTTTCGACGAGCGCCTGCGCCTCACGGCGGCTCATGTCCGGCGCGTCGACGATGGCGATATCCCCTTCGTGGAACCTGCGCATGCCCTTACCCTGCGGGGTGCAGTCGCGCAGGGAGCCGGTGATCGTCTCAGTGATGACCGTAGTGTCGGCGGTCTTCTTGACCGGGTTGTCTACCGTCTGCCTGGTGGACGTCTCGACTTTCTTAGCTGGCTTCTCGGCAGTTTTCTCAACTGTCTTCTTGGCTGGCTTCTGCGCAGTCTTCTTCTCCGGCTGCGCCGTCACCTTCGTACTGCTGGATGCGCTGCCGGAGGTGGATGCCTTCGTGCCGTTCTTGTCGGCGGAGGGAGTACGGGAAGTTGAGCTCATGGCTAACGATTCTGCCCGTCGGCGCAGGCTATTCGGTGAAGGCGCGCGGAGAGACGTTCAAGAAAACACCGCGGGAATCGCCGAGGGAAACGCTGTGCCGGTCCAGTTATTTACGCGCGGTAGCTCTCCACGTCGGCGCGGGCCTTGTCGAGCAACTCGGCGGCGTGGGCTTTGCCGGATGCGGAATCGTCCATGCCGGCGAGCATGCGGGCGAGCTCGTCGACGCGCTCGTCGCCGTGCAGTTCCCTCACGCCTGAGGTGACTGCCTCGTCGCCGACATTCTTGGACACGTGCAGGTGGTTGTCGGCATAGGCGGCGACCTGCGGCAGGTGCGTCACCACGATGACCTGGTTGTTGAGCGCCAGGCGCGCCAGCCGGCGGCCGATTTCCACGGCCGCGCGTCCACCGACACCGGCATCTACCTCGTCGAAGACCAAGGTGGCTCCGCCGCGCTGAGCGGAGAGAATCACTTCGAGAGCCAGCATCACGCGGGAGAGCTCGCCGCCCGATGCGCTTGACGCCAGCGGCTGCGGTTCCAGCGCGTCGTTTGGGGCGAGGCGCAGTTCCACGGCGTCGGCGCCAGTACGGTCGTAGTCCTGGGGCTCCACATTCACCGTGATCCGGGCCTTCGGCATCGCCAGACCGCGCAGCTCCTCTGTCACTGCATCGGCAAGTGTGGCTGCCGCGGCCGTGCGGGCCTTAGTCAACTTCTTCGCCCGCGCGACCATGGCCTTCTTGTGTTCGGCGACCTGCTTTTTCAGCTTGTCCAGCGCCTCAGCAGAAGTGTCGATCGACTGGAGGCGGGCCTGCGCTTTATCGCGCCAGGCAAGCACGCCTTCTATATCCGGGGCGTATTTGCGGGTGAGCCCCTTCAATTCCTGCTGGCGCTGCAAGAGACGCTCGAGCTCCTCCGGATCGCTGGGCAGCTCGGAAAGGTACATGCCGAGCTCACCCGACACCGAGGACAGCACCGAGGCGACCTCCCCGAGCTGCTCACCCAATGCGCGCAGCTGCTCGTCGCTCGAACCGCTCAGAGCCGACGCAGCGCGGCCGACGAGATCAGAGGCTGTGTCATCGTCGCCGCCGAATTCCCCGACAGCATCCGGGCCGTCGATGGCCACGATCGCTTCCTGAGCGGCCTCGCGCAACGCATCCACGTCCTGCAGACGGTTGACGGCTGTGACCAGCTCGGCATCCTCCCCGACCTCCGGGGCGACCTCGTCGATCTCCCCCACAGCGAAGGTCAGGCGGTCGACTTCCTGGGCGAGCTCGCGGCGCTTATTCACGCGCTCCTCGAGATCTTTGGAGGCCGCCCGCCAGGCGGTGAACGCTTCGCGGTAGCTCTCCTTCAACGGGGCGATTTCAGGGTCGTATGAGTCGAGTGCATTGAGCTGCTCCGCCGGAGACAGCAGGCGCAGCTGGTCGTTTTGGCCGTGAATAGTGAGCAGTTCGCCAGTGAAGTCGGCCAGCGTCGCCGCAGGCACGGTGCGCCCGCCGAGGTGCGCCCGGGAGCGGCCGGAGGCTTTCACCGTGCGGGCGGCAAGGTATTCGCCGTTCTCGTCGGGGGAAGCACCGGTGTCGTCGATAAGCGCGACGATGCGTTGCTTGGTTCCTTCGTCGAGCGCATCCGCGTTGAAAGCTCCCTCGACGCCTGCCTTCTCAGCGCCCGTCCGGACCTTCGAGGCGTCGGCGCGGCCGCCGGTGAGAAGGCGCAGACCAGTGACCACCATCGTCTTACCCGCGCCCGTTTCACCCGTGAGCACGTTGAGGCCCGGGGCGAATTCGACGTGCGAATGCGGGATGACGCCGAGGTTGTCGATGGAGATTTCTACGAGCATGCAGACCTTGTCGCGTTTCTTCGGGGACGAATGCCGCGGCATGCGCTAGTGCGCTTCGCGGCGGGTGACGGAATCAGAATACGAGTTGTCGTCTTTGACCACCGGGCCGCGCCAACCGTTGACCGGCAGGTGCAGCTTGCGCACGAGACGGTCGGTGAACGGGCTGTCGTCGAGGCGGACGAGGCGGACCGGGCGGTGGCCGTGCACGACCTCCAAGCGCGAGCCTGGCGGCATGTCCAGCTGGCGGATGCCGTCGGCGACGACCTTGCCGTACGTGGTGGTGATCAACGACTCGACCGCCACTGTCGACTCGGGCGCGACCACGAGCGGAGTGGTGAACAGCGCATGCGCGTTATTCGGCACCACCAGGATGGCGTCGAGCTCCGGCCACAGAATCGGGCCGCCCGCTGAGAAGGCATAAGCAGTCGACCCCGTCGGGGTGGAAATGAGCACACCGTCGCAACCGAAGGAACTCACCGGGCGGAAGTCCACTTCGAGAATCGCATCGAGGACGCCGCTGCGGTCGATATTCTCCAAGCTCGCCTCGTTGAGCGCCCAGCTCTCCCCCACCAGGTCGTTGTTGGAATCGTGCACCGTGATGTCGATGGTCATGCGGTCCACCACTTTGTAGTTGCGGTCGATGACCCGGCGGATCGCCGTTTCCAGGCTGTCTTCCTCCCATTCGGCGAGGAAGCCGATGTGGCCCAGGTTGATGCCCAGCACCGGCACGTCCTGTTCGCGCGCCATGCCGGCCGCCCCCAGGAAAGTGCCGTCGCCGCCGAGGACGAGCACGAGTTCGCAGTCCTTCGCCGCCTCCGGCCCGGGGTCAACGGTGTCTAGGCTGGCGAGCGCCGGGTAGTTGTCGGTGAAGGGAACGTCGCGGTCGCCGAGCAGACGCACCGTCAGTCCCGCTTCCAGCAGGAGCTCGGTGGCGCGGTTCGCCGAGGCGATATTTCCTTCGCGACGGGTGTGCGGAACGAGGAGGACGATGCGGTCGCTATTGTCGGCGGAGGTTACCTCGCCGCCGACATGATCCTGGGCACCATCTGCGGCCATCAGTTCATCGGTCCTTCCTCTACCGCCCGGTAAATCATCCGGGCTAGTTCATCGTCGCCCGGTGCGCTTGCGCCACCGTCGCGGACGAGCCATAGGAAGTATTCTACGTTCCCGCTCGGCCCGGGAAGCGGAGATGCCGTTGCCGCTCTGCAGCTGAGTCCGAGCTCGAGTGCCTTCCGCGCGACATCGAGAGTCACTTCCTCGCGCAGTTCCGGCGACCGCACCACGCCGCCAGTGCCGAGGCGGTCTTTGCCCACTTCGAATTGGGGTTTGACCATCGGCAACAGGTCCGCGCCGTCGGACATGCACTCCGCGATCGCGGGGAGGACCAGTTCGAGCGAGATGAACGACAGGTCGCCCACCATCAGGTCGGCGGGCCCGTCCATGAGCTCAGGCGTCAGGTGACGGATATTTGTCCGGTCGAGCACTTTCACGCGGTCATCATTTTGAAGCCGCCATACCAGCTGCCCGTAGCCGACATCTACAGCGACGACTTCGCTGGCGCCGCGGCGCAGCAGCACGTCCGTGAAGCCGCCTGTCGACGCTCCGGCGTCCAGCGCACGCTTGCCCTCGACCGTCAGACCCTGCGGCTCGAGAGCTTCCAGCGCGCCGAGCAGCTTGTGCGCACCGCGCGACGCCCAGTCATCGTCGTCGGCTTTTGCGACCTTGATGGACGCGTCCGGCTCCACGATGGTCGCCGGCTTTTTGGCCACGAATCCGCCGACTTCCACACGCCCTGCTTTGATCCAGTCGACGGCCTGCTCGCGGGAACGGGCGATCTTGCGGCGGACGAGCTCGGCGTCGAGCCTTCTTCTTCCTGGCGGCATGCGCTACGCCCCGTCCTGCAGTGCGGATGCCAGGACCCCGTACGCCGCCTCGTAGCGCGCGAGCTCGAGAGCCAGTTCGTCAGTGACGGCCGCTTCTTCACCGTCTGGCCCCTGCTCCGTCAAGTGCGGGTCGGACAACAGCGCCGCGTCGTACTGCCCGCGCAGATCGTCGACGCTGATCGACGGTGTGCGCGGGTCATGGGGTTTCGGGGCGGACGGTGCCATGTCGCTCACCACCATGCCTGGGTCGCGGCACGCGCCGCATCGGACGCAGGCGTGACGACGACTGACGCGTTATCCTTTTCATCTGCCCACGCGACGAAGAGCGCTGTGCGCAGTGCCTGCAGCGGTGTCGCCCCTGTATCTCCTCCGTCGAGCACGATCTCGTCGCCGTCGCGACGAGCGGTGAATCCTCCCTGCGGTGCAGGGCGGAGGTCATCCACGTCCACGTCGTCGATGAGCACGCTCAAATCCTCCGCGATCAGCGTCGGGCGCTGCGTCGACGGCGCCGCGATGAGCGCCAGTGGGCCGGAGACACCCGTGAGTACGTGGAGGGCATCCATCTGCGCCGCGACACCGCCGGCGATGTCCGTGTCCAGGCGGTCGCCGACTGCGAGCGGACGTGCGGAGCCGAGGTTCTCTTTCGCGAGGTCGAACATGGCGGGTTCCGGTTTGCCGGCCGCCTGTGGGACCACGCCGGTCGCGCTGGTCACCGCCGCGACCATGGAACCGTTGCCGACCATCAAGCCGCGGTCCATCGGCAGGGTCGTGTCCAGATTGCTGGCGATGTACGTCGCGCCCTGCGCGACCGCGAGCGCTGCTTCGGAGAGCTGACGCCAGCCGTTGTCCGGCGAATGGCCGTGGAGCACGACTGCGGGGTGCTCGTCGGCGGACGTGACCGGAACGAAGCCTGCCTCGCGCACAAGGTCGGCAAAGGATGGGGCACCGACGACGAGGATCGGATCGCCCTCGCTTGCGTGCTTGGTAGCCAGCTGCACCGCGGCCTGAGCCGACGTCAACACATCTGCCGGTTCGCTCGCCAATCCCATGCCAGTCAGTTTTGCGGCTACTTCAGCGGGAGGGCGCGAGGCATTATTCGTGATGTAAGCGGCGGCCACACCTGCTTTTTTCGCCTGGGTGACGGCTTTCACCGCATTCGGAATGGCGGTGTCGCCCGTCCAGACGGTGCCGTCGAGGTCGAGCAACAGTGCGTCGTAAAGCTGCGTGATCTTCACTGCGAATCTCTCCCCTTTATCCGGCGCTACTTGAGTTCTTTGAGACGGTCAGCGGCGTCGGTCAGCTTGTCGGTGTCGACCTTGGCCACGTGCTCGAACCACGTGCGAGCCTCGTCGGTGCGGCCCACCTGCGCGAGCGCGTCAGCGTAGGCGTAGGCCAGACGGATGTGCTCGAAGCTGTCGCCCTTCATCGTCGGGTTGAGCTGCTGGAGCGTCGCCAGGGCCGATTCGTGCTGGCCCATGTCGTGGCGCGCGCCGGCCATGACGATGGCGAGCTCGATCTTCGAGTCGTCGTCGAGGTCGCGCACCTCCGGGCTGCGGCCGATCTCGAGTGCCTTCTCCGGGCGGCCGAGGCCACGCTCGGCGTCCGCCATGACGGCGAGCAGACCCGGTCCACCGCTCATGCGGCGCGCAGCGCGCAGCTCTGAGAGCGCTTCTTTCCACTCCCCTGCGTGGTACGCCGCGATGCCGGCCGCCTCGCGCACGACACCGACTCGGCCCGCGCGGTTCTTCGCCGCTCGCGCATGCGTCAGCGCCAGCTGCGGATCGTCCGCCATCCACGTCGCCGCCATGATCATGTGCTTGGCCACGCGGTCCGCATTGTCCTTGGCTAGCACGCGCAGGTCCTGCAGCACCGACGGATCGAGGTCCGCGACGTCGATATCGTCCGGGATCGCCGGCTCATTCTCCTTCTGCGCCATGCGGTCCTCACGGAAGCCCTGGCGGTACGGGTTGGAGCGGTCGTGGCGCACCTTGTTGCCGCCGCGACGATCATCGCGCCGGTCGCCGTATCGGCGGTCGCCGCGTTCACCGTCGCGTCCGCGGTAGTTGCGCTCGTTGTCACGGTCACGACCGTATCCCCGGCGGTCGTTATTGCGGTTGCCGCGGTTATTGCGGCGGTCGTTGCGGTCGCGGTTGTCGTAGCTCATGCGTTCCACGTCCTCCCTGTCTGACTGGCCGGTTGCTTAGTTGGCGATCTTCACGCCGGCGAAATTCTTCTTGCCGCGGCGCAGCACGATCCACTGGCCGTGCAGCAGGTCGTCTTCGCCCGGCTCCCAGTCCTCCGACTCGATGCGGGCGTTGTTGGCGTAAGCGCCGCCTTCCTTGATGGCGCGACGTGCCGCACCCTTCGAATCGACGAGGCCCGTGCCGACCATGAGGTCGACGATCGTGCGCGGGGCGCCCGGTTCGACGGTGAAGACCTCGGTCTCGGAGACAGCGGCGGCGAGAGTCGGCTCGTCGAGCTCGGCTAGCTCCGCGCGGCCGAACAGCGCCTGGGAGGCGAGCTCGACTGCCTTGGTGGCCTCGGGGCCGTGGACGAGGTCAGTCATTTCGCGGGCGAGGCGCTTCTGGGCTTCGCGCTTGAACGGGCGCTCCTCCACCTCGACAGCCAGCTCGTCCAGCTCCTCCTTGGTCAGGAAAGTGAACCAGCGCAGGTAGCGGATCACGTCGGCGTCGGCGGTGTTGACGAAGTACTGGTACCAGCGGTACGGGCTGGTCATCTCCGGATCGAGCCACAGCGAGCCGCCGCCGGTGGACTTGCCGAACTTCTTGCCTTCAGAGTCCGTCACCAGCGGCACGGTGAGCGCGTGGACGGTCTCACCGTCCATGCGGCGGTTCAGGTCCACACCGGCGACCAGGTTGCCCCACTGGTCCGAACCGCCGACCTGCAGCGTGCAGCCCATCCTGCGGCGCAGCTGCACGTAGTCGTTGGCCTGCAGCAGCATGTATGAGAACTCCGTGTAGGAAATTCCGTCGTTGTCCAAGCGGCGCTTCACGGTGTCGCGGGAGAGCATCGTCGCCAGAGAGAAGTGCTTGCCCACATCGCGCAGGAAATCGACGACGGTCATATCGTTAGTCCAGTCAGCGTTGTTGACCAGGGTGGCGGCGTTATCGCCCTCGAAGTCGACGAAGCGCCTCAGCTGTCCGGAAATGCGGCCAGCCCAATCGCTCACCGTGTCGGCGGAGTTCATGGTGCGCTCCCCAACGTCGCGCGGGTCGCCGATCATGCCGGTAGCGCCACCGGCGAGCACAATCGGACGGTGGCCTGCCTCCTGGAAGCGGCGCAGCATCAGCAGCGGAACGAGGTGGCCGGCGTGCAGCGACGGGCCGGTGGGGTCGAAACCGGCATATAGCGTGATCGGCGTAGCCGTCGCCTCTTTCAGGGCATCCAAGTCGGTGGACTGGTTGATCAGTCCGCGCCACTCAAGCTCGTCGATGATCGTTGCGCTGTCAGCCATAAAGCAGTTCCTTCAAGCCTCGTTCACGTAAAGGTGGAAAATTCGCTCAGTCAGTTGTGCAGTCCCGGGTTAATGCAGCCCCGGGACGGGATTAGGCGCCGCCGGTGTACGGCTGCGCTTCATCGATAAGCAAAACCGGGATGCCGTCGTCGATGCGATACGCGACACCGAGCCGGCGATTGACCAGCAATTGCTCGTCATGCAGGTACTCCAAAGGCCCTTTGTCCTGCGGGCACGCAAGAATATCGAGAAGCTGCGGGTCAAGCGTCGGTGTGTCGGCCGTCATGGTCGTTCATCGTACCCTGCTTAGGTGTCCTCCAGACCCGACAGGTAGCCGAAGGCTTCGCGCAGAGTGCGCGCCTGCGAATCCATCGCCCGAAAGTTCTGGCCGAGAATGCCTTGTTTCACTTTCTCCGAAGCCGACGTCATCGCGCGGCGGGCGGACCCGGTAGAGCGGACGCAGGGTCTCACCAGCGTCGCCAGCGTCATGCCGACGAGGTTCTTACGGGATGTGAAAAAGCTGCCGTTCCCGGCGTTGTTTCCGCCGGCGGAAGCGGGGTTGTAGGAGTTACTGGTAGCCACGAATCTCCTTGAATGCGTCGCTCAAATCATCGTTGATCGCGTCGAAGACGGCGCCGCCGGTGACGTCGGCAAGCTCCTTCATGTCGCCCTCATTGGCCTCGCCGTAAAGAATGACGAAGACTGGGATGGATCCCGTGCCCGGCGGCGTTAAGCGGCGCGTACAGGTTTCTCCGCCCATGCGCGCGCCGCGGCATTCGCTTCGTCGACACGCGCGCGCTGCTCGGCGACGCGGACAGCAGCGGTGCCGCCGCGCGTCGCACGGGAGGCCACGGCACCGTCGATCGTGAGCACCTCGCGCACATCAGGGGTGAGGCGCTTATCGACGCCAGCGAGCTCCTCATCCGTCAGATCCACCAAGTCTACCCCGCGGGCCTCCGCGACGCGGACGCATGCGCCGGATGCCTCGTGGGCTTCGCGGAACGGAACGCCCTGGCGGACCATCCACTCGGCCAGATCGGTGGCTAGCGTGAAGCCGGCAGGCGCGAGTTCGCGCATGCGGTCCTCGTGGAAGGTCAGCGTGGACACAAGGCCGGTCATCGCCGGAAGGAGGATGCGAAGCTGGTTGACCGAGTCGACGATCGGCTCCTTGTCCTCCTGCAGGTCGCGGTTGTACGCCAGCGGCAGAGCCTTGAACGTGGTCAGAAGCCCTGTCAGGTTGCCGATGAGGCGGCCCGACTTGCCGCGGGCGAGCTCCGGAACATCCGGGTTCTTCTTTTGCGGCATGATCGACGAGCCGGTGGACCAGGCATCGTCCAGCGTGACATAGCCGAATTCCGGCGTGGACCACGCGATGATCTCCTCGGCCAAACGCGAGATGTCAACGGCGATCTGCGCCAGCACGTACGCGCCCTCGGACACGAAATCGCGCGAGGACGTGCCGTCGAGCGAGTTGTCGGCGGCGGAGTCGAAGCCGAGTTCTTCCGCGATCGCCTCCGGGTCGAGCTGCAGCGAGGATCCCGCCAGAGCGCCCGAGCCGTACGGCGAGACAGCGACGCGCTTGTCCAGGTCGCGGATGCGCTCCAGGTCGCGCAGCAGCGGCTGGGCGTGCGCGAGCAACGAGTGCGCGAGCAGGATCGGCTGCGCCGCCTGGAAGTGGGTCTTGCCCGGCATGATGGCATCCGGGTGTGCTGCGGCCTGCGTGCTGAGCACGTCCACGAGGTCGCACACGTCCTGGGCGACATCGCGGAACGCATCTCGCACCCACATGCGGAACATCGCCGCGACCTGGTCGTTACGGGAACGGCCGGCACGCAAGCGGCCGCCGAGCTCCGGACCGACGCGGTCGATAAGGCCACGCTCCATCGCGCCGTGGACGTCCTCATCGGCCGGCAGCGGACCGAAGGAGCCGTCGGCGACGTCGCGTCCGAGCTGGTCCAGCCCGGCGAGCATCACCTCGAGATCGGAGTCGGTCAGAAGACCCGCCCGGTTGAGCACCTTCGCGTGGGCCTTGGAGGCCAGCACGTCGTACGGTGCCAGGATCCAGTCGAAGTGCGTGGACACCGACAGGGCGAACATGGCTTCCGACGGGCCGCCGGAGAACCGTCCGCCCCACAGGGCGCCTTCGTTAGTGCCGTGCTGCTCCATTACTTACCGGCCTCACGGTCGCGCTTGTTGGCGATCTGCGAGGACAGGCCGTGGAGCTTGACGAAGCCCTTGGCCTGGGTCTGGTCGAAGGTGTCGCCGGTGTCGTAGGTGGCCAGGTTGAAGTCGTACAGCGAGTGGTTGGAGCGGCGGCCGTTGACGGTGATGGAGCCGGCGTGCAGCACCATGCGGATATCGCCGGTGACGTGCTCCTGGGTGGAGTCGATGAAGGCGTCCAGGGAGCGCTTCAGCGGGGCGAACCAGAGGCCGTCGTAGACCTCCTCGGACCAGCGGGCGTCGATCAGCCGCTTGTAGCGTGCGAGCTCGCGCTCGACCGTGACGTCCTCGAGCGCCTCGTGCGCGGTGATGAGTGTAACGGCACCCGGTGCCTCGTAGACCTCGCGCGACTTGATGCCCACCAGGCGGTCCTCGACCATGTCGAGGCGGCCGATGCCCTGGGCGCCGGCGCGGCGGTTCATCTCCTCGATTGCCTCGAGGACGGTGACCTTGCGGCCGTCGATGGCGACCGGCTTGCCGCCCTCGAAGGAGATGATGACCTCGTCCGGGGCGTTGCCCAGCGCCGGGTCCTCGGTGTAGGCGTAGAGGTCCTTTGTCGGCGGGTTCCACAGGTCCTCGAGGAAGCCAGTCTCAACCGCGCGGCCCCACACGTTCTGGTCGATGGAGAACGGGGATGCGGCGGACTGCTCGATCGGCAGGTCCTTGCCCTCGGCGTACTCGATGGCCTTGTCGCGGGTCCAGGCGTAGTCGCGGGCAGGAGCGATGATCTCCAGGTCCGGGTCCTGGTTGACGAAGCCGACCTCGAAGCGGACCTGGTCGTTGCCCTTGCCGGTGCAGCCGTGCGCGACGTGGGTGCCTCCGTGCTCCTTGGCCGCCTCGACGAGGTGCTTCACGATCAGCGGGCGGGAGATCGCGGAGACGAGCGGGTACTGCTTCATGTACATGCCGTTCGCCTTGATGGTGGGCAGGCAGTACTCCTCGGCGAACTCGTCGCGCGCGTCGACGACGATGGACTCGACAGCGCCGCAGTCCAGCGCGCGCTGGCGCACAGACTCCAAGTCCTCGCCGCCCTGGCCCAGGTCGAGGGACACGGCGACGACTTCGCCACCGGTCATTTCAGCCAGGTACGGGATGGCCACGGAGGTGTCCAGTCCGCCGGAATACGCGAGAACAACGCGGTTTGTCATGACAGTCAATGCTCCTTAAATCAGCAGTGCGAGATATTCAGGTCTAGGATTTCAGCTCAGTTATCTAGCAGGGTTGTCCGGCTAGTCGTCGCTGGGCTCGCTTTGCACGTCGCCCATGAACTCGGCGGCCAGGTCTGCGCCTGTGAGCGGTTCGCGCGCGAGGACGAAGACTGTGTCGTCGCCCGCGATGGTGCCCACCACCTTTTCGAGCGCCACCCGGTCAATGTAGCTTGCCAGGTATTGCGCCGCGCCCGCAGGGGTGCGCAGGACAGCGATATTGCCCGTGTGATCGATGGACACGACGAGCTCCGCCAGCATGCGGCGCAGTTTGTCGCGCGGGCCCTTCGGGGAGGCTTGAAAGGACTGGGCCTCCTCGCCCACGGCGTAGTACGAGCGCCCGCCGCCTGACGGGCGCACCTTGCGCGCGCCGAGTTCGTCGAGGTCGCGCGACAAGGTCGCCTGGGTGATGTCGATGCCCTCGTCGAGCAGCAGCTCGGACAATTGCACCTGCGACGACACGCGGGTGTGGTCAAGGATGGCCAGGATCTTCGCCTGACGCACAGTGCGTGAATTCGGGGTCGTCATCGCGCCTCCTCGGTGCACTCGGCGAGCGTCGCCTCGATCGCGTCCACAGCGCGCTGAAGCTCCTCGTCGCTGATCGTCAGCGGTGGAGTCAGTCGGATCACGGTGTCCGTCGGCGCATTCAGGATCACCCCGTGCTTCAGCCCGACACGCACCGCATCCTTCGCCACCGGTGCGGAGAGAACAACGCCGAGCATGAGCCCGCGGCCGCGCACATGGTCGACGCCGGGCAGCTTATCGACGGCGCGCGCCAGCCCCTCGCCCTTCTCTTTCACCGCCGCGCAGAACGCGTCGTCGACAATGCCGAGCACAGCATTGGCGGCGGCGCAGGCGATCGGGTTTCCGCCGAAGGTAGTGCCGTGCGCACCCGGGGTGAACAATGCGGCGGTTTTCGCGTTGGCTATCACGGCTCCGATCGGCATGCCGCCGGCCAACCCCTTCGCCATGGTGACGATGTCCGGCTGCACACCCGACTGAGTGAACGCGAAGAAGTCGCCGGTGCGGCCGACACCGGTCTGCACTTCGTCGACCACCATGAGGATTCCGTGCTCATCGCACAACGCGCGAATGTCCTGCAGGAACCCGTCCGGTGCCGGGACGACCCCGACTTCACCTTGAATCGGCTCCAGGAAGATCGCCGCAACATCGCCCGCGTGCTTCTCCACGAGTTCGCGAACATGGTCGATGTCACCATAACGGTAGTACTCCACTCCCGGCACCAGCGGCGCGAAAGGCTCGCGCTTGCCCGGCTGGCCTGTGAGCGACAGCGCACCCATCGTGCGTCCGTGGAAGCCGTTCTCGGCAGCCAGCACGGTCGTTCGACCCGTCAAGTGGGTCAGCTTGAACGCGGCCTCATTGGCCTCGCCCCCGGAGTTGCAGAAGAAGACCTTGGCGTCCTTGTCGCCTAAGCGCTCCCGCAGGGTCGTCGCCGCGTGCAGCGCCGAGTCGGAGCCGAAGAAATTGGAGATGTGGCCCAGCGTGCCGGCCTGTGTCGCCACAGCGCTCACGAGTGCCGGGTGTGCGTGCCCCAGTGAGTTCACCGCGATGCCGGCGAGCATGTCCACGTACTGTTTGCCGTCGGCGTCGGTGACCGTCGCTCCCCCTCCTTTGACGAGGTGGAGCTGCGGCGTGCCGTAGGTGTTCATGAACACATCCGACCACTGGTTCAGCGCGTCCTGATTGCTCATCACTGCGGATCATCCTTCCTGAACACGGTTCCTTCGGGATAGTCGTCCTTCTCGTAGTTGTCCGGCAGCACCATTGTGCCGACGCCGCCCATGGTCAGCAGCTCCAGAAGCACCGAGTGCGGGATCCGGCCGTCAATGACGTGCGCCGCGTTCACGCCGCCGCCCACCGCTGTCATGCACGCCTCCATCTTCGGGATCATGCCAGAATCAAGGTCCGGCACCATGGCCTCCAGCTGGCTCAGCGTGATCTTGGACAGCAGCGAGTCCTTATTCGGCCAGTCGGTGTACAACCCTTCGACGTTGGTGAGCACCACGAGGCGCTCCGCGCGAAGGGCAGCCGCCAGAGCGCCCGCAGCAGAATCGGCGTTGACGTTGTAGACATGCCCGTCGTCGCCCGGGGCGATGCTGGACACGACCGGAATGCGGCCCGCCTCGATGATGTCCATGACAGCCGACGGATCCACGTCGACGATCTCGCCGACCAGGCCGATGTCCTTCTTCTCCCCGTCGACGTCGACGTAGCGCTTCTGCGCGGTGAATAGTCCTGCGTCCTCGCCGGAGGTGCCCACCGCGTAAGGACCGTGGGAGTTGATGCGGCCCAAAAGATCGCGGCCGACCTGGCCGAAGAGCACCATGCGGACGACGTCGAGGATCTCCGGGGTGGTCACGCGGAACCCGCCGATGAATTCCCCGCCGTCGAGGCCCAACTGCCCCAGCATCGCGGTGATCTGCGGGCCGCCACCGTGCACGACAACGGGTTTCGCGCCGACAGTCCTCAAGAAGACCATGTCCGCGGCGAACGCGGATTTCAGGTCGTCGTCGATCATGGCGTTACCGCCGTATTTCACCACGACGATCTTATCGCGGTAGTGCTGCAGCCACGGCAGCGCCTCAGCGAGGACGTGCGCGCGGTCCTGATTGCTCAGCTTCATGGGTGAATTTCCGCTCCTACGTCGAGTATTCCGAGTTGATTTCCACATACGAGTACGACAAGTCCGTGGTGCGCACACTGGCGCGGCCCGGGCCGCCGGTGCCCAGATCCACGAGAACCTCGACATCCGCCCCGCTCAGATCCACATCGCGTGCCCCGGGCGCACCGGTGCTGTCGATGCACACAGGGGTTCCGTTGAAGGAGACAGTGATCTTCTCCGGATCCATCTCCGCATCCGCCATGCCCACAGCGGCGAGCACGCGGCCCCAGTTCGGGTCCGAGCCGAACATGGCGCACTTGACCAGGTTGTCGCGGCCGATGGTGCGCGCCGCGTTGAGCGCCTGCGCGTTGTCCGCGGTGCCTTCCACGGTGATGACGACGCGCTTGGTCACGCCCTCTGCGTCGGCCTGGAGTAGGCGGGACAGCTCCTCGCAGAGCTCCGTGACCGCTTCGGCGAATTCCTGGGAGGTCGGCTGAACACTCGACGCGCCCGATGCCATAGCGACGACGGTGTCGTTGGTGGAGGTGGCGCCGTCGATGTCGAGGGTGTTGAACGTCTCGCCCGATGCATCGCGCAGCGCCGAATCCAGCACGGCGGAGCTGACCACAGCGTCGGTGGTGATGCACACCAGCATCGTCGCCAACGACGGCGCCATCATGCCCACCCCCTTGGCCATGCCTGCGACAGACCAACCGTCGCGGGAAACAATCGCTTCCTTGGCTACAAGATCGGTGGTCAGGATCGCTTCAGCGGCCAGGTTGCCGTTGTCGCCGAGGTTCTCCCCCAGCTTCGAAATGCCGGCGCGGATCGTGTCCATCGGCAGCAGATCGCCGATCAACCCGGTGGAGCAGACTGCGACCTCGGACGGCTTCACGCCGAGTTCGCGTGCGGTGGCCTCCTGCATCTCCGCCGCGTCGAGGTCGCCTTGGCGGCCGTTGCACGCATTGGCGTTGCCGGAGTTGTACACCACGGCGGTCAGCGTGCCGTTGTTCAGCGCGTCGCGGGTGACTTTGACCGGTGCGGCAACGACCTTATTGCGGGTGGTCACGGCAGCCGCGTCGAAGCGCGGGCCGTTGTTGACCACGAGCGCCATGTCCGGCTTTCCGGACTGCTTGATTCCTGCCGTGACGCCTGCCGCGGAGAATCCGGCGGGGGCTGTCACACCTGTTGTAGCCATGTCTAGTTCCTTAACTGTCCGCGAATGCGTGAGGGTTTCACTGAAGATTCACTTTTACGGCGCGACCGCTGCCAGTGGCAGGCCGTCGGTCTCGTCGAAGCCGAGGGCGAGGTTCATGCACTGCACCGCTGCCCCGCCGGTTCCCTTGGTCAGGTTGTCGATCACCGAGGTAGACAACAGAACACCGGCGCCCTCATCGACCTCCACCTGCATCAGGCACATATTCGTGCCGACGATGTGCTGGGTCTGCGGCTGACGCCCCTCAGGCAACAAGCGCACGAACGGCTCGCCCGCGTAGAAGTCCTCGTAGGCCGCGCGCGCCTGCTCTTCCGTCACGTCGTCCCGCAACGGGGCCGTGACCGTGGAGAGAATCCCGCGCGGCATCGGCGCCAGCACCGGTGTGAAACTGACCGAGACATTCTCGTCAGTCACCTCGGAGAGGTTCTGCACCATCTCCGGGGTGTGGCGGTGCTTGCCCGCAGTGTTGTACGCCTTGACCGAGCCCATCGTCTCCGCGCCAAGCAGGTCCACATTCGCCTTCTTGCCTGCGCCAGAGACACCCGTCACCGAAACGACACTGAACGACGGGTCCACCAAACTCCGGTCAGCTGCTGGCAGCGCGGCCAAAGTCGCGCCCGTGGGAAAGCACCCCGGAATGGCAATGCGTCGTGCCGACCTGATTTCCTCGCGGTGCCCCGGCATCTCGGGAATGCCATACGGCCAGTGCCCGGCGTGATCGGATCCGTAATATGCAGTCCAATCCTCTGCATTTCGGAGACGGAAATCGGCCGCGCAGTCGAGCACGAGCGTCGACTCCGGCAGCGCGGCACCGATCTCCGCGGAGAAACCGTGCGGGAGGCCGAGGAACACGACATCATGCTTTCCCAGCACCTCGACCGTGGTCTCGTCGATCACGCGGTCCGCCAGCTGCGGGATGTGCGGTAGCACGTCAGCCGCAGATTGGCCCGCATTAGAATTGCCGGTCAATGCGCCGATCTCGAGCGTTCCGTCAAGAAAGCGCGGGTGCCCGACGAGCAGGCGGAGGATCTCTCCGCCCGCGTAGCCGGTGGCGCCTGCGACTGCGACTGTGATGGTCATAGCGTCAGGCTACACAGCACCCGCGCGGTTTGCAATTAATTCATTGCAAATAATTTTATGCGCGCATCTCCGCGCCGAATTCCTTCTTCGCCGCCTCTGCCGCGGCGAGACGCCCCTCAGATGCCTCGTCCTCGGTCAGGGTGCGGTCAGGTGCGCGGAACACGAGCCCGAACGCGAGCGACTTCTTGCCCGCGCCGAGAGATTCGGAGCGGTACACGTCGAAGAGCGTGACATCTTCGATGAGATCGCCTGCCGAAGCCTCAAGCGTACGGCGCACGGACTCCGCCGGGATCTCCTCGTCGACCACGAGCGCGACATCCTGGTGCAGTGCCGGGAAGGACGACAGCACCGGTGCGGGAAGCTTCTCGGTCAGCGGTAGAGAGGTCAGGTCGATCTCCATCGCGCAGGTGCGCGTCGGAAGACCGAGTGCCTCGAGCACCTGCGGGTGCAGCTCGCCGGCGTGGCCGACAACGACCTTTTCGCCCTCGACCTCGACGGACAATTCAGCGCAACGGCCCGGGTGCCACGGCAATTCCTCGGCGGAAGCAATCTCCAAGTCCACACCAGCTGAACGAGCCACGATCTGTGCAGACTCGACTGCATCGGACCACGTGTAAGTGCGGCCGCCGCCCCACGGGCCTTCGAGCTCCGTGTTGCCGGTCGCGACAGTGGCCGCGTGCAGGTGCTGCTTTGGCAGCGACGAAACGAGCTCCTCGATCTCGGCGTCGTCCGGGCGCTGGGCAACATCCGGCATCGGCGAGGAATCAGCCTGCTTGAACGCGACCTGCGCGACGGAGAACAGCGACAGGTCGTTGCGGCCGCGGGCAACGTTGCGGCCGACAGCTTCGAGCATCGCCGGCAGCAGGGTCGTCGCGAGAACGCCGTAGTCGGCATCGAGCGGGTTCTGCACCTTCACAACACGGCGGCGGTCGTCGTCCGCATCCAGGCCCCAGGCGTCCAGCACAGTGTTGGACATGAACGGCGTCGGGATGACCTCCGCGTAGCCGGAGTACGCCAGCGCGTGCGTCACGGCACGGCGGCGGCGCTGCAGCGGCGAGAGGCCGCGGCCGCCGCGCGGAGTCGGCAGCTCGAGCAGAATCTCGTCGAGACCCTCGAGGCGGACGATCTCCTCGATGAGCTCCACCGGCTCATTCAGGTCGGTGCGCCACGTCGGCGGAATCACCGAAAGAACGGTCTCGCCGTTCTCCTCATCCTGCTCGACGGAGCAGCCGACCTCCTCGAGGCGCTTGACCACGGTCTCAACCGAGTAATCCACGCCGATCAGCTCAGACGGGCGGGACGCGCGCAGACGGATCGCATCGCGCTGCGGCGCGTCACCCACGATCGTGCGCTTATCCACCACGGTGCCGCCGGCGATGGACACCAGCAGGCCGCAGGCCAAGTCGAGCGCGACCTCGACGATGGCGGGGTCGACGCCGCGCTCGAAGCGTCGAGAAGCTTCCGAGCTCAGCTTATGGTGGCGTGCGGAACGCGCGACGGTCAGCGGATCCCACGTCGCGGCCTCGAAGTAGACATCAGTGGTGTCGTCGGCGATCTCGGAGGTCGTGCCGCCCATGATCGCGGCGAGCGACTGGATGCCGTTGTCGTCGGAGATGACCACGTCGCCCGGCGTGAGCGTGCGCTTCACGTGGTCGAGGGTCTCGAATTCCTCGCCGCCAGCGGCATTGTGGATCCGCAGACCACCGGCGATCTTGTCCGCGTCGAAGGCGTGCATCGGCTGGCCGAGCAACAGCATGATGTAGTTGGTCACGTCTGTCGCGGCGTTGACGGAGCGGATACCGGCGAGCATCAGCGCGCGCTTCATCCAGAACGGCGCCTGGGCGGACGGGTCGATGCCCTCAACCTTGCGCAGACCGAAACGCAGGGCCTTGGTCGACTCCTCGACGGTGATCGGCAGCACGTCGCCCGCAGGCTCCGTAACGGCGGACAAATCAATGCCGCTTATCGACGGCTCCACTGCCACATCCGTGTACTCCAACCCGAAGGCGGAAGCCACTTCCCTGCCCAAGCCGCGCGCGGAGAGTGCGTAGCCACGGTCCGGGGTGATGTTGACCTCAAAGACCGTGTCGTCGAAGCCGCCGAGAACCTCACGGGCATCCTGCCCAGGCTCACCGGCGCCCTCCGGAAGAACGATGATGCCGTCGCTCTTGGAGGTGAAGCCCAGCTCCGCCTCGGAGGCCATCATGCCGTTGGAGATGTGGTCGTAGGTCTTGCGCGCGGAAATCTCGAAGCCGCCCGGCAGGACTGCGCCCGGCAGGGAGACCACCACGAGGTCGTTCAACTTGAAGTTGCGCGCACCGCAAATGATGCCCTGCAGCTCGCCGGTGCTGTTAGCGTCGCCGACGTTGACCTGGCAGTAGCGGATCGGCTTCTTGAAGTCGGTGAGCTCCTCGATCTCCTCCACACGGCCGATTACGAGCGGACCGGTCGTCTCCGGCAGTGGCTCGTAGCCTTCCGTCTCGAAACCGACGCGGACGAAGCCTGCGTCGAGCTCTTCCGGGCTCACGGACCAGCCGGGATTACCGGCGTTGTTCAGCAGGGACGTCAACCATTTCTGAGAAATCAGCATTTTCTACTCTCCTTAGACCTTTCCCTGTTACGCCTGAACACCGAACGGCAGTGTGAAGCGCACGTCGCCTTCGACCATGTCGCGCATGTCCGTCAGACCGTTGCGGAATTGCAGCGTGCGCTCGATGCCCATGCCGAACGCGAAGCCGGAGTACTCCTCCGGGTCGATTCCGACCGCGCGGAGCACATTTGGGTTGACCATGCCGCAGCCGCCCCACTCGATCCAGCCGGCGCCGCCCTTCTTGTTCGGGAACCACACGTCCACCTCGGCAGACGGCTCGGTGAACGGGAAGTAGTTGGTGCGGATGCGCGTCTTGGTCTCCGGACCGAACAGCACCTTGGCCAGGTGGTCGAGCGTGCCGCGCAGGTGCGCCATTGTCAGGCCCTTGTCCACCGCTAGGCCCTCCACCTGGTGGAAGACCGGGGTGTGCGTGGCGTCGAGCTCGTCGGTGCGGAACACGCGCCCCGGGCAGGCAATGTAGATCGGCAGGTCGCGCTCCAGCATCGTGCGCACCTGCACCGGTGAGGTGTGCGTGCGCATGACCTGGCGGGAGCCTTCCTCCCCGACGTAGAACGTGTCTTGCAGGGTGCGTGCCGGGTGGTCCGGGATGAAGTTGAGCGCGTCGAAATTGAAGTACTCCGCTTCGACCTCCGGGCCTTCGGCGACTTCCCAGCCCATGCCGATGAAGATGTCGGCGATCTGCTCGCTCAGCGCCGTGATCGGGTGCATCGCACCTGCCTGCGCACGCGACGTCGGCAGGGTGACGTCGACTTTCTCTTCGCGCAGCTGCTGATCGCGGTGCTCCGCTTCGCGCTCGGCGTGCAACTGGCTGTAGCGCTTTTCTGCACGACCACGCGCCATATTCACAAAGCGACCAGCGTCCTTGCGCTGGTCCTTCGGGATCGAACCGAGCGACTTACGTGCCTGCATGATCGTAGACTGCTCGCCGAGGTGTTCGCGCTTGACCTCCTCCAGCGATGCCAGATCCAGCGCCGCCTCAAAGGCCGCGATCGCCGCGTCAGCCGCCGCGTTCAGGTTCTCTTCGGTCAGTTCGATTTCCTGTGTGGGAGTGCTCTGATCAGCCACGCTGCCGTTCACCCGCGCCTTTCGAGACATTCGATTTCAAAACGGTGACTAGCTTACCCGCGCTCTTCTGCGCTGAGGTGTCGAGGCTGCCCTATTGCAATTGGCTCATCGGCCCAAGCTAATCCACGACGAATCTGTGCATTGCCGACCGCTCAACGAGACGGATGCCCAAGAATCAGAAAATAGTGTCCTGATTGGCTACGCACCGAGAATCCAGAGACATCTCCGCGGAGTGGGCCTACCCGGAAAGGACAACTGAACATGTCCAACGAGCTGTTTCCGCAGCCACGTCTGAAGACATTCGAGGGTCGAGTCCTCGACAGACAGGACGAAGACGTCGAAGACCAGGGTCTGGCTTTCGACGTGAAGACAATTGAAAGCCGTCTCTCCCGCCGTAAGTTGTTCGGCCTGATAGGCATCGGAGCGGGTTCCGCCGCACTGGCCACCTGCGCACCGAACAACCCGGAGAAGGGGAACGGCTCGTCTTCCACCACAACGAACGGCGCCCCGTCGACCACCGACGGTGTTTCCGCCACCGACCTCACCGAAACCAAAACGGAAACTGCGGGTCCATACCCCGGCGACGGGTCGAACGGACCCGACGTGCTTGAGGAAGTCGGTGTCCAGCGGCGCGACATCCGCGGCTCGATCGGCGGCGGCACCGCCGCGAGCGGTGTGCCGATGACGCTGAAGATGAACATCATCGACATGGTCAACAGCAATGCACCGATGGCCGGTGCGGCGGTCTACATCTGGCACTGCGACGGCGAGGGCAGGTATTCGATGTACTCATCGGGGCTCGAGGACGAGACCTACTTGCGCGGAGTGCAGGTCACGGGTGACGACGGCTCGGTTGAGTTCACCTCAATTGTGCCGGGGTGTTACGAGGGACGTTATCCGCATATCCACTTCGAGATATTCCGATCCGCGGATGAGATTTCGGATGCCTCCAATGCCCTTCTCACCTCCCAAATCGTCGTCCCGGCGGAGGCGTGCGATGCCGTCTATCAAACAGACAACTACACGAAGTCGCGGACACCGTACTCCGGCGCCTCCTTGGACACCGACAATGTTTTCAGCGACGGATGGGAGGGCCAACTGCCGAGTTTCAGTGGCAGCATTGAAAGCGGGTACGACATGGAACTCGATATCGCCATCGACACCACGACACCACGACACCGAACTCCGGCGGCAATTCTGCCCCTCACAGCGGTGGCGGACCGGGAGGCCCGGGAGGGCAGCCTCCAGAAGGAATGTCCGAGCCTCCAGACGGGCAACGACCCTCTGGTCCCCCGCCGTCTTCCCAGGGGTGACCCACTGACGCCGGATCGACTTGGGGGTCAGTCGCCGAGCGTCTTCGCCGACTCCCACAAGCAAATCGACGCGGCGGTGGAGAGGTTCAGCGACTCGGCCGATCCCTGGATCGGGATGGAGACTGTGTAATCGGCGGACTCGAGGACGTCCTCGGGCAAGCCGTGGGCTTCGTTGCCGAACAGCCACGCGGTCGGCTGGTCGAGCACATCACCGGAATCGGCGAGGTTGACGTCGCCGTGCATGGTGGTGGCGAACGTCGATAAGCCTGCTGCCCTCAGCTGCCCGAGTGCCCCCTTGATGTCGCGCTCGCGGGCGACCGGCACGTGGAACAGCGAGCCGGCGGACGAGCGCACGACCTTCGGGGACTCCGGGTCGACCGTGTCGCCGGCGAAGACGACAGCGTCAGCGCCGAGCGCGTCCACGAGCCGGATGATCGTGCCGGCGTTGCCCGGGTCGTTCGTCTCCACGCACACCGCGACGAGCTTCGGCCGACCCTTCAGGATCGAGCCGAGCGTCCACGTCACCGGCTTGCACACCGCGAAAAGTCCCGTCGTGTGCACAGTGTCGGTCAGGGTCTGCGCGGCCTTGTCCGTGATCGCGTGCGTGAACACGTCCATGTAGCCCGCCGCCGTCACCACATCCGCGAACCGGTCCGCCGCCGCCTCCGTCACGAACAGGTCCGTCGCCGCGCCTGTCGCCACAGCAGCCTCAACGGAGTTCTCCCCCTCCGCCAAAAAAGCTTTCGCTTTACGACGCCCCGCCGCCCGCTTCAGTTTCCCCGCGTTGACCAAGCGCGGCGTGCGTTCAGTGAAAGGCTGCGAGAAATCCAGACTCATGCTGACCCAGCGTATAAGCACTATCCCGCCAGCGCTATTACGCCTTGTGTGACCGGCCCTCCCCGCCGCCGAGCTACGCCTACCCATGAGCCCGCCCACGGCGGCGCTCCGCGGCAGACACGACAAATTGCAGCACAACGCCCCGCTGTCCCGGGGCGGAATCGGGAGCAGCGGGGCGTCGATAAGCGAAAAGCTCTTAGGCGGCCTTCGGCGCGTTGACGTCCTCCGGCAAAGCGTTCTTCGCGACCTCGCAAATAGCGGAGAACGCGGCGAAGTCGTTCACAGCCAGGTCAGCAAGGATCTTGCGGTCCACCTCGACCTCGGCCAGCTTCAGGCCGTGGATGAGACGGTTGTAGGTGATGTCGTTCATGCGGGCCGCAGCGTTGATGCGCTGGATCCACAGCTTGCGGAACTCAGACTTACGGGCGCGACGGTCGCGGTACGCGTAAGTCTGGGAGTGCAGCCACTGCTCCTTCGCCTTGCGGTACAGGCGGGAACGCTGGCCGCGGTAGCCCTTGGCGGACTTCAGAATGTCGCGGCGCTTCTTCTTGGCGTTAACTGAGCGCTTAACACGTGCCACAGTGATACTTCCTTACTTGTGAGAGATGTAGGTGTTTATTTCTGAAGGCAGGCGCTCTATTAAGCCTTGCCGAGGAGGCGCTTGGTGCGCTTGACATCGCCCTTGGCGACGTCGGTGGTGCCGGACAGCTTACGGCGACGCTTCGCTGACAGCTTCTCGTTCAGGTGGCGCTTACCGGCCTGCTCGCGGCGCAGCTTGCCGGAACCGGTGACCTTGATGCGCTTTGCGGTGCCCTTGTGGGTCTTCTGCTTCATAGTGGTAAATCCTTTAGCTTTACTCGTTTCGCCGGCCCGGCCGGCGGAACTCTACTTCTTACCCTTGCGAACGGGCCCAAGAACCATGGTCATGTTGCGGCCATCCTGCTTCGGACGGGACTCGACCTGGCCGACCTCCTGGATGTCCTCAGCGAGGCGTTCCAGCAGGCGGTAGCCGAGCTCCGGGCGCGACTGCTCGCGGCCGCGGAACATGATGGTCACCTTGACCTTGTTGCCCTTCTCCAAGAAGCGCTCAACGTTGCTCTTCTTCGTCTGGTAGTCGTGCTCATCGATCTTCGGGCGGAACTTCTGTTCCTTGACCACCGTCTGCTGCTGGTTCTTACGGGACTCGCGGGCCTTCTGGGCCTGCTCGTACTTGTACTTGCCGTAGTCCATGATCTTGCACACCGGCGGCTTCGCCTTCGGCGCGACCTCGACCAGATCGAGGTCGGCTTCGTACGCGAGCTTGCGTGCATCATCGGTACGGACAATTCCAACCTGCTCGCCGGACGGGCCGACAAGACGAACTTCCGGAACGCGGATGCGTTCGTTGATCCGAGCTTCAGCGCTGATGAGAACTCCTAGTGGTGAGAAAGACGTGTGCTGTTCGCTACCGAATCGCTCGTGCAGCGCTCCCTCCACGACAAAAACCCACGTTCCTCTGCGTCGTTTCGCAGTGGCACGTGGGAGCTCATCCTCAACACGGCAGTCCGCGCATTACGAGTGCGCTTCGTACCGTTGTTTTTACCCTTAGCCTTCCTTTCTCGGCGGCATCAGGTGGGAGAAACTCCACTTGCAACCCGCGCGCTTTGCGGCGCGTCAGGCGGTAGTGGGTAAGACAGTAGCACTTGTGGGCCGCCGGACAAAATCTTCATAAACTTTCGGTTCGCCGGGAACCTTTTGTCCGCCTCGCACCGTCTAACGGATAAGCCCATTTCAGCGAGGAGAACCATGAACAGCGACGACCAGCGCATCGCGCACATCAAGAAGACACTAGCCGAGTTGCGGTCCACCTCGGACCACGCGCAACAGCTTATCGACGACCTCTCCCTCAACCTCGACCACCTCCGTTCCCCCGGTCCTCCTGCGCCGGTTGATCACCTCGGGGCCCCTCGTAGCGGCGGGCCAGGAGATGCTCCTGCCCCGGCTGATCGACCGCCGCGCCCGCCGCATCCTGGACCACCCGCACCACCCAGGCAACCAGCTGCGCCCCGCGGACCGGGTTCGACCGCGGGTCCGCTACCACCGCCGTTCAGCCAGGGCACTCAGCCAGTCGCGCCACCCGGCCAGCCTCCCGCCTTCATTGCTCAGCAGCTGCCCCGGCCAGTGAAGCAGCCGTTGACGACTGAGCAAAAGGTCATTCGGGCGGCGGCAGTCCTTGGGTCGATCATCACGTTCATCGGCGCGAGCTTCGGTGTCGCTCTCGCTATTCAGTCGGGGTTGCTCGGGCCTGTCGGCCGAGCTGTCGGAGCCCTTCTTTTCGCGCTCATTCTTCTCGGCATCGGTGTGAGGATCGATATCCGCCATGGCGCGCAGCCGGGTGTAACAGCTCTGTATGCGACATCGTTTTTGGTCGTCCTCGCTGACCTCGCCTATATGACGCACTCCCAGCACTGGCTATCGCCGACCGGATTGAACGTCGCGGCGTTAGCTGTGTGGATAGCGTTCCTCGGGATGGCCATCTGGCGAAAGAACATGTGGCTGGTGCTGTGCATGTGCATTGCCTTCCTCTTCTTCGCAGGCCCGATTTTCGACCACAGCGTCGCCAATGCCCTGCTGCCGATGTTCTACCCGCCATTGGCGCTCGTCTGCACCTGGATCATCCCGTCGACAACGACTCCCCGACTGGCGGTGGCCACTCGACTGCTCACCGCGGCCATGCTGATTCGCCAGCTCATTCTGCTTTCATTCGTGACGTGGTTCCAAAACGACTTGGGCTCTGTGCCTCTCGTTGCTTACGTCGGCGTCTTTCTCTTGATCATCGGCGACCGCTATTTCCCCATCCGGCAGCTATCGTTGAACACTCGCAATTTCACGTCCATCTATGCGCCCGCAGCCGTGATTCTGACGTCTTACACTGTGATCTGGTGGGTCTCGCCGTGGGTGCCGGTGGTGGTCACGCTCGCTGCCACCACTCTCATCGGCGTGCTGCGATTCCGAGCACGCGACCCGGAGCAGGCCGCTCACGGCGATGTTTGTCTTTCTGCATGGCTGGGGATCCTTCCGTTCACCTTCGTTCCCGTGATCATCGACGCGGGTGCAACGGCCGAGCGGAGGACGCTTCCTGAGACCATCTCTGTCGTCGTTTTTCTCGTTGTTTTCGCAGCCGTTCTGGTACTCATGCGTTTCCGAGCGGCGCACAAGGTTCCATTGCTCACCGCATGGTCGGTGGCGCTGTTCTTCGCCATTCACAATTGGATCCCAAGCACGATCTTCAGCAGTTTGGCGCGCTATGCATCTGCCTACGACCTCGCTGTGGGCCTAGCTCTCATCGCGTTCCTCGGATTCGCAGCCAGCCAGTTCAGGCTGTGGCGTTCCCTGAAACCGGCCGTGAGAAATCTTTTTGCCGCCGCCGGACTGTTGTTCTCCGTCGTGGGCATTGTCACCGCCTCGACAGCCATCGGCGAGCTCGTTTCGCCGAACTGTTACAGCAAGGGGTCGTCCACTCCCGAAATCGGCCTGGACAGCGCGTGCGCTGGGCCGCAAGGCTTCCAGGTCGGCTTCTTCGTGGGGCACATGATCGTCTCCATCTCCTGGATGGCACTCGCGGCCTGGCTCATCGTCAAACGCCCAAGGCCGGGCGCCGATCCAAAGGCTGCCCGCGTCGCGGGCCTAGTCATCGCGATCTGCGCGACTGCAAAACTCGTGCTGTTCGACATGGCCTCGCTCAGCGGCATCCCGCGCGTGATCACCTTCGTTGTCTGTGGCCTGTTGCTCATCGCAGTGGCTGTGCTCGGGGAGCAGCGCAACGGCGACAGCGCTGGGAGAAAGGACGTTGCTTCAGGCTCTCTCCCAGCAAATGGGAACGCGGTGCCGAATCCGTACGACGACTCTGCAACGCAGGAAGGCGTTGACCCCTTTCCGAACGTTTCGTCCCAGCCCGCTTTTGCAGATGCGCCGCAACCCCCGGAGCGTAGAAATCCGGGAACCGAGAACCCGGAGCCGCGCATCAGTGTGGCTGTGAGCCGCGGACCAGAGCCCGCTCCGGAACAGAAGTCGCCCCAAGGCCCCTTTCCCGAGCACGGTGATATGGCCAACGAAAAGACTAAGACAGCCACCGAGCACGGCCAGGCAGCAGGCAACGGCACTCCCGCCGCCCGTGAGGCTAGTGGACGTGACATCGCCGGGCCGGAAGCGGACCCACGCTAACTAACGCTCGGGCGCAGGCGACGGTTACTTCGCCGGCAGGACCTCGGACAGGAACTGGCCGGTGAATGAGCCGTCGACCGTGGCGACATCCTCGGGCGTGCCCTGCGCAACGACGGTGCCGCCGCCGGAACCGCCCTCGGGACCCATGTCGATGATCCAGTCGGCGCATTTGATCACATCGAGGTTGTGCTCGATGACCAGAACGGAGTTGCCCTTGTCCACCAGCCCGTTGAGGACCAGCATGAGCTTGCGGATGTCCTCGAAGTGCAGGCCAGTGGTCGGCTCGTCGAGAATGTAGACCGTGCGTCCGTTGGAGCGCTTCTGCAGCTCGGCCGCCAACTTCACGCGCTGGGCCTCGCCGCCGGACAGCGTCGTGGCAGCCTGGCCGAGTCGGACGTAGCCGAGTCCGACGTCGCACAGCGTCTGCAGGTAGCGGTGGATCGAGGTGATGGGCTCGAAGAACTCGGTGGCCTCCCTGATCGGCATGTCCAGCACTTCGGCGATGTTCTTGCCCTTGTAGCGCACCTCGAGGGTCTCGCGGTTGTAGCGCGCGCCGCCGCACACCTCGCACGGGACGTAGACGTCCGGCAGAAAGTTCATCTCGATCTTGATGGTGCCGTCGCCGCGGCACGCCTCGCAGCGCCCGCCCTTGACGTTGAAGGAGAAGCGCCCGGCCTTGTAGCCGCGGACCTTCGCCTCCTGTGTCTCGGCGAACAGGGTGCGGATCTTGTCGAACACGCCAGTGTACGTCGCCGGGTTCGACCGCGGCGTGCGGCCGATCGGCGACTGGTCCACCTGCACGAGCTTGTCCAGGTGCTCGAGCCCCTCGACCTTCTTCACGCGCCCCGGCACCTGGCGGGCGCCGTTGAGGCGGTTCTGGAGCGTCTTCGCCAGAGTCTGGTTCACCAGCGTCGACTTACCTGATCCTGACACGCCAGTCACGGCAGTCAGCACGCCGAGCGGAACGTTCACAGAGACGTTATCGAGGTTGTTCTCGCGCGCACCGACGATCTTCAGCATGCGCTGCTTATCGACGCCCCGCCTTTCCTCCGGCACCTCAATCACCTTTCTGCCAGAAAGGTAATCACCGGTGAGAGAGTTCTCCGCTTTCTCGATGCCCTTCGGCTCGCCCTGGTAGACGATCTGGCCGCCATATTCGCCAGCGAGAGGCCCGACGTCGACAAGCCAGTCGGAGGCGCGGATGGTGTCCTCGTCGTGCTCGACGACGACGAGGGTGTTGCCGATGTCGCGCAGCTTCTGCAGCGTGGCGATCAAGCGCTGGTTGTCACGCTGGTGCAGGCCGATCGACGGCTCGTCGAGAACGTACAGCACGCCCGCTAGACCGGAACCGATCTGCGTGGCCAGACGGATACGCTGGGCCTCGCCGCCGGAGAGCGTGCCGGCCGACCGCGACAACGTGAGGTAGTTCAGGCCAACGTCGAGCAGGAAGTGCAGGCGCGCCTGGATCTCGCGCAGCACTGCGCCGGCGATCATCTCTTCGCGGTAGCCGAGAACGAGATGGTCCAAGTACTCGGACGCGTCCTCGATGGACAGCTCCGTCAGGCCTGCAATGGACTTCTCGCCGTGAGTGGTGGAATCCAGGCGCACCGCGAGAATCTCTGGTTTCAAACGCGTGCCCTTGCACGTCGGACAGGCCACCTCGCGGGTATACGCCAGGTAGCGCTCCTTCGCGTGCTCGGACTCGGACTGTTCGATCTTGCGCTGCAAATACCCCTTCACGCCTTCAAAGGCGGAGGTGAAAGAACGCTGCCGGCCGTAGCGGTTCTTGTAGCGGACGGAGACTTTGGTGGACGTTCCGTCGATAAGCGCCTTGCGGTGCTTCGCGCTCAGGGACGACAGCGGCGCGTGCGCGTCGAACCCTTCCGCTTTCGCCAACGCGACGACAAGCTTTTCGAAATAGCCCTTGTTCGGCGACGAGTTCCACGGTTGGAACGCATCGACTGCAGGCGCGTCCGGGTCGGGAATGACGAGGTCCTCGTCGATCTCCGAGCGGGTGCCCAGGCCGTCACAGGCGGGACACGCGCCGAACGGCGAGTTGAAGGAGAACGCGCGCGGCTCGTACTCCTCGACGGAGAGCTTGTGGCCATTCGGGCACGCCGTCTTCTCGGAGAAGACCTCCACGCGACCTGGATCGTCCTGCTCGCGCTCGACCCAATCGAAAGCGACAAGTCCGTCGGCGAGCTTCAGCGCGGTCTCCACCGAGTCGGTGAGGCGCTGCTTCTGGCTCTCCTTGACCGTCAAGCGGTCGACGACAGCGTCGATATTGTGCTTGACCTGCTTCTCCAGTTTCGGCGGGTCAGAGAGCTGGTGCGTCTCCCCGTCGACGGTGACGCGTGCGTAGCCCTGCGCCGACAAGTCCGCGAAGAGGTCCACGAACTCGCCCTTGCGCTTGCGCACGATGGGGGCGAGCACCTGAAATTTCGTGCGCTCCGGCTGCTCCATGACGCGGTCGACGATCTGCTGCGGCGTCTGTCGTTGAATCACCGCATCGCACACCGGGCAGTGCGGTGTGCCCGCACGCGAGTACAGCAGGCGCAGGTAGTCGTAGATCTCCGTGATCGTGCCCACCGTGGAGCGCGGGTTGCGGTTCGTCGACTTCTGGTCAATGGACACGGCTGGACTCAGCCCGTCGATGTACTCGACGTCGGGCTTATCCATCTGCCCCAAGAACATGCGGGCGTACGAGCTCAGCGACTCGACGTAGCGCCGCTGCCCCTCCGCGAAGATCGTGTCGAACGCCAGCGACGACTTGCCGGAACCCGACAGCCCCGTGAACACCACCATCTTGTCGCGCGGCAGCTCCACGTCCACGCCCTTGAGGTTATGCTCGCGTGCGCCGCGCACCGTCAGTTTTTCAGCCACGTTCGTTCCTTCCCACGCCGTTTCCTTCGAACAAACCTACCAACACCATTCCAACTACTCTTGGGCACTATGAATTCCCTCAAACTCGACCACGTGTCCGTGTCCAGCATGGACAACAATTGCTACCTGATCAGCTCCGGCGACCAGGGATTGCTTATCGACGCCGCCGCCGAGCCCTCCACCCTCCTTTCCATGGCCGAAAAGGCCGGGGTGCGTATCACCGACGTGTTGACGACGCACCGCCACTGGGACCACGTCGGCGCTTTGGAGGAGGTGCTGGAAAAGACCGGCGCCACGCACTGGGGTTCCCACCTGGACGCCCCAGCCCTGCCCGTCGCGCCCGACGAAGAGCTCAACGAAGGAGACGTGCTGCCGTTCGCCGGCCACGAATTCCCCGTCCACATCCTGCGCGGCCACACCCCCGGTGGCGCCGCGATCGTCGTGGAGATCGACGGCGAGTTGAACCTGTTCGTCGGTGACTCCCTCTTCCCGGGCGGCGTAGGAAAAACCCACAGCGAGGGCGACTTCGTGCGTCTCTTCAACGACGTGAAGCAGCGCCTATTCGACACCTACCCCGACTCCGCCATTGTGCGCCCCGGCCACGGCAAGCCGACCACACTCGGCGCCGAACGCCCGAACTTGGACGCGTGGTGGCAGCGCCGGTGGTGAAAAATACTTCTCTACCCCCGCGCTATCTGCCGACACATGTCTACAGTGGAAGGGGAACATCCGCTGAAAGAAGTAAGGAATAAGTGAGTATGATCCGCAAACTTGCTCGTCCGATGCTCGCCTCTGTGTACATCGCAGACGGCGTGAAGACGGTGACGAACTCGTCCGAGTACGCAAACGACGCCGAGCGCGTCGTCGAGACCATTAAGTCCGCGCTGCCCAGCCAGTACGCGCAGTACATCCCGTCTGACCCGGAGACCGTGGCAAAGATCAACGGCGGCCTGAAGATCGGTGCAGGCAGCACCTTCGCCCTGGGCAAGGCTCCGCGCCTGTCCGCTGGCCTGCTCGCTGTCTCCACCGTGGGCACCCTGCTCGGCCGCAACGCCTTCTGGGAGGCCAAGAACGAGGACGACAAGCAGCGCCGCCGCAACGGCGCGATGACCAATGTCGCTCTGCTTGGCGGTGTCTTGCTCGCTAGCGCGGACACCGAAGGCAAGCCGGGCCTGGCATGGCGCGCTCAGGACGCCGCAAAGCGCGGCAAGAAGAACGTCCAGCAGGCGCTGCCCACCCAGTCCGAGACCGACAAGGCCAAGAAGAAGGCTTCCGCGTGGTTCCAGGACACCGCTGAGACCGTCTCCGAGCGCGCTCAGGAGGTCGCCGACCAGGTCACCGATTACGTCGACGACAACAAGGACGACTGGAAGAAGACCGCGTCCGACTTCGCCGACAAGGCGGCTGACCGCGCATCCTCCTTCGCGGACGACGCCACCAGCTGGGCCGAGGACACCTACAAGGACGTCAAACCGTCCAAGCTCGAGCAGTACAAGACCAATCGCAAGGTCAACAGCGTCGTCAGCGATCTGCAGGGCAACCTGGACGACCTGGGCCCGTCCGAGTGGGAGAAGTTCAAGGGCAAGCGCAAGGTGAACAAGGCAGCCGGCAACGCCCAGGACAAGGCGCAGAACTCCATTGACTCCCTGCAGGAGGCCTTCGAGAAGCTCGACGCTTCCCCGTCCTGGTGGCAGAAGCGCAAGTGGAAGAAGAAGGCGAAGAAGGCCGAGAAGAAGGCCAACAAGTTCGTGAAGAAGGCAGAGAAGAAGCTCAGCTAAGCTTTTCTGCGTCTCGCACGACCGGCCCCGCGGCAGGGAATATTCCCTGTCCCGGGGCCGTTTGTTTGTGGGGATCAAGATATGGCAGAGGCGAAAGGAGTCCCAGGTTGGCTAAGTCGGTGGATACCCGCGACACCCGCGCTGAAGAACAGCGCCATGTGGACACGTTGTTCGCGCACTTGGACCGTGAAGTCGCCGCGGCGAGTGCACGCCTGGAAGAAGTCCAGCGGGCTGTCGACCCAGACAACCCGGATGCCGCCGCCCTCGTGCGACGCGAAACCGAGTACCACGGGCTCAACGCGAAACTCGACGCTCTCAACATCGCGGAGACCGGGCTCGTTTTCGGCCGGATCGACATCACCGACAACGACCCCGAAAATCCCGTCCCCGGACGCGGCGACCTCGACCGCCGTTATATCGGCCGCATGGGCATGGACGACCGCGCCGACAACTACCGCACCCTTCTGCTGGACTGGCGCGCTCCCATGGCTCGCCCGTACTACTTGGCGACGACGGCGCACCCGGAGGGCGTCGAAAAGCGCCGCAATATCCGCATGCGGGGGCGCACCGTCGCGGCGGTCGACGACGAGGTGCTCTCCGGCGACAACGCCGCTGCTGCCGCGCAGACCACCGATGTCGGCAGCGAAGCGGCATTGCTGCGCGCCATGAATTCCCCGCGCACAGGACATATGCAGTCCATCGTGGAGACGATCCAGCGCGAGCAGGACGAGATCATCCGCGACCCCACGCGCGGCGTCCTCGTCGTCGGCGGCGGCCCCGGCACCGGCAAGACCGCGGTCGCGCTGCACCGCGTCGCGTACCTGCTGTACACGTGGCGCGACCAGCTTGCCCGCACCGGCGTGCTCGTCGTCGGGCCGAACCGCACATTCCTCGACTACATCTCGCGTGTGCTTCCCGAGCTCGGCGAGACGGGCGTCGTGCTGAGCACCGTCGCCGACCTCGTTCCCGGCATCACGCCACATGGCACCGACTCGCTCGTCGCGCGCGAGGTGAAGGGGTCGGAGGACATGGCGCTCATCCTCAAGCGCGCCGTGCAGTACCTCCAGACGGTCCCCGACGACGACATCGCGCTGCGCATCGACGGCATCGATCTCGCGGTCACCCCCGCCATGGTCGCCGCCGCGCGCACCCGCGCCCGCCGTTCGCGCAAGCCACACAACGAGGCCCGCGCCTATTTCGCCGACCACCTCACCCAGCTCATCGCCGAAGCGCTCGCCGAGAAGATCGGCGCGGACCCGTTGGGCGGTACAAACCTGCTCTCCGAGGCCGACGTGGACCAGCTTCACGACGATCTGGCGGAGGACGGGCAGGTTGCGGGAATCGTCGATAAGCATTTCCCGGAACTCGACGCTCCTGCCGTGCTCGCTGGATTCGTGAGCGACGCCGACGCGATCGCGGCCGCCGCACACGACTACGACGACGTCACGCGCGACGCCCTCTTCCGCGCCGACGGGTGGGCGTTCACGCCCGCAGACACAGCGCTTATCGACGAGCTTTACACCCTCACCGGCATCCCCACCCCCTCCGGCGAAGCCGAGAAAGCCGACCGGAAGTGGCGGGAGCTCGTCGCGGACGCCGAAGACGCGCTGGACATCCTCGCTTCCTCGGCCAACACCGACACCGACGACGATGAATTTGAGGCCGAGGTGCTCTCCGCCCACGACATCATCGACGCCGAGACCCTGGCGAGCCGTCAGCGTGAGACCGACATCCGCTCCACCGCCGAACGTGCGCGAGCCGATCTGAGCTGGGCGTACGGCCACGTGATCGTCGACGAGGCACAGGAGCTCACCCCGATGGAGTGGCGGATGGTCTTCCGGCGCTGCCCGTCCCGGTGGATGACGCTGGTGGGCGATCCGGCGCAGACATCCTCCCCCGCTGGCGTCGAGTCCTGGTCGGAGTCCCTTGCCCCTTTCATCGGTGAGCGTTTCCGCTTCCACGAGCTGACCGTCAACTACCGCACGCCGAAAGAGATCATGGAGTTCGCCGACGAGCTCCTCGCCGAGATCGACACCGCCGCGGAACCCGCGGTGACCGTGCGGTCAACGGGTGAGCCCGTGCGGCGCCTGGATGCGGGCACCGACCTCGACTACGACGCCGCCGCGGAGAAGATTCGCGCCGAACTCGACGCGCGCGGCGGGCTCACCGCGGTGGTCACCGCCGATAACGTCGGCGAGGTGAAGGGCCTCGAGTTCGACCACGTTGTGGTTGTGGACCCCGACGCGATCGTCAACGCCTCGCCGCAAGGCTGGCAGGACCTCTACGTCGCGGTCACACGGGCCACGCAGACGCTGACGCTGATCGGCTAGCGCGGGGCCCGACTTCCCAGTTCGGCTCGGCTGCGGGCTGCGAAATGGGCGGGATGAGCGCGCGACGGTGCCCGCTGGCGTAGAGCTGCGGGCACAGCGGGCTACGCGACGGTGTGAACGATCATCACATCGCAGTCCGACTGGCGGGCGACATCGGCCGGCACGGAGCCGAGCAGGCGGCCGGTCAGCGAATTGATGCCGCGGTTGCCCACGACGAGCAGTTCTGCGCTGAAGTCGGTGACGATACTCATCAGGGCCTCGACCGGGGTGCCGGGGCGCACGGCGGTCTCGACATTGTCCAGGCCCGTCTCCTTGGCGCGCTCGACTGCGGACGACAGGTTCGCGCGGGCGGTGTCGTTGCCGAGGATCGTGTTGGAGTCCTGGCGCAGAGTCGAGGAGACTTCGTCCTCGGACTCGTAGTAGGCGCAACCGATGACGAGCTTGGCGCCGAATGCGCCGGCGAGCTCAGCCGCGCGCTCGACGGCGAGCAGAGAGGACGCTGATCCGTCCGTTCCGACAACGATGGTGTTGTAGTTCTTAGCCATGGTGCACCTTCCGTGTTGACACGTTGTCCTCGCCTTTCGTGTTCTGACTCCACGCCGGGGGCGCTGCTACGTGAGCCGCCGGGCCCTGACAGGCCCCCGCCGTGTTGCCGAAGGCGATACTCCAGGCCACTATATACCGGCTTCTTTCACACCGCGGAGCTCCTTGCGCAGATCGGCGATCTCGTCACGCAGCCGCCCGGCCAACTCGAATTTCAGCTCGCCGGCGGCACTGGTCATCTGGGTGGTGAGGTCGTCGATAAGCTGCTGAATCTCGTCTTGCGCCATGGACGACGTGTCGCGCCCCTCGAGCATGGATGTCTCGCCGGAGGCCGAGGCAGCGTTGTCGTCGCTGTGCTCGTAGACTTCGTCGAGAATGTCCGCGATTTTCTTGCGCAGCGGCTGCGGGTCGATCCCGTGCTCTTTGTTGTAAGCGATCTGCTTGGCGCGGCGGCGTTCGGTCTCGTCGATGGCCGCCTGCATGGATTCGGTGATGTCGTCTCCGTACATGATGACTTCACCGGAGACGTTGCGCGCGGCGCGGCCGATGGTCTGGATGAGCGACTTCGTGGAGCGCAGGAACCCTTCTTTGTCGGCGTCGAGAATGGCCACGAGTGAGACCTCCGGCAAGTCAAGGCCCTCGCGGAGCAGGTTGATGCCCACGAGCACGTCGAATTCACCGAGGCGCAGCTGGCGCAGCAGCTCGACACGCTGCAACGTGTCGATGTCCGAGTGCAGGTACCGCACCTTGATCCCGTTGTCGAGGAAGTAGTCGGTGAGGTCTTCCGCCATACGCTTGGTCAAGGTGGTGACCAGGACGCGTTCGTCCTTCTCCGTGCGCTCGCGGATTTCGTGGATGAGATCGTCGATCTGGCCCTTCGTCGGGCGGACCGTCACCTTCGGGTCGACCAGGCCTGTCGGTCGGATGACCTGCTCGACGAATTCGCCGCCGGCGGCCTCCAACTCGTAATCGCCCGGTGTTGCCGACATGTAAACAGTCTGGCCGACGCGGTCCTCGAACTCGTCGAACGTCAACGGGCGGTTGTCCACCGCGGACGGCAGGCGGAAGCCGAACTCGACGAGGTTGCGCTTGCGCGACATGTCGCCTTCATACATGCCGCCGATCTGCGGGACGGTGACGTGCGACTCGTCGATGATGGTGAGGAAGTCCTCCGGGAAATAGTCGATCAACGTCGCCGGCGCCGACCCTGCCGCGCGTCCGTCCATGTGCCGCGAGTAGTTCTCGATACCCGAGCAGAAGCCGACCTGCTGGATCATCTCAAGGTCATACTCGGTGCGCATGCGCAACCGTTGCGCTTCGAGCAGCTTACCGCGGTTCTCCAGGTCCTCGAGGCGGTCGGCGAGCTCTTCCTTGATCGCCTCGATTGCCTTTTCCATGCGCTCCTCGGTGGCCACGTAGTGCGTCGCCGGAAAGATACGCAGCTCGTCACGCTGCTCCAACACATCGCCGGTGAGCGGGTGGATGTAGTACAGCGAGTCGACTTCGTCGCCGAAGAATTCCACGCGCACGGCCACTTCCTCGTACGCCGGGATGATGTCGACGGTGTCGCCCTTCACGCGGAAGGTTCCGCGCTTGAAGTCGACGTCGTTGCGCTCGTACTGGACGTCGACAAGCAGGCGCAGGAAGCGGTCTCGATCGATTTCCTCGCCGACGCGCAGCAGCAGCGAACGGTCGAGGTACGACTGCGGTGTGCCCAGGCCGTAGATGCACGAGACGGAGGAGACCACGACCACGTCGCGCCGGCTGAGCAGCGCCGAGGTCGCGGAATGGCGGAGACGCTCGACGTCGTCGTTGATCGACGAATCCTTCTCGATGTAGGTGTCCGTCTGCGCGATGTACGCCTCCGGTTGGTAGTAGTCGTAGTACGACACGAAGTACTCGACCGCATTATTCGGCAGCAGTTCGCGCAGCTCGGTGGCCAGCTGCGCCGCGAGCGTCTTATTCGGTGCCATCACGAGCGTCGGTCGCTGCTGCTGCTCGATCAGCCAGGCCGCAGTCGCCGACTTACCGGTGCCCGTCGCACCCATGAGCACCACGTCTGGTTCACCGTTGCGTAGACGCTTGTCCAGCTCCGCGATGGCCTTCGGCTGGTCGCCCGACGGCTCAAATTCGGACTCGACCTTGAAGAGTTTCTCGGTGCGCTCCACCTCCCCAACGGGACGGAACTCGGAGTGTGACAAAACGGGGTGCTCAGCAGCAAAAGCCATGCCCGCCAGTCTAGGTCAGTTCCGCATTTCGCTTGTCGACGCCCACCGCAGTTGCGACTTCCTTCACCTCCGAGTCAAAAAGTTGCGACTGGCTCTCAGCTGCACATAAGGTCGCAGACATGCCCCAAACACGTCCGAACACTGCGGCTCGCGCCGCGATCACTGCGGCGGGCCTCAGGCACGCGGACGTGGCTACCCATTTGGGGATCGACGCCAGCAAACTCTCCAAGTCGCTTTCGGGCGTGCGGCGCTTCAGCGCTGACGAACTCGAGCGCTTGGCGGAGATCACAGGCGTCACCGTGGACAGTTTGAGGCCGCTGTCCGCAAAGGCCACAGGTCACGCACCGTCGGCTGCCCGCCCTCGCGAAGCGGAATGGGCAGACCGGCGCCGCGCGATCGCCGCAGCCGCATGGCCGCTGTTCACCTCGAACGGCTACCAGGCGGTCAAGGTCGCGGACATCGCCCGGGAAGCAGGAATGTCCAGCTCTGCTGTCCACTACTACTTCAACTCGAAGCACGCGATCTTCCTCGCCACTCTCGACCTCTGTTCGGAGCAGGCGGCGGAAAGGCGGGAAGCGGTGGCGTCGATAAGCGATCCTGCGCAGCGTCTGGTGCGCTTTGCACTCGTGCCGCTCGACGGTTCGGCGGAAGCCACCCGCGAGTGGACGACGTGGGCTCAATTCTGGGCGTCGTCGCCGATGTTCGCGGACGCGAAAGAAGCGACTGCCGTGGCCTACTGCCGCTGGGACCAGCAGCTGCGCGCCATCGTGCTCGAAGGCATGGCGTCCGGCCAATTCGCCGCCGCCGAGCCCGACGACATGGTGAGCGCTGTCACGGTGACGATCGACGGTCTCGGTGTGCAAATGCTCATCGGCGCACTGTCGGCGACGGACGCGGCGGACGCTGTGACGGCATATCTGAATACGTGGATGACAGCGGACGCTGTCTTGGTGAAGGAGAACGCATAAACATGGTTGAACTTTCGCGCCGGCAGTTGCTGGGCACCGCGGCGGTCGCTGGTTCGGCGACTGCCCTCGCGGCATGCTCGCCGACGATGCCGGCTGAAAATATCGTTACGTCGGGCCCGCCGCGCAAGGGTGGCACCCTGCGCGTCGGACTCGTGGGCGGCTCCACCGCCGACACCGTGGATGCGCACATCCCCGCCAGTTCCAGCGACGCCGCCCGCGTGGTCAATCTGTACGAGTCCCTCGTGCGCCGCGGCTACGAGTACGAGCTGGAAAACCGTCTCGCCGAGAGCCTCGAGCCGAATGAAGACGCGACCGAGTGGACCATCCGGCTGCGTGAAGGCGTGAAATTCTCCGACGGCCGCCCGGTGCGCCCGGAGGACGTGATTGCTACCTACGAGCGCGTCGCCGATCCGGACGACCCGAAAAACGGCGCAGGGTCCATCGCGCACATCGAAGCCATGAACGTCGTCGACGACCGCACGCTGACGATCTCCTTGTCGCGGCCCGACGCGACCTTGACCGATGCTCTCGCCGAGTACCAGATGGGCATCGTCCCCGAAGACTACGACCCAGAGAACCCGATCGGCGCCGGTCCCTTCAAACTGGTCAGCTTCTCCGCCGGCCGCGAGACCGTCATGGAGCGCAACGAGCACTTCTTCCTCGGCCCCGCCAACCTGGACCGCGTCGAGGTCGTCGACTTCTACCAGGAGGACGCGATGCTCAACGCGTTGCTGTCCTCCCAGGTCGACGGCATCGGCGCGCTCAACCACGCCCTGGTCCGCGTCATCGAGTCTGACCCGCGCATGCGCGTCGTCAGTTCTGAAACCGGCATGTGGCTCCCCTTCACCATGCGCGTCGACCACGAGCCCTTCGACGACGAGCGCGTTCGCCAGGCCATGCGCCTCGCCTGCGCGCGCCCCGGCATGGTCGACCAAGTCTTCTCCGGTGAAGGCCAGGTCGGCAACGACATGTTCGCCCTCTACGACCCGGCGTACCCCCACGAATTCCCGCAGCGCGAGCAGAACATCGAAAAAGCAAAGAAATTGCTTGCCGACGCCGGCTACCCCGACGGCATCGACGTCACTCTCGCCACCTCCGAAATCGCCTCCGGCGCTGTCCGCGCCGCGCAGGTGTTCACGGAGCAGGTCCGCGACGCCGGCATCCGCGTAAAGATCGACCAGGTCGACTCGACCACCTTCTGGGCCGACGGCAACTACCTGTCCTACCCGTTCTCCCAGACTTTCTACTACACGCGAAACTTCCTCGAGCAGGTCAACCGCTGCGCCACCGAGGACGCGCCGTTCAACGAGACGCACTGGGTCGACGACGAATTCACCGCCCGCGTCGAAGCCGCCCGCGGCATTGTCGACGACCGCGAACGCAGCAAAGAGATCAAGGAGCTCCAGCGCGAGTTCTACGACCGCGGCGGCTACATCATCTGGGGCTTCCCCAACCAGGTGGACGCGTACCACAACTACGTGGTCGGAGCGCGCCCCCACCCAAGCGGCATCGCACTCTCCCAGGCGTTGTTCTACGACATGTGGATTGCGGAGGCATAGACAATGGGCAAACTCATCGCTCGCCGACTCGGCTTGAGCATCTTCATTCTTCTGGCAGTGTCGGTCATCATCTTCTGCGCCACGCTGCTGCTGCCGGGCGATCCCGCCCGCGCGATCCTGGGCCAGCAGGCCACTCCAGAACGCATCGATGCGCTCCAGGCCGAAATGAACCTGGACAAAAATCCCGTCGAGCGCTACTTCCTGTGGCTGGGCGGGGTGCTCACCGGCGACTTCGGCACCTCCACCACCACCGGCGGCCCTGTCTCCGAACTGCTCGGTGAACCGCTGGTCAACTCCCTGGTCTTGATGGCCCTCGCAGCGCTGATCGCGATTCCGCTTGGCATCCTCGTCGGCATCTACGCCGCATGGTGGAGGGGCTTCCGCCGCGACCAGGCCATCACCTGGGTCACGCTGATCCTCGCGGCAATGCCGGAGTTCGTGATCGGTATTTTGCTGGTCACGGTCTTCGCCACGTCGGTCTTCCAGGTGCTGCCCGCGGTGACGATGTCGCAGCCGGGCGCCTCCGTCTGGTCGTACCCATCGCAGCTCGTGCTGCCGACGCTCACCCTCGCGCTGGTCGTCAGCCCGTACATCGCGCGCATGACCCGCGCCACGATGATCGAAACCCTCGACTCGGGTTATGTCGAAATGGCCCGTCTCAAGGGCGTGCCTGAGCGCCGCGTCATCTTCCGCCACGCGCTCCCCCACGCCATCGGCCCCATCGCCCAGGTCGTGGCGATCCAGCTGGCATGGCTCGCCGGCGGCATCGTCGTGGTCGAGTACCTGTTCCGCTACCCGGGCCTCGGCGTCGCCATGATCGACGCCGTCAACTACCGCGACGTCCAAGTCGTGCAGGCGGTCACCCTCCTGATCGCCGCCGTCTACGTCGTGGTCAACCTGCTTGCCGATGTCATCGGCATCATGGCCAACCCCAAGCTAAGGAGCAACTAATGACCCAGCCACAGAACACTGGCTCCGAGTCCGTAGAGTCGCTCAAGGCTGACAAGGCCGCAGCGACCGAGCCGGCCGCCGCGCACACCGAAAGCAGCGCCGCTAAAAGCGCTACCGGCGCACCCTCCGATGTCAGGACCGGCGACGAGCTGAAAGCCTCCCTGTCCAAACCCGACCCGCTGCTCAAGCGCATCTGGGCGCAGCCGGAAGGCAAAGTGGGCATGATCCTCACCGGCCTGGTATTGCTCGTAGCGCTTCTCGGCTACTTCTTCACGGAGCAGCTCACCGGCTACTCCACGACCGAGTTCCTCGGCCTGCCGTTCACCTCCGACGGTGTCTTCGGCACCGACAACCTCGGCCGCTCCGTCGCCTCCCGCTTCATCGGCGGCGGACTGATCCTGCTCATCACGGCATTTTTGGCGACGTTGCTGGGAATGGTCGTCGGCACGGTGCTCGGCATGATCGCCGGCTACACCGGTGGTGCAACCGACGCTGTGATCATGCGCATCAACGATGTCCTGCTGGCCTTCCCGCAGCTGATCTTCGCGATGCTCGCCATCGTGATTTTCGGCCCCTCCGCGACCGTCCTGGTACTCGTCATCGGCCTGACCCACGCACCGCGCATCGCCCGCGTGGCGCGCTCGGCCACCCAGTCGGTCACCAACGAGGACTACATCCGCGCCGCCCAGATGTACTCGGTGCCACACTGGAAGATCCTCACCCAAGAGATCCTGCCGAATATCACCGGCCCGCTGTCCGTCGAGGCCGGACTGCGCCTGACCTACTCCATCGGTTCCATCGCTTCCCTGTCCTTTCTGGGCCTGGGCATCCAGCCGCCGGCCGCTGACTGGGGACTGATGATCAACGAGAACCGCATCGCGCTGTCTATCCAGCCGTGGGGCGTGGTTCTGCCGGTCATCGCCATTGCGGTGCTCACCATCGGCACCAACATGCTTGCCGACGCCACCGCCCGCGCCACCGCCTCCACCGCCACCCCCATCAAGCGCACCGGCGCCACCATCCCGAGCGACCGCCAGGACAAGGTCGCCCCCATCATCAACGAAGACACCCGCAGCCGCACCACCCAGGCTGCCCCGAAGGAGAACGCATGACCACCTCGATTAATGCGGACGGCAAGGGGCCGAAGAAGTCGTCGATAAGCGGAAGAGACTCGCTGTGGTCCTCGACTGGCGGCGGAGGCGACTACGTACCCCCCGTGCGCGACGACGACACGCTCGTGCTGCGCATCCGCGACCTGCGGATGGCGACCTACAGCGGCACCGAGATCCTCCACGGAGTCGACATCGACCTCTACCGCGGCGAAATTGTCGGCCTCGTCGGCGAATCCGGTTCCGGTAAGACCACCGCCGGACTTGCAGCGCTCGGCCACGTGCGCACCGGCCTGACCATCACCGACGGATCCGTCACGCTCTACTCCCGCGACGACAAAACCACCGACGTCCTCTCGCTTAGCGAAGACGATGTGCGCGACATGCGCGGCTCCCGCGTCGCATACATCCCGCAGGACCCCGCGCTCAGCCTCAACCCGGCGATGCGCATCGGCGACCAGGTCCGCGAGGTCCTCGACATCCACGGGTACGGCTCCAGCTCGTCCGAGCGCGCCGAACGCGTCCGCGAAGTCATGCGCGACGTCGATCTGCCCGACACCGAAGAGTACCTCGCACGCTGGCCGCACCAGCTCTCCGGAGGGCAGCAGCAGCGCGTCGGCATCGCCATGGCGTTCGCCATGTACCCCGACGTGCTCATCCTCGACGAGCCGACCACCGGCCTCGACGTGACCACCCAGAACCATGTCCTGAAAACGATCCGCACCATGACGATGAAGAACGACGTCGCCTCGCTCTACATCACCCACGATCTGGCTGTCGTCGGCGAGCTCGTCGACCGCGTCATCGTCATGCTCCGCGGCGACATCGTCGAAGAAGGCCCCTTCAACGCCGTCCTGTACAACCCGAAGCACGCCTACACCCGCAAGCTTCTCGGCGCCATCCCCGACCTGGAAGGTGAAAAGGACATCGCGGGCAACGACCGCTGGACCAACTCCTGGGCCGAGGTCCACGGCGACCCCGCGGCGTCCGCTGAAACGCCGCTGCTGCAAGTCCGCGATCTCGAAATGGCGTACGGCGACAACAAGGTCCTGCACGGCATTAACCTCGCCATCGAAGCCGGCGAATCCACGCTGTTGCTCGGCGAATCCGGCTCCGGCAAGACCACCCTCGCCCGCTCGATCGCCGGCCTCAACCCCGGCTACACCGGCGACGTGCTGCTGCGCGGCAAAGAACTCGCGCACTCCAGCCGCGACCGCACACTCGAACACCGCAAGGACGTGCAGTACATCTTCCAGTCGCCGTTCTCATCGCTGAACCCGAGGCGCACCATCGGCGAATCAATGAGCGTTCCACTCGTCATGGCAGGCGAGCTGTCCCGCGACGAGCAACGCGCCATCGTCGAAGAGACCCTCGAAGCCGTGCAGCTCGACCGCAGCTTCTACGACCGCCGCCCCGGCGACCTGTCCGGCGGTGAGCGCCAGCGCGCCGCGATCGGCCGCGCGCTCGTCAACGCGCCGTCGGTACTCGTGTGCGACGAGATCACCTCGGCCCTCGACGTGTCCGTCCAGGCGTCGATCCTGCAACTGCTCGCCGAGCTCCGCTACGAGCGTGGCCTGTCACTGCTGTTCGTCACGCACAACATCGCTCTCGCCCGGCACATCGCCACGCGCGTCGCCGTGCTCAACAAGGGCGTCATCGTGGATGACGGGCCTGTCGACGACGTTCTCGACAACCCTCAGCACGACTACACGCGCAGCTTGCTGGCGAATATCCCGTCGCTATAGCCACTAGGCCCCGTGGGTAATGTGGGGTGTGTCTATCCGCAGGCGAAAACAGGAGGACAACGCCGTGGCACACCCCACTCCCCACCCCGCAACGACGGATCTCAAACCGTTGCCCGTCCCGCCGCTCGACGGCACGCTCGACGCGTACAGCCACGCCCTCGAAGCGGTCCTCGACGGCAGCGAACTGGTGCACGCCCGCGGGGTCGTCGAAAGCTTCCGCACAGGAGCCGGTCCACGCCTCGACGAGCAACTGCGCGTGCGCGCGTCCCAGCGCGAAGCAGCGGGCACCAATTGGCTTAACGACGAATGGTATTCCTCCTACCTCACCACCCGCTCCCCCCTGACCTTGGCATCGAATGTTGGGTTCCAGATCGCCTTCCCAGTGACTGGGGGCGCCGATGGGTTCGACGCCGATTCCGCGGCCGGCAGCTCAGCCGGCCTGGACCGCGCCGTCGAGTTCATCCGCCGCGCGGCCACCGTCCACCTCGCCGCCGCAGCTGATGCGCTGCCCCAGGATGTGGACGCCCGCGGCAACCGCATCACCAGCCGGTCTCGGTGTAGTAGCGGGTCAGCGGGGTGCCGGACTCGCAGGCGGTGTCGCCGGTGGCCACGGACTTCATCAGGTACTCGTAGCCGCGCCCGGACGACATCACCCGGATGGTCATGACCATCACGCACCGCCTCCCAAGGCGGTCGCGATGGTGGACCGCCTTGGCGGTCAGGTGCGCGCCAGCGCACCCCAGCACCTGAGGTGCCAACAGTGTGTGCAGGCTTATCGGAGACTGCTGCTCCGCGGCACTGCTCGGCTGGCCCGGTAGATTGAAGAGATGACGATGCGGACAGAACGGTGAGCGGCACCGCTGCTGTGAGGCGTCTGCGTGGGGTGACCTACGGGGCACGCGTGCGGCTCGGTGAGGAACTTGCCCTCGCGCATCAGGCAGGCTATGAGGCATGTCTGTGCGATGTCGGAGATGCATTGAGGCACGAGACCTGGATTCGACAACGGATCGCCCCAAGGCTCCCTGGCGTCGATGATGACCCGAAGAAATCCAAGAGTCACTGGGCGTGTTGAGATTGGCTGAACGTGGATGGAGGTAGCAAATGAACCTCGCTCACGGAGCAGGGTCAGACATCATGATTGTGGGCGGCTCGCTCGTCGGATTGTCAGCAGCGATTACGTTCGCTCGGTCGGGTCATCACGTCACGGTTCTCGAGCGCGCTCGTCGGACTCGCCAAGCCGTCGGCGCCGTTCGCCTCGACGACGACAGGCTCCGCGGCGTCATCAGCGAAGACAATGCGACTCACCAGGACGCGGTAGCCCCTGCCGCCAGACCCAAGCGTGACGAAGAGCATGCCGCGTTGTGGACAGACGTGCACGAGCGGCTGGCTTTCACAGCCGAGTACCAGCCGAACCTGACCCTGCTACACGAGACGCAGGTCGTCGAGGTAGGCCAGGATGCCGACACGGTGTGGGCTGTCACGGATTCAGGAGCCACGTTGCGGGCATCGATGCTCGTCGGTGCCGACGGTCCTCGAAGTCTGGTGCGTCGTGCAGTCGCTCCTGACTACCCCGACGCGGCATCGACCGGGTACGGCGTCTGGTACGGGACAGCGACAGAGGCAGATCGGCTGCATGTCGGTACTCGCCCGAGCGGGCTCGAACTCATGGATCGGGGCCATCAGGTTCTCCTCGGGTTCCCACTCGACGATCCCTTCACCGAGCCGGGCGCTATCGGATGGGGTCTCGGCTGGACATGGTACGGCTCCGTTGACGGACTCTTTCCAGGGCCGCGAGTGCCGTATGGTTGCTCCGATCGAGACGCACTGACGCCCGAGAGCGTTGACGACGCCCTGCGGGAACAGCTGATCAGCGAAGCCGAGCGACGGTGGCCACCGTTATGGCAGGCAGCGATCGCCACGTCGATCCGGGAGCAACGAGTCGGCGGGATTGCTGTCCTTGATTACTTGCCCGTGAAACTCGCGAACGGGCGAATGGTACTGATAGGTGAGGCAGTCCACGCCACGACCCCGCTCTCGGGTAGGGGAATCTCCGTGTCCCTTGAAGACATCGACGCGCTCAGCTGGCACATGCGCAGTGTTAGGGAGCGTGGTGTCCTTGCCGTCCTGAGCGAATATGAACACGAGCGTCTTCCCGCAGCGCAAGAACTCGTCCGCAATGACCGTCGCCTTCGTTGCCATATCGAAAGGTGAGCCAATGTTCGCCCGTCAGGCGGTGGGCACTCACGCTCACTGCACTGGAGGACCATCGATAATGAGCAGCAAACGTGGGGAATGCAACTAACTCAACGGCATTCCTCCACCCGCAAATGAGGGTGTTATGGCGATCAAGAGCCAGCATACCTAGGCTTGATCAGAAGCCGTTGGCGAATGCTTCTACGCCGCCAGCGGGCGCAATCAGTATCGGCGTCTGCCGTCACTAGATAGGCAGATGTATTGCGGAACTCTTAGGCGATAGAAGACGTGTGAGATGCAACGACGTCACCGCCCGGGAGCGGTGCCGTTGGATACGATGAGATGACTGGCTTTGTGATCTTGTAGTCATGTCGAAGAGGAGGTCCAGACGTGCAGGTCGAGAGCTTCAGCACGGACGACGTGGCCTTCTACCGCCGAATCGAGTACTGGCAGGACGTTGTCACCGGGTCCTTCGCCCGCTGTGCGGTCCGCGTGAGCAACACCGACGAGACGTTCTACGGACGCATGGTCACCGGCCACCTCGGACCGGTGACCTTCTCGCTCGCGGAGTACCAGGCCAGCAGCGGCTACGAGATCACCCGCACTTCCCGGCACGTCCGCCAAGAGGAAACTGACGACTTCCTTCTCCAGCTGCACCTCGGCGGAGGGAAGATCGGGCTCACCCAGAACGACAGGGAGTCGACGATCGAGCGCCCGGGAGACTTTAGCGTACTCGACGATTCCATCCCGTCGACCCTGTACTGCCCACCGGATTCCTCAGCTCGCGCCGTCACCGCGTCCATGTCCCGAAGCCTCCTCGTCGAGAAGGTACCGCATCTGCGCGACATCACCGCCCTCCACATCGATGGACAAACCGGCACAGGACAGCTCTTGTCGTCCATGGTGGTCGGCCTCGCCTCCAACCTAGAGACTGGATGGCTCAGCGCCACGTCCTCCGCCCGTCTATCCAGCGCCTTCATCGATGTACTTTCGGTCGCGCTTCTGGAAGCGCAAGGCAGCACAGAACGGCCGCCGGAAATATATACAGCCGGGCTTCTGGAGTCGATCTACCGGTTCGTCGAGAAGAACCTCTCCCGTTCAGACCTGACCGTGCAACTCGTCGCCGATGCGCATCACATCTCCCTGCGCTACCTCCACCGCCTGTTCGAGAAAGAGGACGCCACGCTGGGCGAATGGATACGCAACCGCCGACTTGACAGCGCGAGCCGGCAACTGATCGATCCCGCCTATCGGCACATACCCGTAAGTAAGATCGGCGCGAACTGGGGCTTCCCCGACCCCAGCGCCTTCTCCCGAGCATTCCGCGCGCGTTTCGAAATGCCACCCCGCGACTACCGGACAACCTTCCTCTCAGAGGATTGATCCATCAGGCCCGTGCCATTCCTTTCGAGAGGAATCACACCTATCCGGTCCTCAAAATCACATGCTCATGAAGCACGATGATTGCCACGAGGTCGGTCTTGAATTGATCGTGATTGCCCGATAAGGACCGGCGCCTCCATGCTCAATGAGCGCAGTACTCCTGATGTCAAGTCCCTGGCACATGATGACAAGCCGAAGGCTCCCCGCCTTTCGTAGCGTAAGGAACAAGCGGCACAAGGACCGCGGCAGACCCTGCCCGATCCCGCCGCGAGACCTCTGACACGGCAGGAGCACACCATGGACACCAAAGCGACAGACCCGGACGTCATTCTCGGCGACCGACGCGATGAACTGGACGCGCTCGACGCGCAGCTCCTGGACATCCTGCGTCGTCGCATCGAGTGTTGCGTGAGCATCGCACAGCTCAAACGAGAGCACGACATCCCCATGATGCAGCCAGGCCGGGTGGGTGTCGTCCACCAGAGGGCCGAAGCCTTCGGCCAGGAGCACGGCATCAGCACGGAGTTCCTACGCAGCCTATACGAGGTGATCATCACCGAGACCTGCCGCGTCGAAGACCTCATCATCGATGAGGCTCCCGCGCCCAGCGACAGCGCTGCGTCGAGGTAGCACCCCGATGAGAACCCTCCTGATCGACAACTTCGATTCGTTCACCTACAACCTCCGCGATCTCGCCCACCGCGTGTTCGGAACTGAACCAGTCGTCATCACCAACGACGCCAACTGGGCCGACATCGCCCTCGACGACTTCGACGGCATCATCGTCTCACCCGGCCCGGGCCGCCCCCAACGGTCCGGGGACCTGGGAATCTCGCAGCAAGCTTTCGACCAGAACCGGTTGCCCGTGCTGGGCGTATGCCTCGGCCATCAGGCACTCTCATTCGCCTCGGGCGCGACCGTCGATCTGGCGCCCGAGCCCATGCACGGCAGGGTCACGAGCGTGCACCACTACGACGCTGACCTCTTCCACGGCGTGCCCCAGGGGTTCCGAGCGGTGCGCTACCACTCCCTGGCAGTCACCGATCTGCCCGCCGACGTCGAACCGACCGCGTGGACCCCAGACGGCGTAGTCATGGCGGTCCGGCACAGGACCCGACCGTACTGGGGCATCCAATTCCACCCCGAGTCGGCGCTGACCGAGTGGGGCGAAGCGATGCTGATGAACTTCCAGGCGCTCGTGCACACGCACCCGCGAACCGCGACGACTGATCACCTCGCCCAAGTCCGGCATCCCCAGTACCACCGGCGTCTGCGCGTGGAATGGCAGCGAATCAACGGCGAACCTGACGCGCAACGCCTGTTCGAAAGCCTCTACTCTGCTCGTGAGACCAGCTTCTGGCTCGATAGCTCGACCACGGATCCGGTCTCCAAACGCCTGACGATCATGGGCGATGCCACCGGACCGCTGGCCGAGGTGCTGCAGTACGACGTCATCTCCAGACAGTGGCGCGTTCGCGGCAACGACGGTGAACGCATCGTCAACCAGGACTTCTATACCTACCTCCGAGCCCAGCTACACGAGCGCGCGGTCCCCGCAGTCGAGGAGCTTCCGTTCGACTTCAATCTCGGCTACGTCGGCGCTCTCGGCTACGAGCTCAAAGACGAGACCGTCGGAACACCCGCCCATCGCTCACCCCACCCGGATGCGGCACTGATCTTCGCCGACCGCGCCATCGTCATCGACCATCGCGAGTGCTACACCTACCTGCTCACCCTCGTCGACGACAGCCAACCAACCACGTGGACGGCTGCCGCTGACTGGCTGTCACAGACATCTGCCACCGTCCGTGAAGCCGTCACCGAAGCTGACGACCGCCGGTCGGAGGCCGCGAACGTCCCGATCCTGACGGAGCCGGCCGCCCTCGAGTTCGAGCTCGACCAGAACCGTGCCTCCTACCTGGCGAGCATCCAGACGTGCCTGGAAAAGATCCGCGACGGCGAATCCTATGAGATCTGCCTGACGAACATGGCCGAAGCCGGACCGATCGCCGATGCGTATGCCGCCTACCGCGCGCTACGGCAGACGAGCCCGGTACCGTTCGGCGCCTTCCTGCGACTCGGGGACCTCGCCATCCTCAGCGCCTCACCCGAACGATTCCTCCGCGTCGGCGTCGACCACCAGGTCGAAGCGAAACCCATTAAAGGCACCCGCCCCCGGGGAACCACCCCGGGTGATGACCAGAAACTGCGCAAAGACCTATCCACCAACGGGAAGGACCGCGCCGAAAACCTGATGATCGTCGACCTGCTCCGCAACGACCTCAACCGCGTCTGCACAGTCGGCAGCGTCCGCGCCGACGACATCTTCACCGTCGAGACCTTCTCCCATGTCCACCAGCTCGTCAGCACCATCACCGGCACTCTGCGGCCGGAGCTAACCGCCGTGGACTGCGTGCAAGCCACCTTCCCCGGCGGCTCCATGACCGGCGCTCCCAAGATCCGCACGATGGAGATCATCAGCAGCCTCGAACACCGAGCACGCGGCTTCTACTCCGGAGCCATCGGCTGGTTCTCCCTCAGCGGCGCAGCCGACCTGAGCATCACCATCCGCACCCTCGTCTCCGATCACACCTCCACCACGTTCGGAGTCGGCGGAGCGATCGTCGCCCAATCGGATCCCCTCGACGAATTCGAGGAAACCCTCGTGAAAGCCAGCGCCCTTCTCACCGCCCTCGAATCGAAAGTTACCAACGCATGAGCACGACACCCAGCCCGCCCGCATCGCGGTCGAAACAAGCCGCCATCGTCGGTTTCGGGCCCGTCGGCCAGATGATCGCGAGCATCCTCGCCCCACACGGCTGGCACATCCACGCCCTCGACAGGCGACCCCGTGTCAGTTTCGACGACGCCGAAGCGCTCAATACTCTGGAGCAGTATCTCGAAGTCGACGCCCGCCAGCCGACACCGACCACAGCCGAGACACTCACGGGCTGCTCGCTGGTCGTCCTCGCTGTGCCCGAGGAGTCCGCCCTCGAGACACTGGAAGCACTCGCCCCGCTCCTGCCCGCTGACGCACTCCTCGTCGAGACGCTCTCCCGCAAGGACCGGCTCCGTGCCCACCTGGCAGCGGCAGTACCGGAGCACGCGATGCTGAGCATCAACCCGCTTTTCCATCCCGGGCTCGGACCCCGCGGCAACCGCATAGCCGTCGTCGACCCCATCACACATCCCACAGTCACCGACGTCCTGTCCTGCATCGAGGACGCCGGCGCCCGGGTCGTCTCCCTGAGCGCGCGCGAGCACGACGACGAGCTCGTGCCCGTTCAAGCCCTCACCCACAGTGCGCTCCTGGCCTTCGCAACCAGCCTGCCGCACATCGTCACCGACATCGACCGCTGCCTGGAGTTCGCGCCCCCACCGACCCGCCTGCTAATGGCCCTGGCCGCACGCGTGACATCAGGCTCACCCGAGACCTACTGGGACATCCAAGGCGCAGCCCCCGGCCAGCGCCCGGCGCGCGACACCCTGGCCAACGCACTGGCTCGACTCGACGACGACATCGCACAGGACTCGTCGGCATCCTTCGCCCAGTCCCTGGCGGAGAACCAGTCCTGGTTCAACACCCGCCTCGCCTCGCTCACCGACCTCGCTCAGACCGCCCTCAGCCACACCATCGACACGACCGCGCAGCGGCCGGCGGCCTCCGATGACCAAACCCCGGCCACACCATCTTCGAAGGAGAATCCCAATGTCCACGACGACCACTAGCCGGAAGAACGTCTACGAACGACGCTCCGCCTGGACGACCGACATGTACGACCAGGCCGCCCAGGCGGGAATCACAAACCACAGTGTGCGCGAGCGCACGTCAGACGGCGTCATCCTCGACGACGGCAAGACCTACACCGAGTTCGTCTCCTGCTCCTACCTCGGACTCGAATCCCACCCACGCCTGGTCCACGCCGCCCAGAACTCCATCCGGAAGGTCGGAGTGCACCTATCGGCCTCGCGCAACAGCATGCACACCACCGACCTCGACGACCTCGAGGAAGCGCTAACGACGATGTACGGCGGATCCCGTGCCATCGTGTTCAACTCCGTCAGCAGCGTGCACCTGGGCGTGCTGCCGCTGCTGGGCACCGGGCTGCTTCCGAGCTACCCGATCGCCAGCAGCGGCCCGGAGTTCCTCTTCGACCGCACCGCGCACGCGTCCATGCAGAGCCTGCGCGGCATCCTCGACCAGATCGGGCCGACCAACCGCTTCGACAGCACGGATCTGAGCACTCTGGACCCCTTGCTGGTGGAAGCGAAGAACGCTTCCCGCAGCCCGATCATTCTCGTCGATGGTGTGGGATCGATGGGAGGCCTCATTGACGTTGCCACCCTGGCACGCCTGGCCGCGGAACACGGCGGGTACGTCTACATCGACGACGCGCACGGCACCTCGATCGACGGACGCCTCGGAACGGGATACGCCTACACCGCCCTGGCCGGGAACATCATCGGCGAAGTCCTCCTCGTCGGGTCCCTCTCCAAGGCCTTCGGCGGCTCCGGCGGATTCGCCCTCGTCGACACCGACGCCGACGCCACGGTCATCCGCCGCGAGGCCAACCCCCTCGTATTCGGACACGCCAACATGGCACCCCACACCGCCGTCAACGCCGAATCCGCGCGTATGCATCTGGACGGGTCGGTCGAGAAGCTCCAGGCCACCCTGTGGGACAACGTCGCCCACTTCGACAACGCCACAGGCCACCAGGGCGTCAACGCCGGCTCACGGTCTCCGATCCGGGGCATCACCTTCGACAGTGAACAGGCCACCCTCGAGGCCGCCATCGCGTTGAAGGACGCCGGCGTTCTCTGCTTCCCCGTGTTCTACCCCATCGTCGCCCACGGCACCGGGCTGCTGAGATTCGCGCTGTCGGCACGGCATAGCCCGGCCCAGATCGACCACCTCGCCGCCCTTGTCACCGACACCCCCTAACTCACCAGGAGAACCCCCATGACCACACAGACATTCGATGCCATCGTCGTCGGCAACGGAGCCATCGGCAGCTCCCTCGCCGTCGAACTCGCCGACCGCGGCCTCACCGTCGCGCTGATCGGCCCCGAGAACCGGCAGTACGCGGCATCGACCGCCGCAGGTGCCATGCTCGGCTGCTTCGGTGAGGTCACCGCCGACCTCATCAGCGACGATCCAGGACGGACGAAGTTCGCCCTCGACCTGAAAGCCAAAGAGCTCTGGCCCGACTGGGTCGAGAAGATCTCCGACCACTCACCCCTGGATGGCACCGACCTGTTCACCGCCTCGGGCACCACGGTCATCCTTAACACCGTCGGTACCCGCGAGATCGACACCGAGAACTTCTCCGCCATCCAGAAGACCCTGCAGGAGAACAACGAGCCCTTCGACACCGTCGACGTCGACGACATCGGCTGGGTCGACGCCGACCCGAACTCCCGTCCACTCGAAGCGATCCACATCCCCGGCGAGCACGCCGTCGACTCCGGCCGTCTCCTGGCACGCCTCGAAGGCGCCGCCGCCGCCCGCGGCTGCACCCTCATCCACGAACGGGCCGTGAGCCTGCGCGAAGACCACGGCCGCATCCGCGCCGTGGTTCTGGACAACGGGGACGTGATCGAAGCTGGCCAGGTCGTGCTCGCCGCCGGAGTGGGCTCCCAGGCGCTCATCGACTCCGTCCCCGGGCTCGGCGCCACCATCCCGCGCCTGGTCGCCGGCTACGGGGTCTCCGCAGTGATGACCACCCATGACGGCACCCAGCCCCAGTCCGTGATCCGGACCCCGAACCGCGCGTTCGCCTGCGGCCTCCATGTCGTCCCGCGAGGCCTGGGGCAGGTCTACGTCGGCGCGACCAACATCATTAACCCGACCGTGATGACCGAACCGGTCCTGCGCGATCTGGAGTTCGTCCTCGGATGCGCACACCGTCAGATCCGACGAAACCTCTGGTCGAGCAGTGTGCGGCGCATCAACGTCGGCAACCGGCCTGTCTCCCTCGACGGGTTCCCCCTGCTGGGCGAGACCCCGGTCCAGGGTCTGTGGATGACCACCGGCACCTACCGCGACGGCCTGTTCCTGTCGCCGCTGATCGCCCAGGAGTTCGCCGACCGTCTCACCGGTGGCAGTGGCGAGGCGGACCTGTCGCTGTTCACCCCCGAACGTGCCCCGGTCCAGCGGGCCGGCGGCCGGCCCCGCATCATCGACACCACCGTCCAGCACATGCTCGCCACCGGCTACGAGCACCATTGGACGATCCCCACCGACTGGCAGGAATACCTCGAAGCCGATCTCCAGCCGATCTACCAGAACTGGGCCGATCAGATCGACGACGACTTCACGCCACCGCCCGAACTGGTCGCCTCCTCGCGCCTGCACCCGCAAATGGTGCAGTGGCTGCGCGACTACTACGACGCCACCCGCGAGAAGTTCGGCGCACCGGATCGGGCACCGGCCCCCACCCGGGCAGAACTCACCCGGAACGCGACGCGGCAGCTGCACGCGGCGAACGTCCCCACCCCCGCCGCCGACGCCCAGGCGCTGGCCGAGCACACCTTCGGCACCACCGACGACACGACGGCACCGGATACGGCCGAACGCGAGCAGTTCCTTAACCTCGTGGCGAGGCGCAGCCACCGGGAGCCCCTGGAGTACCTGACCGGGCACGTCCATGTTCTCGGACTCGATCTCACCGTCCGCCCGGACGTGTTCATCCCACGAGTGCACTCCGAGGCCATGGTCGATGCCGCGATCGAGAACCTCTCCACGCCCACGCCGATGGTCGTCGATCTGTGCACCGGGACCGGAGCCATCGCCCTGGCGGTCGCGACCCGGCTGCCCCAGGCACGCGTGATCGGAGCCGACGTGGCTGAATCCGCCGTGGCATGCGCCCAAGAGAACGCCGACCGTCTGGAGAGCGTCGATGCCGGGAGGGTCCAGTTCCTCCAGGCCGACATCGGCAGCGAGAGCTTCGCCGATGACCTGACCGGCACGACGGATCTCGTCACCGCGAACCCGCCCTATGTGCCCACGGACCTGCACATGCCCAGCGAATGGGCGGTCTACCAGCCCAAGACGGCGCTGTACTCGGGCGCGGACGGCCTCGACCTCACCCGCGTCGTGGCACACACCGCGCACCGACTCCTGCGACCGGGAGGCACGTTCGCCCTCGAGCACTACGACGCAGCCCTCGACGACATCCTCACGATCCTCACCGACGCCGGCTTCGGGCAGATCACCAGTCACCGGGACCATGACAAGCTTCCGCGATACATCCTCGCGGTCAAGGAGAGTTGATGGACGCACTCATCAGCCGACGAGGATTCCTCCAAGGCGGCGTCGCCGTCGCGGCCACCGCCGCCCTGCTCGAACCCGGCACCCTCGCACCCCGCGCGCACGCCGGCGGGGCGGGTGCCACCGTCAGCACGGCCACGAACATCACGCTGAGCACGCATCCCGGCAGCGACGTCACGATCATCGACGTCGGCAATGTGCTGTGGCGCCTGCCCGCCGGAGGCGGGCAAGCGCGCCGCCTCACCGACGATGTCGAAGACGCCACCTGGCCGAGCCTGACCCCGAACGGGCGCACCGTCGTGTTCCAGTCATTCCGGCACGGCACCTACGATCTGTGCGCCCTCGACCTGCGCACCGGCGCCGTCACCCGTCTGACCACGGGAACCGAGGACGACCAGGACCCGCACGTCTCGCCCAACGGCAAGGACATCGTGTTCATCTCCGACGCCGGAGGCACCAGTGCCGTGTGCCGTATTGGCGTGCGAGGCGGAGACCGGCATGTCCTCATCGGGACCGACGACCAACGGTCCTACCACTCACCGCGGTGGCATCCCGGCGGCAAGCACATCGTCTATGTCGCCGACGACACTCACATCGAACAGCTCCACATCACGACCGGCAGCACGAAAACACTGCACACGGTCGAGGAGGGTCATACCATCCGGGGACTGTCGTACTCACCATCGGGCAAGCTGATCTACGTCGTCTCGCACACCCCGCAGGCGTGGCTCGAACACGACGGGCAACGCCTCACTGACCCCGAGGACGAAGAGCCCGCACCGCTGCCGGCGGCGTGGCTGTCGGACACGGAGTTCATGTATGCCACCAGCGGGGAGATCCGCCGGCGCACGCTCACTGGAACAAGCACGTCTGCCGTGCCGTTCGAGGTCGCTCTGTCGGCGGCGGCCGCCCCTGCGGCGATCAAGCCGCGCCTGGATCTGGAGGCGCATGGTCCCGCACTCGGGCTGACCGGGGCGGCGCTGTCCCCGGATGGTGACCGGATCTGTTTCCGCGCGCTCAACGCCTTATGGCTGACCGATGCCTCCGGCGACACCAGCGTGGTCGCAGACGACGGCTACTTCAACGCCGATCCCTCCTGGGAACCCGACGGGGCCGCGATCATCTACACCAGCGACCGGAAGGGAATCGTCAACTTGTGGCGCCACGTCCCTGCCGACGGCACGGACACGCAGCTGACATTCGAGAAGAACGGTGCGCTCCTGCCATCGGTGTCACCGGACGGTACATCAGTGGTGTTCCACGATGAAGCCGGCGGCACGCACCGGCTCGAGCTCGCCTCCGGCACGGTCACCGAACTGCTGACCGGGCACGAGACACCGGGAAAGGCGACGTGGTCGCCTGACTCTCAGAAGATCGCGATGGCCGTGCACCAGCCGGCCTCGCCACGCTCGGACAGCGGCCTCAACGAGGTGCTCGTCCTCGACCTCGCCAGCGGTGAGACGTTCACCCAACCATTCTCACCGGGTCTGTCGATCGCGACACGCAACCACGACGGCCCCGTCTGGGCTGCCGATGGCACCGCAGTCTACGCGGTCTGCGAAAGCAGGCTGCACCGCGCCCCGGTCGACAGGTCCGGGCGGGTCACCGCCGAGGCCACCGTCGCCTCCGACGCGATCGCCGACGGGGTCACCAGCTCCGCATCGGGAGAGGTCGCGTTCCTGTCTTTGGGCACGTTCCATCTGCTCACCGCCTCTGCCGACGTACGGCCGTCCCTCGATTACACCCGGCAGGCACGACCCGAGCGGTTCACGCTGCGCGCCGGACGACTCTGGAACGGGGTGGACAAGGACTACCAGCACAACGTCGACGTCACGATTGAGGACGGCACGATCACCGATATCCGGCCTGCCGATGAAGCCCACACGGCAGACGTCGACGCCTCCCCGTACACGCTGATACCGGGGTTGATCGACATGCACAACCACTGGCACATGCGAGGCCGGGCCTGGGGAAACCGGCAAGGCCGCCTCTGGCTGGCCTATGGCGTGACTACCAGCCGCTCGGCCGGCGACCTCGCCTACGAAGCACGCGAGACACGCGAAGCCGTCCACGCCGGCGTCGGTATCGGCCCGCGGTTCCTCAACAACGGCGAGCCTCTCGACGGCAACCGGTGCTCGTTCGGGTTCATGCGGTGCGTGACTTCGGCTGAGCAGGTCGACCGGGAGATCGAACGCATCCTCGCCCTCGGCTATAGCTGCGTGAAGTCCTACCAGCGCCTCCCCGTCACCCTCGAGCGCCGACTCGTCGACGGGCTCGCCGCCCATGGGATTCCCGTGATCTCCCACTACGTCTACCCCGCAGTCGCCTCGGGTCTGCACGGCATGGAGCACACCGGCGGCGGGAACCGGCTCGGCTATTCCCGCACCCTCAGCGCCGCGAAAGGACTCACCGCGGCCGACACCGTGTCCCTGCTCTCGGGCGGAGACTTCTGGGTGTCATCGACACTGCTGTTCGCAGCGGAAGTCCACGCCGACTCCCGCGACCTCGTTGACGATGAACGCACCCGGGTGCTCTACCCCTGGTGGGACTACCGCCGACTCCAGGACAAGGCCGAGCAAGCTACCACGGACCCCGACCCCATCAACCTGGCATGGACCCGCGGTGACGTGGACCTGTTGCGGTCGGTGAACGAAGCCGGCGGCCTCGTGGTGCTCGGTACCGATGCCCCCTTGGACGACCTCGGCGTCAGCATTCACACCAATCTCCGGGCCCTCGTCCGCCACGGCTTCACCCCGGTGGACGCGCTGCGCACCGGAACGGTCAACGCGGCCAAAGCCCTCGGAGCCAGCGAACTCCTCGGACAACTCACCGTCGGGGCACATGCCGACATGCTCATCATTGACGGCGACCCCCTGGACGATATCGCCGATACCGTCAGGATTCGCGACGTGTTCGTCGACGGCCACCGGCACCGAATCTCGGACCTGCTCGACCCCTACCGCGACCCGTCGGACGCCACCGGCAGCGTCGCACTGACCATGACCGCACACACGTGCTGCAGAAGGAGAAAGTAATGTTCCACCTCGATCAGCCCATCACTACCTCCCGCCTGATCATCAGACCATTCACGCCCGCAGACGAAGACGACATGTTCGACTTCGAATCCCGCGACGACGTCGCGAGGTACCTCTTCAACGAGCCCCGCACGCGCGCGGACAACGCCGAGGAACTGGCCAAGCGGGTGACCCAGACCAAGCTCGAAAACGACGGGGACACCCTCCTGCTGGCCGTCGACTACAACGGCACCGTCATCGGCTACGTGCTGCTGACGCTGCTGAGCCGGGACAACTCCCAGGGCGAGTTCGGATATGTCTTCCACCCCGAATACCAGGGCAAAGGACTCGCCTCGGAAGCGGCCGTCGAAATGCTCCGACTGGGATTCGAGACCCTGAACCTGCACCGCATCATCGGGCGATGCGACCCGAGAAACGACGCCTCCGCCCGGCTCATGGAACGACTCGGGCTGCGCAAGGAAGCTCACTTCCGCGAGCTGGAGATCTTCAAGGGCGAATGGGGTGACGAGTTCACCTTCGCCATGCTCAAGAACGAATGGGACCAAAGAAAGCACACCGAATGACTCACGACAACGGCAACACCCGACCCGGAACCTTCGACGCCGACACTCCCGCTCCCGCGGATACCCGCGCCCAGCGAGGCCGATGGATCGTCCTCACCGCCGTTTCCCTCGGCCTCCTGCTGGCCACGATTGACACCTCGATCCTCTACATCGCCGTCCCCGTGCTCGAGGACGCTCTGGGGGCGAGCACCAGCGAGTCCCTGTGGATCATCAACATGTACCCGCTGGTCATGACCGGCCTGCTCCTGGGCACCGGCACCCTCGGAGACCGCTACGGCCACAAACGAGTGTTCCTCCTCGGGATCGCCCTGTTCGGGCTGGCCTCGCTCATCGCGGCGTTCTCACCGACACCGGGCATCCTCATCTTCTCCCGCGCACTGCTCGCCATCGGCGCAGCCCTCATGCTCCCGGCAACCCTGGCGATCATCCGCATCACCTTTGACGACGAACGCGAACGCAACATCGCCATCGCAGTCTGGTCGAGCGTGTCGATCGGTGGAATCGCTTTCGGGCCCCTCGTCGGCGGGCTCCTGCTCGAGTGGTTCTGGTGGGGGTCAGTGTTCCTGATCAACGTGCCGATCGTGATCGTGACGTTCATCCTCACCGCGATCTTCGCCCCGAAAGCCGCCGAAGAATCAGCCGTCCCGTGGGACCTGGTCTCCTCCATCTGGGCGCTCATGGGCCTGACAGGGCTGGTCGCCGCGATCAAGGAAATCGCCTCCACCTCGCCGTCCGCGACGATCATCGGGATCTCGCTGGTCGCCGCCCTGGCCGGCTTCGCGCTGTTCGTAACCCGACAGCGCCGACTGGACACGCCGCTGCTGGACTTCACGATCTTCCGTAACGCCGCCGTGTCCGCCGGTGTCCTCGCCGCCGGGCTAAGCACCTTCGTCTTCGCCGGCATAGGGGCAGTGACCTCGCTCTATTTCCAGACCGCCGCCGGGTACACGCCCCTACAGGCCGGGCTGCTCGTAGGCTGCATCGCCGTCGGCGCGACGATCACCTCCCTGGCCAGCGGTTCGCTCCTGACCCGCATCGGGCCGCGAGCGCTGCTGCTGGTCGCGGCCGTCCTGGCCGGTCTCGGATACGGCCTGGCCACACTCACCCTCAACACCCACATCACCTGGCTGGGACTGAGCCTGTTCGTCGCCGGCACAGGCATCGGCGTGCTGATCACCGTCGCGTCCTCGACGATCATCACCAACGTCGCCCCCGAACGCGCAGGCATGGCCTCCGCCGTCGAGGAAGTCTCCTACGAATTCGGCAGCCTCCTCTCGGTGACCGTGCTCGGCAGCATCTACACCACCATCACCGCGCTCTCGACATCCGGCACCGACGGTTACCGCGCCGTGCTCCTGATCGTCATCGGAGCGTGCGCCGCCGCCCTGGCCGGACTGGCCGTGCTCCTGCGCAAGACGCCCACGCTGAACGCCGCACCCCACTAAGCGATCACGGGCGGTGGGGAGCACCACACTCGGGGCTCCCCACCGCCCACCCGACCGCGATACCGCCCGAGAAGAAGGACAAACCATGACGCTACGACTTTTCACGTCGGAATCGGTGACCGAAGGCCACCCCGACAAGATCTGCGACCAGATCAGCGACAACATCCTTGACACACTCATCACTCAAGACGCCCACTCCCGCACCGCCGTGGAAACGCTCGTCACTACCGGTCTGGTCCATGTCGCCGGAGAAATCCGCGCCAGCGGATACGCCGACATCGCCGCCATCGCCCGCCGCGTCATCAACGGCATCGGCTACACCTCCAGTGAGATGGGTTTCGACGGCGACTCCTGTGGCGTGACCGTGTCGATCGGGGAACAGTCTCCCGAGATCGGCGACGGCGTCAGCAGCTCCGAAGAATCCCGCAACGGCACCGCCTCCTATCTCCACGACCAGCAGGGCGCAGGAGACCAGGGCCTCATGTTCGGCTACGCCACGAACGAGACCCCCGAACTGATGCCTCTAGCAATCCGGACTGCCCACCGATTGGCCGAGCGTCTCACGACAGCGCGAAAGTCAGGCCAGTTGCCGTTCCTGCGACCTGACGGCAAGACCCAGGTCACGCTCGGCTACGACGGGGCTACGCCCCGCACCGTCGACACCGTCGTCGTCTCCACCCAACATCACCCCGACATGACGCAGGACCAGCTTTGTGACGCTCTCGACGATGCCGTCATCCGCCCCGTCGTCGAGGAGACCGGGCTGGACCTCTCGGGCATGAAATTGCATGTGAACCCCTCCGGCAGCTTCGTCATGGGTGGCCCGAAGGCCGACGCAGGGTTGACCGGACGCAAGATCATCATCGACACCTACGGGGGCGCAGCACGGCACGGCGGCGCCTTCCGCGGGAAGGACCCGTCCAAGGTCGACCGGTCCGCAGCATACGCGATGCGGTGGGTGGCGAAGAACATCGTCGCCGCAGGCCTCGCCGAACGCGCTGAGGTCCAGGTCGCCTACGCCATCGGCAAAGCCAACCCCGTCGGCCTCTACGTCGAAACGTTCGAGACCGGCACCGTCGAGGACCAGGCGATCGCGCGTGCTGTCCGGGAGGTCTTCAACCTACGCCCCGGAGCGATCATTCGCGATCTTGAGTTGCTGCGCCCGATCTACGCCCAGACCGCCGCCTACGGGCACTTCGGCCGGGAGCTTCCCGAGTTCACCTGAGAGCGCACCGACCGCGCCGACGACCTGCGCATCGCCGTCCAGTAGGCGAACGACCACCGAAGGAGACGTCATGAAGCGATTCGACGGACGCACCGTCGTCATCACCGGCGCGAGCGGAGGCATCGGCGCCGCCACCGCCCGCCGTCTGCACCACGAGGGGGCCAACCTCGTCCTGGCCAGTAGAAGCCACGCGAAGCTCCAGGCTGTGGCCGAGAGCCTCGACACGGCCCGCACTCTGCTCGTACCGGGTGATCTGAGCGCCCCCGAAACCTGTACGGATCTCATCAAGCAGGCGGATGACGCGTTCGGGCAGATCGACGGGCTCGTCAACAACGCCGGAGTCGCGTGGGAAGGCAGCATCCTCGACGAATCCTTCTGGGACGACTGGCGAGAAGCGTTCGCTATCAACACCGAAGCCGTCATCCACCTGTGCCGCGACGTCCTGCCGCACCTGCGCCAGACGCAAGGAGCGATCGTCAACGTCTCCTCTGTTGCTGGCATCGGTGGGGACTGGGGTATGAGCATCTACAGCGTCACGAAGGGCGCCGTCTCCAACCTCACCCGGGCACTGGCCCTGGACGAAGGTGCACACGGAGTCCGAGTTAACGCGGTGTGCCCAACTTACGTGCGCACCGAGCTCACCCAGTACATCACCGACAGTCCCGCCCTCGTCGAACGGTTCACCGAGCGCATCCCACTGAGGCGGGCCGGTGAACCCGAGGAAGTCGCGAACGCTATCGCCTTCCTCGCCAGCGACGATGCTCGCTTCATCACAGGCGTCAACCTCCCGGTCGACGGCGGGTTGACCGCCTCGAACGGCCAACCAGTGTTCAGTTCAGACTCAATCACCGATTGAGACATGCGCCATTGAGTTCAGGCCCGCGCGACCTGAAGGCGGACCCCAATTCCCGGTCCTGCCCGCCTGGCGAACGGACCATCATCTTCACCATCCCATCGATGATGGTTCGGAGACGCACTTCAATACGCGTTGAGTGACTGCGCTCAAGACACATTGGCCCGCTCCCCTCGCAGGCTGTCACTATGGACCAGCTCCTGGGCCGAGGTTCACGGCGACCCTGCGGCGTCCGCTGAAACGCCGCTGCTGCAAGTCCGCGACCTCGAAATGGCGTACGGCGACAACAAGGTCCTGCACGGCATTAACCTCGCCATCGAAGCTGGCGAATCCACGCTGTTGCTCGGCGAATCCGGCTCCGGCAAGACCACCCTCGCCCGCTCGATCGCCGGCCTCAACCCCGGCTACACCGGCGACGTGCTGCTGCGCGGCAAAGAACTCGCGCACTCCAGCCGCGACCGCACACTCGAACACCGCAAGGACGTGCAGTACATCTTCCAGTCGCCGTTCTCATCGCTGAACCCGAGGCGCACCATCGGCGAATCAATGAGCGTTCCACTCGTCATGGCAGGCGAGCTGTCCCGCGACGAGCAACGCGCCATCGTCGAAGAGACCCTCGAAGCCGTGCAGCTCGACCGCAGCTTCTACGACCGCCGCCCCGGCGACCTGTCCGGCGGTGAGCGCCAACGCGCCGCGATCGGCCGCGCGCTCGTCAACGCGCCGTCGGTACTCGTGTGCGACGAGATCACCTCGGCCCTCGACGTGTCCGTCCAGGCGTCGATCCTGCAACTGCTCGCCGAGCTCCGCTACGAGCGTGGCCTGTCACTGCTGTTCGTCACGCACAACATCGCTCTCGCCCGGCACATCGCCACGCGCGTCGCCGTGCTCAACAAGGGCGTCATCGTGGATGACGGGCCTGTCGACGACGTTCTCGACAACCCTCAGCACGACTACACGCGCAGCTTGCTGGCGAATATCCCGTCGCTATAGCCACTAGGCCCCGTGGGTAATGTGGGGTGTGTCTATCCGCAGGCGAAAACAGGAGGACAACGCCGTGGCACACCCCACTCCCCACCCCGCAACGACGGATCTCAAACCGTTGCCCGTCCCGCCGCTCGACGGCACGCTCGACGCGTACAGCCACGCCCTCGAAGCGGTCCTCGACGGCAGCGAACTGGTGCACGCCCGCGGGGTCGTCGAAAGCTTCCGCACAGGAGCCGGTCCACGCCTCGACGAGCAACTGCGCGTGCGCGCGTCCCAGCGCGAAGCAGCGGGCACCAATTGGCTTAACGACGAATGGTATTCCTCCTACCTCACCACCCGCTCCCCCCTGACCTTGGCATCGAATGTTGGGTTCCAGATCGCCTTCCCAGTGACTGGGGGCGCCGATGGGTTCGACGCCGATTCCGCGGCCGGCAGCTCAGCCGGCCTGGACCGCGCCGTCGAGTTCATCCGCCGCGCGGCCACCGTCCACCTCGCCGCCGCAGCTGATGCGCTGCCCCAGGATGTGGACGCCCGCGGCAACCGCATCACCATGAACCAGTGGTTCGTGTACGCAGGCGGCATCAGGCACCCGGAGGAAGGCGAAGACGGGATCGTCGCGACGCAGCTCGGTGCCGCTGACCGCGAGATCGGCATCTTCGTCGACGGCCGTCTGTTCGCACTGCCCGTCAGCGATGCCGAGGGTACCCCTCTGTCCCCTGCTGTTCTGCGCGACGGTCTCGCTCGGGTGCTGGAACTCGCCGCGGCACCCAGTGACACTGCCCTCGATTTCAACGCCCCGTCACTGCTCGGCTCCGGCATTCTCGCCGACCTGTTGCCGACCATCCTCGAAAACAGTGGCAACCGCGCCACCTACGAGCGCCTCAGCGACATGCTGTTCACCATCGACGTGCAGGACGCCGCAGATGCCTCCACGAAGAGCGACAGCGAACGCATCCGCGAGGCGACCTTCACCCCGCGCGGCGCGTGGGTGTACAAGCCGCTGAGTTACCAGGTCAGCTTGAACAGCGACTGGGCAGCCGTGCACGTCGAGCATTCGTGCCAGGACGGCGCCACGCTCGTCACCGCGATCACCCGCATGCAGAGCGCGGAGCTGCCCGACACAGCCAGCGCCAGCGCCGTAGGGCCGGACGAGCTCGTCTGGGACCTTGACGACGCGACGCAGCAGACGATCACCGCGCACCTCGACGACTTCGAGAAAGTCGCCGGGAAACTGGCCACTGACATCATCACGGTCCCGCACAGCATCCCGGCGGACCTGCCGTTCAAGATCAGCCGCGACGCCTCGGCGCAGCTCACCATGCACATCGCGCAGCAGCTGACGTACGGGCATGTGCGTGCGGTCTACGAGGCCGTCGACATGCGCGAATTCCGCGCCGGCCGCACCGAATGCTTGCGCGCCGCCACGCCGGAAGCGGTCGCCTTCGCAGAAAAGCTTATCGACGGCACCGCCACCCCCGACGACCTCACCTCCGCCCTCGACGCCCACCGAGGGTGGGTGAAACGCTGCAAGTCCGGCAACGGGTTCGACCGTCACATCCAGATGATGGCCCGCATCGATGACTCGGATGCCTTCTTCTCCGACCGCGCCGCCACCGCCGTGCGCCGCGACTTCCTGTCCACGACCTCCATCGGCGGCCCCAACCAGATCGTCCGCTACTGCTTCGCACCGACCCTGCCGGAAGGCTTCGGCATCTCGTACACCCCGCTTCCCGACGACGCCGAGTTCTGCGTCTGCTGGAACACCGACACCGCTGAACGACCGGAGGAATTCCGGGCGAATCTCGCCACGGCCGCGCAAATGTTCTGGGACTTCTGCGGCGGGATCCACTAAGCGAGACCTACTAAGCGACATCTACTCAGCGACATTCCCTACGCGAATTCCATTCAGCAACATCGAGAAAACGGGATCTAATCAACCACGTCACAGGAGGGCGAAAGCTCATGAAGAAGATCGGATTGACCGGCGGAATCGGCAGCGGCAAATCAACGGTGGCGAAGATGCTGGCCGAAGCCGGCTTCGCGGTAGTCGACGCCGATCAGATAGCCCGCGAGATCATGGAGCCGGGCTCCCCCGTCCTCGACGACGTCGCGGCGGAGTTCGGGGCTGACATCATCCGGGAGGACGGCACGCTGGATAGGGGGAAATTGGCCGGGAGGGCGTTCGCCGATAAGCGGCAAACGGAAAAGCTGAACTCGATCACTCACCCGGCGATCCGCGCGGAGTCCGAGCGCCGATTCGCGGACGCGGACGCTGCCGGCGAGCCGGCCGTCGTGTATGACATGCCGCTGCTCGTCGACTTGGGCATGCACCGCGATATGGACCTCACTGTCGTCGTCGATGTCGACGCCGAAGAACGCGTGCGGCGCCTAGTCACGTCGCGCGGCCTGGACGAAGCCGACGCGCGCGCCCGCATCGCGCAACAGCTCGACGACGACACCCGCAACGCCGCCGCCGATGTCCTCATCGACAACAATGGCGACCTTGCGGCCTTGAAAACGCAGGTCGACGCGCTTGTCGCGCGCATCCGGGACTGAAGTTTCTCCCATTAGTCGAACAACGTTTAAAGCCACGCTACGTCCCATTCACCTACGTTGCCTAACGTAATCCGCCATGGGAACGTGGGACATCGGGCCGTTCGACAACGACCCCGCAGTGGACGCCGTCGCAGCGCTTGCCGACGGCTCCTTCCGCATGGACCAGTTCCGTTTCGACTGTGGCCGGGGACCGCTCGGCACCGATGAAGCTGAATCCGTCATCGCTTTAGCCGCCGTGCTCAACGGGCATGTCCCATCCGAAGCGCTCGCCGCTGCGCTGCGGTACCCTTTCACCCTCGACGACCGCCGCTGGATCCGCCGCCGCGCCAGCCAAGCCCTCCGCCCCGGCACCTCCGAGTTGTACGACCTGTGGGAGGACGCCGGGGAGCTCGACACCTGGCTGGCAGAGACCAGGAAATACGTGGCGTAGCTTTCAGGTTGGCCCCTGTGCCTCGGAACCGCCCTCGAGCACAGGCTGTTTGCCGTACCTGACATGCCTTTTGGTGGGGCTAGCTCTACAATCACCAGTTATGCCCGTGGACCAGGTCGACCCGCTCATCAGCTCTATTTACCAATGGATGGATGTCTCCGGCGTTCTTCTGATGGGAATCATCGGCGGCACCCTCGCGCGCCAGCTCGGCTACGACATTGTGGGGTTCTTCTTCATCGCCATGCTCTCGGCGCTGGGCGGAGGCATGCTCCGCGACGTCCTCATCAACCAAGGCACCGTCGCCGCCATGAGCCAGCCCGAGTACCTGATCCTGGCGTTCACCGGCGCATTGATCTCCCGGTTCACGTATTTCAAGGGCCGTGCGTGGGAGTTTCTTCAGTCCCACGGCGACGCTCTTGTGTCAGCCCTGTGGGCCGCCACCGGCGCGTCCAAGGCTATCCAGTACGGGCTGCCTCTTCTACCCACCATCATGATGGGTGTGTTCACCGCCACCGGCGGCAGCATGATCCGCGACGTGGTCACCGGACGCGAACCAGCCGTGTTCGGCGGCAACCAGCCGGCCGTGATTCCGGCGGTGGTGTGCGCGGTGATCGTGCTAATCGGCAATGCCACCGGCTACCTCGCTATTTCGATGGTGCTGGGCCCGGTCGCTAGTTTCGTGTTGTTCCTCTTCGGCTACTACGGCAACTGGCGGGTCAGCCAAGACCCGGATTTCGCGCCTGTGAATGCCACTGTGAATGCTACGGCAACGCAGGTGGCCTCACTTGCACGCAAGGCGGAAGACCGCTCCCGCGCCGTAGCCCGCGGACTCGAGCCCAAAAGCGTCCGTGCCTGGCGGCACCGCCAAATGGAGAAAGCCTTGCAACGGCGCATCGATGCGGAGATCCGCAAGGGTAAGCGCCCGGACGAGGCCCGCAGCGACGCCGACGAGTTTCTCACCGAGTTCACCAACCAGTTCCCCGCCATCGATGCCGAGACGCTCGCCGCAGCCGGAGTCGAGACTCCCACCGAAGAGGGGAACCTCTTCGAGGGTATCGGCGTCGACCTCGCCGGCGACTCGTACGATGACGGGACCACTGAGCCCGACCCCGCCGAAACTGAAGCGATGCACGCCGACATGCTCGACATCATTCTTTCCGATGCCAAGCTCACCGATGAGCTCATCGAGCGCCTAGCCGAGCGCTACAAAGACCGCGAAGGCTAAATCCGCGCACCAAACAGGCCGTTGGGCGTGCTTCGCCCTCGGCCGTTGATGTGTTTAGTGTCCGAACAGTAGGTGCATGGCACCGTATTGGTGTGTGGTGTTCGGGACTGGTGTTCCGCGCGGGGAGACCCATGTCGGGGTGCCGTTGCGCATGTGTATTCGACCCCGGTTGTGTCGCTCTGGGTCGTCGTCGTTGGTGCGGTTGTGGTACCTGCACAACACCGACAGGTTGTCCATGTTCGTCGGCCCACCGCGGGCCCACGGTGTGATGTGGTGGACCTCGCAATTATCAGCCGCGTGCCGGCAATCCGGCACCGGACACGTCGTCAACGTCGCCCTCGCCAGGTCGCGTTGCTTGGCGTTGGCGAACCGCTTCGCGTGGTACAGGTTCACCGCACCCGCCTGCGGGTGGAACAACGCCACCTCCAAATCCTTCGAGTAATAGTGAGTCAAATACTCCGCACCAGTCATGGTGGTGCCATCCGACAACCCCAGGATCGTCTCATCGCCGTTACCGGAAACGATCCTGATGTGCTCTGCCAACGGGACCTGGATCAACGGCCGCGGCACAGACTCCGCAACCCCGGCACCGCCGCGCAGCAGCTCCGCGAACGCCTCATACATCTGCGGGCCCTCAGGGCGATCAGGGTCGAGCTTTGCCCGCAGGGCGTGCTCCAGGTCGGCGATATCGCGTTCTTCACCGGTGGCGATGACCGTCCGCTTGCCCTTCCTCGTCCGGCCAAACCGCACCGTGGACTCCGCGGCGGGTGTGTCGGCGTCCGGGTCGGGGATGATGTCTTTGGCGCGGCGCTGCAGCGTCTTGTAGTCGCCGCGCACCGACAACAGCGCCAGGCGGAGTTTCCATGTCTCCCGGTCAGAGGACACAGCACGCACTTGCTGCTCAATGAACAGAATCTGATCCAGAGACTTCCCCGTCTGCCTAGCAACACGAACGGCATTGGCTTGCTGGCGGCGAAACCGGGTCGCACCGAAGTAGACCTCATAAGCCTTTTCCCACTCGACATACGTGGTGGGCTTGACGCCGGCAGCACGAGCAGCCTGACGGTCGAAACCGGCCAGGACATCCATCGGGCTACCAAGAGTTCCAAGAAACGCGTCAAAATCGCTCATGCCCCACACGCTAAACAGAACAACAACCCCGAAAAAGAACCCGCAGAAAAACTGTGGATAACCCACCCACAAACAGACTTATCCACAGGGGAGCAGTAGGGAGGGTTGCGCGGGGCGTCGATAAGCATGCAAAAAGACCCGCACCGAAGTGCGGGCCTTCATTGCTAGGCGTTAGTTGCCTGCGAGCTTCTCGCGCAGAGCAGCAAGCTGCTCGTCGGAAGCGAGGGAACCACCCTGCTCAGCCTCACCAGCGGACGGAGCTGCCGGAGCTGCAGCCTCGCCGGAGGTGGAGCTGTAGTTGGTCTCGCCCTCGCCGGCCGCCTCTGCTTCTGCGGCGGCAGCGCGGTGACGCTCGATCTGAGCGGTGTGAGCCTCGTGCAGGCGGGCAGCCTCGGCGTAGCGGGCCTCCCACTCCTGGCGAGCCTCGTCGTAGCCTTCCATCCACTCGTTGGTCTCCGGGTCGAAGCCCTCCGGGAAGATGTAGTTGCCCTGCTCGTCGTAGGAGTCGGCCATGCCGTAGCGGGACGGATCGAACTCCTCGGAGTAGTCCTCGTCGGCCTGCTTGAGGGACAGGGAGATGCGGCGACGGTCGAGGTCGATGTCGATGACCTTGACCATGACCTCTTCGCCGACATTGACGACCTGGTCCGGCACCTCGACGTGGCGCTGAGCCAGTTCGGAGATGTGGACGAGGCCCTCGATGCCCTCCTCAACGCGGACGAACGCACCGAACGGAACAAGCTTGGTGACCTTGCCCGGGACGATCTGGCCCACAGCGTGGGTGCGGGCGAAGACGCGCCACGGATCTTCCTGGGTGGCCTTCAGGGACAAGGAAACGCGCTCGCGGTCGAGATCGACGTCGAGAACCTCGACGGTGACCTCGTCGCCGACGGTGACGACCTCGGACGGGTGGTCGATGTGCTTCCAGGACAGCTCGGACACGTGGACCAGGCCGTCAACGCCGCCAAGGTCGACGAAGGCGCCGAAGTTGACGATGGAGGAAACGACGCCCTTGCGGACCTGCCCCTTCTGCAGCTGGTGGAGGAAGTCGGAGCGGACTGCGGACTGGGTCTCTTCAAGGTATGCGCGGCGGGACAGCACGACGTTGTTGCGGTGCTTGTCCAGCTCGATGATCTTGGCTTCGAGCTCCTGGCCGATGTACGGGTCCAGATCGCGGACGCGACGCATCTCGACGAGGGATGCCGGCAGGAAGCCGCGCAGGCCGATGTCGAGGATAAGGCCGCCCTTGACGACCTCGATGACGGTACCGGTGACCGGCTGGTCGTTATTCTGCAGCTCTTCGATGGTGCCCCAGGCACGCTCGTACTGTGCACGCTTCTTGGAGAGAAGCAGGCGACCTTCCTTGTCCTCCTTAGTCAGGACAAGCGCGTCGATCTCCTCGCCGATCTCGACGACCTCGTCCGGGTCGACGTCGTGTTTGATGGAAAGCTCACGGGTCGGGATGACACCTTCGGTCTTATACCCGATGTCGAGGAGGACCTCGTCGTGGTCCACCTTGACAACGGTGCCGGTGACGATGTCGCCATCATTGAAGTACTTGATGGTCGCGTCAACTGCGGCGAGAAATTCCTCAGCGCTGCCAATGTCGTTGATGGCAACCTGCGGGGTAGTAGAAGTGGGCATAGGTTATTTTGCTCCGAAATGGATAGGAGATAGCGGTTGGACATGAGCGCATCTCTCGAAAAAGCAGCTTATCGACGCCCCAAAAGAGGCCGGTCACGCTGGGATTCCGATCTCGCTCCCGCCGTGGGCGGCCCTCCTATTACGACCGGGGTCACGCGGGCAGCGTAGATACGCCTTGCCGAGATTAGTTCATTTGCCCAGCTCGAGCAAACTTTGATGTGGCGCGTCGGGGTGAAATTCTTCGGGCGTTCACGCGGGTGCACTGGCGCGCATTCACCATTTTCCCACCAATCTCTTTATCCTTAGACAGTCAATCAAATCTGATAGTGCCCACAGGGTACATAGGTGGTGTTTTTCATGTTGAAGCGCGGTATCGGTATCGGCTTCGCTTTCATCGGCGTCGTTGTTGGCGCCGGTTTCGCTTCCGGCATGGAGGCGTTCCAGTACTTCGTCTCCTACGGCGAGATGGGCATGTGGGGCATTGTCCTGGCCGGTGTGGTCATGGCTTTTGCCGCGGTGGCCTTCCTCGCTTTCGGTTCCTATTTCCAGGCGACGGAGCACACGCGTGTGTTCGGCGAAGTCTCGGACGGGCTTTCGTCGAAGATCATGGACTGGTCGGCGATCGCCTGCATGTTCAGTGTGGGCTTCGTGATGTTCGCCGGTGCCGGTTCGAACCTCGAGCAAGCATACGGCTGGCCGATCTATGTCGGCGGTGTGGCCATGCTGATTATCATGCTGCTGGTGGGCCGGCTGGATGTGGACAAGATCTCCGTGGTCCTGGGGCTGGTCACTCCGCTGCTCATCATCTTCGTCCTGATCGCGTCGATTTGGACGTTCACGCAAACGAGCGTGGACTTTGCGTCGCAAAGCGAATGGGCGCAGCAGAATGTGGAGGGCGCGACGGGCGCTCCCACGTGGTGGCTGGGCGCGCTGAACCACACGGGCTTGAACGCACTGTGCACGGTGTCGATGGCGATTGTGATCGGCGGCGACAACTTCGACAATAAGTCGGTCCGCATCGGCGGAATGGTCGCGGGCTTCCTGTACGCAGCGATGCTGGCTCTGCTGGTTGTCACGCTGTTCATGGAGGCCGACAAGATCAACGGCGACGATCTACCGCTACTGACCGTGCTGTTCAACATCAACCCGGCACTCGGTCAGGTGATGACGTGGGTCATCTTCCTCATGGTCTTCAACACGTGCCTGGGCATGATCTACGCGCTGGCGAAGCGCCTGACGCGCAACAACCCGGACAATTTCTACAAGGTTTACGTCGGTGCCTGCCTGGTCGGCTTCGTGCTGTCGTTCATCGGTTTCAAGCCGCTCGTCGCCAACCTCTACCCCATCTTGGGCTACCTGGGCCTGTTCGTGATCGCGGTGCTGGTCTACCAGTACTTCCGTTACCGCGACCGCCTGGACCGCGAGGGCGAGCTGCGCACTGCCGCCGTCGATCTGGTGACCGACGAGGAGAACCTCGACCCGGACAGCGAGTTCGCGGACATGTCGCTCGACGAGCTGGCTGAGGAATCCATGCTTGATGACGAAGAGTTCCACGAAGCCCTCGAGTCCGAGGTCGAGGACGCTGAAGACACGGAAGACACAGACGGTGCAGACAGTGCAGACGGCAAGGGCTCTGACAGGGCCGCCGATTCCAGCACGGGTTCCGGCTCCACGAAGATCTAGGAAAATCTAGAGGGGCCTCTCCCCTGCCCTCCCTATTAGCCCGGGTGCCGCGCTGAACATGCGCCGGCCCCGGGCTAATGTGCTGCTTCGTCCCAGTCGGTGCCGGTTCCGGCGGAGACTTCCAGCGGGACACGCAGGGTGATGGCGCGGTCCATTTCCTCCTCGACGATCGCTTGGACCTGCTCGAGCTCACCGGGGGCGACTTCGACGACGAGTTCGTCGTGGACTTGGAGGAGGACGCGGGATTGGAAAGGTTGGTCGCGGGAGGCGTCGTTAAGCGCGGCGTCGACGCGGATCATGGCGACCTTGATGATGTCGGCCGCGGTGCCCTGAATGGGCGCGTTGAGAGCGGCGCGCTCGGCGTTTTCGCGCGCGACGCGGTTGTCGGAGGTGAGTTCCGGCAAGTACCGGCGCCGGCCGAAGACGGTGGAGGTGTATCCGTCGCGGCGGGCCTGCTCGACGACCTCGTCGAGGTAGCGCTTCACGCCGCCGAAGCGCTGGAAATAAGACTCCATGATCTTCTTTGCTTCGCCGGCGGGGATGCCCAGCTGGTTGGACAGGCCGAAAGCGCTCAAACCGTAGACGAGGCCGTAGCTCATGGCTTTGACGCGGCGGCGCAGCTCGGGGGTGACTTCGTCGATGGGCACGTCGAAGACGCGGGAACCGACGAAGTTGTGCAGGTCCTCTCCTTCCTTGTACGCCTCGATGAGGCCGGGATCTTCGGAGAGATGCGCCATGACGCGCATCTCGATCTGGGAGTAGTCCGCGGTGAGGAGGCATTCGTAGCCGTCACCCACGGTGAACGCGGAGCGGATGCGGCGGCCGGCCTCGGTGCGCACGGGGATGTTCTGCAGGTTCGGGTCGGTGGAGCTGAGGCGCCCAGTGGAGGCGACAGTCTGGTTGAACGTGGTGTGGATGCGGCCGTCGTCGTGGACGGTCTTGATCAGGCCTTCAATGGTGGACTTGAGCTTCTGCCATTCGCGGTGCGCGAGCAACTGGTCCAAAAACGGGTGCGGGTTCTTCGCCGCGAGCGCCTCGATCTCCTTGGCGGCGGTGGAATAGCCGGTCTTGGTCTTCTTCGTCTTGGGCAGCTCGAGCTTGTCGAAGAGGACGACGGAGAGTTGTTTGGGGGACGAGAGGTTCAGATCGGGTTCGTCGACAAGCGAACGTGCTGTGTCTTCGGCGTCGGTGACTTTCTGCGCGATCTCTTTCAGCTGCTCTTCGAGGACGTTCATGTCGACGGCGATACCGGTGTCCTCCATCTCGGCGAGGATGGTCACGAGCGGCAGCTCGAGGTCGGCGTAGAGCTCGAAGGAGTCGATGGCGCGGAGCTCCTCACCCAAATGCGCGGCGAGCTCGAGGATGGCGAGGGCGGAGTCGAGGTCGGCAGTGTCGCGATCAAGCAGGCTCAGTTGTTCGCTGGATGCCGCGAGTTGGCGCTGCAGGTGGCGTTGGTAAACGTCGGCGAGGTCGTATGTGCGCTGGCCGGGCCGCAGCAGGTACGCGGCGATGGCGGTGTCGTGGGCGATGCCGCGCAGCGTGATCCCGCGCCCGCGCAGCATGTGCCATGCAGCCTTGGCGCTGTGGAGGTATTTCGGCGCGTCGGATTCGAGCCACGCCTTGAGCGCGGCGTCTTCCTCGGGCGTGAGGTCGCTCAAGCGCTTGGACACGCCGTGCCACTGCTTATCGACGATCCCCACCGCCCACGCGTCCCCGCCCGCCGGCGTGGTGTCGCCCTGGACGAACAGGGCGAGACCTTGACCCTCGTGGGCTGCAAGCCACGTGTCGAGTGCCTCGTCGTCGACGGTGAGCTCCGGCAGTTCTTCTGCCTGTGTTTCGGGCGCGGCGCCGTCGGTGGGCACGGCGGCGAGCACGCGCTCGCGGAGGTTGACGCCGAACTCGAGGTCGTCGAAAGCCGTCGCCACGGCAGTGACGTCGGCGGGCTTGAGCTCGAGTTCGTCTGGTCCGACGGGCAGCTCGAGATCGCGCACCATCTGGGTGAGCTCGCGGTTGAGCTGAACCTGCTCGATGCGTTCGCGGAAATTGTTGCCGGCCTTGCCCTTGATCTCCTCGGCGTGCTCGATGAGGCTGTTCAGATCTCCGTACTGGATGATCCACTTAGTGGCGGTCTTCTCCCCCACGCCCGGAATGTTCGGCAGGTTATCCGACGGGTCGCCGCGCAGCGCCGCGAAATCCGGGTACTGCGACGGCGTGAGACCGTACTTCTTTTCCACTTCCTCCGGCGTGAAACGCGTGAGCGTGGAGACCCCGCGCGTCGGGTACAGGACGGTCACGCGATCATTGACCAGTTGGAGGTAGTCCCTGTCGCCGGTGACGATGATGACCTCGTAGTCGTCCTGCGCCTGCGTGGTCAGCGTGGCCAGGATGTCGTCCGCCTCGTAGTTCTCTTTGGTGAGCGTCACGATGCTCAAGTCCCCCAGCACGTCCTGGATGAGCGACACCTGCCCCTTGAATTCCTCCGGTGCGGCCGCACGCTGCGCCTTGTACTCCGGGAAGCGCTCTGTGCGGAAGGTCTGGCGCCCGATGTCGAAGGCGACCGCCACGTGGGTGGGCTGCTCCTCGGCGAGGATGTTCGAGAACATCGACAGGAACCCGTACACCGCATTCGTGTGCTGCCCGCCCGAGGTGGAGAAATTCTCCGCAGGCAGGGCGTAGAAAGCTCGGAAAGCCATCGAATGGCCGTCGATGAGCAGCAGGCGTTTCGTGGCAGAGGAAGAATCAGCGGTACTCACGCCGTCCCACTCTACCTACGGCTGACGTGGCTCAACTGCAGGGCATTTCTTCGTTCGAGAACCCCTGCGCTATTGTTGATCCGCACGCCCCAGTAGCCCAATTGGCAGAGGCAACGGATTCAAAACCCGTCCAGTGTGAGTTCGAGTCTCACCTGGGGCACCGCACGAAGTGGGGGTTTCGGAAAACCTTTCGAATATGCTCGGAAAACTCTTTCCGGATCCCCCTTTCGCCCATCTTGGCAACGAAGAGCCCTTTTACGTGGCATTTTCCTCTCACCAATGCCAAAACGCTCCAAAACTGACAGCGATTCGTCGATTCCGGAGCGTTTTCACTGTTCGAACACGACTTCTAGGCCGCTGAAAAGCGATTGCCGAAAAATCTGGGGTCGCTGCTTCGACCATCTCGGACATCCTCAACGGCAATTCGTGGCCGACGTTGGAGACCGTGGCCAGACTCGAAGTCGGCCTCGGCGTGCGTCTGTGGCCGGGGGTAAAGGCCACCCGGCGAGATACGTAGTTCGTTTTGCATATCTCCACCGTGTCGCGAGAGGAAGCAAACACCAGCAGAAAATAGAGGGGGTAATTCGCTGCACCGTAGTGAGACGACATGTCGTCTTGAAACGGCAATACGGAATAATCCGGTACACCGTTACGCACACCGGCGCGCCCGCATACTCGCGATCCAAAATCATGTTCGCCTCGGGCAGCAATTTCTTCGGCGCCTGTCGCCGCCCCGGTTACCATAAAGTGCGAATTGATGGACAGCCCCGACAGACGAAACGAGGCAGCGAAACGGTGGCCGGCGCGAAGCAACTACTCGAATTGACCTGGTTCAACAAGGACAAGGCGCTCATTCCTAGTGAAGAGGGGCGCTACGCATACGAGTGGGTTGACCCGAAAGACCCGCGGTACTGCGAGACTCGGGCACTCGTTGTTTCCGAAGTAGTCACGGGCGAGCAATCGCCAAAGGACGAGAACACGCAATACTCGGAGCGGGCAGATCTAGCCCCGACTGAGGACAATTTGCTGATCCTCGGTGAGTCTGGCGACGTGCTTGAAGCCCTCACTCGCGTGCCGGAGTTACGCGCGAAGTACCTCGGCAAGGTGAAGTGCATCTACATTGACCCACCGTTTAACACTGCACAGATCTTCGCCAATTACGAGGACAACCTCGAACACTCCGTATGGCTCACCATGATGCGCGACCGTCTGGTTCACCTACGCAAGCTTCTTAGCGATGACGGGTCGATTTGGGTCCACCTCGATGACGTGGAAAACCACCGGATGAGGGTTCTTATGGATGAGGTATTCGGCAGCGAGAACTTCGTCACCGAAATGACCTGGGAAAAGACGTACTCGCCACGTAACGATTCAAAAGGTATTCCCGCAGTCACTGACACCATCCTGGTCTATGCCAAGTCGAGTGAGTTTGTTCCGAACCGTTTGCCGCGGACGGAGGAGATGGACGCCCGTTACGCGAACCCGGATAACGATGTCCGCGGGCCTTGGAAGGTCGCGGACCCAACAGCATCTGGTTCTTCTACCCACCAGGGCATGGTCTACGCAATTGAGCATCCTCTCACAGGTGAACTCATCTATCCATCGAAAGGCCGACACTGGGCTCAAGGTCAATCGGATGTACTCGAAGAAATGAGAATCTACAGCAACCAATATGGTCTAGCCGATATTCAAGATGAGGCTAAACGAGCGGAACTATGTGGTTTGCCGCCTGATGAGGTTCGACCGAATGTACAAGCCGTAGTTATACGGGGCGACAAAGAGGCTGCGCGTGAAGATGCTTTGGAGCTCTACAAGTCCGGGAATTGGCCAAAATTATGGCTAACCAGCGGTGGGAAGGGTGGCCTCAGCTCCAAAACCTACCTGCAAGGAAAGCCCGGCAAAACTCCAGTCAGTTTTCTCCCTTACAAAGACGTTGGCCACACTGACACCGCGGCCAAAGAGATTCGCGCACTGTTTCCAGGAACTTCAGCATTCGCTACGCCTAAACCGGAACGGTTACTGGAGCGCGTTATCCACATCGCAACGAACCCCGGAGACGTTGTCCTCGACGTGTTCGCCGGTTCGGGAACAACCGCTGCGGTAGCCCAGAAGATGGCTCGCCGTTGGGTGACGTGTGAGCTCGTGGAGGACACCTTTAACCGCTTTACGCGGCCGCGCCTTGAGAAAGTGGCTAAGAACGATGACCCAGGCGGCGTGACTTTCACGAGCGAGCGCGAACCCAAGCCAGGGGTCGAGGTTCCTGCGAAGTTCGACACAAAGGACATGGAAGACGCAGCCAAGCTCCTGCGCGCTGTTCGTTCAGAGCAGGACCTCTCACCAGACGAGCAATCGGCAATCAAGACAGCCCTCAAGCTCATTGGCACACGTCCCAGCACGGTGCGTAACTGGCGCGGTGGTGGCGGTTTCACTGTCGCCCACTTGGCTCCGCAGTGTTTCGACTATGTCCCCGAATTGGGCCTCGTCACGCTTACCGAAGCGGCAACCGGTACGACACTCGTGAACTCTGTGGCCGCAAACCTCAACTTCTCGCTCACTCCAGACAACCGACACTTCGACGGCAAACGAGGCTCAATGTTCCTCAAAGTGGTCGAAGGCCGACTCGATAAAGACAAGGCCGAAGAACTCCTCGCCCACCTCGATGAAGGCGAAGGCGTCACGCTCGCCGCAACGGAACTCGAACCGGGAGTCAGGCAGTTCGCGAGGACAACGGACAGGCCGTGCCAGATTGTCCACATCCCCAACGACATCTTCACCTACTCGGCAACGCAGGAGGGCAAGTAGACATGGCACTTCCAATCGCACTTGACCAAGGACTCATCGACAGCATTGCGACGGAGTTCCAACTTCGAGATCCCAACAAGCGTGCGCTGCGCAAGCTCATCTACCACCTCACTGGTGACTTTGACCCGCTAGAGCCCATGGTCATGCACATGGCCACAGGCGCGGGCAAGACCTACCTCATGGCCGCGCTCATTGAGTATCTTTCGCGCTTCGGGGTGAAAAACGTCATGGTGGTCGTCCCGCCCTCGACGGTGCTGGAGAATAAGACAGTCCAGAACTTCACCCAGGGCTCGCGCCGCTACGTTGACGGATTCTCTTCTGCTCCCCAAGTTGTTTCACCTGGCAATTATGGCGCGTGGCGTGCCGGCCAGTCGGAGCTGTTTCGCAATGCCGCAGACGGCCCGATGGTCTACGTATTTAACGTGTCGCAACTTATCGAACCGAAAATCGCGAACGCAGGTGCAGACACCAAAGACGGCATGCGGCGCAAAATTCGCGACCACCAGGAGGAGTCCGGTTCGCTCTACGATTACCTGGTCAACCTCGACGACCTCGTGGTTATCGCAGACGAGTCCCACCTGTTTGGCACCTCGGCCAAGGCGTTTAACCAGGCGCTGAAGGATCTCCGCCCCGCTGCGACGATTGGGCTGACCGCCTCGGCATCCGATACGGACCACGTCATCTTCCACTACCCGCTCTATAGCGCAATTGAAGACGGCTACGTGAAGTCGCCAATGCTGGTCTACCGCGAGAACGGCTACCCCAAGGACTCTCCCGAGGAAAGGCAACTCCTCGACGCGGTCTCACTGCTGAGGAACAAAGAGGCAGCCTACGAGGCATACGGCCAAGCGAACTTCCCCGGCGAAACAGGTGAAGCGAAGAGGACGAAGCCGCTCTTGTTTGTCGTTTGCGAGAACGTCGCACATGCCGGAGAAGTCACCAAGATCCTCCAGGGGCCAGGCTATTTCGGTGACCCAGAGGCGGTGCTCCAGTTCGACAACAAGCACAACGACGCGGTAACGCTGCGCCGGCTAGACGAGCTCGACAGCCCAGCCTCGACGGTGCGGGCCATTGTTTCAGTTGACCGTCTCAAAGAGGGCTGGGACACCAAACGAGTCGCGGTGATGTGTGCATTGCGCGCCATGTCGTCGGACATTCTCACCCAGCAAACGATGGGCCGCGGTCTGCGCCTGCCTTTTGGTGCGCGTACCGGTGTGGCTGAGCTTGATCAGTTGGACATCTTGAGCCACAAGTCGTTCAAGTCCCTTCTCAAGGACGAGGACGTGCTCCGCTCCTTCGGTCTCGGAGATGCCGCCCAGGGCGCTGTCTCCGGCGTGGACGTGGAAGAAAGCTTCCGCAAGGGTGAAGAACAGGTGCAGCCAAACCCGAACCCGTCGCCCGAGACCCAAAGGGGGCCGACTTCCGGCTCGACCGCGTGGCCAACAACGCCTTCAGGCGAAGCGGCGGACGGCCCGAGCGACATCGGCACCAAGGCCGGCGAAACTACCCAAGTCACTGGTGGCCACAGCGGAGGTGTCTCGTTCCGAAGAGTCGGTGATAACGAGACCATGCAGCGTGACGACTACATCCCAGCAACGGAAATCAAGGTCAACGAGCACTTCGCAGGAAAGACCTTCCTGTTTCCGTCCACGGTCATGGCGAAATCAACCACACCGTTCCTGCTTAGCCACATTGACGACGAGGACATTATACGGGCAGCGCGACGTGTCGCAGACTCGAAGGAAGCACTCACCCGCGAAGAAATCGTCGTGCGCAGTTCCAAGCTCGACACGAAACGCACCACCGATGCGGAAGTCGAATCGGCTCCCGTGGCGGAGGTAACTGTTATTGGTGAACTGACCCGCCGCGTATTCGGTCTCGGGGTTGTCACCCAGGACACCAAGAACACGATCACACTGGCGCAATACGTCCTTCCGACCTTCATGGCGAACGCCGGTATCGACCACTGGACGGAGAAAGCAAAGCAGTCCGCCGTTGACGAGCTCGTTGCACTTGTAAACGACAAGGCGCGACAGCACGCCAGCAGCCTGCAGACCGAAACGTCTATCGTTCCGGTCGAGCTGCCAATTGACGAGGTCGTGACCTTGCCGTTTGGCAAAGAGGTGCTCCAGCAACTGTCCAAGGATCAACAGGCGAAGTTCAAGCCCCGCGAGTTCTACGACGGTTGGAACCGCGGACTGTTCCCCGCAGCGAGTTTCGACTCGTGGGGCGGCGAGTACCTCCTCGCGCTTTTGCTGAACTACACCTCGGACATCGTGTGGTGGAAGCGCCTCTACTCCACTGACGGTGCGTCGATCATGTACACCACCCGCGACACCTACTACCCCGACTTCGTCGCCCAGGACTCCGACGGCACGATGTGGATTATCGAGGGCAAGTCCGACAAAGGGCGAGATGACGAAACGGTACAAGCGAAGCGAGCCGCGGCCCGGGTGCTCGTGAGGGAACTGCTCGGCGAAGAGGACTTCGTCGGCCAGAAGTGGGGCTACGTCATTGCCTACGAGTCCGATATTCGAGCGTCTGAGTCGTGGGAAGACTTGAAGCGGAAGTCGAACCCCGGGGCGTGAGTCGCTTCGACCTTCAAGGCGGATCGCGAAAGATTTGAAGTTGCCAATGCCGAATGGCTTGTTATTGGGAGTAAATCCAGTACACTAAATGTCAGTGGCGGCGTTGAGACACACGTACCGCGCTAATTCCGGCGGCAACCTCCTCGGTTGCCGCCGCGCCCATTAAAGCGATCATGTTAATTGCCTATCTTGACGAGTTTGGTCACCAGGGTCCCTACGTGGACAAAGACCACAAGAAGTACAACACACACCCTCTTTTTGGCTATGGCGGCTACGTTATCGAATCTGACAAGGTTCGTGAGTTAGGCGGCTACTTCGAGTACATCAAGGAAAAATTGCTTGCTTGGGAGATTGAGCAATCTGGGTGTCACCCCCGTAGGTGGGAAAAGAAGGGTTCCGCGCTCCTCACAACCAAGAATATGGACAAGTTTGGGTCTGAGATAACCCCTGCGCTTGGAAGGATTTATCGACGGCTTTTTCAGCTGAACGGCAAAGTGTTCTTCTTTGGGCAAGAAAAGCCAATCGGCCCCGTCAGTGTCACCAGGGAAAAGTCACAGGAGCGTGAGGAACATTGTCTGATCCAATCGCTTAAGAGGCTTGGGACATTCGCAAACGACCAGCAAGAAGAAATGCTCGTCATCATGGACGCCACTGAGACTGATAACCGAGAGCGCGCAGTGTCAACCGCTGGCCGTACAATCTATTCTGGTCACCCCGAAACGCAGCAGATCATTGAAGTCCCTATCCAGGCAGATAGCTACCTCTACGGGACAATTCAACTTGCGGATTGGACCTGTGCGTTACTGTCGCGGCTCGGAAAGTACCATTTTGCAAATGAGGTGCAGTTCGAGTGGTCCGTTGACCTAGCCAACACGCTTTTCGCCGGCCAGCAAGATATATTGTCGAACAGTGTGATTTGGACGAATGACCTTGACCGCAACACGAAGTGTTACCCGAGCTCACTCCTGCATCATGGCTCTTTCTCTGAGTACAGGGAGGAGAAACGTCGCCGGATAGCCCTCCAAAACGACAGCAACAAGCAGATGCAGCATCGTATGATTGATGCTGGGTCGGCTCAGTTTAAGGCGAAACTGGCGTCGATAAGACGGGGTCTTGACTGATGCGGTTACAGAATCTTTCAGCGACTCCCACAACAATGGTGAAAATTTAGACTTCCGCGTCTTTGACCGCGGACTGTTACGGCGCGATCTGAATATTTGCGACTGCTAGGTTGAATTTAGGAAACCGCCTAAATGCAATTCTCCTTGTGCCGGTAGGTGTAGGTCAGCAGGTTCAGGGCGTGCAGGTTCTCGGTATTGATAACCGTGTGACACGGCGCGCCTGGGTCACTAGAGTTCAAGACCTCACCGGTCTGGACGAGCCCCGAGTACTCAGGTACATGATATACCGGCGTCTCGCCCCCGCGGAATTATCTTCGAGTCGCGAATACCCGCCTGGTTGAGGCAGTCCTCCGCGATTGCCTCGGCGTTGTCGAAAAACGCGCCGTCATCTGAAAAGTCCACCGTTGCTTCCACCGGAACGAATTTCGTGATGGGAAGCGGATCGAACGCCCCAATTTCATGCGGCCGGTACAAACGGAGTGGCTCGCTCCCCTGCCATTCGACTCCGACTCGGAGGTCATAGTCGGGGCTACCATGCTTTGTGCTCATTCCGCGGGCGGCGAGCATGAGATCCGCAGTGAATGCCTCGATGAAGAATGTGTGTACCGAGTTTCCCTCTTCCTGGACGGGAAGGTTCACCAGTGCCGAGACTGACCCGTCGTCGTGGAAAGCGAGGTATGACTCCGGGTGGCCACCTTCCCTGGAGATGAACAGATAGCGCCAACTACGGAACCCGCGGCGTGGGTGCACGTTTGCGTAGTATGCCCCGTAAGGTGTTTCCGGCCTGTTGTAGTGCCACAGGTTTTCCCTCTGGTTCACCAACCGGTCCGCGAGTTGGCTCACGTCTTGACCTGCCATGGGCGCCGTTAAGGTTCTCGTCACGGGTCTCGCAACGCCGACCGCCCAAAACCCTAAAGGAGCTGCGAGCTCCCTTGTGCGCTCATAGAGCTCGAGGGTCAGCTCGCGCCGCTGCCTAGCGGCGCTGAAGCGCTGCTGGTACAGGCGGGCGATTTCCGATTCCGCAAGCCAGTCGGTGTCAGCCCCGTGGCGGATCGGAACGTTGAATTTCTTGTCCTTGCCAATCAGCATGTGCGGAACCTGCTGGCTTGCCGGGACGATAACCGCTAAGGCATGCGTGCCGTCATCCGAGACGAGGGGGAACATCTCGACGTTGTGCAGTGGTGGCGTTACGTGGTTATACGCGACGCGCTGATAGGCCTGGATGTAGTTGTCGTCCACCGGACCGGTGTCGAGTCGGGCTCCGGCACGACTGTCCGAGTCGGTGACTCCGTAGATGATCACGCCACCGCCATAGTTCGCCATGGCCGCCAAGTCCTTCTTTACGTCCGACTGCACCAGTGATTCTTTCGGTGGCAGCGCCTGTTTGAAATCCAGGTCTTCTGACTCGGGGACGTCATTTTCCACGGCCTGGGTGATCATGTCGTCGGTAATGGGACCGGCAGGAAGTCCGAGCGCGCGGTGCAGTGAGGTGAACATGCCAACAGACTATGTCCGACAATCTGGTTAGGTCGGCTAAGTCACGTTGCTCCTCCTGCTCTGGGTAATTCAGATGACGCACAGCCAAGGCAGTGGCTAATGGCATGGCGGAGACGGACCATCATGTCGGGGATGTCTCAACGCTCCCACAGCGACACTGGGACGGAGCTTTCCACCCGTGCGAACCATGCCTTGCACTGGGGTTGAGCGCGTGGCCCACCGAGAAAGACAGCAGTCGGATCGGTCGTCTATTCGCATATGACGATCTTCCGCTCCGGTGCCCAAAACGGTTTCCGCTGCGTGGGGCTATTTTCGGGCGTCGGCTAGGATCAATTTGGAACTAAACGCTGAAGGCCGTGGAACTAGGCTAGGAACAGGGTCTCGTTGGCGGTGGTCAGGGAGTTTTCCGAAACCCCCGAAGTCTCGAGACACCGTTCCGGGCGGGTCTCGGGACTTTTTGCATGCGCCCATTTTCCAATTGCATAGGTGTCCTATATAGTTCTCCTATGCATTCTGAGGAATCACTCTCCCGCCTCGCCATTGACTTGGTGGCGGCGGGCAGTCATTTCACGCGGGCGACGTTTCAGGCGTCGGGAAGCGAACTGTCGTACGTCGCGCTACGCGTCTTGGCAGCGCTGGAACGCGAGCCGGGGTTGCGCATCGGCGAACTCGCACGGCGCGAAGGAATTGCGCAGCCGTCCATGAGCCAGGTGATCAAAAGGCTTGTCACCGAAGGGCTCGTTGCGCGGGAGCCATCGCCTCTCGACGCACGCGCTTCCGACCTCACCATCACCGATGCCGGGAGTGCGGCCGTAAGGGAATACCGGCAAGCGTCGGTGCGCGAGCTGGTGCCCGTTTTTCGGGACCTCTCCCCTGACGAGATAGACACGCTTATCCACTCGGCGGAACTACTTCCCAGACTCACACAGCGCCTGCGAGGTACCGGGGCTGACGGAGCGACAACGAGACAACGAAAGGACGCGAATGAGTAAGACGACGCCAGGAAATACTTTCAAACAACCAATCGCCGTGTGGGCGATCGCGTTTGCCTGCGCGGTGTCATTCATGGGGATCGGCCTAGTCGATCCGATTCTGCCGGCGATCAGCCGGGAACTGAATGCCTCGCCGACGCAGACGATGCTGCTGTTCACCAGTTACCTGCTGATCACGGCGCTGGCAATGTTCTTCAGCGCGTTCATCTCCTCGCGCATCGGTGTGAAGAAGACACTGCTGACAGGGCTTGCCCTGATCGTCGTGTTCGCATTTCTGTCGGGCGCAGCGGGTTCGGTCGACGCGATCATCGGTTTCCGCGCCGGATGGGGCCTGGGCAATGCACTGTTCATTTCGACGGCGCTGGCGGCGATTGTTGGCGCGGCATCAGGCGGCGCGAGCCAGGCGGTGATTCTCTACGAGGCAGCCATCGGCATCGGTATGGCTGTGGGGCCGTTGCTCGGTGGGCTGCTCGGCGAAATCAGCTGGCGTGGGCCTTTCTACGGCACCGCGGGGCTGATGGCCATCGGCTTCATCGCCATCGCAGTGCTTCTTCGCAAGCCCGCAAATAAGCCGGCACCGGTATCGTTCACCGCAGGAGTGAGGGCATTGCGGGAACCGGCACTCCTCACACTGGGCGCAGTGGCATTCTTCTACAACTACGGCTTTTTCACCCTGCTCGCCTACTCGCCGTACCCGATCGACGAGGCTGCCGCAGCTGCTGGAAGCGAATTCGGGGCGACCGAGCTTGGCTGGGTATTCTTCGGTTGGGGCTTGGCACTGGCGTTGTCGTCAGTATTCGTGGCGCCGCGTTTGACGCAAAGCTTCGGTCTGATGCCGGTGATCTGCACGGTCCTCATCGGATTCGCAGTTCTGCTCGCCGCGCTCGGCTTCACGGTGGATCATCTGACCACGCTGATCGTGCTGGTCATTCTCGCAGGCTTGTTCAGCGGCATCTTCAACACCGTTCTCACAGAGGCAGTCATGGAAGCGACTGAACTACCCCGAAATGTGGCGTCGTCGACGTACTCGGGACTGCGTTTCTTGGGTGGTGCTATCGCCCCGGCGGTCTCCGGGCCGGTGGCAGTTGCCTTCGGCTCCGGTGTCCCCTACTGGGCGGGTGCCGCAGCGTTGGCCGTGTCCCTGATCATCCTCATCGCTGGCCGGGGCACACTGACGAGGCTTGTCTAGGGATTCCTGGGGGTGCCGTCGATAAGCTTCGCGTCCTCCCATGTGCCCGCCGCGACCATGGAGGCCTTGCGCTCCACCCAGAAGTCGGCGTTGCGGATGCCGAGCGCCTCCGGGTCGAATTGCGGCTCGCGGCCCGCTTTCTTCTGGCGGCGGTAATCCCACAGGCACTTCAGCGCGGGGACCTGAAGGACGAGGATCGCGAGGATATTCAGCCACGCGGTCGTGCCCACTCCGATGTCGCCGAGCGCCCACGCGGTACCCGGCGTGGTGGTGGCGCCGATCCAAACGGAGACGAGAATGAGCACGCGCAGGAACCAGATGACCGCGGTTCGGGCCTTCTCGCTCTTAATCCAACGGTTGAGGTAGGTGAAGTTCACCTCGGCCATGTAGTAGTACGCGACGATCGTGGTGAACGCGAAGAACAGGATGGCGAACGCGATGAAGCTGCCGCCCAGACCCGGGGTGTAAATATCCAGCGAGGACTGGACGAAGCCGGGGCCGACGCTGACCGAATCGGGGATGGAGCCGTTGTAGAGCACGTCGCCGTTTTCGTCGCCACCCTCGTAGACGCGGAACATGTCGGTGGAAATGATGATGAACGCCGTCGCGGAGCACACAAGCAGCGTGTCGACGTACACCGCGAATGCCTGCACGAAGCCCTGCTTCGCCGGGTGGGAGACCTCCGCCGCGGCCGCGGACTGCGGACCTGTGCCCTGCCCGGCCTCGTTGGAGTAGATGCCGCGCTTGACGCCCCACATGATGGCGGCGCCGAGCATGCCGGAAAACGCCGCTTCCTTATCGAAGGCCGACCGGAAGATCAAGCCGAAGACCTCCGGGATCTGGGAGGCATTGGCGAAGAGAATGACGATGGCGACGAGGATGTAGAGCGCCGCCATGAACGGCACGACCATGGTCGCGAACCAGGCGATGCGCTTGACACCGCCGATAATGATGGTGCCGAGCAGAGCCACCAAGGCCACGGCCGTCACCCAGGTGGGCACGGACCAGGCGTGCTCGACGGAGGTGGCCAGGCCGTTCGCCTGCACGCCGGGCAGGAAGTACGAGGTGGCCAGAATCATCGACACAGCGAAAACGATGGCGTAGACCAACGCGAACGGGCGCGCAGCGGTGTGCTTGTACGCCTTCTCGATGTAGTAGGCCGGGCCGCCGCGGTATTCGCCGGTGTCCTGGTCCTTCTCCTTGTAGATCTGGGCCAGGCAGCACTCCACGTAGGAAGTCGCCGAGCCGAGGAACGCCACGATCCACATCCAGAACACCGCGCCTGGTCCGCCGAAGGCGATCGCGGTGGCGACACCGGCGATATTGCCCACGCCCACACGTCCCGCGAGCGAGATCATGAGCGACTGAAAGGACGAAATACCAGCCGCGGAGCCTTCGCCCGATTTCAGCTGCCGGATCATGTCCGGGAAGCACCGCACCTGGAGAAATAGCGTCACACACGAGAAGTACACCCCGACGCCGAGGCACAAGTACACGAGCCAGTTCGACCAGATCGCGTCGTTGAGGCTGTTGATGATGTTTTCCATGGCGCGGGCCTCCAGTATCGGGCGAATTCGATTCTTCGAATATAGCCCTGGGGAGTCGCCAACTTTTTCGTTTTGAGAATTTTTCTTTGCCGTTGCATGAAATCTATGCAACGCCTTCGGGCCTATGCTGGCGCCCATGACAACTGCTCCTTCCCCGCCCGACCACTCGCCCATCACGCTCGTGTGGTTCCGGGACGACCTGCGCATCCAGGACAATCCCGCACTGGCGGACGCGGCAGCGCACGGTGCAGTGGTCGCCCTCTTCGTCGAGGAAGCAAACACCGGCATCCGGCCGATCGGTGCTGCGGCGCGGTGGTGGCGCAACAGAAGCCTGGAGGCATTGCGCGCCGACCTCGCGGCCCACGGCGTCGAGATGCTCTGCGCCCACGGCGATCCACGGACAGTCGTGCCGGACATCGCCCAACAAATCGCCGCGGGCACCAGCGGCACGGTGCGCGTGTCGTGGAACCGCCGCTACCACGAGCCGATGAGGGTCACAGACGCAGGGGTGAAGACCTGCCTCGCCGAACGGGGCATCGAGGCGCATTCCTTCCCGGGCTATCTACTCACCGAGCCGTGGCGCGTGCAGACCGGCAGCGGAACGCCGTACCGGGTGTTCACACCCTTCGCGAAGTCGGTGCAGCAGCTTCTCATCGACGATCCACCGCAACCGCGAAACGTCCCAGACCTTCGCGGCGTGAGGCCCGCACTTGCCCATCCGAGCCTGATCGACGCAGCTCAGCTCGGTTGCGGCACCGTACAACCAGCATGGATAGCTCAACTCGCAGAGCACAACGCTCCGGGCGAGACGGCGGCGCACGAACGCTTGCAGGCCTTCCTCGACGGGCTCGCACGCGGCGAAAGCTACAAGGCCGACCACGACATTCCGTCGGCGGACGCCACCTCGGGGCTCTCGCCGCACCTGCGATTCGGGGAGATCAGTCCCGGATACGTGTGGGCGGAAACCGCACGTTTCGCGGAGGCGCATCCAGCGGCGGCGCCGGATGCGTGGGCGTTTCTCCGCCAGCTGCTGTGGCGCGATTTCGCGTGGCACCGGCTCTATCACCTCCCCCGCCTGACAACGAACAATGTCCGTGAACAGTTCGACGACTTCCCGTGGGAGTGGAGCGGGAAGGTGGCGCCGGGGGCGTCGATAAGCGCTTTTGTGCGCGCAGAAGACGACCCCGACGCGCAGCATCTCGCGCAACTTGCGGCGTGGCAGCGTGGACGCACAGGCATTCCGCTTATCGACGCCGGAATGCGCCAACTCTGGACCACCGGCACCATGCACAACCGCGTGCGTATGGTCGTGGGCAGCTGGTTGACCAAGAACTTGGGGATTCATTGGCGCCACGGCGAGGAATGGTTCTGGGACACGCTGGTGGATGCGGATTATGCGTCGAACCCCTTCAACTGGCAGTGGGTCGCCGGGTGCGGAGATGACGCCGCGCCGTATTTCCGGGTGTTCAACCCGCTGACGCAGGAGAAGAAATTCGACCCTCACAGCCTCTACGTGGCCCAATGGGTGCCGGAGAGACACACCCCTGACTACCCGGAGCCGATGGTGGACGTGAAGGAATCGCGCAAGGTCGCGCTGGCCGCGTACGACGATATCCGGCGCTGAATGCCGCGCTCAACCGCGCGCTCACCCTCGTAGCCGCATACCTCTCCTAACTAAAAGGCGTGTTTTCCGCGACACACTTGAGTCGTGCCACCAGCACAACCTTCCTCCCTTTAACGCGCCTTAGCCAGCGATCGGGCGAGTTCCCCGCAGCCGCAATGGCAGGTACACTTTCCGCCATGCGTAAAAAGATTGCTTCCTCCATCATCGCCGCTTCCCTCGCCGTCGCCGCTGCTCCAGCAGGGCCCCCCGCTGTTGCCGCTCCGCTATCTTCCGTCCGCGGCAGTTCCGTCGATGGCAATCCCCAAGGCAGTTCCGGCTCTAGCGAGGGCGCGAACGGGTCCTCCGACGAGGCAGAAGGTACCGGTTTCAAGGGCTTCATGAACATGCTCTTTGAGCCATACGAGCAGATGTCTTCGGACAACCTGGCAACTAGCTCGATGGGAGCCGCGCGCGCAATCATCAACTACGTCATCATCGCCGCGGGCGTGACCCTCATCGGACAGGCCATCCAGATCGCCATGTCGAATATGCCACGCTAAGCGACATTTCAACTACTCCGGCGGGCTACCGTCGGCCAGACCGCGCGACATCGCGCGGTCTTTTTTAATTTTTCATCGCGGAGCATAGTATGCTTTCGGCTATGTTCACCCGTGTCAAGACCGCCGCCGTGTGCGCCAGCCTCCTCTCCGTGGCTATGCTCGCTGGCTGCGTGACTAATACCGAGGGCGGAAATCCCGACAGCTGGGAAGAAATCGCCCCAGCCGCAGTGCCCGAGATCGCGGCGATGGTGCCGGAAGATATTCAGGCATCCGGCCGTCTCACCGCCGGCGCCAACCCGCCGTTCGCGCCATTCGAATTCAAGGACTCGGAAGGCAACCTCATTGGAATGGAGATGGATCTCGGCCGCGCCGTCGCCAGCGTCATGGGCTTGGAGTTCGCCCCGCAGGAGCAGGACTTCGCCATGATTCTCCCCGCCGTCCAAGCGGGCACGCTGGATACCGGCATGTCAGGGTTCACCGACTCGGAGGAACGCCGGGAGAACTTCGACTTCGTCAATTTCCTCAACGCCGGGATCCAGTGGGCCGCGCAGCCAGGATCCGATGTCGATCCGTCGAATCCGTGTGGCCTGACCGTCGCGGTCCAGCGCACGACCGTCTCGGAGACCGACGATGTCCGGCCTAAGGCCGAAAAGTGCGAGGAAGAAGGCAACCCGATCACCATCTTGTCCTACGACACGTCCGATAACGCGGCGCTCGCCGCGCTCGTCGGGCGCGCCGACGCCTTGAGCGCGGACTCCCCCGTCACCGCGTGGGCAGTCAACCGTTCCGACGGGCAGTTGGAATTGATCGGCGAGATGTTCGACGCCGCCCCCTACGGGTTCGCGGTGCCGAAGGATTCCCCGCTCGGCCCGGCGATGGCTGCTGCAATGCAGCACCTCATCGACACCGGCGATTATGAACGCATCCTCGCCCAGTGGGGTGTGGAGACAGGCTTGCTGGAGCAGGCGCAGATCAACGAACAGCCTGTAGGAGGGCAGTGAGAATGAGCACCACAGTTCCGAAAAAGACCTCGCGCCGGAAACCTGAGCGCATTGAGGCCAAGCCGCTGCGCCACCCGGGCCGGTGGATCACCGCCGCGATCCTGCTGGTCTTGTTCGCCTTGTTCGTCGTCGACGCAGCGCGCCGCGAAGCGTACGGCTGGGGCACCTACTGGGCCTACCTCTTCGACACGCGCATTCTCGTCGCCGCCGGCCACACCCTGGCGATCACGGTGCTGTCCATGATCATCGGCGTCGTCCTCGGCGTGCTGCTGGCAGTGATGCGCATGTCGCCGAACCCAGTGTTCAAGTCGATCGCGTGGCTGTACCTGTGGATCTTCCGCGGCACCCCGATCTATGTGCAGCTCGTCTTCTGGGGCTTGGTCGGCTCGATCTACCAATCGATCAACCTTGGCTTTACCGAAGTGTCTCTCGATGCCCTGACGTCCTCCGCCTTCGCCCTTGCCGTCATCGGTCTGGGTCTCAACGAGGCCGGTTATATGGCGGAAATCGTCCGCTCCGGCATCAACTCCGTGCCCGAAGGCCAGATCGAGGCGTCGAAGGCGCTCGGCATGGGCTGGGGCATGACTATGCGCCGCACGGTGCTACCGCAGGCGATGCGCATCATCATTCCGCCAACGGGCAACGAGTTCATCTCCCTGCTCAAGACCTCTTCGCTCGTGGTCGCGGTCCCCTACTCGCTGGAGCTCTACGGCCGTTCGCAGGACATCGCGGCCGCACTGTTCGAGCCGGTGCCGATGCTTCTTGTCGCCGCCACCTGGTACCTGGTGATCACCTCGATCCTCATGGTCGCCCAGTTCTACCTCGAGCGCTATTTCGACCGCGGCGTAAACCGCGAGCTCACTGCCCGCCAGCTCGCCGCGCTGACTGACGCCGAAGGCAAAGCACCGAACAACGTCACCGTCGTGGAAAGGAACCGTTAACCATGACTCGCTCCTCTGCTACTGCCGCTACACCCATGGTCCAGGCGGTGGACGTGTGGAAGTCCTTCGGCTCCCTCGATGTTCTCAAGGGCATCAATCTTGAGGTCCAGCCCGGTGAAGTCACCTGTTTGATCGGCCCGTCCGGCTCCGGCAAGTCGACTTTCCTGCGCTGCGTGAACCACCTCGAGAAGGTCACTGCGGGCCGCCTCTACGTCGACGGCGATCTCATTGGCTACCGCGAAAAAGACGGCGTGCTCCACGAGATTTCCGCCAAGGACGCCGCGGTGCAGCGCCGGGAGATCGGCATGGTCTTCCAGTCCTTCAACCTCTTCGGCCACCGCACTGTGCTCGAGAACATCATCGAGGCACCCGTCCACGTCAAGGGCGAGAAGCCCGAGGACGCGAAGAAGAAGGCCATGGAGCTCCTCGAGCAGGTCGGCCTCGCCCACAAAGCGGAGGCTTTCCCCGTCCAGCTTTCGGGCGGACAGCAGCAGCGCGTCGCCATCGCGCGCGCCGTCGCCATGGACCCCAAGCTCATGCTTTTCGACGAGCCCACTTCCGCCCTCGACCCCGAGCTCGTCGGGGAGGTTCTCCGAGTGATGAAAGATCTGGCCGCCAGCGGCATGACCATGATCGTGGTGACCCACGAGATAGCGTTCGCCCACGAGGTCGCCGACACCGTCGCGTTCATGTCCGAGGGCACCATCGTGGAGAAGGGAACCCCGCAGCAGGTCCTGGACAATCCCCAGCACGAGCGCACCAAGGAATTCTTGTCCTCGATTTTCTAACTAGCTGGTCAGCAGGTCAGCTAGTTAGCCGAACAGGATTACAGCCGTTCAGTCAAGCAGCCCGGCAGCGCCACGCAGCAGCGCGGTCGCCCCGCCGAGAGCTGCAAGCAGCAACGCAATGCGGTGGGCGGCTGTGCGGGAGATGCGCGGGGACAGCTTCACGCCGGTGTAGATCCCCAAGACCATGCCGGCAGCGCCGGCGCCCCAGATCCAACCGTTGACTCCGCCGAGCTCAGCGGCGCCGGCGAACTCCTTGATGGCGAACGAGATGATTCCGCTGACGAAGAAGATGGGCTGCAACGTCGCGGCATAGACCCGCTGTTCCCAGCGCGCCGCCTGAGCGTAGACCGTGATCGCGGGCCCGGCGATCCCGGCAAGCGTGTTCATGAATCCGCCGACGACGCCCGAGGTCACCGCAGGAATGCGGCCGTGCGGCTCGGGCACGAAGCGCCGGCCGAAAGTCACGAGCGCCAGCGCCAACAAGAGCAAGGCGCCCACGAGAACGAGCACCACGTCGGGTTTCACTGCCCGGATGAGCAGCGCACCGGGGACAGCACCGAAAATGAGCGCCGGCGCGATGAGCCAGAATTTGGTCCAGTCGATGTCCTCGCGCACATTGATGCTGGTGATCAGCGCATTTGTGGCCGCTAAGACATTGACCACGAGAATGCCCTCGACGGGTCCCAGAATGAGCGAGAGCACCGGCCCGGCGAGCAAGCCCACGCCCATGCCGGCGATGCGCTGAAAGCATGCGCCGATACCGACGGAGAGGAAGACGACGAAGACGGTCAGTCCCGCGCTCATCCCTTGTATTTGTTCTTCATTGCCGCGACGACACAGTCGGGCACCAGTCCGCTGACATCGCCGCCGTATTTGGCCACCTCTTTGCAGAGCGAGGAGGAAATGTAGCCGTATTTCTCGTCCGTCATGAGGAAGAAGGTGTCCACGCCAGACAGGCGACGGTTCATCTGCGCCATGGGCAGCTCGTAGTCGTAGTCGAGCGAGGAACGCAGACCCTTGACCAGAGCACCGACCTTGTGGGCGGTGGTGTAATCCACCAGCAGACCGCCCCAGGTGTCCACAGTGACATTCGGCAGGTCGCTGGTCACTTCACGGATGAAGCCCATGCGCTCCTCAATGGAGAACAACCCTGTCTGCTTATTCGGGTTCGCGGTGACAAGAACGATCACTTCCTCGAAGCTGCGCGCCGCGCGCGTGAAAATGTCCAGGTGTCCATTGGTCACCGGGTCGAAAGAACCGGGGCAAACCGCTCTCGTCATCGTTATGCTTTCACATCTCGCTCTGCACGGCTGAACGTCGCCATGTCCATACGAGCTATACCGTACAGGCGTTTCTTCAACTTCTGCCCCGTCGGGGTGAATCCGTCGGGCCAATCGGTCTCCGGGCTCTCACGGTGCCGCTCCACCACGACAGCGGCGTCGTGGGTAAGCAACGGCACGAGCGCATTGAGCATCTCGGCGACATCCTCATCCGGTAAATCGTACGGCGGGTCGGCGAGCACCATGCTGAAGTGTTCCTTGGGCGCGCGCGGAACGTAGTCGGAGACCTTGGCCTGTTCGACGGTTACGCGCGGGTGGCCGACCACCTTCATGTTGTGGCGGATGATCTCCACTGCGTGCGGGTTAGATTCGACGAGCACGACCTCGTCGGCACCGCGGGACGCGGCTTCCAGGCCGAGCGCGCCGGAACCGGCGAATAGGTCGAGAACTCGCTGCCCCGCGAAGCCGAAGCGGACTTGCAGGGAAGAAAACAGACCTTCGCGTGCGCGGTCGGAGGTCGGCCGCGTTCCCTCGGGAGGAATTTTGATCGTGCGTCCGCGGGCTTCGCCCGAAATGATTCGGCTCATGCGCTCAACTGTAACGCGCAGTGGCACTAGCTCTTTTCCAGGTACTCGAATTCCTCGAGAATCTCCGTGTCGGTGACGGTGCGCGCCAGATCCGGGTCGGTGGCCACCACTGCTTCGGCATCGTCGTAGGCGCGCTGGATGATCTCGTAGTCCTCGACGAGGTTGAGCAACTTCAATTGGCGCTCGTTGCCGGATTGGTGGGTGCCCAAAACGTCGCCTTCCTGGCGGTTCTGCAGATCGAGCTCCGCGAGCTGGAAGCCGTCGGAGATATCGGCAATCTGCCGGACGCGCTCAAACTGCGGGGTGTCCGCTTCGGCGAAGGTGTGAAACAGGCACAGGGACTGGTGGCCGCCGCGGCCCACGCGGCCGCGCAGCTGGTGCAGCTGGGAGACACCGAAATGCTCCGATTCGCGCACCATCATCACGGTGGCATTGGGCACGTCGACGCCGACCTCGATCACGGTCGTGGAGACCAGCACATCGATATCACCGGCGGCGAAGGCGGACATGACGTCGTCCTTCTCCTCCCCTTTCATGCGGCCGTGGAGAACGCCGATTCTCATGCCCCGAAAGTGGGTCCGCCCGAGCAGATGGGCGATCTCGTGGACGCCGCCGGGACCGTCGATACGCGGGCAGACAATGTACGCCTGGTGTCCGTCGGCGACTTCCTCCTTGATTTTCTGCCATGCGCGTTCAATCCACGTGTCCATGAATTCGGGCACGATCGAGGACTGGATCGGCTTGCGGCCGCCGGGCAGCTCGCGCAGGGTGGACACCGCAAGGTCGCCGAAGACGGTGATCGCGATGGTGCGCGGAATCGGCGTCGCCGTCATGACCAGCAGGTGCGGCGTGGTCTCCCCCGCTTTATCGCGCAGACGGTCGCGCTGCTCGACGCCGAAGCGGTGCTGCTCGTCGACGACAACGAAGCCGAGTTTGAAGAAGTCCACATTGTCTTGAATGATCGCGTGCGTTCCCACCACAATGTCCGCGTCACCGTTCATGATGGCCAATAACGCTTCCTGTTTCTGCACCGTCGACATCGACCCGGTCAACGCGACCACGCGGGCATGGACGCCGGTGCGCATGAGTGTTTTCCGCAGGGATTTTTCGTGCTGGAGCGTGAGCACCTCCGTCGGTGCCAGCAGCGCGCACTGCATGCCGTTGTCCACTGCCTGGAGCATCGCGGCGAGCGCGACGATGGTCTTGCCGGAGCCGACCTCGCCCTGCAGCAACCGGCTCATCGGCGTGGTGCTGTCGAGGTCGGCGGAGATTTCATCGAACACCTGCTTTTGCCCGTCGGTGAACGCGAACGGGAGGTTGTCCAGCATGTGGTCCTGCGAGGCCCCTTCCACGCGCGGCAAGGCCGCGGCCGTGCGGTGGCTGGAATCCGCGCGGCGCAGCGCCATGATGAGCGCGACGCGCAGGGCTTCGTTGTACTTCAGCCTCTCACGGGCGGCGTCCGGGCCTGAGGATCCGGGATTGTGGATCTGGCGGATCGCCTCGTCGAGCGAAATGAATCCGTCCGGGGTGAAACCGAGCGGTTCTTTCACAGGTGGCAGTGTGTCCAGCACCGCATTGACCGCGCCCATGATCGTCCACGTGGACAAGTTCTTCGTCGCTTTGTACACCGGCAGCCATTCGCGGCCTTTTAAAATCTCGTCCGGGTCGCCGAAGACGGCCAGCTGCTTCATCGAACCGGTCGCCCCGCCCTTCGGCGACGGCCGCTCCCCCACGTCCTCGCGGAATTTCGGCGCGTCGAGGATGAGGAAGTCGGGGTGCTGGAGTTGCGGCTGGCCGTTGAAATAGCTCAGCTTGCCGGTGAACATCGCGCGCACCCCGCCGAACAGGACGCGCGGGGCGTAGCGCACACTGAAGAAGGTTGCGTGAATGGTGTCGAAGCCGTCGGAGATCTCCACTTTGAAGATCGGCTTCTTGCCGCGGATCGTCCGCGTGGACACGACGGTGCCGATGAAGGTGATCCGGTCGTCGGGCAGGGCCCCTTCCAGCGCACTGCCGTTGCCGTAGCGCAGGTACTTGCGCGGATAGTGCTCGAGCAAGCCCTCGGCGGTCTCGATTCCGAAGGCCTTCGCGATCGCGCGGGCGGGGCGCGTGGGAATGATCAGGTTCAGCGGCGTGGTGTAGTTGATCCCCAGCACGGATTATTCCACCCCGATTTGGCCGAGCGTGCCCAGCCCGTCAGCCGGGTACACGAGCACTTCCGCTTCGAGCGCGTCCTCGAGAACGTCGGCGTCCAGTTCCGCGGCTAGAGACGATTCCAGCAACAAGGTGACCAGTTCGCCGCCGGATTCAAGCATCACGCGGCACGCCTTATCGACGGCGCGTTGCACTGTTTCCTCTTCCGCCAGCACCCCGTCAACGGGCGCGACTACCGTGATCTTTCCTCCCGCAGTAGCCACGATGTCGGCGGCGCGCATGTCGTCGGCGGCCTCACCCATGTGCGCGGCGGCTGCTTCGAGCGGCAGGCGCGGATCGTGCACGGCGAGGGCCGCGATGCCCCCGACGAGACGAGTAGTGGACAGAACGGCGACCTGTGCGCCTGCGTCCTTGACCGCCCCGGCGATCTGCTCCAGCTCGTCGGGTCCGGCGAGCCCGTTCGGCAGAACGACGAGCTCGCTCGCGCCGACACCGGTGATGGCGGACTGAATCTCGTTTTCAAGCCCGTCATCTGGGTTCACCGGCACGGCACCAGCTTGGAGGTAGAGTTCTGTCACCGAGCCCTGGGGGGTCAGCGCGATGATGAGGCGGCTGGTCGACGGCGTTTCGTCGGCGGGTGCGGCATCAGGCAGGATCTCCAAGCACAGGTCGGAAACGGAGCCCAGCTCATAAGCGCGCTCGATCACCGCGCCGGCGTCCACGGAATGGATGTGAACTTTCGCCTCGGTATCGGATGCGCGGGCAATCACGAGGCTGGTTCCCATTGCCGCGAGAGCCGTTTGCAGCTCGTCAACGGGTCCGGTGAAGAAGAACATGATCTCCAGCCAGCCGGTGTGGCCGTGCGATTCGGTGCTAGACGAGGCGCCGGCGGACGTAGATGGTTGCGCGGTAGAACTGCCAGCTCCGGTGACCGCCGCGGGAGTGCCGGCCACTTCGTCGCGCAGTGCCGTGAGCAGCAGCACGAGTCCGCGGCCGCCGGCGTCGACAACGCCGACCTCACGCAGCTCGGCGAGCTGTGACGGGGTTTGCTCGAGGGCTTCTTCCGCCGCGTCGACGGCTGCCGCCGTCACCTGGGTAAGCGCCGAGCCGCCGGATGCGTCCAGGGCGCCGCGTCCGGCTTCGGCAGCGTGGCGCAGGACGGTGACGATGGTGCCTTCCACCGGATCGTTGATGGCACGCTCGACGTAGGAGACGGCGTTGGTGAGAGCATCGGCAACACTCTCGCCGTCCAGGTCGCCTTCGGCTGCAGCCTGAGCGACGCCGCGCAGCACCTGTGAGAGCACCACGCCCGAATTTCCGCGGGCACCCTTGATGCTGCCCACCGCCAAAGCGGAAGCGATATCGGCGCAGCTCGCAGCTGAGTCAAGTGTTTCAGCTTGTTCGACGGCGGCCGACATGGTGTGGGCCATATTCGAGCCGGTGTCCGAATCCGGCACCGGGAAGACGTTGAGGCTGTTGATCTCCTCGCGGTGGGCTTCCAACAGGCGCGCGGCACGGCGCGCCCACGACAGCAGTCGCGCACCATCGATCACCGCGGGATTAGTCATGGGGCCTTACTTTACAGTGCCCAGTCCACACCGTCCGCGCCCTGCGCGCGCAGCGCCTCATTGGCACGGGAGAACGGACGGGAGCCGAAGAATCCACGGCGGGCCGACAACGGCGAAGGGTGGGCAGACTCGATACAGGGAGTGTCTCCCAGGAATCGCTTCGCGGTCTGCGCGTCCCTGCCCCACAGAATCGCCACCAGAGGGGTGCCGCGCTCAGCGAGCGCGCGGATCGCGGTCTCCGTGACCTGCTCCCAGCCCTTGCCGCGGTGGGAGCCGGGTTGCCCCGGTGCGACGGTCAGCACGCGGTTGAGCAGCAGAATGCCTTGGCCCGCCCAGGACGACAGGTCGCCGTCGCGGCGCGGCGGAATGCCGAGGTCGTCCTGGAGCTCCGAGTAAATATTCACCAGCGAGCGGGGTGGGGCGACATCAGGTTGCGTGGAAAAGCTCAAGCCCATCGGGTGGCCCGGCGTCGGGTACGGGTCCTGGCCGACGATGAGCACGCGGACATCGTCGAACGGGTCCTGAAAGGCACGGAGAATGTCGTTGCCGGCCGGTAGATAGCCCGGCTGGGCACGCAGGAAATCGCCGAGCCGGTGGATCTGGTCCTCCACGGGCGCCAAAGGCGCTTCCCAGGACGGGTGCACGGGCAGGCTCATGCGAAGCTCTCCCATCCGCCGCCGTAGGTGGTGGCCCCGCCGTCGATGGTCACCACGGGTTCCTCGCCGGTGCCCGGCTTCGCGGTGCCGCCGATCGTGCGGAAGCCGACCGGGGCATCGCCGCTGATAGTGCCCAACAAAGTGTGGTCCTCCCCGCCTTCGCACACCCACTGCCACGGGTCATGGTCTAAGAATTCGCCTGCGGCGCGCAGCCGGTCGTCGGGCGCGATCGTGGACGAGTCGATGTCCATGTTCACGCCGGAACGCAGCGCAAGAAGTTTCAGGTCGTGGAGCAGCCCGTCGGAATTATCCGTCATGCTCGTCGCGCCCGCCGAGCGCGCGATGACACCGCTGCCCGGCGTGATCTCCGGCGCCTGGTAGGCCTGAACGAGCGAGGTGAGTTCCTCCGGGATCTCGCGGCCGGATTCGAGCAGCGCCAAGCCTGCTGCCGAATAACCGATGCGGCCGTGCGCGACGAGGTTCTGGCCTCCGCGCGCGCCGTCCAGCGTGAGCGCCCAGCGGTTGCCGCCCAGCGAGCCAATCGCCGTGACCGACATGACGAGGCTGTCGCCGGAAGTCACATCGCCGCCGACGAGCTCCGCGGCGTATTTGCCAACCTCGTCGCCGATGCCACGGGCCAGCTCGGTGACAACGGCGACGGGCAGATCCTTCGGCGCGGACAATGACAACAGCGCGGCCACCGGGCGTGCGCCCATCGCCTCGATATCGGCGAAATTCTGCACGATCGCTTTTCTGCCGACTTGCCGTGGCGTGGTCACGTCCCACCGGAAATGGCGACCCTCCACCAGCATGTCCGTGGTGACCACGGCCCGCGAATTCGGCGACGACCGGTGCAACACCGCCGCGTCGTCGCCGTTGATGGACGACGGGGTGACATCGACGATGGACTGAATGACGGAGCGCTCACCGACATCCCCGAGCGTGGGGCCTTTTGTGGGGATACCAGTCTGGATCACGGTCTGTGAGCACCTTTCTGTCCGTCAACCGCCTGATGCGTGGGTCCGTCTGGTGCGGGCCGCTAATACAATGAACCGCTATGACCACCAGCGTGACGCCACCGGACCAGCCCGCCGACCACAGCGACCAGGAACACGGCGTCGTCATGCGGCGCCCGCTGATCCTGCTCAGCCTCGGGCTCGCCCTGTTTCTCGTCGCCGGTGTATTGGTCGGCTCCAAGCTGTACCTGAAGCAGCTTAACAACCAGCCGGTGGCGTTGACGGAGTTGCCGTCGCCTGAGGCGGAATCCCCCGAATGCTCCGCACTGGTAGGTACGCTACCGGACACGCTCGCCGGCCACGAGCGCGCCACTCTCGCGGATCCCGCCCCGGCGGGTGCCGCTGTGTGGCAGACATCGTCGGCCGAACGCGTGACGCTGCGTTGCGGCGTGGACGCCCCGCTGCAGTTCACGGAGCTCACCCCCACGGAAGAGATCGGTGGCGCGGAGTGGATGAAGATCACCGATCCGGCTCCGGGGGCCGCTCTGACCACGTGGTTCACGGTAGACCGCTCCCCCGTCGTCGCTGTCACCGCTGACGGGGCTGCCCTCGGCGGCGAGGATTCACAACCAGTGGCCGAACTGGATCTGAGCGCCCTGTCCGAAACAGCTCCCTCGCCGGGAAAGGCGCCGTTGGCGGAGCTGGAGGCGTCGATAAGCGAAGGCTCCGACGATGTCTGCCGCGAGTTGATTGCCGCGTTGCCCGATGAGCTCGCCGGCGGCTATCGGCGCCTCGATGTCACGAGCGTGGACGGACTCGGCGAGAACGCCGCCGCATGGGGCGCGGACGGGCTAGACCCCGTGGTGCTGAAATGCGGCATCGCCCCGCCACCGAGCTATGAGGCGGGCGCGCAGTTGACGCAGATCAACGATGTGCCGTGGTTCGAGGAGACCAGGCCTGACGACGCGTCGCAGGCGACTGTGCTGTACGCGCTGGGGCGTGCGACGGACATCGCTGTGTCCCTGCCGGTGGGTGCGGGCGAAGGCGCGCTGACCAGAATCTCCGACGCTATTTCGCAGAACGCTCCAGCGCAGTAGAGATCAGCGTTTCCAGTAGCTCGCCGTACGTCATGCCAGCGGCGCGAAACACCTGCGGGTACATCGAGATCGACGTGAAGCCCGGCATGGTGTTGACCTCGTTGAGAACCGGCCCGTTCTCGGTGACGAAGAAGTCGACGCGGGCCAGGCCCTCGCAGCTCAGCGCGCGGAACGTGGTGAGCGCAAGCTCCGCGAGCTGCTGGTTGAGCTCGTCGTCGTAGCCCGCGGGAATGGTCGCGGTGACGACGTTGTCGAGGTACTTGGTCTCGAAGCCGTAGAAGCCCTCGTCCGAATCGGCTGTGCCGTTGAGCTTGGCGGGCGGGGACGCCACTAGTTCGCCGTCCGGGCGCTCGAGCACGCCAACCTCCACCTCGTCGCCGACGAGCTCGGCTTCGATGATGACCTTGGTGTCGTACTCCCGCGCGGCGCGCACGGCGCGATCGAGGTCGTCCCACGCCGTGACCTTGGTGATGCCGATGGAGGATCCCCCGCGGGCCGGCTTCACGAAAACCGGAAGGCCCAAGTACTCGCGCGCTTTCTCGTCGACGTCGGCGGTGCTCTTCTCCTCGTGGAGAACGAATTCGCGGGTAACAGGCACGCCGGCGGAACGCACGATGGTCTTGGTGAACTCCTTGTCCATGGAGCACGCCGAGGCCAGCACTCCCGGGCCGACGTACGGAACGCCCGCTAGGTCGAGCAGGCCCTGGATCGTCCCGTCCTCACCGTAGGTGCCGTGCAGGACCGGGAAGACCACGTCGACGGTGGCCAGTACCTCCCCGGTAGCCGGATCGTAGAACTCTCCGCGGCGTGCGGGGTTCACGGACACAGCGACCTCGCGCCCGCCGTCGACGCTGGGCAGCGTGGAGCCGCCGACCGGGTCGGTCGAGCCCGCCACCCAGGTGCCGTCTTTCGTGATCCCCACGGGGAAGATCTCGTATTTCTCCGCCGGCAGTTCAGCCATGATGGCGCCGGCGGAGATGCAGGAAATGGAATGCTCGGAAGACATTCCACCGTAAATGACGGCGAGTGTGATCATGGTGACCACACTACAAGCCGTTATTCGGATTTCTTGGAGCGCCCCATCAGCGCGGCGATCATGTCGTCGACGCGCAGATCCTTGTGGCACACGGAGAACACCGCCTCGGTCAGCGGCATGTCCACACCGCTGTCGAGGGCGAGCTCGTAGATGCTCTGCGAGCTGGTCACGCCTTCCGCCACCTGGCCGTTCGTGGCCTTGCGGGCCTCATCCAGCGTCATACCGCGCCCGAGGCGCTCGCCGAAGGTGCGGTTGCGCGACAGCTTTGAACCGCACGTGGCCACTAGGTCGCCCAGGCCCGCCAGGCCGGCGAAGGTGCGCTGGTCCGCGCCGAGCTGCATGCCCAAGCGTGTGATCTCCGCCAGGCCTCGGGTGATCAACGTGGCCTGGGTGTTCTCCCCCATCTCCTTGCCGGCCGCCATGCCGCAAGCGAGAGCAATGACGTTCTTGCAGGCGCCGCCGATCTCGCAGCCGACGACGTCGACATTGGTGTACGGCCGAACATAAGAGGTGGCGCATGCAGCTTGCACGAGCTTCGCCCGGTTCAGGTCGGAGCACGCGATGACTGTGGCGGCGGGCTGCTCGTCGGCGACCTCGCGGGCCAAATTCGGGCCGGTCAGCACGGCAATGCGGGATTCGTCGATGCCGGTGACTTCGGCGATCACCTCGCTCATGCGCTTGTACGTGCCCGCCTCGATGCCCTTGGAGATGGACACCACAGTCGATTCGCTGGGAATGTGCGGCGCCCAGGAAGCGAGGTTCTCCCGCATTGTCTGGCTGGGCACGGCGGGCACGACGATCTGCGCATTCTCGATCGCCGCCGCGGCGTCGTCGGTCGCCTCGATCGCCTCCGGCAGCGTGATTCCGTCGAGGTAGTCCGCGTTGATCCGCGTGGTCTGGATGGCGTTCGCGAGCTCCGTGCGGCGCGCCCACAGGCTGACGGAATTGCCGGCGTCGGCAAAGACTTTCGCCAGCGACGTGCCCCACGAACCAGCGCCGAGGACCGCGACCTTGACCATGCGCGCGCCACCTTTCTTGTTCAGCTTTTCGACGACCCCGCCACGAGCCCCCGCACCGCACGGGGCCGGGCGGTTTTGTGCCCGTGTCAGTGTAGAGCACCGCCTAAGTAAATTCAGGGTTATGCGCGCCCGCCCCAGATACGGGACAATGTTCACTATGGGCAAGAAGTCGAAGATGCACGAAGAGGACAAAGACCTCGAGGGCGAAATGTTCCTCACCGGCCGCCACCAGGAAATTCCGTCGAAACCGGCCGATGAATTCAAGCACACCACGCTGGCCGCGGGCGCAGTCCTGTGGCGCGGAGACCCCAGCGATCCCAGCTCTATCGAGGTCGCGTGCATTCACCGCCCACATTACGACGACTGGTCGCTCGCCAAGGGCAAGGTCGACCCGGGAGAATCCCTCGTGACCACCGCTGTCCGCGAAATCAAGGAAGAGACCGGCTACGACATACGCCTGGGCAAGCTGCTGGGCAAGACCATCTACCCGATCAAAGGCAGCACCAAGGTCGTCTACTACTGGACGGGTGAGGTCACCGGCGGCGAATTCGAGGCCAACGGCGAAGTCGACGAGATCCGTTGGCTGTCCATTAAGGAAGCCAAGGACCTCATGTCCTACGACCTAGACCGCCAGGTGCTGGCGAAGGCGGAGAAACGCTTCGGCGTGCCCGCCACGGCGCGCATCCTCTACGTGCGGCACGCCCGCGCCCACGACCGCGAGAAGTGGTCGGGCGACGACAACCTGCGCCCGCTGGACAAGAAGGGCCGCCGCCAGTCGGAGATGCTCGTGCCCATGCTCGCGCCGTTCCACCCCGACCGCATTTACTCGGCTGTTCCGGACCGCTGCCAGTCCACCGTTGCACCGCTTGCCGACGAGTTGAATCTCCCCGTCGAGGTTGACCGGCGCTTCGGCGACGACGCGTGGCTGGAAGACATGGTCGGCGCCCAGAAGGCGCTCATGGACGTCGTGAACCAGGGCGGCGTGAGCGTCGTCTGCGCCCAGGGCGACGTGATCCCCCACATGCTCGCGTGGCTGTCTGCCACGGGCCGACTGCCTATTGACGGGGAGATCAAGTCCAAGAAGGGCTCCGTGTGGGTGCTCTCCTTCAATGACGGCCGTCTCACCGGGGCTGACTACCTACCGTCAGCCCTGCCGGCGCGTTAAGTGCCCCGGGGGCACTCCCGGGGCATTTCAGATCGGGCGGTAAGATCGGCCGCTTACGAGATCGCCGGCTTGAACGCGGGACGAGCACCCTCAAAGCGCTCGATGGCCTTTTCGTCGCGCAGGGTCAGGCCGATGTCGTCCAGACCCTCCATGAGGCGCCAGCGGATGTAGTCGTCGATCTCGAACGCGTAGGTGTTCTCCCCGACGGTTACAGTGCGGTCCTCGAGTGAGACAGTGACCTCGAGACCGGGCTCCTGCTCGAGCTGTTTCCAGATCAACTGGATATCCGCCTCCGACATTTGCCCGGCGAGCAACCCTGCCTTGGAGGTGTTGCCGCGGAAGATATCGGCGAAGCGCGGGCTGAACACAGCCTTGAAGCCGTAGTCCATCAGCGCCCACACGGCGTGCTCACGGGAGGAGCCGGTGCCGAAGTCGGGGCCGGCGAAGAGCACGGAACCGTTCTTGTACGCCTCTTGGTTGAGGACGAAGTCCGGCTCATTGTTGCGCCAGTTGGAAAACAGACCGTCTTCGAATCCCATGCGGGAGACACGCTTGAGGTAGACGGCGGGAATGATCTGGTCAGTATCCACATTGGAGCGGGTCAGCGGCACGCCGACACCGGTGTGCGTGGTGAATTTCTCCATGATTTCAAGCCCTTCCTTTACGTGCTTAGAGGTCCGCGGGGCTGGACAAGTGGCCGGTGATCGCCGTGGCGGCGGCAACGAGCGGTGAGACAAGGTGAGTGCGTCCGCCCGGGCCCTGACGGCCCTCGAAGTTACGGTTCGACGTGGATGCGGAGCGCTCCCCCGGCTTCAACTGGTCCGGGTTCATGCCCAGGCACATGGAGCAGCCGGCGGTGCGCCAGTCCGCGCCGAAATCGCGGAAGATCTGGTCCAGCCCCTCCTCCTCAGCCTGCTGCTTCACCATGGCGGAGGACGGCACGACCATCATGCGGGTCTCCGGGTGGATCCTCTTACCCTTGATCACCCCAGCTGCAGCGCGCAGATCCTCGATGCGGGCGTTGGTGCACGAGCCCAGGAAGACCGTGTCGATCTTGATGTCGCGCAGCGGAGTGCCCGGCTCGAGGTCCATGTACTTCAGCGCCTTCTCGGCGGCAGCCTTCAAGGTGTCGTCGCCGAAAGACTCTGGGTCCGGAACGGACTCCGCCAGCGGCAGGCCCTGCCCCGGGTTGGTGCCCCAGGTGACAAACGGGGTGAGGGCGGAGCCGTCGATCTCCACGACGGTGTCGAATTCCGCTCCTTCGTCAGTGGGCAGCGTCTTCCAGTAGGCGACAGCGTCATCCCAGTCCTTGCCCTTCGGCGCGAACTCGCGGCCCTTGACGTACTCGAAGGTCTTCTCGTCCGGCGCGACCATGCCGGCGCGTGCGCCGCCCTCAATGGACATGTTGCAGATGGTCATGCGGGCTTCCATGGACAGTTTCTCAATGGCCTCACCGCGGTACTCGATGATGTGGCCGGCACCGCCGTTGGTGCCGATCTTGGCGATGATGGCCAAGATCAAGTCCTTGGCCGTGACACCCGGCTGCAATTCGCCCGAGACCTCCACAGCCATAGTCTTGAACGGCTTCAGCGGCAGCGTCTGGGTAGCCATGACGTGCTCCACCTCGGAGGTGCCGATGCCCATGCCGATGGACCCGAACGCACCGTGGGTGGAGGTGTGGGAGTCGCCGCAGACAATGGTCATGCCGGGCTGGGTGATGCCCAGCTGGGGCCCGACGGTGTGGACGATGCCCTGCTTGACGTCGCCCATGGAGTGCAGCTTCACCCCGAACTCCGCGCAGTTCTTGCGCAGCGTCTCCACCTGGGTGCGCGAGGTCGGCTCCGCGATTTCCAGGAGGTTGCCGGAGGAGATGCCGATAGTGGGCACGTTATGGTCCTCAGTGGCCAGGTGCAGCTCGGGGTGGCGGATGGTGCGCCCGGACATGCGCAGCCCGTCGAAGGCCTGCGGGGAGGTGACCTCGTGGAGGAGCTGGAAGTCGATGTAGATGAGATCGGGGTTGCCATTCTCACCGGGCGTGACCACGTGGTCGCGCCAGACCTTCTCAGCTAGCGTCAGGGGCTTGTCAGCCATCGCGTTCCTCCTCACGGTTCCCCGCACATTCCCATAATGCGGGATGTTAGAATCCATTTCGTGAGACAGTATAGCGGAGATTCCGGGATTAAAGTCCTCGATCGCGCAATTGCGATCGTGCGCGCCGTCGCGGCCGGCGACAAGACCCTCGCGGCGCTCAGCGCCGACACCGGCCTGCCCCGGGCGACCACCCACCGCATCGCCACAGCGCTCGAGACTCACCACATCCTCTCCCGCACCCCCGCCGGTGAGTGGACCGTGGGCACGGCCCTGGCCAGCTACGCCACCCAGACTCCGCCGCAGCTGCTCTCCGCCGCCGAGCCGATCATGCGCGGTCTCGTCACGGCGACGGGCGAGTCCGTGCAGCTCTACCAGCTCACCGGCAACACCCGCACATGCATCGCGGCCGAGGAACCGGCCAGCGGCCTGACGCACACGGTGCCCGTCGGCTCGCAGCTCTCCCTCTCCGCCGGTTCGGCCGCGCGCGTCTACGCCGCATTCGGGCTTATCGACGCCCTCCCCTTCCCCGCCGGAGAGCTCGAGGCGGTCCGCGAGAGCGGCCTCGCCGAGTCCGTCGACGAGCGCGAGGTCGGCCTGGCCAGCGTCTCGGCCCCCATCACGGACACCGACGGCGCGGTGGTGGCGGTGCTGTCCATCTCCGGGCCCGTCGAGCGTCTCAGCCCGAGCCCGGCCGAGAAGTGGGGCGCGCAGCTCGGTGAGGCCGCCGCTGCGTTGAGCTCGGCGCTCTAGACCGGCCGATCGATTGCGTCGAGCTCGCCGCCCGGCCACACCACGTTCTTGGCCAGGGGGATCTGGTGCGAGGCGGACTCCAGGATGTGCATGAAGTAGCCCGCCGTGTTCGGGATCGCGATGATGTCCCCCGCCGCCACGCCGCGGGGGAAGCGCACCTTGCGGCGCAGGATGAGCTCGTCCTCGATGCAGTAGGCGCCGACGAGGAAGGCCTCCAGCTCCGCCGAGGGCGCGCTGCGCTGGATGAGCAGCGGGTCAACGAGGTAGTCGTCGGAGGTGGTGCGGCACTGCGTGCGGTTCATGTGCAGGCCAACGAGCGGCACCCCGTCGCTGCGCTCCTTGACGAAGGCGACCTGCGCCAGGATGAGCCCGCAGCCGTCGAGAAGCGAGCGCCCCGGCTCGAGGTGGAGCCGCAGGCCGCGGGAGGTGAGTGCGTCACCGGGACCGTCGGCGAGGACCTCGCGCAGCCACTTCCCTCGCGTCGGGTGCTGCCAGTAGGGGTAGGTGATTCGCAGCGGGTCCGCTTTCCAGGTGAACGGCTCGCCGTAGCCCTCGCGCTGCGTGGCGATGGCCTCGACCCAGGCGCGCCACTGCTCCTCACTGACCAAGTAGCTCATCGGCACCCCGCCGCCGAGGTCAATGAACTCCGGCGCATGCCCCGCGTGGCGCAGCGCGTCGGTCAGGGCGATCGCCTCGGCCAGCGCAGCGCGCCGGTCCGCGGCCGCGTAGCCGTGCAGGTGGACGTGGACGCCGACCACGCGGACGTTGTTCACCGGCTGGTCGAGGTGCTCGGCCCACGCGGCGAAGCGCTCGCCGAAGCGGGTCGGCGGCATCGTCTCCGGGTCCGGGGCCAGGCGCGGCGCCACGAGCGCGGGCGCGCCGGCCGCCAGCGCGGCGATGCGGTCGTACTCGTCCCGGCTGTCGGCGGAGATGACCACGCCGCTGTCGACGGCGAGCCGCAGCAGCGCGTCGGTCTTCACCGCCGCCGAGAGGATGATGCGCTCGCCGGGCACACCGCGGGCGAGCACCTGGCGCAGCTCGTTCTCGCTGGCGACGTCGACACCGTGGCCGGCGTCGCGGACGGTGTCCACGAAGGTCAGCGCCTTGTTGGCCTTTCGGGCGTAGAAGACCCTGAGCTCCACGCCCTCGCCCGCCGCGGCGTCGACGAGCTCGTCGACGTTGCGCAGCATGGGCGCGGCGTCGAGGACGTTGACGGGGCTGGAGTAGGCGTCGAGGAGCCCCTGGGCGGCCTCCCCATTGCCCACGAGCTCCCGGGCCCAGGGCTCCAGGCGGGCCTCCAGTGGCGGCAGGCCGTGGACCCGCTCCGGGTCGGCGAGCGCGGCACGTGTTACGCGACGCGCCCACGCGGGGATGACCTCGTGCTCGCCGCGGCGCAGCGTGTCGTGCCCGAGGATCCACCCCTCGCTCACTCTGCCCGCGGCGGCGATGTGGCGCTGGCCCGCGAGGGTGCCGTCAAGTTCGACCCTGAGCGAGCCGGTCTCCGGGTGCTCCCGGCCGATGCCGCGGCGCACCAGCTCCGCCTCGAGGGTGCCCTCGACAAGGCCGGGCGGGGCGTTGACGGCGTCGACGACGGCGGTGGCGCCGACCTCCCGTGCGAGATGTGACAAGTCCTCGTCCCCGCGCCCGAGTAGGTCCGTGCGGATGCGCCCTGAGTCGATGAGGGCGAGCACCTCCCCCGCCGTGGCGGCCGGCGGGCCGAAGGCGACGCGCTCGAGGGTGCGGGTGAGCCTGCCGAAGCGCTCGCCGCCGAGGGAGTCGCGGCCGCCGAAGGAGGAGCGCTCGATCACCGCGTCGTAGGCGGCGCGGAAGGCGTAGCCCACCGCCGCCGCGGGCGTCCAGGCGCACTCGCCGAGTGCGACCCGGAGGGAGGCGCGCAGATCCTCGACGGGGTCCGCGCCGTCCTTGCCGTCCAGCACCGCGCGAACACCGCCCTCGTCTGGGCCGGCCCCGCCCGCGGCGAGGACCTCTCCGGAGAGCTCGACGAGGGCATCGTACGCGTCCTCGAGACCCTCCGCGGTGCGAATCCGCTCCCGCGCGAGCGCCAGCGCCGGGCCGAGCTGCGCCGCGGCGTCGTCGGGCAGGTAGGCCTTGACGTCCATGAAGCGCCCGCCCCGGGTCAGCGGGTAGAACACCCCGGCCCTGGCGTGGCGCACGACGTCGATGAAGGTCAAGGCAGCACCCCTGACTATCGCGGTATCCGCCTCGGTCACCGCGTCTAGGTCGCCGGGAGCAAAGGCGCTGAGCACCTTGTCCACGCCCTCGACCCCGCCGTGGGTCAGGGCGCCGGGCCAGTCGTGGGCGTGGCCGGTGGTGAGCAGCGCTTCGTCGTAAAGCGTGCCCTCGACCTCGACCCTCTCCCCGACGGGTGCGACCTCGCGGACCCGCGCATCCACGAACCTCAGCGAGCACGAGAGCGGCACGTGCGCTGCGAGCGCTGCCCAAGAGGCGGCGAGGAAGCGGCCGACCTCGCGGCGCGGCGGGAAGGCGTCGCCCGCCCCGCGCCAGTCGTTGAACGTCCCGAGGTGCGTCTCCACGACCGCGGAGGGGACGTTGAGCAGCCACTGGGCGGGCAGGCCGGGCTGGTAGGCTCCGGGGCCGCTCGCACCGCTGACGGGGCCGTCGTTGTAGACGTCTAGCTCGATCGCCGCGCCGCGCTCGCGCGCCCTGGCCATGAGCTCCTCCGCGGCCCAGAGCCCGCGCGGGCCGGCCCCGATGATCGCTACCCTCATCAGTTCACGTTCCTTTCCACCCATTCGTCGTTGTAGATCGTATCCAGGTACGCGCGGCCGTCGTCGTGAAAGACCGCCACCATCTCCGCCCCCTCGTTCTCGCGCGCGAGCTTCTCGACGCCCACGCACACCGCCCCGCCCGAGGCGCCGGGCAGGAAGCCCGTCGCCCGGGCGCAGCGCCGTGCCGCCGCCACCGCGTCGCGCGCGCTGACCCGGATCACCTCGTCGGGCACGGTCTCGCGCGACAGCTCGGTGACGACGCCCGCCCCGTAGCCGGGGAGGATGCGCTCGCCCCGGGCGCCACCGAAGAGGACGGAGCCGTCGGCGTCGACTGCGACGGCCCGGGTGGGCAGACCGCTGTTGCGGATGTGGCGGGCGCACCCGCCGATGGTGCCGGTGGTGCTCACGGCGACGACGAGGATGTCGGGGGCGTGGCCGAGCTGCTCGACGATCTCGCGCATCGTCCCCTCGCTGTGGGCGCGGAAGGCCGCGCGATTGGAGTACTGGTCGAGGTTGAGGCCGCCGAGCTCGTCGACGAGGCGCCCCACCAACGCGCGTCGCGCGGTGAGCCAGTCCCCCGTCTCAGGGTCGGGCTCCTCGACCGGGTGGATGTGCGCGCCGAGGGCGCGCATGTGGGCTAGCGTGGCCTGGTTGGTGCGCGGGTCGACGACGCAGTGGAACTCCCAGCCGCCGACGGCCGCCTCCCGGGCCAGAGCCACGCCTAGGTTTCCGGAGCTCGACTCCACGACGACGCTGCCCGGACCGAGCACGCCGCGCTCGCGGGCGTCGGCGACGAGGGCGCGGGCGGTGCGGTCCTTGGCGCTGCCGCCGGGGTTGAAGGACTCGAGTTTGGCCCAGACCCGGGCATTCCCGCCGCCGAGTTCGGGAAGGGAAACGAGCGGCGTGCCGCCGACAGCGGCGAGCAGGCCGGGGGATGATTCGAAAAGCATGAACGCCAGCTTATGCGTTCCGGGCCAGCGGGGCCGCCGCGGAGCGTTTCACTAACGCTCCATTTGAGGGTACGCTCGCCACGTGAGAAAAAGCGGGCAGATTCTTGAACGGGACATTCGTCGCCTGTTGCGCGTTCCCCGGGCCTTCATCATCATCGTCGGCGTGCTTATCACCCCCGCGCTCTACGCGTGGTTCAACATCAACGCCTTCTGGGACCCCTACGCCCACACCCAGAACATCCGCATTGCGGTGGTCAACAACGACCGCGGTGCCTCCGCCGAGCGCGTCGGCGAGGTTGACATCGGCGAGCAGATCACCGAGCAGCTCAAGGGCAACGACAAGATCGGGTGGGTGTTCCTCCCCGAGGACGAGGCCCGCGACGGGCTCATGCGCGGCGACTACTACGCCATGTTCCTCATCCCGCCCGAATTCAGCGAGGACCTGCTGAGCCTGGTCAGCGGCACCTACACGCAGCCGGTGCTGGAGTACTACGTCAACGAGAAGAGCAACGGCGTCGCCCCCTCGATCACCGACGCGGGCGCCTCCGCTGTCGACGCAGCCGTGTCCGAGGCCTTTAAGAAGAAGGTCGGCGAGGCTGCGGCGACCGAGCTGCGTAGCACGGGCTACACCCTCCGCGACGGCGCCGAGGAGGCCCGCGGCAAGACCTCCGGGAGCTTCGCCCAGGTCGCCGCCGACCTCGACGCCGCCCAGGGGCGGGTGGACACGATGAACCAGAGCATCAGCGGGGCGCGCCCGGTCGTCGCCGAGCTGAACACCCTCGTCGGCTCCGTCGACGACACCCTCGGGTCCGTGGACTCCTCCCTCGAGGAGGTCGAAGGGATCATCGCCGAGCTCCAGAAGTCCTCCGCCGAGTTCAGCGCGGACACCTCCACCGCGCTCGTCGAGTCCACCAACGCGCTCAGCCTCGGCGCCGCCTCCGCCAACGCCTCCATCGCGGGGGCGACGGACCAGCTCGGCACCGCCCAGGGGCGGGTGCGCTCCGCCGTCGGCGAGGTCGACGGCGTGGTCAAGCAGGGCGAGTCCGCCGCCGCGCAGCTGCGCGCCCTGTCGGCCGGGGCGGCCCTGTCGCCCGAGGTCCGCGCTCAGCTCGACGCCGCGGCCGGCGCGCTGGAGGAGCGCACCGCCGCCTCCCGCACCATCCTCGACGGCCTGAACAACGTGGACCGCCGCACGGGCGCTGCGTTGGCGTCGATAGGCGAGCTCGGCGACTCCCTCGAGGCCGCGACCGCCGACTCCAACGCTGCGGCGCGCGCCGCAAGCACGCAGCTCGGCGAGTCCGTGCCCGCGATCAACGCCTCGCTCGCCCAGGCCTCCGGCAGCGTTGCCTCCGTGCGCGGCGCGCTGAGCAGCCAGCGTGCCCTGCGTGAGGAGACAACCTCCCTCCTCGCCGGGGTGGACAACCAGCTTGCGGCCAGCCTCGGCATCCTCGACGAGGTCTCGGGCAATCTCGGCACGCTTGCCGACGGCGTTCGCTCCGCCCAGGCCGACATCAACGCTCTCCTGGCCACCTCCGACTCGGAGACCCTCAACACGGTGACGAACCTCAACTCGGCGAAGATCGGCGAGTACATCTCCTCACCCGTGACCGTCGAGCAGCAGGCCGTCTTCCCCACCGAGAACTACGGCAGCTCCATGGCCTCCTTCTTCACCAACCTGGCCCTGTGGATCGGCGCGTTCGTGCTGACGATCATCTTCCGCGTCGAGGTCGACACCGAGGGCTTCCGCCGCCTCACCGTCAGCCAGGCCTACCTCGGCCGCTTCCTCCTCTTCGCCACGCTCTCGGTGCTCCAGGCCGTCGTGGTCACGCTCGGCAACGTGGCCTTCGGGGTGCAGATGCAGTCCGTCACGGCCTTTCTCGCCACCGCAATCGCCATCGGGGTCGCCTACACGGGGATCATCTACTCCATCGTCTCCGCGCTCGGCCACATTGGCCGCGGCATCGCCGTCTTCCTCGTCGTCATCCAGATCCCGGGCGCGTCGGGCCTCTACCCCATCGAGCTCATGCCCGACTTCTTCCGCCGCATCTACCCCTTCCTCCCCTTCCGCTACGGCATCGACGCGATGCGCGAGACCATCGCCGGGTTCTACGGCCATCACTACCTCCGCTTTTTGGCGACGCTTCTCGCCATGTCCGCCGCGGCCTTCGCCCTGGGGTGGCTGTTCCGACTCACCTCCTCGCACGCCAACCTCCTGTTCAACCGCCAGCTCGCGCGCACGAACCTGATCACCAACGAGAAGGTGGAGGTCATGGGCTCGCCCTACCGCGCGTCCGACATCATGGCCGCCCTGTCGGACCGGGATGAGTTCCGCGGGGGCGTCGAGAAGCGGGCGCGGATGCTGCGGGAGAACTACCGCACCCTCATCTTCGGCGGGATCGGCGCGGGCGTTGTCGGCATCGCCATCATCACCCTGCTCACCATGCTCCTGCCCACCGACAAGACGATCATGCTGGCCATCGTCGTCGCCTGGTCGCTGCTGGTCATCCTCTACCTCGGCGCGGTGGAGTACTTCACGCAGAGCCTCGTCGACGCCGAACAGGTCTCGCGCCTCGGCGAGGCCGAGCTGCGCGACGCCGTGATCCACCGCCACGACTCCGCCGGCACCAGCGTGACCATCGGGCCCGCGGATGCCGAAAGCGAGGACACCAAGTGAGAACCGTCTTCTCCATCGCCTACAACGACCTGCGCCGGCTCTACACCAACGTCATGGCGGGCATCGTCATGGTCGGCCTCATCGCCATCCCCTGCCTCTTCGCCTGGTTCAACGTGCTGGCCACGTGGAACCCCTTCGCCAACACGGAGCGCCTCGAGGTGGCGGTGGCCAACACCGACCGCGGCCACACGAGCGACCTCACCCCGCTGGCCGTCAACGTCGGCGACATGGTGCTCTCCCAGCTCTACCGCGACGACTCGATGGACTGGGTCATCACCGACGCCGACGACGCCATCGAGGGCGCGAAGTCTGGCGAGTATTACGCCGCCATCGTCCTGCCGCCCACGCTGAGCGACGACATGTTCACCTTCTACGCCGGAAACGCCGAACCCAGCCGCATCGACCTCTACGTCAACGAGAAGAAGAACCCCATCTCCCCGCTGCTCATCTCCAGCGGCACGCAGGGCGTCAGCGCCCAGATCAGCGCGTCGTTCACTAGAGCCCTCGCCGAGGTGTCCTTCGGGTTGATCGAGACGACCTCGGACTTCTTCAACGAGGCGGAGACCAAGCAGGCACTCGACTCCATCGAGACGCGCACCGCCAGCGCCCGCGACCAGCTGCTATCCAGCGCCAGCACCGTGGACGCGCTCGCCTCGCTCACCGAGTCGAGCGTGCCGCTCCTCGACAGCGCCGAGCGGATCTCCGGGGCGCTGGGCGACTCCCTCGGGCAGGTCCGCCCCGTCGACCTCGGGGCCACCGGGGCGGGCCTCGGCGGAGACGGCGCGGCGCTTGCGGCGGCGCTGGGGGCGACGTCGGAAAGCTTTGCCGCCGTAAGCGACCGCGTCGACCAGCTGATGGCGGACTCTTCCGCCACCTCCCAGGCCACCGCCGCGAGCCTGACGGACATCGCCGCGCGCATCGATGTCCAGGTGAAGCAGTACACGGCCCTGCGCGACACCATCAACGGCGAAGTCGCCCCGGCGCTTCCCCCCGACGCCCAGCCGGGGGTGCGCGCGGTGGTCGGCGACCTCAACGACGCCATCGCCCGCCAGACGGCCGTGCGCGACCGACTCAACGACACCGCCGCGCGCCTCACCGCCGAGCAGGGCAGCCGGGACGGGAAGAACGCGGACCGGCAGGAGATCAAGGACTCGATCGCCCGGGCCCGCGAGGCGATGGACTCGGCCAAGAATTCCTACGAAACCGGGATCCGCCCGCGCCTCGAGGCGCTGTCGGGCTCGCTGGACAACGTCCGGGCGAACGTCGACGAGGCCCGCTCGGACATGGACGGCGTCTCCTCTGCCCTGGCCAACCGGCCCGGCTCGCTGCGCGATACCCTCGCAGCCTCCGGTGCGGACCTGCGCGACACGGCGGAATCTCTGCGCGCCAACGCGGCGAGGATGCAGGAGGCGCAGCAGTCGATCGCGCAGGCGCGCTCGAGCGGGGACCTGACGAAGCTGGCCGACCTCGTCTCCAGCCACCCGGAGGAGCTCGCCGGCGCCCTCGTCGACCCAGTCAAGGTGGAGCGCAAGGAGGTCTTCCCCCGCGTCAGCTTCGGCGCCGGCATGGCCCCGCTCTACACGGTGCTCGCCCTGTGGGTAGGCGCCCTGTTGACGTCGGTGGCCGTGCGCACGGACGACCGCTCCATCGAACAGAACGTGGTCGATCCCGGCCGCGTCACCGCGGGCCAGAAGTACTTCGGCCGCTACCTGACGTTCGTGACCACCGGCCTGGCCCAATCCACGCTCCTCATGGCAGGGCTCATCGTCTACGTGGGCATCGAGCCCGCGCACCCCTTCCTCCTCTTCGTGGCGGGGTGGGTCTCGAGCCTGGTCTTCCACCTGATCTGCTACACGCTGGTGCTCTCCCTGAGCAACGCCGGCAAGGCCGTGGGCGTGCTCATCCTGGTGCTCCAGGTCTCGGCGGCGGGCGGCGCCTACCCGCTGCAGCTGCTGCCGGGCTGGGCGCAGGCGACCAGCCCCTGGCTGCCCGCGACCTACTCGATCCGCGCTATGCGCGCCGCGGTCTTCGGCACCTACGGCTGGGACTTCTGGCGAGCCCTCGGCATCCTCGTCCTCTTCGCGCTGCCCTTCCTCTTCCTCGGCCTCTGGCTGCGCCACCGGCTGCACCACGCGATCAGCCGCATGGACGAGGCGGTTGCGCAGACCAAGGTGATGATGACCTAGCCGCGCCTACAGGTCGATGGTGCCGCGCACGCGGGCGGTGACCGCCCACCCAGATGCCGCGGCCGTCGTCGGTGATCTCGACGCGCCCCGCGCGCCCGACGTGCCGCCCCTGGTCCGCCACGTAGCTCTCCGGCGCCAGCGAGCGGGCGCGCAGCCACTGGGCGAGGGCGCCGTTGAGGCATCCGGTGACCGGGTCCTCGCGGTCGGTGGTGAACGCGCGCACCTCGCACCACGGCTCGGCCCCGCCCGTGAGCGCCACGAAGCCGACCTTGTCCCCTCCTCTCGAAAACTCGAGGGAGCGGAGCTTGTCGACGTCCCCCTTCGCGGCCTGGATCAGGCCGTACTCGTGCAGCAGTTCGCCGATCTCGCAGTCCTCGAGCTTGTCGAAGAAGTGTTTGCGCTTGAAGTGACCGGCCCGGTGGTCCGGCGAGGTGGCGAGGGGCTTGCCGTCGCGGAGCTGAACGGTGGTGGCGAGGGGCTTGCCGTCGCGGAGCTGAACGGTGGCGTCGAGAAGCGTGCGCACGTCGAAGGTGGAGTTGAACACCTCAGGCACGCCGCGCTCGATGTCCATGAGCGTGTAGACGGCCTCCATCGGGGTCCGCACGGAGTACTCGGTGGTGAAGATGCAGTCGCGCTGCGCCGACTCGGCGAACTGGCCGATGAAGGCGAAGTTCTTCGCGCCCGGAGAAAGGGTCGCGCTTGGCGATCTTCTCGATGTAGCGGGGGATGCGCTCGTCCAGCGTCGTCACGGTGCAGGACTCCCACTTCGTCTCGGGGATGTGCGAGCCGAAGACATCCGGGTGGCCGAAGGACTCGTCCTTCGCCGCGATCTTGCGCCATAGGTCCCATGCCGGGGCCGGCCCCTCCTTGAGCGTGGCCGGGCGGTGGTGGCATCTAGCGCACGTGCACGCGCTTCGGGGCGTGGGTCATCCTCGTTGCCACCGCCGGTGTGTTTCTCACCGGCGACTTTCTGGCCAAGCTCATGTTCCTCCAGCAGCCGACGAAGATGGCCTCCGCCGAGGCGCTGTGCCGCACCGAGACCGACCCGGCTTTTTCCATCCTGACGACTTCCACTCTGAACAACTGCGAGTCGTCGACGCGCAACGGCCCCTCGCGACTGCCGACGCCGTCCAGGCGTGGGCGACGGGAGCGGCCACGCTGGCGATTGCGCTGATTGGCGTCACCGCCTACCCCGGTTCCCCGGTCTGGCTGGGCATGCTGGTGATGCTCCCCCTCGCCGCCTTCGAGTCGCACGCCGCGCTGCCGGATGCTGCGGTCCACGCCCGCGACGCCGCCGAATCTGCCGCGCGCCTGCGCCGCCACCCGTCGCGGCGGGCACGGGCGGGCCGTGGAGGCCCGGGGGCTGCGCGCCCCCGCCTCCGTCCAGGCCCTAGCGTCCTCCAGCACCCGCCTTTTCGCTGAGGACGCGTGGGTCTTCGCCACCACGGCGCGCGACAACCTGCGCGTCGCCGCGCCCTCGCTTGGCGAGGCCACCGCAACCGCCGTCCTCGCCGCCGTCGGCTTCGACTTCCCGCTGGACTTTCCGCTGGCCAACGGCGCGGACTCGCTGTCTTCGGGCCAGCGGCGACGCCTGCTGCTCGCCCGCGCGCCCACCTCTCCCCCGACGCCGCCGACTCGCTGCTGGACACGCTCCTGCGCGGGCCGCTGCCCGGCCCGGAGCCCTGGCGCACCGTGGGCGTGGGGGCGCACGACGAGGGGTGATGTGCAGGGAATACGGTGACCGTGCTGCCGTCGCAGATGCTCGTTAGTGAATGCGTGTTAGTCGAGAAGGTGGGCGCCGGACGACGTGCCCCACTCAACTAACGAGCAATTGGCCCACGCGCGAAAAAGCGGCCGGTGAATGTTTTCCACCGGCCGCTTCGCCTTGTACCCCGTACGGGATTTGAACCCGTGTTACCGCCGTGAGAGGGCGACGTCCTAGGCCGCTAGACGAACGGGGCGCGTTCGCTTTTGAATGCGACTCGCTAACAGTAAATGACCCTGCGCCAAGAACCAAATCGACTGGTTGCCGCCACCTTATGCGGGATAGATGAGCGGCGCGTTCACGCTCAGGCGGACGGTGTCCCCCACCGCGGGCTTCGGGTCCGCCGCCATGCGAGCGCGGAACTCGACACCGTTGGATTCAAGGTTCACCGAGTAGCTGGTCACCTCGAACAGCACGGACGTGACCGTCGCTTGCACACCCGCAGAAAACGCCGGACCCACCTGGACTGCATCGGGCAGCACCGCCACCGTCACTCGTGCCCCGTCAGACAGGCCGTCGCTGCCGCCCTCGTTGACCTCGGAACGCGGCCAACGCAGCGAGGGGTTGTTGACGACGATTTCGGAGCCGCGCACGGTGCCGTCGAGAAGCGTGGCGTCCGCGATGAAGGACGCGGCCCACGCTGTCGCTGGGCGTGTGACCACAGCGTGCGGTGTGTCAAATTGCTCGAGCTGGCCACCGTGAAGCACGGCGATGCGATCCGCAACGGCAACCGCTTCCTTGCGGTCGTGCGTGACATGAACCGTGGTGAGGTCATGCTGGCGGGTCAGGGAGACAATTTCACGGCGCAGCGAATCGCGCAGAGGCTCATCGAGGGCGGACAAGGCTTCGTCGAGAAGCAGCACTCGCGGATGTGCGACGATGGCGCGGGCCAAAGCGACGCGTTGGCGTTGGCCGCCGGACAAGGTCCCTGGTTTCCTGTCGGCGTAGCCCTCCAGCCCGACGGTAGCCAGGGTCTCCTCCACTCTGCTTTTCACATCCGAGCCTTTCACTCCGGAACGGCGGAGCGGGTAGGCGACGTTGTCCGCGACGCTCATGTGGGGCCACACGGCATGCTGCTGAAAAACCATGCCCATTTGGCGCTTCTCCGGCGGTGTGTCCGACACATCCTCCCCGCCGAGCGCGATGGCACCTTCCGACGGTTCAATGAATCCGGCGATGGTGCGCAGCAACGTCGTCTTGCCCGATCCCGATGGCCCGACGAGCGCCACGAATTCCCCGCTGGGAATACGCAAGGTGATGCCGCTAAGTCCTGCTGTCCCGTCGGGGAACGTCACGCCCAGGTTGTCGATGTCGATGTCGCTCATCAGGACTCCTTCGCGGGGTTGCGCACGGTCAGGGCAAGCGCGGCGATACCGATCACCACGAACATGAGTGCCAGTGCGGAGGCTTGGTTGTAGTTACCGGACTGCTGCAAATTGAACAGCTGCACGCCGATAGTCGTGGTGCCAGGGGCCACGAGCAGAATTGAAATGGTCAACTCCCGCACGGCTGTCACAGCCACGAGCACTGCTCCCGAGGCCACGGCGGGCAGCGCCATGCGGCCGCTCGTGTCCCACAGGGCGCGCAGACGGCCGGCGCCGGAGATCTGCGCGGCTTCTTCCACCGCCACGGGAATCTTCCGCAGCGGCGCGCGCACCGCCTGCAGCACCATCGATGTGAAGGCGCAAACATAGGCGAACAGAATCACCCAGCGGGTGTTGTACATGTCCGTGTAGCGCGAGACGATCACCCAGCCGACGCCGATGATCAGGCCGGGAAGCGCCGACGGCAGCAGGGTGAGCAAACTCAAAACCGTATTCGAGCGGGCCTGCGTGCGGGTGACCAGCAGCCCGATCGCCCAACCGAAGAGGCCGCACAGAACCGCCGCGCCGGCCGCGAGGGTCACCGAGTTGATGAAGCCTTCCTGCACACGCGGATTCGACAGCGTCCGCGCGAAATTGTCGAGGGAGATCGTCTCCCACGTCAGCGGCACGCCCGGGGCGGGAAGGAACGCGCGGCGCGCAAGCCCCAGCACCGGACCCAGCGTGATCGCCAGCGCTATGACCCACGTCGCCACCGTCACAGGCCATTTAGCGCCGCCGAGCGAGAGCTTCATCGACCCGCCGCCGCTCACCGTCGACGAGCCGCGGCGGGAGACCAGGTAATCCGCCACGACCGCGCCGATTCCCAACAGCATGAGCACAGCGCCCACCGTGGAGACGACCTGCAGCGGATTGCTCACCGTCCCGGATTCCATGAAGCGGTAGACCATCGTGGCCAGCGTCTCGAAGCGCACGGGCGAACCGAGAATCGACGGAATGCCGAAATCCGCCAGGTTCGCAACCGCCGTCAACGTGAACGAGCTCAGCAGCGCCGGGCCCAGCAGAGGAATCGTCACCGTGCGCAGGACCGTCCAGGTGCCCGCCCCGCCGACGCGGGCGGCGAGCTCCAAGTCGGAGGGAATCGACCGCAGCGCCGCCGCCACGATCACGTACACCAGCGGGTACGAGTGCAGCATCATCAGGAAAATGACGCCGTCCGCGCCGTACATGTCCCACAGTGGGCGTCCGAAGACCGCGTTGAGGCCCTGGTTGCGCCCGAAGAGCTGCAGCCACGAGATCGCGCCAACGAACGGCGGCACGAGCAGCGGCGAAAGCAGAAACAGCCGCAGCGTGCCCGCGCCCGCAATATCGGTTCGTTCCAGCAGGATCGCGACAGCGGTTCCAACGACCACGGCGCTTATCGACGACGCTAGTGTCGTGTACACCGAATTCCACGTCGCCGCGGCAAGGCCCCGCTCCACCAAGACTGGGAACTGGTTGCCACCGAGCGCGAGTGAGATGACCATTGCCAGCGGCGCGATGAAGATCGCTGCCGCCAGCAGCCAGATGCCCAGCCGCGCCAAAGCGACGCCGCCGGAAGAAAAACGTGTGCCCACTATGTCTCGACTCGTCCGTTTGAGTGACCGTGACAGATGTACGGGAAGGCCGGGGACGGTCGTCCCGCTATTTTACTTGACTGCGTCCTGCAAGAACTCGACGGAACGCTCGCGGTCGTTCGACAGAGTCTCATCGTCGACAGTCATGAGTTCGATCTCCTCGAGCTTCGGTGCGTCGCCCGGGGTGCCCACGGAGTCGACGACCGGCAGGTAGTTCTGCTCGACAGCGATCTTCTGCGCCTTCTCCGACAGGATGAAGTTGATGTAGCGCTGGGCCGCTTCCTTCTTCTCCGAATCCTTGAACACGGCGATCGGCTCGGTGATGTACGGGGAGCCCTCGGTGGCGTAGACCTCCTTGATCGGAGAGCCCTTCGCCGCCAGGTCGCGCACCAGGTAGTCCACAACGACGCCGACCGGATGGCCGCCGCCAGCGATCTCCTGGGAGGTCGGGCCGTTGGAAGCGGCGATCATCGGCTTGTTCTTGCCCAGGTCTTCCACCCAGGTCTCGCCGAGCTTCTGGTTGTTCATCCACACTGTCGCGTTGAAGGCAGCCGCGCCGGAGACAGCCGGGTCGGGCATGACGACCTTGTCCATGAACTTCTCGTCCGTCAGGTCTGCCCAGGAGGCCGGTGCGTCACCCTGGTCGATGACGTCGGTGTTGTACGCGATGACTGTCGGGATGAGGCGGGTGCCCACGTAGAAGCCGTCGGCGTCGACGACCTCCTCGAGCACATCGTCCGTCTTCACGTCATCGAATTTGGTCAGCAGGTCCTCGGACTTGAAGCCCTCGAAGGTCGGTGCGTCAGCGGCCCAGATGATGTCGCCCTCGACCTTGCCGGAGGACTTCTCCGCGTCAATGCGCGCCTTCAAATCGCCGGTGCCGGCACGGTAAACCTCGACCTCAACATCTGGGTTCTCCTCAGTGAACGCCTGGTTGATCTCGTCGACCTTCTCCTCCGGCTCGGAGGTGTAGACGGTAATGACGGTCTTCTCGCCGGACTGTTCGGCGGTGCTGTCGCCGTTACCGCCTGCTGCAGAATCATCGGTGCTCGGCTCAGAGCAGCCGGCCAGTGCGAGCGCGGCGGCGCCACACACGGCGATCAGGGACAGGGGCTTACGGGAAATGCGCATGACAGTGTCGTCCTCTCAGATAGTTCTCAGACGTCGCTCACCGTAGCACCGCCTGCCCCACCCCGCTCGGCAAGAGACCCAGGTCTCTCAGACTAGCCCTCGCGCATCTTCTCCCTCCGCATATCTAGCGCGAGCGCGATGCCGATCACGGCCGCGTGGACGTTCTGGTCGAGGCCCGGCTCAAAAGCAATGCGGTACGTCGTCTTGCCCATCAGCGCCCTGCCAACGCCGGAGAATTCTGCGTCGACCCGTGCGATCGGGTGCCCCTGGCTCGTCAGCGCGTAGTTGAGCTGGAAGACCTCTCCCTTGATCTCCACCTGCGGGTAGCCCGCGATATCCACGTCGTATTTCGCGCCGATCCAGGCGAACCGCTTGGTGATGTGCGCGAGTTCCGCGTGGCCACCGGTCTGGAGGTCGGCGCGGTACACGGTGTACCGGTCGCGGATGAGATTCACCGGGTCCTCAACCGCCAGCACCAGTGCACCAACCGCATCGAATACTTCGACTCCGCGGGAAGCTTTGAACAAATCGCTGAGTTTCCGAGTCTGGCGCGCCATTCCGAGCTGTGTGCCCCGTGCGTCGGCGATGGAAAACTCGTCGCGGCCGATCGCCTTGGACTGGGAGATGATGAGTTGATTCGCTTGCAGCATGGCGGCCAGCATAACGAAAAACCTCCGGCCCGCTTCTGTAGTGAAGCCGACCGGAGGTCCACGTAATTCTACTTTGTACCCCGTACGGGATTTGAACCCGTGTTACCGCCGTGAGAGGGCGACGTCCTAGGCCACTAGACGAACGGGGCAAAGGACTTCATGTCCAGCAATCCTGTCGAGCTTCACCTCAACTGAACTGCAGCTGGCCTACCAGGACTCGAACCTAGAATGACGGTACCAGAAACCGTAGTGTTGCCAATTACACCATAGGCCATCGTTCCTTCAGCGCTTCCCGCGTTGTGCGAGTTGCTCTGAACAACGACGATTACTATAACCACACCGGCGATACGGGACCAAATCAGCTGGTCACCGCACTGAGAACGACCCTTGGAATCACGCCGGTGTGATTAATTCTGCGGGCCATATGCCCCACGTGATCCCCTACTCGCCGGCAGCGGACACGTAGGGCGTCTGCTCACGTGCCGAACGCAAGCGGGCCAGCGTGGATTCGCGGCCGAGAAGCTCCATGGACTCGAACAGCGGCGGGGACACAGCCGCGCCCGACACAGCCACGCGGAGTGCGCCGTAGGCCTTGCGGGGCTTGAGGCCGAGATCGTCGATAAGCGCGCCGCTGAGCGCGTTCTCGATATTCTCGGTGGTCCACTCCCCCACGCTTTCCAGCGCGGCGATGCCCGCATCGAGCGGCTCGGCAGCGTCTTCCTTGAGGTTCTTCTTCGCCGCCTTCTCGTCGAGCGTGAGTTCCGCATCCGGGGTGACCAAGAATTTCAGCAGGCCGTATGCGTCGCCGAGCATCTTGATGCGCGTCTGCACGAGGTCCGCGGCGACAGCGAATTTGTCCTCCGGGTAATCGGCTGGGAAGTCCGTGTATTCCGTCAGGTACTCGCGCAGGCGGTTCTTGAAGTCCTCCGGCTCGAGCAGGCGGATGTGGTCGGCGTTGATGGCTTCGAGCTTCTTCTGGTCGAAGCGCGCGGGGTTGCCCAGCACGTCGCTGATGTCGAATGCCTCGACGAATTCGTCGACGCTGAAGATATCCTGGTCCGCCGAGAGCGACCACCCGAGGAGCGCGAGGTAGTTGATCATGCCCTCGGGGATGATGCCGTTGTCGCGGTGGTTGAACAGGTTCGACTCCGGATCGCGCTTGGACAGCTTCTTGTTGCCCTGGCCCATCACGAACGGAAGGTGGCCGAATTCCGGGGTGAAATCGGTGACGCCGATGCGCTGGAGAGCCTCGTACAGCGCCAGCTGGCGCGGGGTGGACGAGAGCAGGTCCTCGCCGCGCAGCACGTGCGTGATGCCCATGAGCGCATCGTCGACCGGGTTGACCAAGGTGTACAGTGGCGCGCCGTTGGAACGGGCGACCACGTAATCAGGCTGGGTGGAAGCTTTGAACTCCACGTCACCGCGGACCAGGTCGCGCCACTTCCAGTCCTTCTCCGGCATGCGCAGGCGCCACACCGGCTCGCGCCCCTCGGCCTTGAACGCGGCGACCTGCTCGTCGGAAAGGTCGCGGTCGAAATTGTCGTAGCCGAGCTGCGGGTCGCGGCCTGCGGCGATGTGGCGCTCCCTGACCTCGTCCGCCGTCGAGTACGCCGGGTAGACTTCGCCGGCCTCGATCAGCTTGTCCAGGATTTCCTTATAGATATCCATGCGCTGGGACTGGCGGTACGGCTCGTGCGGGCCGCCCTTGATCACACCTTCATCCCATTCCATGCCGAGCCACGTCAGCGAATCGATGATGGCCTGATAAGACTCCTCGGAGTCGCGGGCGACGTCAGTGTCCTCGATGCGGAATACCAGCGTTCCGCCGGTGTGTCTAGCTTGCGCCCAATTGAAAAGCGCCGTCCGGACCATCCCCACGTGGGGCGTTCCGGTCGGCGACGGGCAGAAACGTACTCGTACAGGTGCGTCAGTCATGCACCCAACTGTAGCGCGCTAGCGGATAACCGCTTACGTGGGCAGCTACTTGCTCACGCGGGACAGCACGGCCCACATATCGTTCGCGGTGGACGGGTTGTACCACCAGAAGTGGTTGGAGCCGTGGACCTTGATGGCCTGCACCGGCTTCTTGCATCCGGTCGCGGAGATGCGGGTGGCGTTGTTGCTCAGCGGGGTCTTGCTGATGCGGCCGATATTGCAGCCGTTGCGGCGCTCGTAGGAGCTGAACAGGTCAGGCACACCCAGGTAACGGGTGCCGCGGCGAACACCGCCGTGGTAGTTGGTGAGAGTGTCGTTCGTGCCGTGGTAGGCGAGGAATGCGACCGGGATATTCTGGCAGTTGGAATTCACCGGCCAGTAGTACGCGCCCGACACGCCGGCGACGCCGGCGAACAGATCCGCCATGTGACAGGCGGACACAGCGGCCATGCCGCCGCCGGTGGACATTCCGGTGGCGTAGATGCGGCGGCGGTCGATGTTGTAGTAGCGCTGCACATCGTTGATCATCGCGCGGACGAATCGGATGTCCTCGCCCGGGCGGGTCGCAGAGGTGGCAGAGCCTTCCCACGATGTTCCGATCGCGCGCGGGTAAACAATGATCGCGTCACGGCCGACATTGGACTCGCGCAGGCGCGAGTAGTTGCGGAAATTCTCCGTGGAATCCTGGTACGCGGAGTACCCCACCATCACAGGGGTCGGACGGGAAGCGTTGTAGCCGCGCGGAACCCAGATCAGGTAGGAGCGGTTGCCCACGCGGATCTCACCGTTATGGCCCGGCGCCACCGGCTGACCGGCGGCCGGGCGCCACGGGCCTGCCGCCTGGCGCGGTGCCGGCGCAGGGTTCTGAGCCGGTGCCGGGATCGGGTTGTACGGCACCGAGGAGCCCGCTTCCTTCGGGATGGCACCGTTGACTTGGCGGGCCATGTCGTTCCACGCACGGTTGGCATTGTTCGCTGCGCCATTAGCCGCCCGCTCAACAGCATTCGCCGCATTGCTGGAGCCGGCTGTCAGCTGGTCGACATTGGGAATGCTTTGTGCCTGCGCGGGAGCGGCGAGAACACCCACTGCCATGAGCATGCTGGCAGTGGCGCCCACAATTCGGCGGCGCCAAGAACGTGGGGATTTCATGTGCGGCCTTTCGGGAAAAGATTTGAGGCAGAAAATAGGCCGTCGAGGCGAGGGCAGAACGTCTAAACCCCAACAGTCACGCGCGTAACAGTAGTTGCAGATCTCCCGATCCTCAACGGAACTATGCAAGAAACTTGAATTTACCTGAAATACCCTGAATACCTAGTCGTGACCGTGCCGGACCCCACCCCGAACGTGGGATCGTCCCAGACTAGAATTGGGCCACATGTCTTCCCGCAAACCGGACTCCGCGCCCGATTTCCTGTTGTCGCGCGCGGACGGTTCCGTGCGCACACAAGGGTCGGTAAGGAGCTTTATCGATGCATGGGACGCCGCCACTGCCCTCGACCGAGGCGAGGTCCCCATGGTCGTCGGCGCACTCCCCTTCGACCGCGACGCTCCCGCCGCGCTGACCGTGCCCGAGAGCATCATCAGAGAACCGGGTACGCTCGAGCCGCATGCCTACTACCGCACTGGCGAAGGCGCCGCACTGTCGGCCCGCGTGACCGGCTACGACCCAGAACCGCACGAGCACCTGCGCCGAATCGAAGCTGCGGTGGCCACGATCAACGATTCCCTGCTGGACAAAGTGGTGCTCGCCCGGGCGGTGGACATCGCTTTCAACCCGCCCGTCGACCCCCGCACCGTCGCCGCGCGCCTGATTGACTTGTCGCGCACGCGCGACGGTTTCATCGCCGATCTCACCCCCGCCGGCAAGCACGGGCACATGATCGCCGGCTCCTCCCCAGAGCAACTGGTCAAGCGTGAAGGCTTGAAGGTTACCTCGTATCCGCTTGCCGGTTCCGCCGCGCGCGTTGCCGGCGACCCGGCGGCCGATGAAGCTGCTGGGCAAGCTCTGGCGAACTCACAAAAGGATCTCGACGAGCACGCATTCGTCGTCGAGCACATTCGGGAAATCCTCGCGCCGCTTTGCGACGACTTGTCTATCCCCTCCCGGCCTGTTCTGACCAAGACGAACGAGATGTGGCATCTGGCCACCCCGATCACCGGTACTCTGCGCACCCCCGCCCCGAACGCGCTGGACTTGGCGGCTCGCCTCTACCCCACCCCCGCAGTCTGCGGTACCCCGCAGCATGCCGCCGAGGCCCTCATCACCACAGCCGAATCCGACCGGTCCTTCTATGCAGGCACAGTCGGCTGGTGCGACGACAACGGCGACGGCGAGTTCATGGTGTCCATCCGCTGCGCCGAGGTCAGCGGCGACGGCACCGCCGCACGCGCCTGGGCTGGCGGCGGGCTCGTCGCCGCATCGGACCCCGAGGCTGAGCTCGCCGAGACTACCGCGAAGCTGCGCACCATCCAGCGCGCGCTCGGGCTTTAACTCGCTGCTCTTCTATTAGGCGCGCTCAACCGGGTTACGGAGTTTGCCGATTCCCCCGATCTCCACCTCGATGGTGTCGCCCGGGACCATTTCCGCGGTGCCCGCTGGCGACCCGGTGCAGATGACGTCGCCCGGCAGCAGAGTATAGGCCGAAGTGATGAACTCGATGATCGTGCCGAGCTTCCAGATCATCTGGTTAGAATTCGAGTCCTGCTTCGTCTCCGTCGCACCGTCGTGAGTCAGGTGCGCTTTGATCGGCAGGTTGTCGAAGTCGAATTTGTCCAGATCGGTCTCGATCCACGGGCCCAGTGGGCAGAATGTATCGATGCCCTTGGCGCGCGCCCACTGGCCGTCGCTGAATTGAAGGTCGCGTGACGAGACGTCGTTGACGATGGTCACACCGCGAACGACAGACTTCCAGTCTTCAGCCTTGACATTCTTGCACGGACGGCCAATCACGAGAGCCAGCTCGCCTTCGAACTCGACGCGGGTGGCAAAGTCCGGGATCTTGATCGGCGCTTCGGGGCCGATGACCGCTGTCGGCGGCTTGAGGAACAGCGTCGGAGGCAGGTGCTCGGACGACTGCTTGAAGACCTCGGCGACGTGGTCGGCGTAGTTGCGGCCGATCGCCACCACCTTGCTGGGAAGCATCGGCGCTAGCAACCGCACATCGTCGAGCTTCCACTCCTTGCCCGTGTACTCGGGTTCGGTGAACGGAGTAGCTTTGATCTGCTTCGCAGTGGTCGCGTCATCGTCGATGACCGCGAAGGTCATTCCCTCAGGTGTGGCAATTCGTCCAAAACGCATGCCCATGAGCATACGCCACCGCGTGCCCTCACCGCTTAGGGTTACCCTTTCAATTCCGGTTTATTGATAGCTGACAAACCATGGGCGCGGATCGACCGTGTTATACGTCTGGTCTGGGGTGAACATCGGCATGTCTTCGTCGATGAAGTTCTTCCACGCCATGAAGAACTGCGGCTGCAAGTCCTGACGCATGACATTCCAGGTCTCGAATTTCTGCTCCGGCAAGCCATGGCCGTCAGCGTGCAGGATGAAGGACAGCTCCGGTGCGGACGTGTCGATATTCTCACGGTCCGGCAGCATCGCGATCTGGAACTGGTGGACGATTAGCGCTTTCTGCGGGAGATCATTTTCGCGCGTCAGCTCGGCCAGCCATTCCGTGGCCTCATTGATCTCGGCCGCGGAGGCCGAACCGACTTGCGCCGCCGGTTGCTGTCCCGGCTGGAGCTTCCACTCGGCATCGAGCGCCAAGCCGACATTCGGCCGCTTGAGCAGTTCTTCGTAGAGCACCGCCTGTTCCTTGAACGTGGTCAGGCCCGGCTGCAGATCGATCACGGCGTAACCGCCTGCCTCGGTGATCGCGTCGATGTACGGGACGAGTTCTTCTGGGTCCGACTCGTTGGTGAAATTGCCGTCGTCGCCCGGATCGGAAGACGCCACGGTGGCGATCACCTCGAATGCCGGGATAATCTTCTCGTCGGTGAGCTCCTGGTACTGGCTCACCCAGTCCTTGACCACGCCCACTGCCTCAGCCGGCGGCTGCTCACCCATTTGGCCCAATGCGGGGCCGGACGGGTGACCGTAGGTGGCGATCATGCGGCGCCCCGGGAACACCAGCCCGCCGCCGCCCGGCAATTCGCCGTTCTTAGCTAAGTCGATCGTGGATTGGAAACGCTCCGAGCTGCCGAACTGCTGGCCGAGGGCCACTGCCTTTTTGCCGTCGACCTGGTCCATCGACTCCTTGGTCACGCGTGGGTCGGCATATGACAACACGGTGACCGGAAGTTTGGTCGCTGCCGCGGTCGCCGCGGCGGCGAACGAGGTCTGCTCAGTCGCGAAGATCGGGACTTCCTCCGGCTTCTCTTCGCCGTCTTGTGCACCGGCCTGATCGGCGATCGCCTGAATCTCCGCGTCCGTCTCCGCGTTCACCGGCTGGGTGTCGGCGATGAGCTTCGTGTCTTCGTCATCGGTCTCTTCGCCGGCCTTCTCCCCCACGTTGATGACGCGGTCGGCGCCGAGGCGCTCGATTTCCGCGTCGACTGTGGCCGCGGCCTTTTCGGAGCTGTAACGGGTGAGCATCGGCGCGCCGAGCTCGACTGCGATCGCGGCAGCCTTCAGCTGGTTCTCCCGCTCACCGTCGGAGACGACGACGGTATCTGATTCAGAGAAGAATTTCTGGGAGACCTCCGCGCCGGTGCCGTCCGGGTCGGCAATAACGGAAGAGCCGTCTTTGACCAGGGACGCCGCGAAGCTATCGCTGTCCGAGGCGGCCGAGGAATCGGATCCCCCGCTTCCGTCGCCACCGATTGCGGAGCATCCGGCGAGCAGCATCGTCGTGGTCGCCGCGATCGCGGCAGTCGTGGTCAAACGGGAAGTGAAACGCATGAGAAAGACCCTACTTCAGGAATTCCGCGATGCGGGTTCCCACCCTTTCAGTGAAGCTCCCAGTTTCCCTATCATTATCGCCAGCATCCCGTGCGGCATCCTTCCGGGCTGAGACATCCGCTGCGACGGCATCTTCGATGCGGACGGCAGACGCTTCGTCGTCAAGCCAGCGGAGCATCATAGCCACGGACAGGATCATCGCGGTCGGGTCCGCAAGCCCTTTACCCGCGATATCCGGCGCGGAACCGTGGACCGGCTCGAACATCGACGGGTTGGTGCGGGAGGCGTCAATATTGCCGGAGCACGCCAGACCCACGCCGCCGGCGACCGCGCCAGCCAAGTCGGTGAGGATGTCGCCGAAGAGGTTGTCGGTGACGATCACGTCGTAGCGGCCCGGGTCGGTGACCAGGTAGATCGTCGCGGCGTCGATGTGGTTGTAGTCGACGGCGACCTCCGGGTACTCCTTGGCCACCTCATCGACGGTATTCTGCCACAGTGCACCAGCATTGGTGAGCACGTTAGTCTTGTGCACCAGCGTGAGCTTCTTGCGGCGAGCCATCGCGGTCTCGAAACCGTGGCGGACCAGGCGCTCAACGCCGTAACGGGTGTTCTGGGACACCTCGCACGCGACCTCCGCAGGAGTGCCCTGGCGCAGGGTGCCGCCGTTGCCGGCGTAGAGGCCCTCAGTGCCCTCGCGGACGACCACGAAGTCGATCTCGCCCGGGTTGGCCAGCGGGCTCACTGCGGTCGGGTACAGCTTCGACGGGCGCAAGTTCACGTAGTGGTCCAGCTTGAAGCGCAGCGGAAGCAGCAGGCCACGCTCCAGCACGCCGGCCGGGACACGCTCCGGGTCGCCGATCGCACCGAGCAGAATCGCGTCGTGCTCGCGCAGGCTGGCCAAGTCCTCGTCGGTCAGCAGCTCGCCGTTGCTCAGATAGCGGCGCGCGCCGAGGTCGTACTCGGTGAGCTCCACGTCCCCGCGCACCGCGCGCAGAACCTTGAGGCCTTCTTCCATCACCTCGGGGCCGATGCCGTCCCCTGCAATAACCGCAATTTTCATGCGCTTCAGCTTAACAACAACGGCTGCCCGGATTGGCCTCTTGGTGAGCCCACCGTGCCTTCCAGAACTCCCGTTCCGTCATCAGTTCCGCATCCGGATGGTGCGCGCGCTGATGGGCGCAGTACTTCGCGTAGTCGTTATCCCCCATCAGCTCCTTGATATACCAATTCGTCCACTTGAACGCCGCGACGGCGCCGTGTGCGATCGCGCCCATTAGTACCCCGCTCCCGCCGGTGAATTCAATTCGATGCTGTACTCCTTCGCCACCGCTTTCTCTTCCGCCGTGGCGAACATTCCGCGCTGGCTGAATAAGGTGGACGGCACGTCCGGCTCTTCGTTGGTCTCGATCTCCCCGCCGCGCGTGTGCGCCTGCACCGCGCGCACGCACACCACCACCGTCGCCACCACAACGACGATGACGAGGGCTGCGAAGAAGACAGACAAGATGCCCTGAATCATCGTGTTGCGCACGACAATGTCAATCTCCTCCGGGCTGCCCGCGGCCTGGAATGTCTCCAGACCCTGGTTGCGCGCGTCCTTGTACTTGGCATGCTGCGCGAAATAGCCGATCGCCGGATCGCTGCTGAAGATCTTCTGCCAGCTCGCCGTCATCGTGATGATCAGGTCCCACACGAGCGGGACCACCGGGATCCACACCCACTTGAACAGCCCCTTCTTGAACACGATCGCGGTGACAAGGCAGAGTGCGATCGCCGCCAGCAACTGGTTGGCGATGCCGAAGAGCGGGAAGAGCACGTTGATGCCGCCGAGCGGGTCGGTGACTCCCATGACGAGGATCGCGCCCCACATGCCGCAGACCAGAACAGTGGAGACCCAGCTGCCCACGCGCCAGGACGGATCCTTGAACTTCTCCAGGCCGGAGATATTGCCGATCATGTCGCCCATCATGAAGCGGGCGACGCGGGTGCCCGCGTCGATCGCAGTGAGGATGAATAGGCCCTCAAACATGATGGCGAAGTGGTACCAGAATGCCTGCATGCCCGGGTGGCCGACGATATTAGTCATGATCTCCGACATACCGATGGCGAATGTCGGCGCGCCGCCGGTGCGGGACACAATGCTCGGCTCCCCCACCGCCTCGGCCAGCGCCGTCAGCTGCTCCGCGGAGACTCCCTCGCCAGGGATGTTCAGGCCGTTGACGAATTCAGCCGCGGTCGCTTCCTCGCCACCGGTCTTCGCCTTCGGGGAGTTGATGGCGAAGTAGATGTGCCGGTCGAGCACGACAGCTGTGATCAGCGCCATGATGGCCACGAAGGACTCCATGAGCATGCCGCCGTAGCCGATGGCGCGGGCGTGCGTCTCTTTCTCCAGCAGTTTCGGGGTGGTGCCGGAGGAGATCAGAGCGTGGAAGCCCGACAGCGCGCCGCAGGCGATGGTGATGAATAGGAACGGGAACAGGTTGCCGGAGAAGACCGGTCCGCCGCCCTCGAGACCGAAGGAGGTGATCGCCGGCATGTGCACTTCAGGGCGGTCGATTAGGATCGCCAGCGCCAGCATGACGATCACGCCGATCTTCATGAAGGTGGACAGGTAGTCGCGCGGGGCGAGCAGCAGCCACACAGGCAGGACGGAAGCGATCACGCCGTAGATGAGGATGCAGACAGCGAGCGTGGACTTAGACAGGGTGAACAGCTCCGCACCCCAAGAGGTCTCCGCGACGTACCCGCCGCCGAGAATCGCCGCCATAAGCAGCACCACGCCGATCGCGGAGACTTCCGCGACGCGGCCCGGACGCAAGAAGCGGCCGTAGACACCCATGAACAAAGCAATCGGAATTGTCATCGCGATGGAGAACACGCCCCACGGGGACTCCGCCAGGGCGTTGACCACGACCAGGCCCAGCACGGCGATGATGATCACCATGATGACCATGGTGGCAATGCTGCCGGCTACACCGCCGATCCGGCCCACTTCTTCCTTGAGCATCTGCCCCAGGGAGCGCCCGCGGCGGCGCTGGGACACCGCGAGGACGAGGTAGTCCTGCACCGCCCCGGCGAGCACGACGCCGATGATGATCCACAGCGTGCTGGGCAGGTAACCCATCTGCGCGGCCATGACCGGGCCCACGAGGGGGCCGGCACCGGCGATCGCCGCGAAGTGGTGGCCGAAGAGCACGCGGCGGTCGGTGGGAACGAAATCGGAGCCGTCGTTGACGTACTCCGCCGGCGTCGCCCGGGTGTTCCGCGGCTTGACCACCTTGTATTCGACGAGACGGGCATACAGGCTGAACCCGATGATGTAGGTGCCGATGGCCGCCAACACGAGCCACACCGAGTTGATGGTCTCGCCGCGGTGCAGCGCGATGGCGCCCCAACCGAGTGCGGCGAGCACCGCCGCAAGACCGATCACGATGCGCTCGACGGTGCCGATCACTTTCTTCGGCTTCACGCCGACGACGTGCTCTTTGCCGTCGGGTGTCGTGGTGATTTCGAGCCTGTCGCGCGGCACTGCGCCCGCGCCAGACTCGTCGCGTTCAACTGCTGTGGTCAAAGTCGCCCCTTTAATTAGGCCGTGAAAACAAGTGCGTCAATATTCGCATATGCGCGGGGGCGGGCGCAGAAAAATCCCGGATTAATTCACATCCGGGATAAATTTCTTTCGCTGGGGCGTATAGTCCCTGCTAGACGTGAAAATCAGCGACGAATATTTACGCGCACACGCTAGTCGAGCACGAGCTGGAAGCAGTCGGCTTCAATGGATTTCGCGACAGATGCCTCGAGGTCCGCCGGAACCTCGGACTCGACGCGGAGAATGAGGAACGCGCCGTCGCCCTTCGCGGACTGAGTGAGAGCAGCGGCCTCGATATTGATCCCCTGCTCGCCGAGCTGAGCACCGACGTGGCCGAGGGCGCCCGGCTTGTCGGTGTAGGACAGGAACAGGTTGCGGCCCTGAGCACGCATATCCACGCCGCGGCCGTTGATGCGCACGATCTTCTCCACGCGCTCAAGACCGGTCAGCGCGCCCTCGACAGTCGCGGTCTCACCGCCCGCGGAGACGACCTGCACCTCGAGTGCGGAGCGGTGGTCGCGGGACTCGTTCGCCACACCGGACTCGACGTCCAGGCCACGGGACTCGGCGATGGCAGGAGCGTTGACGAAGGTCACCTGCTCCTCGACGATGCCGGAGAAGAGGCCGCGCACGGCGGACAGGCCGAGAGTCGACGGGTCCTCGGTGGACAGCTCACCGCGGGCAGTGACGCGGAGGGACGCCGGTGCGTCGTCGAGAAGCTTGCCCGCAAGCAGGCCGAGTTTGCGCGCGAGCTCGAGCCACAAAGCGACCTCCTCGCCCACGGCGCCACCGACGACGTTGACGGCGTCCGGCACGAACTCGCCGGCCAGCGCTTTCAGCACAGAGCCCGCGACATCGGTACCCGCGCGGTCCTGCGCCTCGCTTGTCGACGCCCCCAGGTGCGGCGTGACCACGACTTCGTCGAGGGCGAACAATGGAGAATCCGTGCAGGGCTCCGTCGAGTACACGTCGAAACCTGCGCCGCGGATGGGGCCGTTCACGATGGCGTCGGCAAGCGCCTGCTCATCGACGAGCCCTCCGCGCGCGGCGTTGATGATGATCTGGCCTTCCTTCGCCTTCGCCAAGAGCTCGGCATTGAACATGCCCTGCGTTTCCTTGGTCTTGGGAAGGTGGATGGTGACGAAGTCGGCGCGGGAGATGAGCTCCTCCAGCTCCACGAGCTCGACGCCGAGCTGTGCTGCGCGCGACGGGTTCGCGTACGGGTCGTAGGCGATGATCTCGGTCTCGAATGCGGCGAGGCGCTGGGCGAACAGCTGGCCGATATGGCCGAAGCCCACGATGCCGACGGTCTTGCCGTAGATCTCCACTCCCTTGAAGGACGAGCGCTTCCACTCGCCGTCGCGCAGCGTCTTGTCCGCGGCCGGGATCTGGCGCGCGGTGGACAGCAGCAGGGCGATCGCGTGCTCGCACGCGGAGTGGATATTCGAAGTCGGAGCGTTGACCACCATTACGCCGCGTTCGGTGGCGGTGTCCACGTCGACGTTGTCCAGACCGACACCCGCACGGCCCACGATGCGCAGGTCCGGCGCGGCCTCGAGCACTTCCTTGTCCACTGTGGTGGCGGAACGAACGAGCAGGGCCTGCGCCTCCGGCACCGCCGCGAGCAGCTCCTCGCGGTTCGGGCCGTCCACCCAGCGCACCTCGACGGAGTCGCCCAACGCGTCCACGGTGGATTGCGCGAGCTTATCCGCAATGAGAACGACGGGCTTTGCTTCAGGGTTGGACACAGATGCGGTCACGGTGCTCATCTCCTACGACGTTGTAGCTGTCAATGGATATTGATTCATTAAACCTTAATCCGGCGACTGCGGAAGCGAGGAAATATTATTTAAATCACCCGGCTGAGTATTTTCCTCTGCTTCCCGGATCCGCTGCGCGAGCTCGCCGCTTGTGCCGAATGCCTTGCCCAACGCCACAAGAGGCAGCTCCGACAGCCCGGCGGTGAGAACAAGCGTCAGGTGGCTCTCCCGCGGGTCGGGCTTGTCCGCCAGATAGACATTCGCGCCGAACGCCCGCGCCGTGGCGACCGCGGCGAGCGAGCTCTCCGGTAGCGCGATCACCTGCGGCGCCATCTCCGCATCCTGCCGGGAACGAACGGGCACCACGCCGGGTTCCGCATCGTCGGCGACATGCTGCTGCGGTCCGTAGCCGGCCCGCAACCACGTCGGCTCCCCGTCAGCCAGGCCAGCCACCGCTGCGGCGGCGTCTTGCTCGGCAGCTACCTCCTGCTCCGTGAAACGGAGTGCAGTCGCCTTTTCCAACGCTACATGACCACCCGGATCCTTGATCACGGTCAGTTTGTCGGTGTAGCCCAGTACCGGCACATTTCCCACCGCATAGACCGTGTGGGTGGACATGCGCTCGATCTCCCGGATCACGTCCGCGTGGCGCTCGCTGCGGTAGATCAGCATGGGTGCGTGGACGGCCACAGCCAACGATGCCGCGCGGAGCTGTGCTGCGGGCGTGTCGTCCGCCAGGATGAGGACTTCGGACGACGGATAGAAGAGCTCACTGGTGGCGAATCCGTCCGGGTCGTCCATCACCACCGGGTGCGGTTCAAACCGCTCGGCGACGTGCCGCGACTGGTTCACCGTGCGGGCCTCTTGCAGCACACGGTCTGCTTGCGGATCCTGCTCCTCGATCTCACCGGCGCAGCTGGTCAGAAGCAGAGATGCACTCGCGACGATGACCGCCGCGGCGCGTGCGCGGCGGTGTTTTCTCGCTCGGATCATTCGTCGCCGGCGCTTTCATTCCCGTCGAGGTCGCGCACGACGCTCTTGTCCATCGCGTACTCGATGATGCCCACCAAGCGGTCCCGGCGGTCGATGAAATAGGCCTGCCAGTTGGAGGTGAACAGATAATCCGGCTCCAGCTCGTGGGTGGCGAGGACCGCATCGAATTCCTCGTCCTCCATGATCGCCTTGGACTGCAGGCGCGACAAGTAACGCTTCGGGTCCGCGTCCTCCATGATCGCTTCGGTCCGCCTGCCCAACGGAGTGCGGTTGAGCACCGACTGGGCCAGGTCGCTGTCCACGCCGTGGCTCCGGCAGAAACCGTCCGGGAACACCTGGTGGAAGCCGGGGCGCAGCTCCTCGACCGTCTCTGCGGTGAACGTCTTGCCCGTGCGCCAATCTCGGGCGCCGCGGGCCATCAGTAGCGCGAACATGCCGCGGTACACCCCGGAATCGGCGCGGGCACTGATCAGGCGGGACTCGCTGAAAAAGGCGTCCTCCACCGTCTTCGGCACCTGATCGGTCTCCCCCTTCGCCCACGGGGTCACCTGATCGACATCGGAGCCGGCCCGGATCGACGAAGCGTGCGCGCCATAGAGCTCGCCGAACACACCGTTCCAGTACCACTTGTTGATGCGGTCCCAGGTGCTCGGCTGTTCCAGGCAGCCCTCCTCCCAGGACAGGCGCGCCAAGATCACGGCCAACGGCACGAGCTGGTGGGAGTACGGAACTTGGTCGACGGAAAAGATGCACCTATCGGAGAGAAATTCCGCCGCACGCTCGAAAGCCGCGAGCAGATCGCTCGAGGCCCAGAGGTAGTCGTGCAGGCTGAGGTTCAAAATATCGCCACGGTGCCCGCGGGCAGCACCCGCCGTGCTTGTGACCAACAGCGAGACTCCGCGCAGGAAGCGCACGCGGTCGATTTCGTCGAGTGCCGGATGCGCGCGCAGCACATTCTCGCATTCATTCCAGTGTGCAGCGAGAGAGAATTCCGGGTCCTCCAGCGCGAAAACGGCAGTGAGCAGTTCGAAGACGTCCATGGACACGCCCTGGGAATTCGCCTGCGCGAAGATCTGCCCCACACCAATCTGGGAGGTGTCGCGGTCCAGGCGAGTCATTGGCAGGTCGTACGCGGCGAGCGGGCGCAGGATGCGCCGGTGGAATTCTTTGACGTCCTCCCGCACAGCCGGGTCGTCGGTGCTGGCGGCCATATCGAAGAGCAAATCGTTGCCTTCTTCCCACAGCAGCGCGGAAACTGGCACGATGAAGTTGTCGACCATGGTCTGGCGGTCGGTCACTCCTCCGTCGATAAGCGGGCCGAAGTGCGAGCGCACGCCCCCGTCGTCGTCGACCTCGAATACAGCTTCCGTCGGCATCGGGTCGCCGGCCACCGCCGCTCGCACGTCGACGAAAAAGCGGCGGAAAATCCGGCGCCCGCGGAAGTCCAGGACCTCGATCCTGCCGTCACCCTGCATGGACAGGTACAACGACGACAGGCGCTGCTGCCCGTCGAGCAGGAGCAAACCCGGCGCTTCACTGGTCTCCGGCACGCCCGGCAGGGGGCGAGGACGGAACCGCATGGGCTCGTTGCGCGTGTCCAGTGCCAGCAGCGTGCCCACCGGATATCCGCGCAACACCGACGCCAACAGGGTGCGAGTGCGGTCAACGTCCCACAGGTACGTCTGCTGGAAATCCGGCGTTTGCAGTTCGCCCCGCTCAGCGCGCGCGAACAGGTCGGTCAAGGAGTAGCTCGGCGTGGTAAACCCCATGGCCCCAACTCTAGATCACTCGCCGTCGCCGTGAGGGGCGCAATATACCTCGTGCTCGTAGTGCCCGGGGCCTTCAATCTGTATCGTCGCGTGTTCGATCCCGAGCTCCCGCAACCGCGCCTGCGCACGGTCGAGCAGCTTCCCGTGATCCGCCCTAGCAATCCCGTGATCCGCCCTAGCAATAAGGTGCACCGTGCACAGCACATCGCTGCCGCCCGACGACCACAAATGCAGGTCGTGAATCGCCTCCACACCTTCGAGCGCGACCAGCGCGTCCCCCACGTCGTCGGGATCGATCCCCTCGGGGACGCGTTCGAGCAGCACGCTTATCGACGTCTTCAGCAACCCCCACGCCCTCGGCAACACCAGCCCGGCGATGACGAGCGAGGCCACGACATCTGCCCCGGTGAATCCTGTCACCGCGATAACCACTCCGGCGACGATCACCGCGATGGAGCCGAGCAAGTCCACGATCACGTGGAGGAACGCGCCCTCGATATTCACCGACTGTTTCCGCTGCGACTTCAGCAGCAGCGCAGACACCGCATTCGCGACAAGACCGATGACCGCGACGATGATCATCGCCCGCGTCTGGATCCCCTCCGGGCTTCCGATCCGCTGCACCGCCTCAACGACGATCCACACCGAGATCACCGCCACCGTCACGGCATTCACCGCCGCGGCCAGGACCTCCACGCGCCGGTAGCCGAATGTGGCGTAGCGCGACGCCGGCTTGCGCCCCACCGCTACCGCGATGAGCGCAATCATCAGGCCCGTCGCGTCGGAGAGCATGTGCATCGCATCCGCCATGAGCGCCATCGAGCCCGATAACCAGCCACCGATGAGCTCGGCGAAGAACACGATCCCCGTGATGCCGAGTGCCGTGCCCAGCGCCCACAACGGCGCATCGCTGACGCCGTGGTCGTGGGCGCGGTGGTCATGCCCGCTCCCGCGTGCCCCGCTACCAGCGGTCCCGCGTCGGCGACCGTCTCCGTCGTGCCGGTGTTCCGTCATGGTCACCACTCTATGACAGTTTGACGCTTAATGACAAGCTACTGAAAACACTCAAAACGCGGAATCCTGTACCTCACCTGCGTAGACCGTGATGTATGCACCTGCACACATTTCCGACTCCAGGAACAATGTGATCCAGAACACGTCAGCGGACCGAAAATGTTGTTACTGTGGGGCGCTGACTGTTCAAGCGGTCTGTTAGTTAGAAAACCTTAATTAGAAAGGTGGTCGCACCGTGACCAACAAGAACCCGAACGACCCGAACAACCTCCCGAAGGAAGCCGCCGACCGTCTCGGCCGCGGCGAGAAGATCACCGACAACGTCGATGAGACCCGCGTCCACGACAGGATCGACCAGACTCGCGCCGGCGACAACCTGAACGAGACCCGCGTCAACGAAGAACGCATCAAGCCGTCGGAGACAACCGCAAATCGCGAGGTCCGCACTGACTCCCGCCCGGCCACCACGACCGGCGGTTCCACCGCTGTCGAGGAGTCCGAGGGCGGCAGCGGCTGGTGGAAGTGGCTGCTCGGCCTGCTGGCCCTGATCCTGCTCGGCCTGCTGATCTGGTCCCTGGTCGGCGGTGGCGACGACGAGTCCGACGAGCCCGCCACTTCCGTCACCGGAACCACCACCGTCGAGGAGACCACTACCGCTGGTGCCGCTGAGGGCGCAGGCGAGACCGCTGGCGATGCTGCCGGTGACGCGACCGGCACGGCTGGCGACGCAGCCGAGGGCGCTGGCGATGCAGCTAGCGATGCCGGTGACGCTGCTGGCGATGCAGCCGGCGACGCTACCGATGCCGTCGGCGACGCAGCCGGCGACGCCACCAACTAAGCACGGTCAGCCGGTTCTGTCCGGCATCCACCGCGGGCCGCCTCAACGCGGTGCCCCCCAACCCCGCGATTCCCGCACCAGGGACGCGGGGTTCATTCGTGCCCGCACCCGCCTTCAGATAAGACAGCCGCACATCGGCCAGTGAATCTGTTTAAATCTCGCTTGAGCCCAAAACGATATAAGACCAGGCAGGCAGCTTTCGAGACGAATCGTGAATGATTGAGATGTAAACAGATTCACTGGGGTTCGCTGCCTGTATTCCTGACACTCCCTCATCGTCCCGCAATCACACAGCGCCTGGCGCACACCTGCCGGTGAACGATTTGACCGGCCCCATATGTGCAGGGATTTATTAGAGAAGGTAGCAGCGTTCCGACTTCAAAGACGACCACACGCAGGGCGCAAGTCGTTCACCAGAGCATTCGCCAGCTATGGATAGCGCGTTTCAAGCCGACGTCCGCACCTATATATAGGCATAGAAAAACCGCCCGAGAGATCCATGCGGGATCCCGGGCGGTGAGCCCCTGCCGCACAGGGCGGCTACCAGTGGTTTAGCGAGCGGTGTCGTTCAGAGGATTCTGAACCCAGGTCATCATGTCGCGGAGCTGAGCACCGGTCTTTTCGATCGGGTGCTGGGAGATCTTCTCGCGCAGGCCCTCGAGTTCCTTATTGTCGCCCTCAACGTTGGCGATGAGGCGCTTGGTGAAGTCACCGGACTGAATGTCCTTGAGAACATCGCGCATGCGATCCTTAGCGCCCTCGTCGACGATGCGGGGACCAGACAGGTAGCCGCCGAACTCAGCCGTGTCGGAGATGGAGTAGTTCATGTTGGCCAGGCCGCCCTCGTAGATGAGGTCGACGATGAGCTTCATTTCGTGGAGGCACTCGAAGTAGGCCATCTCCGGCTCGTAGCCGGCTTCAGTGAGGACGTCGAAACCGTTCTTGATCAGCTCTTCCAGGCCACCGCAGAGAACTGCCTGCTCGCCGAAGAGGTCGGTAACGGTCTCAGCCTCGAAGGTGGTCGGGATGACGCCGGCGCGGGCGCCACCGATTGCTGCGGCGTAGGACAGGGCGAGCGCCTGGCCGTTCCCGGTCGGATCCTGCTCGACGGCGATCAGGCAGGGAACGCCCTTGCCGTCGGCGAAGGTGCGGCGGACCAGGTGGCCCGGACCCTTCGGGGCGACCATGGCGACGGTGATGTTGTCGGCCGGGTCGATGAGCTTGAAGTGGATGTTCAGGCCGTGGCCGAAGAACAGGGCGTCGCCCTCGTTCAGGTTCGGCTCGATGTCGTTGGCGAAGATCTCTGCCTGGGAGGTGTCCGGGGCGAGCAGCATGATGACGTCGGCCCACTTAGCGGCCTCTGCGTTGGTCTTGACCTCGAAGCCGGCCTCGCGCGCTTTCTCTGCGGACTTGGAACCGTCGCGCAGACCGATGACCACCTCGACGCCGGACTCGCGCAGGTTCTGGGCGTGGGCATGGCCCTGGGATCCGTAGCCGATGACGGCGACCTTACGGCCCTGAATGATGGAGAGATCAGCGTCGTCGTCGTAGAAGACTTCAATTGCCATGAGCGAAGCACTCACCTTTCTGTTCTTTGTTATGCGCCGAAGCGCTCTGCACATTCTGATTTCCTCAAGAACGTGTCCCGCATATTGGGCGACATGTTTCACTATACGGGACACGGGGCGATCTGTGTGGGATCGAGCCCTATTGTTTATGGCCTTATTTGGAAGAAGCCATGGTCTTCGGGCCGCGGTTCAATGCGACACGACCGGACTGGACCAGCTCGCGCACACCGAACGGTTCCAAGACCTCGAGGAAGGCACGGAGCTTGCTCGAGGTGCCGGTCGCTTCGATCACCACGGAATCCGGGGCGACGTCCACAATGCGGGCACGGAAGATATTGGCGGCGTCGACAACCTGCGGGCGGTTGCTGTTGTTGGCGCTGACTTTCACCAGCATCAACGAACGCCCGATGGTGTTGTCCTCGTCCAGGCGCACGACCTTGATCACCTGGATAAGCTTGTTCAGCTGCTTGGTCAGCTGCTCGATGGCGTGCTCGGAGGCGTCCACCACGACGGTCAGGCGGTTGATGCCCTCGGTCTCCGTTTTGGCGGAAGTGAGCGAGACAAGGTTGAAGCCGCGGCGGGTGAACATGGCGGTCACGCGGGTGATGATGCCTTCGACATCCTGCACCAGCACCGACACGACACTGCGTGTGACATCGTCATAGATCGGGTTGTTGTTCATCATTATTTCTCCTCCGCATCTGCCTGAGCGTCGGCACCAGATTCGGTCTTGGATTCGGCCACGGTCTCGTGGATGTCGGCGGGAGTTTCGCCGGCGGACATGTCTTCGTCGAAAAGCGGGCGCAGATCGCGCGCATACTGGATCTCGGAATTGGAGCTGCCGGCGGAAATCATCGGCCACACCTGGGAGTCCTCGCCGACAACGAAGTCGATGAGGACCGGACGGTCGTTGATCTCGCGGGCGCGCTTGATGGCGGGCAGCACTTCTTCCTCGGTGGTGACGCGGATGGCTTCGGCGCCGAGTGCGCTGGCCAGACCGAGAAAGTCCGGGATGTACGTCTCGTCCTGGTGCAGCTTGGTGTGGGAATAGTGGCCGTCGTAGAACAGCGTCTGCCACTGTCGGACCATGCCCAGGTTGCCGTTGTTGATCAGGGCGATCTTGAACGGGAAGCCCTCGACAGCGGCGGTGGTGATCTCCTGGTTGGTCATCTGGAAGCAGCCGTCGCCGTCGATGGCCCAGACTTCCTTGTCCGGGCAGGCGGCTTTGGCGCCGAGCGCGGCCGGGATGGAATAACCCATGGTGCCCAGGCCGCCGGAGTTGAGCCAGGTGCGCGGGTGCTCGAAGTCGAGGAACTGCGCGGACCACATCTGGTGCTGGCCGACGCCCGCGACATAGATGGCCTCCGGGCCGACTTCCTTGGACAGCGTCTCGATGACGAACTGCGGCGACAGGGAGCCGTCCTCGTTCTTCTGGTAGCCGCGCGGGAAGCGCTCCTTCATGTCGCCCAAGTAGTCCTTCCACTCCCCGATCTTCGGAGCGGAGACCTTCTTGCCCTTCTTGAAGGGCTCGGTGAGCTGGATCAAGACTTCCTTGGCGTCGCCGACGATCGGGACGTCCACCGGGCGGATCTTGCCGATCTCGGCGGGGTCGACATCGGCGTGGATCACCTTGGCATCGGGGGCGAAGTGCTCGGGGTCGCCGGTGACGCGGTCATCGAAGCGCGCGCCGATGGTGATGAGGAGATCGGCCTTCTGCAGTGCGGCGACGGCGGGGACGGTGCCGTGCATGCCCGGCATGCCCATGTTCAGCGGGTGGTGCGTCGGAAACGCGCCGAGCGCCATGAGGGTGGTCACGACCGGGACACCGGTGGCCTCAGCGAACTTGAGCAGCTCCTTCGACGCATTGGCCTTGATGATGCCGCCGCCGGCGTAGATCACCGGGCGCTCCGCCTTGGCAATCATCTTCGCGGCGGACGTGATCTGGCGGCCGTGCGGGTTCGTCGTCGGCTTGTAACCCGGCAAATCGATGACCGGCGGCCACTCGAAATCGATCTCGGCGTTCTGAACGTCCTTCGGGAAGTCCACGAGGACCGGGCCCGGGCGGCCGGTGCTCGCGAGGTGGAAGGCCTCGGCGAGAGCCTGCGGGATCTCCCCGACGTCGGTCACCATGATGCTGTGCTTGGTGATCGGCATCGTGATGCCGCGGATATCGGCCTCCTGGAATGCGTCCGTACCCAGCAGCGGGGTGCCCACCTGGCCGGTAATGGCCACGATCGGCACCGAGTCGAGGTACGCATCGGCCAGTGCGGTGACCAGGTTGGTCGCACCGGGCCCCGAGGTCGCGACGCACACGCCGACCTTGCCGGACGCCAGAGCATAGCCCTCAGCGGCGTGGCCGCCGCCCTGCTCGTGGCGCACCAGAACGTGGCGCAGCTTTTTGGCGGCAAACAGGGCGTCGTAAAGCGGAAGGACCGCACCCCCTGGAATGCCGAAGACGAACTCGGTGCCCAGCTCCTCGAGGCTGCGGACGATGGCTTCCGCGCCTGTTATCCGCTCCACCTTTTTCTTCTGTGACGCTGCCACTATTCTCCGAACTCCTTTGGTGAGTTGTCAGCACTCTGGGTGATCTACGACAAACGCCCCCGCTCTACAACCTGAGGCGGGGGCGCTTATCGTTCGACGGCTACGTAGACGAGTACGTCGCGCGAGGGACAAGCGCCGCGCGAATCACTGCTACTAGGTCGATGAAGATCATGCCTAGATCATACACAGCTCCAAGGAACTCATAGGGAAAATGAGGATAATCTAGAGTCGCTATGCCATTCACACTTATTCTCGAACACGCTTGGCGCTGGTTGGCCGACACCGGCATCAACCTCGCCTTGCTCATCGTTTTGGCGATGCTCGTGCCGCGCGCGGGCCGCCTCGCCAACCGCTATGCCGAACGCCAACTCGCCGACATAAAGGACGCCCACGAGGGCAAATCCTCTCTCGCTATCGCCGGCGTGGTCATTTACATCGTCCAACTGCTGGCGTATTTTTTGATCCTGGTCTTCTTCCTCCAGCAGATCGGATTCTCGCTCGCCGGTGCCGCCATCCCCGCCACCGTCGTCTCCGCCGCAGTCGGTTTCGGCGCGCAGAATATTATTGCGGATTTCGTCGCGGGCTTTTTCATTCTTTCGGAGAAGCAGTACGGCGTGGGTGACCTTGTCACTTTCCAGATCAGCGGCACAGAGGTCACGGGCGACGTCATCCAGATCACGATGCGCGCCACGCAGATCCGCACACTCGAGCAGAACACGGTGACCATCCCGAACTCGACGGCGCAGGTGTGCATCAACAACTCCAATATCTGGTCGCGCGCACTGGTCGTCGTGCCTGTTCCGCTCGCACGCTCCCGCGACGTGGACGAAGTCATCGCCCGCGCCGAGCGCGCCGCGCGCAAGGCGCTGGCCAACCCGGAGATCGCCCCGCTGATCCGCGGCGAACTCCTCTCCCAGCCGGGCATTGAGATCAACCCGCCGAACACGGTCGGCATGCCGTGGACCCTGGACATCCGCTTCATGGTGCGCTGCGCACCGGGCGACCAGTTCCCTGTCGAGCGTGCTCTCCGCGTCCACATCCTCGAGGAATTCTTCGACGAATACGGTTCGCAGACGAAAACGCAACCGCTTGACGACGACGCCACGCAGTCCTTCCCCGCCGTTTCCACCGGCCGGTACAAGTCCGGTTGGAGCGAGGACTATTCCGAGGCGGCTGAAGCCGGATCTACGAGCCGCGCCGCCGCCGCGACCACGGAGCTCCCCGCCGCTAACGCTACGGCCGACACTGGCAGCACGGCTGTGATCTCTCCGGTGCCGGGCACTGAAAGCGCTGGCGACGCAGAGGTGACCTCGCGGGCCGGTGTCAACCCCGATCCCGAGCTGAGCGACCACGAAGAAGTCGCGGCTGAAGAAGACCCAGCGGCGGCTGACACCAAGAAGAAGCACCACGCCCTGGGCACCTTCGGCGGACGCGTCCGCGCATCCACGGGTCTGCTCATCGCGATCTTCCTCGGTCTGCTCATCCTCCGCGGCATGACGCTCGATGGCGGAGACTCGAGCGAGGCCCGAGGCGGAATTCTCGCCCCGCCGCGTTCCTCGACGGCCACATCGGAGGCGCCCGACACATCGACCCGCGGCACCGGGACCAAGGACGAGCCGACGAGCACGAGTGCTCCGGAGGACGACTCGACTGCCACCGGGCAGACCGGCAGCGAAAACGCGACTGCACCTGCCCCTGCCCCGGCACCGGGCAACCAGAACAACGAGCAGCAGCGCTCCGGCGAGCAGACCGCGGAAACCACCAGCCCCACCAGGCCGACTGGCGAACCGACGCGCGAGAGCGGCAGCGCGCCCGCGTCCACCCCGAGGGATAACGCGAGCCCAAGCCCGATAGCATGACACCATGACATTCACCCCAGACCGCACCCACATTTTCGCGGCGGTGCTCATGGCAGGCATCGCGCTCATCGGAATCTCTTGGGCCCCGCTGAAGCTCGGCTGGCTACTGATTTTCCCGATTATTTTCATCGTGTGGGTGCTCACCGCGAAGACCCGGGTGGATGATAGCGGCATCGCCGTGTCTTACCTGTTCAAGAAGAACGTGCATCTCCCGTGGGACCAGCTGCGCGGCATCGGCTTCGAGGGCTCCAGCGCGAAAGTGGCGACCGTAGACGGCCAGGAGTACACGCTGCCCGGAGTAACGTTCAATTCATTGCCGGATCTCGCGGAAGCGTCCTCGGGCCGCATCGCCGACGTGATCACGCAGGCCTCCGAGGCCGCGGACGGAATGATGGAGGTCACTGACCAGGAGGGCAATTCCATTCTGGTCACCCCCGAAGAGTACGAGGAGCGCACCGCCGCCGGCGAAAAGCTCTCGATGCCCGGTGAGGGCGATAACGAGGGCAGCTACAAGAACAGTAAAGAAGACGAGGAGTAAGACCACATGCCAAACGCAATCCCGCTTCGTTCCCGAGTCACCACCGTCGGCCGCCAAGCAGCCGGCGCGCGTGCACTGTGGAAGGCAACCGGCACAAAGGACAACGAGTTCGGCCGTCCGATCGTGGCTATCGTCAACTCCTACACCCAGTTTGTGCCCGGCCACGTCCACCTGAAGAATGTCGGCGACATCGTCGCTGAAGCCGTTAGGGAAGCAGGCGGCATTCCGAAGGAATTCAACACGATCGCGGTCGACGACGGCATCGCGATGGGTCACGGCGGCATGCTGTACTCCCTGCCCAGCCGCGAGATCATCTCCGACTCGGTCGAATACATGGTCAACGCCCACACCGTCGACGCGATGGTGTGCATCTCCAACTGCGACAAGATCACCCCGGGCATGCTGAACGCGGCGATGCGTCTGAATATCCCGGCAGTGTTCGTCTCCGGCGGCCCGATGGAGGCCGGCAAGGCAGTCGTCATCGACGGCGTCGCGCAAACGGGCACGAAGACGAACCTCGTCGACGCGATGTCCAGCTCCGCCAACGACGCGATTTCCGACGCCGACCTGGACCGCATCGTCGAATCCGCCTGCCCCACCTGCGGCTCCTGCTCCGGCATGTTCACGGCGAACTCGATGAACTGCCTGACCGAGGCGCTCGGCCTGTCGTTGCCCGGCAACGGGACCACCCTGGCCACCCACACCGCCCGACGCCGCCTGTTCGAGCGCGCCGGCGAAGCCGTCATGGAGATCGCCCGCCGCTACTACGGCGAGGGCGATGAGTCGGTGCTGCCGCGTAGCATCGCCACCCGCGAGGCTTTCCGCAACGCGATGGCGCTGGATATGGCCATGGGCGGATCGTCCAACACGATCCTGCACACGCTCGCCGCCGCCCAAGAAGGCGAGGTCAACTTCGACTTGAAGGACATCGACGAGCTTTCCCACGAGATCGCCTGCATCTCCAAGGTCGCCCCGAACGGCGACGCCCATATCGAGGACGTGCACCGCGCCGGCGGCATTCCCCGCATCCTCGGCGAGCTGAACCGCGCCGGTCTGCTCAACACCGATGTTCATTCCGTGGCCTACTCGAACTTGCAGGACTGGCTCGACGACTGGGATATCCGCGGTGGGAAAGCTACTGACGAAGCGATCGAGCTCTTCCACGCCGCCCCCGGCGGCGTGCGGTCGTCCGAGGCGTTCTCCCAGTCCAACCGCTGGGACGAGCTGGACACGGACCCGGTGGGCGGCGTCATCCACGACTTCGACCACCCGTTTACTTCCGACGGCGGTCTGGTCGTCCTGCGCGGCAACTTGGCCGAGGACGGCGCGATCCTGAAGACCGCCGGTGTCGAGGAAGACTTATGGGAGTTCTCCGGCCCCGCCCGCGTCGTTGATTCGCAAGAGCAAGCTGTCTCCATGATTCTGGCGCGCGAGGTTCAGCCGGGCGACGTGGTGGTCATCCGCTACGAGGGCCCCGCAGGCGGACCGGGCATGCAGGAAATGCTGCATCCGACGTCCTTCCTCAAAGGTGCCGGCTTGGGCAAGGTGTGCGCCTTGATCACCGACGGCCGCTTCTCCGGCGGCACGTCGGGATTGTCCATTGGCCACATCTCCCCCGAGGCGGCCCAAGGCGGCTTGATCGGTCTGATCGAGAACGGCGACACGATCCGTATCTCGGTCCGAGACCGCAAGTTGCAGCTTGAGGTCGACGACGATGTGCTCGACCGCCGCCGCGCGGAAATGGAGCAGCGGGACACCCCGTTCACCCCGAACCGCACGCGCCACGTGACGAAGGCACTGCGCGCGTACTCCAAGATGGCTACTTCGGCCGATAAGGGCGCTGTGCGCCGCGTCGACTAAAGTTCTGGTTCGACCCATTTATGTGATCGAACCAGGATGAGGACATGCCGCTTCTTCTACTGCTCGGCGTCGTGCTCGGCGCGGTCAACCTCGGCCAGAGCTTTCACCTCGCCGTCAACGAGACGCTTCTCGACGTCGGCGTGTTCCGCGACGCCGGCGCCGCCTTCATCAGCGGCGCTCCGCTGTACGAGGGCTTCCCCTCCCGCAGTGGTTTCGCGTTCATCTACCCGCCGTTCGCGGCGTTGCTCTTCGTGCCTTTGACATGGGTGCCTGAAGTGGCGATGGACATCATCTGGAATTCCTCCATCATCGCTGCGCTCTTCGGCATCATGGCGATGGCCTGCCACCGCCTCGGCCTGCGCCCGTGGTGGGCGTGGGCGGCGGCGTTGACCGGCTTCGCCACCTGTCTCGACACGGTGTCCTCGAACCTGTGCTACGGGCAGATCAATATCTTCCTCGTCTTCCTGGTCACGGCCGACGTGCTCGGCTACACGCCCAAGGCGGTTCGCGGCTTAGGCATCGGCATCGCTGCCGGAATCAAGCTGACACCTGCCGCGTACGGCGTGATCTTCCTCGCGCGCAAGGACTGGTGGTCGGTCGCACGGTCGGCCGGATTCTTCCTGCTCACCGCACTCATCGGCGTCGCGTTCCGCCCGCGCGAGTCGATCTATTTCTGGACAGAGGAATTCTTCGCCACCGACCGCGGCGGCGATGTCTTCTACCCGCCCAACCAGGGTCTCGGCGGAATGCTGTCGAGGGGGCTGGTGGATGTGGCAGTCGTCGCGAAGCTCTCGCCCGTCTTCTTGCTGGTCTTCGCCGCAGCGACGATTTTCATCGCATACCGGTTGGAGCAGCACGGCCGCAGTGTCGAGGCGCTCCTCGTGGTCGTGTTGGGGATTTCCCTCGGCGGGCCGTTCGCTGTCTCCCACCACTGGGCGGGCATTGTCCTGGTCCTTCCGCTCATTTTCGCGGTCCGCGAGCAAGGCTTACGCTTCCTGCTCGCGGTCGCCGCGGGCGCGTGGATCGTGCCGGGCTACGAACTTGTGCCCGAGGAGGACGCTCAGGCGTTCGCGTGGCCGCTCTGGTTCAACAGCAACATCATCGGGCTACTGGGCCTGGCCATCTTCGTGGCGTACCTGATCTTCGCCATCGGCGGTCGTTTCAGCGCAGATTTCCTAGGCGAAGACCCAGAGCAGAACCGCGGCGGCGATGCCGATGGCGGCGCAGAGCCACGAACTGACCATCGGGCGACGCGTCCAGCTGCGGCCGAAGTCGATGCCGAAGATTCCCGGGCCGGTGAATTGAACCGCTAGCGCCATCCCTGCGAGTGCGACAGCAAGCCAAACCGACGGCTCCCACGCGAAGATGTCCGAGGTGGCCTCGGAAGAAGTGATGGTCTCGATCGCAGTGAAGCCAGTCGCCGCGACGGCGACCAGCGACGCGATCGGGGTCAAAAGGCCCAGCACGAGGAACACGCCGGATGCCAAGCCCATCGTCGGCAACGCGATGGCGAGTGCGCGCGGGTAGTTATACGAGGCGAGCTCGTCTTCGAGACCAGCCAGCCCAGCGTTGCCGCCCAGCTGGAACAGGACTGCAATCGACGTGAGGATCAGCACACCGCCGAGCACGAGACGCAGAATGAGCAGACCGACGTCGATCGTCCCACGGCCGATCGGCGGCTGCGGCTCGCCGGCGGTATCTGCCTTAAGAGCTGCGCTTTCCGACGCCAGGTTCTCCGCTCCCTCCGTCGTGTGCAACGCGCCCGCGGTACTGACTGTACTGGCTGCCACCGGCTCCGCTGCGGTGTCTGCTGCGGACGAGGTCACTGCCTTGGCACCAGGCTCGTCGACGCGGTCCACGGTGATGTCCACCGGCTTGCGCTGTTCCGTCTTGTCAGCCTTCGGCGCAGACGGCAAGACCTCAGTTGGTGCGGCCTTGCCGGTACGTGTGTAAACGTTAGTGGTGGGCACCTCATCCAGGTTGTCGAGGTGGTCCAGATCAGTGACGTCCTCGAGCTTCCGCGCCCTGTCGGCGGAGCTGTTCACGGACGAGCTTGCGGGCTTCTTGCTGCCTTTATCAGTCATGCCTTCAAACTTAAGGCAGGAAAACACCGCTATCGGGCTGCCACGCAGGGGTGTCTGCTACGTTGCGGTTCTCCGTATTCGCAGTCAGCCGCGAGTGCGGGACGCGGTCGCCCCGGCCCAGATGTTGATGCCGGCGTCGTGGGCGATGTCGTCAATAAGCGAAAGCTCTTCGTCGCTGAAGTCCAGGTTGTCCACGGCGTCGAGGTTCGCGTCGAGCTGCTCGACACTGGAGGCTCCGATGAGCGCGCTGGTCACGGTGCGCTCGGCCTGGTCGCGCAGGACCCAGGCGATGGCCATCTGGGCGAGCGACTGGCCGCGCTTGGTGGCAATGTCGTTGAGCTTGCGCGCCATGGCGATATTGTCCTCGCTGAGCATTCCTTCACTCAAGGACTTGCCGGCAGCGGCGCGGGAATCGGCCGGAATGCCGTCCAGGTAGCGGTCGGTGAGCAGACCCTGGGCCAGCGGGGAGAACGCGATGACGCCGAGGCCGCTCTCCGCGGCGGACTGGAGCAGGGAGACATTGTCCTCGCCCGGCTCTTCGACCCAGCGGTTGACGATGGAATAGCTCGGCTGGTGGATGAGCAGGGGGCAGCCCTCCCCCGCCGTGATCTCGGCCGCCTCGGCGGTGAGCTCCGGGCCGTAGGAGGAAATGCCGACATAGAGCGCCTTGCCCGATGCGACGATGTCGCGCAGCGCGTACATCGTTTCCTCTAGCGGCGTGTCCGGGTCTGGGCGGTGGTGGTAGAAAATATCCACGTAGTCGAGCCCGAGGCGCTTCAGCGACGCGTCGAGCGACGAAACTAGGTATTTACGGGAACCGCCGAAGCCGTACGGACCGTCGTGCATGTGCCAGCCGGCCTTCGAGGAAATGATGAGCTCGTCGCGGTGCGCGGCGAAATCCTCGGCGAGAATGCGGCCAGCGTTGATCTCCGCGGAGCCCGCCGGCGGGCCGTAGTTGTTGGCTAGGTCGAAGTGCGTCACTCCCCGGTCGAACGCGCGGCGCATGATCGCGCGCTGGTTCTCCAGCGGCTTGTCGTCGCCGAAATTGTGCCAAAATCCAAGCGAAACGGCCGGCAGCTTCAGACCGGAATTGCCCACCCGGCGAAACCAGTTGTCCCCATTGCGGTCGTAACGGTTGTCAGCTGCGGTGTAGGCGTTCATGGGCGCCCATTGTGCCACATCTCTGTTACTCTCACTCCGTTCATAATTTTTCCTAATTCTTCCAAACAAAGGTTCTTCAGTGAAGAAAACCCTGAAAGTGGCCATGGCGCTCGTCGGCCTCACAGTCGGCGCCGGCTTCGCCTCCGGCCAAGAAGTGCTGCAATACTTCCTCTCCTTCGGCTACTGGGGCATCATCGGTGCCGCCGTCGCCGGCCTCACCATCGCGGTGCTCAGCGCATTCGTCTACCAGCTCGGCTCCTACTACCTCGCCGACAACCACAGCGTGGTATTCGAGAGCGTTTCCAGGCCGCTGCTGGCCAAGTACATGGATTACACCACCATGTTCACGCTGTTCTGCATCGGCTTTGTCATGGTGGCAGGCGCAGGCGCCAATATGGAGCAGCAATTCGGGTTCCAAACCTGGATCGGCTCCGCGATCATGGTCGTGCTGCTGGTCCTGTCGGGCTTTCTGGACGTGGACAAGCTCAGCAACGTCATCTCGATGATCACGCCGCTGCTGATTGTCTGCATCATCGGCGCGTTCATCATCACGCTGATGAACATGCCGGACAACCTTGGTGAACTCAACGAGCTCGCCCAGACCACCCCGCACGCGCAGGGCACATTCGGCAACTGGTTCATCACCGCGATGAACTACGCGACCCTGGTGATGATCATGGACTGCTCCATGATGCTCGTCTTCGCCGGCTCCCACATCAACCCGGCGCAGACCGGCAAGGGCGGCCTTCTCGGCGGCATCATCTTCGCAGTCCTGCTGATGATCCTGGTGTTCATCCTGTTCTTCAACATGGAGCACATCCTGGACGCGGACATGCCTCTGCTCAAGGTCTTCGACACCATGCACCCGGCGATCGGCACGGCGGTGTCCATCGTGATCTACCTGATGATCTACAACACCGCCGTCGGCCTCTTCTACGCTCTGGGCCGCCGCCTCAGCCACGACAAGCCGGAGAAATTCCGCCGCTACTACTTCATCGTGGTCGCGGTCGGCTTCGCGCTGTCGTTCATCGGGTTCGCCGACCTTGTCGGCTGGGTCTACCCGCTGCTGGGCTACTTGGGCCTCATCCTCGGCGTGATCATGGCTGTCGCGTGGTTCCGCGACCGCCAGAACATCAAGGAGGAGACCGGCCGCCGCGCGCGTCTCGCCGAGCTCGCCGAATCGCAGCTGCACCCCGAATCCGACAACCTGTCCGCCGAGGAGCGCCACGAGGTCGACGACCTGACCAAGGATTCGAATATCGGCGACCAGAACCTCTGGCACTCGGTCCAGGAGGAGGTTGCCGCGGACCTCGACGCCGACGATTCCAACGACTTCAGCTTGGAAAATGTCCCCGCCCTCGACCCGGAGTCCGACTCCTACGGCGGCGCGCCCGAATCGAAGGGCGACTCGATCGACTGGAAGTCCTACGAGGAGATGTACGAGACCGGCGAGTTCCCCGCCGTGAACAACAAGCCGTAGCTTATCGACGCACAAACTGCCCCGGACGCCGAACGATTTCCGTTCAGCGAACCGGGGCAGTTCTTTTTCTGTAGCTAGTCCGCGAGCTTCTTCGCGATGATCTCGTTGATCGCCTTCGGGTCGGCCTTGCCCTGCGTCGCCTTCATCACCGCACCGACGATTGCGCCGGTGACCTTGGTATTGCCGGCCTTGTACTTCTCCACGATGTCCGGGTTCGCCGCCAAGGCTTCGTCGACGGCTGCCTCGATCGCGCCGTCGTCACGCACCACCTCGAGGCCGCGCTTTTCGACGACCTCGTCGACGTTGCCTTCGCCCTCGATGACTCCGTCGATCGCCTGGCGGCCGAGCTTGGTGGTCAGCTTGCCATCCTTGACCAGCTCGACCACGCGGGCGACATCGGCCGGGGTGACGCCGAGCGCGTCGAGGTCCTTGCCCAGCTCGTTACCCTTGCCGGCGATGTAGGAGACCCACCATGCGCGGGCCTCGTCCGGCGTGGTGCCGGCTTCGACGGTGTCGACGATGAGGTCGAGAGCGCCGGCGTTGACCAGGTCACGGAATTCCTTTTCCGGTAGCTGCCACTCCTCCTGAATGCGGGCGCGGCGCACCCACGGCAGCTCCGGCAGGGTCGCGCGGATCTCTTCGACCCACTCGGGCTTCGCGATGACGGGCGGCAGGTCGGGGTCGTTGAAGTAGCGGTACTCGCTCGCCTCTTCTTTCGGGCGGCCCTTGGAAGTGGTGCCGTCGGCCTCCTGGTAGTGGCGGGTCTCCTGGACGATCTCGCCGCCGGCCTCGAGGACGCCTGCGTGGCGCTGCATCTCGTAGCGCACGGCCTGCTCGACGGACTTCAGCGAGTTGATGTTCTTGGTCTCAGTGCGGGTGCCGAACTTTTCCTGGCCCTTGGGGCGCAGCGAGACATTCGCGTCGCACCGCATCGAGCCCTGGTCCATGCGTGCGTCGGACACACCGAGCGCCTTGACCAGCTCGCGCAGCGCACCGACGTAAGCACGGGCGACCTCGGGGGCGCGCTCGCCGGCGCCCTCGATCGGCTTGGTCACGATCTCGATCAGCGGGATCCCGGCACGGTTGCAGTCCACCAGGGACGCCGTCGCGCCGGAGATGCGGCCGGACGCAGAACCCAGATGGGTCAGCTTGCCGGTGTCTTCCTCCATGTGGGCGCGCTCAATCTCGACGCGCCACTCGGTGCCGTCGTCGAGGACGACATCGAGGTAACCGTCGTACGCGATCGGCTCGTCGTACTGCGAGATCTGATAGTTCTTCGGCTGGTCCGGGTAGAAGTAGTTCTTGCGTGCGAAGCGGGACGCCTCGGCGATTTTGCAGTTCAGCGCGAGACCGATCTTGATGGCCCATTCCACGCCCTTGGCGTTGACCACCGGAAGCGCGCCCGGCAGGCCGAGCGACACCGGGTCGATGTTGGTGTTCGGCTCCGCCCCGAAGTGGGCCGAAGAGGTGGAGAACATCTTGGTCTCCGTGGACAGCTCCACGTGCACCTCGAGACCCATCACCGGGTCGTACTTTTCCAGGACATCGCTGTAATCCATCAGGTCGTACGCAGTCATGGTTGCCAAGTGTAGTGCCCCGAGTCCCCCGCTGGAACGATAGCTCCGCTTACGCTTCCACCTGCGTCTTGTCCGGCTGTCCGGACTGCGCCTTCTTGTCCTTTGCGCGGAAGATCAGGGCGAGAACGGCACCGGAGAGGTTGTGCCAGACAGAGAACACAGCACCGGGCAGCGCAGCCAGCGGACTGAGGTAGCTCGCGGCCAAAGTGGCGGCCATTCCGGAGTTCTGCATGCCCACTTCCACTGCCATTGTGCGCGAAGCGGCCTCCGGTTGGCCGGTCACCTTGCCGGTGACGTAGCCAAGCGTGTAGCCGATGAGGTTGTGCAACGCGACGGCGAGCAGAACAATCAAACCCGCCTGGGCAAGCTTGTCGCGGGAGCCGGCCACAACGATCGCGACAATGGCGGCAATCGCGAGAACCGAAACCCATGGCAGTGCCGGCAGCAGCGCCGCGACAAAGCGCGGAGCAAGCAGACGCACCAGCAGGCCGAGGCCGATCGGCAAAATGACCATCTTCACGATCGACCATGCCATCGGTCCTGCACTGACATCCATATGCTGGCCCGCCAACCACAGGGTGAGCAAGGGAGTGAGAATCGGGGCGAGCAGTGTGGACACCGAGGTCATGGTCACCGACAAAGCGACGTCGCCGCGCGCCAGGTAGGAGACGACATTCGATGAGGTACCACCGGGCGCACATCCGACCAGGATCACGCCGGCAGCAATCTCCGGCGGCAGGCGAAGCGCCCACGTGAGCAGCACGGCGGCAAGAGGCATCATCACGAACTGCGCGACGACGCCCACCAGGACCGGCAGCGGCTTCTTCGCCACATACACGAAGTCCTTGCCCGTGAGGGTGAGCCCCATACCGAACATCACGATGCCGAGCAGCCACGTCGTCCAGCCAGAGATCGGCTCCACGACGCCCGGCGCGGCAAAGCCGATCACGCCGCCAGCAATCACCAGCAAGGGGAAGCCGAGGGTTGCGATGAACGCCGAGCGCTCTTCCGCACGACGGCTCTGGGCAAGATTCGTAGATTCCATAGTGCGGACTATAGCGCCCATACCATGAGACACATAAGCGGGGTCTACTCAGTCGACGCCCACACCTCCCGGTAGCTTGCAGCCAACGAGTCAACCGTCTCGTGCGCGTTCAATCCGCTCGGATTGCCCACCACCCACACGGGCGCGCCCGCGATCGTCTCGCTTTGCAGCCCGCGCTGCGCTTTCCTCCTCCCGAATGCGTCGCGGTACGCACCGACGCCCGCGAACATCACGGCCCCAGGGCGATGCTTATCGACGACACGCTTCAGTCTCTCCCCTCCCTCTATCAGCTCATCCTTTGTCAGATCAGAGGCCTTCGGCGTCATCCGGGCAACGAGGTTGGTGAAGCCGATCCCCCGCTCTGCGAGCATTACTGCGTCCTGCTCCGACAATCCTCCGCTCGCATTCACCCGGTACGGGGTGATGCCCGCTTTTTCGAGCGCTGGCCAGAATCGGTTGCCCGGGTGCGCGAACGGCGCGTCGACTTCCTCGGACAGAGCTCCGGGATTGATGCCCACGATGAGCAGACGGCAAGGGTCAGGAATTCGGTCGTGCATTTTTCCGACCTTAGCGCGGCATTCCGTCATTTCACTGCGGTCATGAGCGCTACATTGAACATATGTGGACTGATGAAGTGCAACAGCTCAAGCAGGAACGAAACGCTGTCATTCTGGCGCATAACTACCAGATCCCGGAGATCCAGGACATCGCGGACTTCACCGGCGACTCCCTAGCGCTGTCCCGCATTGCCGCTGGCACGGACGCAGACGTCATTGTCTTCTGCGGCGTGCACTTCATGGCGGAGAGCGCGAAGATTCTCAGCCCGGATAAGACAGTGCTCATTCCGGATGAGGCCGCCGGTTGTTCCCTAGCTGATTCAATCACCGCCGAGCAGCTGCGTGAGTGGAAGGCCGAGCACCCGGACGCTGTCGTGGTCAGCTACGTCAACACCACGGCGGATGTGAAGGCGCTGACCGATATCTGCTGCACGTCTTCCAACGCCGTCGACGTGGTGAACTCCATCGACCCGGACACGGAGATCCTCTTCTCTCCCGATCAATTCCTCGGCGCCCACGTCAAACGCGAGACCGGCCGCGAGAACATCCGGATCTGGGCCGGCGAGTGCCACGTTCACGCCGGTATCAACGGCAAGGAGCTCGCCGACCAAGCAGCCGCCCACCCGGACGCTCCGCTGTACATCCACCCGGAGTGCGGGTGCGCGAATTCCGCGATCTATCTGGCTGGCGAAGGGGTCATTGCTCCTGATCGCGTGCACATGCTCTCCACTGGCGGCATGCTCGACCAGGCGGATCACGACACGCAGGGAACTGTTCTCGTCGCCACCGAGGTCGGGATGCTGCACCAACTGCAGAAAAAGTCCCCGCTGGCAGACTTCCAACCTGTCAACCCCCAGGCCTCCTGCAAATACATGAAGATGATCACCCCGGAGAAGCTCGTGGCTAGTCTCCGGGACATGCGCGACGAAGTCACCGTGCCCGAGGACATCGCCGCGAAGGCACGCCAGTCGCTGGAGCGCATGATCGCCATCGGCAACCCGGGCAGCGGTGAGTGAAACCAGTGAATCCACCGCTGAATAAGGACACCACGCTGCGTCTCATCCGCCTCGGCCTCGAGGAAGATTTCGCGCACGGCCCCGATGCCACGACGCAGGCGACCGTCGACGCCGACGCCCACCTCACAGCTCACCTAGTCCCACGCCAACCCGGCGTGGTCGCGGGCCTCGACACGGTCGCGTGGACCATGCACGAGGTCTCCCCCGACATCCAGGTGGAAGTCCACGCATCCGACGGCGACCAGGTCGCACCGGGCGAGCGTCTCGGCACAGTCACCGGCCCGGCGCGTGCGGTCCTGTCGGCGGAACGCACGGCGTTGAATCTGCTCACCTACGCCAGTGGCATCGCCACCCACACGCACGAGTGGACCCACGAACTCGCCGGGACACGCGCTAAAGTCCGCGACTCGCGGAAGACCTTGCCCGGGTACCGCGACCTAGCCAAATACGCGGTGCGGTGCGGTGGCGGAGTCAACCACCGGATGAGCCTGGGAGACGCCGTGCTGATCAAAGACAACCATGTCGCCAGCGTCGGAACCGTCACAGAAGCTTATCGACGCACCACCGCCGCCTTCCCCGCTCTCCCCACCGAGATCGAAGTAGACGACCTCGTTCAGCTCGAAGAGGTCCTCGCGTTCTCCCCCGATCTGGTCATGCTGGATAATTTCGGGGTGGAGGCGACGCGGGAGGCCGTCGATAAGCGCAATGCCCTGTCTCCCGGGACGAAGCTAGAGTCCTCGGGCGGCCTCACGCTCGACCGCGCCCGCACCTATGCGGAGACCGGCGTCGACTTCCTGGCGGTCGGCGCGCTCACGCACTCGGTTGCCATCCTCGACATCGGACTGGACGCCGTACAGCAGTGATAGCCGCCGTCATGTATCGTGATCGGCGTTATGAATGATTTGAAATCCTCCCGAGCACCCGTTGTGCTCGGGCTTATTCTTTTATTCCTCGTCGCCGCCGCGCTGGTCTTTCCGCGCGTTGTCGACGCCACCACGACACCCGAAGAGTCCCAGGTGCCCGACAACCCTGTGGAGTTGGGCAGCATTGGCGTGCCCGACGAGAACGGCGGGCAGCTTGTGTGCAGCAACCCGTTGGGCTTCGCGGAAAGCACGAAGACGTGGGATTGCGATTCGACGCGCATTCTTGGCCGCTCCGAACCGGCACCCAACAACGCAGAGAAAGCCCTCGCCCGCTTCTACCGCAGAGTGACACTCGACCGGAACGTGGAAACCGGCAACGTCGAGTCCCCGCGTGAAGGCGTGCATGTGAAGCGCACCGAGGCAGACGCCGAACGCAATCTCGTGGCGGTCTCCATTGCCGACGGGCAGACCACCCGCTACTTCTCTTTCGGCGGGGACGACGCAGAAGAGCTCGCCCAGCGTTTGATCGACTCCGCTGACGTGAACACTGATAGTTCCGCTGACGATTCCGAGGAAACGGAGGGCGACTAGTGACCGACAAAATGAACCTCATCCTCCGCATCGCAGGAATGCTGATCCTCCTCGCCTCCGCTGTCTGGTCGGCTATCTACTTCAGCCAGCTCCCCTTCAACGCAACGACCGCGGCAATGAGCGCATTGCACGCGGCGCTGTGGTTACTGCTGGCGTGGCTTCTGCTGCGCAACCACCCGGGTCGCCCTGTTCATTCCTCTCCCGCCTTCATCTTCGCGGGGTTCGTCTCAGGTATGGCTCTGTGCGCCCCTTCAGTGACCACGAATGAATCCATCATCGCCTTCAAGGACTGGCTGGGCTTGGGCAGTTTGGGATTCACTCTGCTGACCCCCACAGCCGAGGAGTTATTCAAATTCGCCACGGTGTTCATCCTGAGCACCATGATCTTCCGCATCCGCCGCCCCATTGAGGCCGTGACCATCGCGATTGCCGTCGGTTTCGGCTTCGCGGCGCTGGAGAACGCCACCTACATCTTGAAAGCGGCGCTCGATAACCTCGACTCCGATGTCGAGGGCTCGCTCATGGGGTATGCCGCCCGGACCGTCCCTGGACCATGGGGCCACTCGCTCTACCTCGGTCTCTCGGCATGGGGCCTCGGCGTCTTTTTGTGCCGCACGGACAAATCCCTCGGCTGGCGCATCGGCCAACTGGTCATCTGGTACTTCCTCGGATTCGCCATTCACTCGATCTTCAACGCTTCAACCGAGCTACCCGGCGAGATCGCCCCGCTGGTGGCGTTGATCGCGGTCATTGCGTTCACCTGGATCGGCGGAATCTGGCTCTACCTACGCACCCGCAAGATCGGCCGCCGAGACATCGCGGAGACGACTGAGGGGACTGAAGTCGCCTCGCATGGAGCTTCCGCACCGACTGTTGAGGAAGCTTCAGCCCGAGAAGCCAGGCAGCGGTCTTAAGCTCGCAGCCGCGCCTCGAGCGCGGTCTTCACCTCGGGCCACTCGGTGTCCAGGATGGAGTAGACGCAGGTGTCGCGGACGAGGCCGCTTTTAAGGATCTTATGGCGTCGCAGCACTCCGTCGAGCTTAGCGCCGAGGCTCTCGATCGCGGCACGCGACTGCCGGTTCATGAAATGCGTGCGGATCTCGACGCGCAGGCACCCGAGGTCCTCGAAAGCGCGCTGGAGCAAGAGCAATTTCGTGGCCTTATTGAACGGGGCGCCTTGGGCGTCTTTGGTGATCCACGTCGACCCGATCTCGATGCTGCGGTTCGCAGGATCCGGGTGGAAGAACGTGGTCACGCCAATGGCGCTGCCGGCCGGGTCGACGATCGCCCACGGAGCGCGCTCACCTCGTTCGTGTTCTGCGAGGTAGTCCTCGATATAAGCCGGGACACCGTCAGCCGTGGGAATGTGGTCTTGGTACCACAGGTCCGACAGGTCCCCGACGCACTCCGCGAGAGCCTCCGCATGCTCGAGACTCAGCGGCTCCAGAGTGACCCACTGGTTGGACAAGACCGGGTTGTCGGAAAACTTCGCTTTCGTCTTCATCGCTGGCTCCTAAAGAACTCGACAGTGCGCGCCACGCCTTCGTCGAGGCTGACGGTGGGCTCCCACCCGAGAACCTCCCGTGCACGGGCATAAGACAAGGCGGAGCGGGGGACGTCGCCAAGCCGTGGCGGGAAATCCTGAGGCGCATCGGGCGCGCCGGCATGCTTCGCGACAAGGCTGTGCAACTCGCGGTCGGTCGTCTCCACAGACGTGCCGATATTGAAGCGCATCCCGTCGCCGCGCTCCCCCGCGGCCAGCGCGAATGCGCGCGCGACGTCGCCGACGTACACATAGTCGCGCGTGTTTGTGCCGCCGCCGAAGATCTTCGTCGGGCGTCCGTTCAAGAGGTTCTCCGAGAAAATCGCGACGACGCCTGCCTCTCCGTGCGGGTTCTGGCGCGGCCCGTACACGTTCGCGGGCGCGATGTAGCTCGCCTCCAGGCCGTACAAGTGGCGGTAGATGCCCAGGTACTGCTCGCCCGCCAGCTTGGACGCGGCGTACGGCGAGTGCGGGTCGACCGGGAAGGACTCATCGACGGGAAACTCGCTGGGCATTCCGTAAATCGAGCCGCCCGAGGTGGTGTGCACGACCTTGCGCACGCCCGCTCTCCGCGCGGCCTCTGCGACATTGATCGTGCCCACGATATTCGTTTGCGCGTCGAACACCGGGTCCTCGACGGACTTGCGCACGTCGATCTGCGCGGCAAGGTGAAAGATCACCTCAGGGGCGAGCTTATCGACGATCCCCTCGAGCTCCCCGCTCCTCACATCCCCCTCGACGAGCTCCACCGTCGGCTGGTGGACGAGGTTGTCCGAGCGGCCGCTCGACAAATCGTCCACGACCGCGACGTCGTGCCCTTCCCCGATGAGGAGATCGACGAGATGGGATCCGATGAAGCCGGCACCGCCGGTGACGAGAGTTCGCACGCGGTGATTCTAACCGACGGCTATCCGAACATGGACCGCGCCGTGCGGATGCGGCGCTCCGGCACGCGCTTCAGGTTCTCCACCGCGTCGCCGAGCGGGACGAGCGTGATGTCCTCGCCGCGCAACGCAACCGTCGTGCCGAAGTTGCCCTCGTGCGCCGCGCGCGCCGCGTGCACGCCGTAACGGGTCGCCAGCACCCGGTCGTACGCCGTCGGCGTGCCGCCGCGCTGCGTGTGGCCCAGCACCGTCGTGCGCACGTCATAGCCCAGGCGGCGGTGAATCTCGTCGCCGATGATCTGGCCCATGCCCGTGAACGTCTTGTGGCCGAATTCGTCCTCTTCGCCCAAGCCTGCGTCCATCGTGCCTTCCTTCGGCACGGCGCCCTCGGCGACCACGATGATGCCGTACTTCTCCCCCATCTGGAAGCGGCGCTCCATCGCCTTGCAGATGTCCTCGATGTCGAAGGGATCCTCCGGAATCACCGTGTAGTGGGCGCCGCCGGCCATGCCGGCGTGTAGGGCGATCCAGCCGACGTGGCGGCCCATCACCTCGACGATGAGGATGCGGTTGTGCGATTCCGCCGTGGTGTGGAGACGGTCGATCGCGTCGGTGGCCACCGACACTGCGGTGTCGAAACCGAAGGTGTAGTCCGTTGCGTTGACGTCGTTGTCGATCGTCTTCGGCACGCCCACCACCGGGATGCCGTTATCGGAGAGCCATTTCGCGCCCTTGAGCGTGCCCTCGCCGCCGATCGGGATCAGCGCGTCGATGCCCGCGTCGTCGAGGTTCGCCTTGATCTGGTCGAGGCCCGCCTTGAACTTGTCTGGGTGCAAACGGCCCGTGCCCAAGATGGTGCCGCCGCGCAGCAGGATCGAATCGATGAACGCGTCGTCGTACAGGTCCGTGCGCAGGTCGTCCATGAGCCCCACCCAACCGTCCTGGTAACCGACGACCGTGGACCCGAATTCCGAGCTAGCGGTGCGGACGATGGCGCGGATGACAGCATTGAGTCCGGGGCAGTCGCCGCCGGAGGTGAGAGTGGCAAGACGCATGTGTCCCAGACTAGCGCGATTAAACGTTGCTGTCCGACGCTCCGGACGAGGCGTGATTGCGGGCGCGCAGCGGCACCGACGCCGCGGCGCCGACGAGCATCGCTACGGTTGGGAGCGCGATCGCCCACCCGGCGGTGTCCTCGATCTCTCCTCCCGCCAGCACCAAGCCGACCAGCGCGACACCGAGCACGCTGCCCACCTGCCGCGCCGTGTTGTAGAGCCCCGAGGCGGCGCCGGTCTGGTGCTCCGCGATGCCGCGCATGGTCACCGCCGCGTTCGGCGCCCACACGAATGCCCCGCCGATGCCGAGCAGCGACGTGACGCCCATGAACCACCACACTCCGGCTGAGGCTTCAATCAGCGCGATCGCGAGTCCCAGGCCCGCCGCGCAGACCGTGAATCCGGCGACGCAAAGCTTGCCCGGGTCGCGCCGGTCCGTCAGGTACCCGGCGACCGGGGTGAGCACGAGCGCGAACACTGACATCGGCGCAGTAATCACACCCGAGGCGGTTGGGGACGCGCCCGCGACTGTTTGCAGCCAGTACATCAGCGGAATGAACATCGACGCGACGGTGAAGCCCATCGCCGCCACCCCAACGGCACCGAGGGCGAACGACCGGTCGCGCATGAGCTCCACCGGCAAGAATCCGTGGTCCTCACCGTTGTGCGCGGCCACGACGAGCGAAGCGAGCAGCACTATGCCCAGCACGAGCGCGAGCCACTGGCCGAACTGGATGCCGTAGACTAGGCAGCCGAGCCCGCCGAACGACAGCAGCACAGGAAGCAGGTAGAGGCGCTGCTCCCCCGCCGGGAGCTTCGGTAGTGCGAACAGTCCCGCAATCAGCGCCGCCCCACCGAGCCCAGCCTGCACGAAGAATGCAGTGCGCCACCCGGAGAACTCAGCGATCGCGCCGCCGGCGACGGGGCCGATGAGCGAGGCGACCGACCCAATCACGCCCCACACCGCGAATGCGCGGCCTTGGGTGTCCTCGCTGAAGACACGCGGGATGAGCCCGAACGCCTGGGGCAAAAAGACCGCGGCACCGAAGCCCTGCAGACCGCGCGCAACGACGAGCGAGCCGAACGACCATGACGTTCCCGCGAAGACGAGAGCTGCGACATAGATCGCGAGTCCAACCAGAAAGACGCAACGCTGGCCGTAGGCGTCGCCCAGCCGGCCCGTTGCCGGCATGGGCGCGACGGTGCACAGCAAGTACACGCTCGTGAGCCACACCGCGTTGCCCACGTCGAACGGCAACAGCGGGGTGATCACGGGCATGAAGCCCTGGTCGATCAGAACCAGAAAATACCCCGCAGCGAGCGCTGCGAGGGTATTCCAGGGATTAACGGCGGGCTTCAAAAGCTGCGGCCACGCGGTAGAGGCGCTCATCGGCGAATGCCGGTGCGATGAGCTGCAGTCCGACGGGCAGACCGGTGTCGGCCGCGGTGCCCGCCGGAACGGACATGCCCGGCAGGCCAGCCAGGTTCAGCGGCAGCGTGAACAGGTCGAAGTTGTACATCGCCAGCGGGTCGTCGACCTTGTCCCCCAGCTTGAACGCCGTGGTCGGAGTAGCCGGACCGGCAATAATGTCGACCTGCTCGAAGGCCTTGCCGAAGTCCTGCGCCACGAGCGTGCGGATACGCTGCGCCTGCAGGTAATACGCGTCGTAGTAGCCGACGGACAGGGCGTAGGTGCCCAGAATGACGCGACGCTTGACCTCGTCGCCGAAGCCCTCGCCGCGGGTCAGAGCCATGACCTCCTCGGCGGAGTGCTTTCCGTCGTCGCCGACGCGCTGGCCGTACCGCATGCCGTCGAAACGCGCGAGGTTCGAGCTGACCTCGGAGGTCTGGATCAGGTAGTACGCGCCCATGACGTGCGCGAAATTAGGGCAATCGACCTCGACGATCTCCGCGCCCTGGGATTCGAGCTGAGCGATCGCCTTATCGACGGCCTCCGCCACCCCAGCCTGAGTTCCCTCGCCGCCGAACTGCTTCACTCGGCCGACCTTGACGCCGGTGAGGTCGCCGGACGCGCCCTGCTTCGCAGCCTCGACAACCGAGCTGACCTCGCGGTCGACGCTGGTCGCGTCGAATTCGTCGTGGCCGGCGATAACCTCGTGGAGCAGCGCGGTGTCCAGCACGTTATTCGCGCACGGGCCGCACTGGTCGAGCGAGGACGCGTTGGCGATCATGCCGTAGCGGGAGACCGCGCCGTAGGTGGGCTTCACACCGACGGTGCCGGTCAGCGACGCCGGCTCGCGAATCGAGCCGCCCGTGTCGGTGCCAATACCCAAGGGAGCCTGACCCGCGGCAAGCGCCGCCGCGGTGCCGCCGCCCGAACCGCCCGGGGTGCGGTCCAGGTCGTGCGGGTTGCGGGTGACCTTGTAAGCGGAGTTCTCCGTTGACGAACCCATGGCGAACTCGTCCAGGTTCGTCTTGCCCAGAATCGGGATGCCCGCCTCACGGATCTTGGTCACGATCGTCGCGTCGTACGGGCTCATGTAGCCCTCGAGCATCTTCGACGCTGCCGTGGTCGGCGCGTCGGTGGTGACGAAGAGATCCTTCAGCGCCAGCGGCACGCCGGCTAGCGGGGACGCCGGGGCCTCGCCAGCCTTCACGGCGGCGTCGACCTCGTCAGCCGTCTTCAGTGCTTCCTCCGCACCGACGTGTAGGAAGGCGCCGATGGTCTCGTCGATCTCCGCGATACGGTCCAGGAATGCCTGCGTGACCTCGCGGGAGGTCACCTCGCCGGCCTGAATTTTCTCCGCCAGCACGTGGGCCGGCAGGCTGGTAAGCCCTTCTGCGGGAATGGTGTAGTCGGCCATTAGTCTTCCTCCCCCAGGATCTGCGGAACCATGAAGCGGTCGTCCTCCACCTCAGGCGCCTGGTCGAGGGCCTGCGCCTGGGTGAGGGTGGTGCGCTCGACATCGTCACGCATTGCCGCTTCCACGCTGTGCGGGTGACTCATCGGCTCAACGCCTTCGGTGTCCACTGCCTGCACTGCGGAGACGGCCTCCACGATGGTGTCCAGCTGTCCTGCCAGCTGGTCCAGCTCCTCGTCGCTGACGGCGATGCGCGCCAACCGCGCGATGCCTGCGACCTCCTCGCGGGAGATTCCTGAGGCTTCAGCCACGTTGTCCCACCTTCTTAAAATCCTTGGGTTCCGGTTAACGGGCCTTATCTTACGTCACGCCACGAGACTCACCCGCGAGCGGTAAGGCGCACCGGCAGAGACGCCCAGCCACCCACCGGATAGACCTCGCGCTCGCCCTCGCCGGCGCGGGACAGATCCACGGCAGCGCACAATTCTTCCGTGAACGCCTGCAGCTCAATCACCGACAATTCCTTGCCCGGGCAGGCGTGCGGGCCGGCGCCCCACACCAGATTGTCCGTAGCGTTGGCCTCCGGATCGAAGCCGTCGATGTCGGCGAAGGTGTCCGGGTCGCGGTTGGCGGCCGTCCAGTGGATGCGCACCTTCTGGCCCTCCGGCAGCTCGACATCACCGAGGGAGACTGGGCACGTGGTCACTCGGCGGTTGCTCACGAACGGGGAGTCCGCGCGCAGGATCTCGTCGGCGATCGCCGTGAACTCGGCACGGGAGACTCCCTGGGCCAAACGGTCCTTCAGCTCCGGGTGCTCGATCAGCGCGTCGATAATGACGCCGATGCAGTACGCCATGGAGCTCAGATCTCCGGCCGTCCAGTTGCGCAGCACGGAGACAATCTCTTCGAATTCCAGCGGGCGGCCGAGACTTTCGTCGCGCACGAGGCGCGACGTGACCGAATCATCGGGGTTTACGAGCAACGGCGCGACGACAGAGCGGATGATGTCGTCAAAACGCTCCGCGACCGCAGCTGTGCGCTCAAGCTGTCCGGAACGCGACGCCGCGTTATTGTCCGCGACCCAGGCAACGAGCTCGTCGTTGATGTCTTCCGGCCAGCCCAGCCATGCCGTCATCGCGCGCACGGCGTACTGCGCGCCGATGTCGCCGACCGCGTCAACGGTCTCTTTCGCAGCCGCGTCACGGACGATCTCGCGGGCCAGCTCACGGAAGTCCGGCTCCAAATGTTCGACTGCCGGCGCGTCGAGGTAGCGCTCGATCATCGCGCGGACCTTCGCGTGCTCCTCACCGTCGAGCCCGTTGGGCAGCTGCATGAATCGCGACACTGCGGACGAGTAACGCCGCGGGTCTTCCGCGACTTCGCGGGCGAGGTCGTGGCCGGCGACAACGACCTCGTCGCCGTCTTTCGCCACCTTCGCTCCGTCGCGGAGGAGGCTGTCTCCGTATGTGCGGGGTTCAGTTCCTGCGAGCGCGGCGTTCTGTAGTTCTTCAGTGCGCATGCGATACCTCCTGTCGAATTTCATTCGGTTCGTTTCCCCATGTTACGCCCGCTCGGACACCTCGAATTGCTATAAATAAGGCCATGTCCTACCTGATCCGCGTCGTCCTCCCCGACACCCCCGGCAGCCTCGGCGAGCTCGCCGAGGCCTTCGGCATGGTTGACGCGAACATCAAGTCCGTCGACATCGTCGAAAGCACGTTCGCCGACGAAAAGGCGGTGGTCACCGACGACATCGTGGTCGAGCTGCCCTCCGGCACCATGGCCGATTCGCTCATCACCGCTGCCGCCTCCGTCGACGGCGTCGAGGTCGATTCGATCCGCCCGTTCACCGGCCGCGTCGACCGCCGAGAACAGGTCCAGATGCTCGCCCGCGTCGCCCACCAAGTCCACGACCTCCCCTCCGCGATGCAGGAGCTCGTCTCCGTCATGCCGCTCGCCTTGACCTCCTCGTGGGCCGTTGTCCTCCGCGAAACGGGCCACGGCAGCGAGCGTGTCGCCGCGTCCCAGGCAGCACCGGGAGATGACGGTTCCGCGCCCGTGCTTATCGACGTCTCCCAAGCCCGCATCCTCCGCGACGACACCGACACGTGGGTGCCCGAATCCTGGTGGCTCCTCGATTCCACCTTGACCGTCACTCCCCTGGGCACGACCGGCCTGTACATGGTGGTCGGCCGCACTGGAGGCCCCGATTTCCTCGCCTCCGAAGTCGCCCACATTGGCGATCTCGGCGCTATCGTTGGCGCCCTCGTCAGCTAGATCCTTCCAATCCCCGCACCCCGCGCGCTTCGGCGCGCTTTTTCTTTTGTCCGCTCGACAGAACTCGAATAATTCTGTATTTCTAGAGTTATGACCCAGCACCATTCCACACGTACTGAAACTGCTTCAGCTTTCAAAGAACGTTTGGAGGATCTCGAAGCCCGGGTCGCCGCCCTCGAATCCACCCACGCCACGTCAACTTCGGGCGATTTCTGGGTCGTCGACCACATCAAGTCCGCGAACTCTTTCCAGTCCGGCACGGACCAGGGCTCCGTCGCGTTCGGTGGTGCTGTGACGCTCGGCGGCCGCGAGTATGCGTACCAGTGGGAGCGCAGCACCGAGTTCCTCGCCGGCCGTGAGTGGGACGAGTACATCGACCGCATCGCCGCGATCGCCCACCCCGTGCGCGCGGCGATCCTGCGTCGGCTCCTGTCCGCGCCTACAACGGTGGCGGAGCTGGTCGAAGAATCTGTCGTCAGTTCCACCGGCACCGGTTACCACCACATCGGCGCACTGCACGACGCAGGGTGGATCAGCAAACTCGACGGCCGATACGAAATCCGACCTTCCCGTGTCATTCCCCTGTTGACCATCATCGCTTCTGGAGAGGACCATTAATGCGCCAGCAGAATATTCTCCGCACCGCGGTAGGTGTCGTCGCCGCCCTGGCGACGCTCGCGCTGCTGCTCTATTTCGGCCCCCGCCCCATCGCTTCCGCGACTTTTCACACCGGCGACGATGAGGTCGCCTCGATACTCGAAACCCACGCCCCTAACGGGTACAACGAAATTGCCGGATTCATCTACGACGGCGGCGAAGTCCGCTTCGGCGGCCTGGGCGCCGACGAGAACACCGAATTCGAAATCGGCTCTCTCACCAAGACCTTCAATGGAGAGCTCGCACGCCAGCAGATCGAAGAAGGCTTGCTGCAGCTCGACACTCAAGTTCAGGAGATTATCGACGCCGACGGCACCCCCGTCGCCGATGTCACCATCGAGGAACTTCTCAACCACACCTCCGGCCTCTCCCGGTTGGAGGGCATCGGTTTCGGCCGCGCGATCTTCACGAATTTCCGCGACGGCGGCAACCCGTACCGCAAGGACACTGACGAGGTCATCTTCGACATCGCTAGAACCGCCGAGCTGAAAGACCGCGGTGAAAGAAACTACTCGAATTTCGGCGCCGCCCTTCTCGGGCAGCTGCTCGCAGTGAACGACGATATGTCATACGAGAACCTGCTGCGCGCACGCATCCTCAAGCCCGCCGGAATGGAGTCGACCTTTCTCGCCACACCACGCACCGTCAACGGTCACCCACGGGGACTCACTTTGTCAGGCCGCCCAGCCGAACGCTGGGACATGATGGGCTGGGCTCCCGCCGGCGCGATCCGTTCCACTCCTCACGACATGGCCAAATATGTGGACTGGGTAGCCGAACACGGCGGCCCAGATCTGGCCTGGTCCAACTTCGAGGAAGACGGCACCACGTACACCTTCCACAACGGCGGCACGGGCGGGTACAGCACCATGCTCGTCTGGGACCCAGATTCGGAAAAGCCCCGCGCCGCATTCGTCGCTAATTCAAGCGAAGCGTCCGTCGACGATCTCGGCGTCGAGCTTGTGAAGGGAGTCTAAGCATGATTAGTCTATTTATCCTCGTCGTCATTCTCGCCTGCGGCACCTATGTAGCGTTTCGCCCGAAGACCAGCCGTGTGCTCGGGCTTGTCGACGCCGCCTTCTCCGCCCTCATCGTCGTTCTTGTCGCACGCGCAATGAGCTGGAATGACGGACTTCCAGTCTTTGTCTGGTGGTTGCTGGCCGCATGGGCCGCTGCCCTTGTGGGCATCCAGACTTCACGCTTGCTCGCTAAAACAGGCTAAGCCTCGCCGGTTTCCAGAAGCTGCTCGAACTGGGCCTCGTCCAAAATCGTGATGCCTAGGTCGCGCGCCTTTTGTTCCTTGGAACCGGCATTCTCGCCGACGACGACGTAGTCGGTCTTTTTCGACACTGAACCCGACGCCTTTCCGCCGCGCGACAGGATCGCTTCCTTGGCGCTGTCGCGGGAGAAGTTCTCCAGCGTGCCGGTGACCACGACGGTCAGGCCCTCAAGCGTTTGGGGTGCCGCGTCTTCCGCGGAATCCTCCATGGTCACGCCGGCAGCGGCCCACTTGTCGACGATCTCCACGTGCCAGTCGACCTCGAACCAGTCCTTGAAGGACTCTGCGATGATCGTGCCCACACCGTCGGTCTCTGCCAGTTCCTCCACTGAGGCTGCGCGTAGCGCGTCCATGGATGTGTAGCGCGCAGCCAACGCGCGGGCTGCGGTGGGACCCACGTGGCGGATGGACAACGCGACGAGCACCCGCCACAAGTCGGTAGCTTTGCGCTCCTGCAAGTTATTCAGCAGCTTCTTGCCCGACGCATTGATCTGCCCGTCTTTTCTCGTGTACGTAGACGACTTTTCTAAGTCGTCGGAGGACAGCGAGAAAAGGGTGGATTCGTCGATAAGCACGCCTGAAGCGATGAGGTCGTGCGCGCCCTTTTCACCGAGTGCTTCGATGTCGAATGCGCCGCGCGAGGCGATGTACTCCAGCCGCGCGCCGAGCTGCGCCGGACACGAGCGGGTGTTCGGGCAACGCCAGTCCGCGTCGCCTTCCTTCGCGGGTGCGAGCTCCGTGCCGCACGCCGGGCAGTCCTTCGGGAAGACGAATTCGCGCTCGGTGCCGTCGCGCAGATCCGCGACGGGGCCCAGCACCTCCGGGATGATCTCGCCGGCCTTGCGCACAACGACCGTGTCACCGATGAGCACGCCCTTGCGCTTGACCTCCGTCTGGTTGTGGAGCGTGGCCATCGAGACCGTCGAACCGGAGACGAACACCGGCTCCATGACCGCATACGGCGTCGCGCGGCCCGTGCGCCCGATGGAGACCTCGATATCCAGCAGCTTCGTGGTCACTTCCTCCGGCGGGTACTTGTACGCAATCGCCCAACGTGGCGCACGCGAGGTGAAGCCGAGCTGGCGCTGCTCCGCGATGTCGTCGACCTTGATAACCACGCCGTCCATCTCGTGGATGGCGTCGTGGCGGTGGTCCGCCCAGTAGCTCACCGCGTCCTGGACCTCTTCGGCGGTCTCTGCGCGCTTCGTGTATTCGCTGACCGGCAGGCCCCACGAGGCGAGCTTCTCGTACGCGTCGTGCTGCGAGTCGAACTCGACTCCCTCACGCGCGCCGATGCCGTGGCAGATCATGCGCAGCTTGCGCTTGCGCACGGCCTCCGGGTCCTTCTGCCGCAACCCGCCGGCGGCCGTGTTGCGCGGGTTCGCGAACGGTCTGCCGCCCTCTTTTTGGCGCAGCTCGTTGAGCTCCGGGAAGTCCTCCGGGCGGATGAACACTTCGCCGCGGACCTCCACGAGAGCAGGTACGTCGCCTGTCAGCTCGTGCGGGATGTCCTCGATGACCTTCGCGTTGGCCGTGATGTCCTCGCCCACGCGGCCGTCGCCGCGAGTCGCGGCACGCACGAGTGCGCCGTTCTCGTACACGAGGTCGATAGACAGCCCGTCGATCTTCAGCTCCGTCAGGTACGGCCCCGGCGTCTTCGCTAACCATTCCGCGAGCTCTTCGGCTGAGAACACGTTATCCAAGCTCGTCATCGGCTCGAGGTGCTCCACGTCCGCGAACGCTGTATTTTCCGTCGGTGCGCCCACTTCTTTGGTCGGCGAATCCGGCACCGCCAGCTCCGGATGTTCCTCCTCGAGTTTCTGCAGCGCGCGGAACATCTCGTCGAATTCCGCGTCGGTGATCACCGGGTCGCCGTTGTAGTACAGGTCCCGGTGGTGCCGGACCTCCTTGGCCAAGTCCGTCCACTTACGCAGCAGGTCCTTGTCCACAGTGCCGTCGGTCGCAGGGGCGTTGTTCTCAGTCACAGGCCCCAAGTTTAGAGGTCTTTCACCACTGCGGGTTGGCCGTATCCACGCCCTGAGCCGCAGCATGCTTCTCGACGAGCCCCAGCAGGTAGTCCTGCGTCCCCCGGTACGCCTCGTGGAAACGCTCGTCCCCGACGTACATGCGGGCCAGGATGAGCTGGCGGGCCGGGGTGACGTCGTACCACTGTCCGACCATCTCGCGGTGGCGTGCAACGAGCGCCTCGGCTTCCTCCGATTCGGCCTCGACACCGGCGTCGCGCGCGGCGACGAGGTCAGCAGCGAAGGCGTCCTGCTCGCGCTGCAACCGGGCGAAGTCGTCCTCCCCCATCTGCGCCAGCTTCTCCTGGGACTGCACCCACTCGGCGGTGTCGCCCCAGCGTTCTTCGGCTTCTGCCTGGTATTCCGGCATCTTCTCGCCGAGGTATTTCTTCATCGCATCCATGTCGATGTGTCCTTTCTCAGTCTGTTCGATCAAGTCGTCCACCGCGTCGAGCTGCTCGGCCATAGCTTCGAGCTGCGCCGCCAGTTCGGCGCGGTGACGGGTGAGGGCGGAACGGAGGGTGTGGGAGGGGGCGTCGATAAGCTGCGCGATGGTCTCGAGCGGGACGCCCACGCCGCGGTACAGCGCGACCGCCGCCCCGCGCTCGATATCGGCGTCGCTGTACATGCGGTAGCGCGTCGAGGTCCGCTCCGGTTCGAGCAGTCCGAGCGTCTCCCAATGCCGCAACGCTTTCGTGGTCACGCCGAGCATCGCAGCGGCCTCTCCGATCGTGTAATCACCCATGCGCACAGTGTGAACGTTGCCGTCGGGACAAGGTCAAGCACATTGCGCAAAAGGCGTCGGCCCGCTCATTAGAATGAAGCGCATGCCTACTTTCGACGCCTCGCGGATGCTCTCGTTCGACCTGGAGACGACGTCGGCGAACCCGCGGAAGGCGCGCATCGTGACCTCGGCGCTCGTGCGTATCGACGGCCGCGATGTCACCGCCACTGAGCACCTCGCCGACCCCGGCGTCGAGATCCCAGAGCAAGCAGCCGCGATCCACGGCATCTCCACGGAAAAGGCGCGCGCCGAGGGGCGCCCGCATGACGACGTCCTGCGCGAGACCGTCGAGACCATCAAGCAGGCGTGGGACGATGGCTTCACCTTGATCGTCTTCAACGCACCGTACGACCTGACGGTGCTGCGCGCGCTCACGGGCGACTTCACCGTGACCGGGCCGGTGTACGACCCGCTGCTCATCGACCGCGCCATGGACCGCTACCGCAAGGGCGGCAAGCGCAACCTTGGTGCCCTGTCTGATTTCTACGGCGTCCCCCTCGAAAACGCCCACGAGGCGACGTCCGACGCCATGGCCGCCGCGCGCATCGCGTGGAAGCAGGTCAACAAAGTCTGGCCGGAGCTGTCCGCTAAGGAGTTCGACGAACTCATGGTATTCCAGGCCGTCAAGCATTTCGAGATCCAGACCGACTTCCGCAAATACTGCGAGTCCCGCGGCCGCGACACCTCCGGCATCTCGACCAGCTGGCCGATGATCAGCTAGCCGACTACGCGCCGGCTACAGCGGATATTCGCGTTCGACGAAATTGGCGAGGCCGGCACGACCTCGTCGAAAAGCAGGCCGAAGCAGATCGCGAGTCCCACTGCCGCGCCGAAAGACAGCCCCAGATGCCGCTCCTTAGTCTCCCCCTTCAGCTCGCCATCGCGCACGCCTCCATTTTAATACTTTTGGATGACGACCTAGTCCGCCATCGCGACTGCTTCCGCCATCTCGGTGGCCGCGCGGTAGTTCGCGGCGGTCGCATGCAGCGTCGGCCCCGGCTCCGCGTACACGTCGATCGGGCTCAACGCCGGGTCGATCTGCAGGCGGTCGAAGATACGGAACACCTCGCGCGGCTCCATCACGGGCACCGCGATCCGCGCGCCGCGGTCCAGCGCGCCGGCCAACCCGTCGAGGTCTACATCGCCTGCAAGGTCGACGGTGAACCAGTCCGCCCCATACAGCGGCTCCGGGGCGTGCAGCAGGTACTCGCCGAATTGCCCGAGCACATCCATCACGCGCTCGTCCGGCACCGCAGGAATCTCCTCATAGTTGGTCGCGCCTGTGACCGCACCGCGTCGGACGCGCCCGAGCATCGGCTCGTCAAGTTGCAGCAGCGTACGCACACCGAACCGCTTTTCGACGTCCCTCCTATGCTCCCCCACCCCATGCAGCAGCGCTTCGGCGATATCCCGCGTCGCGCCGCGATCGGTGATCATCTGGTGGCCGTGAGCCATCTCGATCTGGGTAGCGAGAGTCCACGGCCCGACGAGCTGCACCTTGATCGCTCCATCCGCCGCGAGTTTGCCAGCCCAGAGTTCCTCCAGCAGATCGAGGTCGCGCTCAAATTGGTCCCGGGCACGCATGGTGGCGATTTGCGGGCGGCGCGTGACCCGCCACGAGCGGGGGCCGATATCGAGGCTCAGGGGCAATATCGCGGCAGTGCGGCCGACCGCATCAGAGCCGACCCCGCGCGCGGGCAACTGAGGGATGTGAGGCGTCGGGGTCTCCGACAGCACCACATCCGCGGCGTGAACCAGATCAGTGCCGGGCAGCGGGCCGAGACCGAAGGCTGTCATTTCGGGGCGCGAAACCGGAGACATATTCACACGAAAAATTCTATAGATTACGGTGCCCGGTTAATATGCTCCCCATGGCACTTGAACAATTCTCCGGGTGGACATTCATTTCTCCCTGCCCGATTCCGAACGATGTACATGAGTTGATGGCCCCTGGCGAGCAACCACTTCAGGCGTTCAAAACAGTACGTGACTCGGCAATCTTCACAAACAAACGGCTTATTGTGAGAGATTCACAAGGCCTGTCGGGCAAGAAAGTCGAGATGTACTCCATCCCCTTCAAGAACGTAACAATGTGGTCGACTGAAAATGCAGGAAAGATGCTCGACTGGAATGCCGAATTAGAAATGTGGACCAAAGCTGGTCACATCAAAATCAATCTCTCCAAGGGAATCGATATCCGGGCAATCGACCGGCTCATCGCGAGCTGCGTTTTGAGCGCTTAGGGCCTCGACTCCTCCGTGACTGCCTTTCACTAACTAGCAGACTCCGTCCCGCAGATCGTGCCGGAGCCCAGCACGATATCGCCCTGCCCATCCGGGTCCGGCAGGTAGAGAACGGCAGCCTGGCCGCGGGCGACGCCGGAGAGCGGTTCGGTGAGAGCCAAAGTCATGGTGTCGGCATCCAGGTCAACGTGGGCGCGGCACGGGACGACGCCGCCGTGGGCGCGGATCTGCACGAGAGCGGAGAGGGGCTTTCCGCTCTCGGAGGTTTCGGACATCGCGGAGTGCAGGACCTTGAGACGGTCAGCGTAAATCGTGGTCACGTCGAGGGCAGCCCGCGGGCCGACGGTCACGGTGCCGGTCGCGGCGTCGATGTCGGTGACATAGCGCGGCTGGCCATCGGCGGCGGGAACGCGGATATTCAAGCCCTTGCGCTGCCCAATGGTGTACTGGAACGCGCCGTCGTGCTCCTTGAGCTCCTCGCCGTCTTGGTCGACGATCATGCCGGGACGCATGCCGATCGACGTGCCCAGGAACGCTTGGGTGTTGCCGTCCGGGATGAAGCAAATGTCGTAAGAGTCCGGCTTGGAGGCAGTGGAGAAACCATGCGCCGCGGCTTCCTCGCGGATCTGCGGCTTTTCGGTGTCGCCGACCGGGAAAATGCAGCGGTCCAGCTCGTCGCGGGTCATCACACCGAGGACATAGGACTGATCTTTCTGCGCGTCAGTGCTGCGGCGGAGGTTGCCGGCGTCGTCGATAAGCGCGTAGTGCCCTGTCGCGATCGCGTCGAAGCCGAGCGTGACCGCCCGCTCGAGCAAGGCTGCGAACTTGATCTTCTCGTTGCAGCGCAAGCACGGATTGGGGGTCTCGCCGCGCGCATAGCTGTCGACGAAATCGTCGATGACGTCTTCTTTGAAGCGGTCGGAAAAATCCCACACGTAGAACGGGATGCCCAGCTTGTCACACACGCGGCGCGCGTCGGCGGAATCCTCGAGCGAGCAGCAGCCTCGCGCGGATTCGCGGGTCTGCTGCGCGTCCTTGCTCAGGGCGAGGTGGACGCCGACGACGTCGTGCCCGGCGTCGACAAGCCGCGCCGCCGCCACGGAGGAATCGACGCCACCACTCATTGCTGCCAGTACTCGCACGTGGCGTGAGTGTACCCTGCATGCTCGTGTCACGAAAACAGGACGAAAACGAGCTCTACGAGATCGACACCGGCATCGCGGAGATCATCCACGAGCCGGACGGGTCGATGCTCCTACTTGTCAACGGCGTGCCCAGCTCGCACATTGTGCCGGGAGAGCCGGAGCGGCTCGACTTCGAGTACATGCGCTGGATCGCGGCGGCGGTCGAAGAAACGCGTTCGTGGGAGAAGCCCCGCCTGACGCATCTCGGGGGCGCAGGATGCTCGCTGCCGCGCTATTTCGCGCACGTCTGGCCGCATTCACGCAACACGGTCGTCGAGTGGGATATGGACTTGGCGCAGCTCGCGCGCGAGAAATTCGACATCCCGCGCTCGCCGCTGGTCAAGATCCGCGTGGGCGACGCGCGCGAGGTCACCGACGGCTTCGTGGAGGCCTCGCGCGATGTGATCATCCGCGACGTCTTCGAGTCAGCGATAACGCCGCGCAGCTTGACGACGCTCCCCTTCTACCGCTCCTGCCTTCATTCCCTCTCGTCAGACGGCCTGTACGTCGCCAACTGCGGCTCCCGCGGCGATTTGAAGGAGGCCCGCGAGGAGCTCGCCGGCATGGCGGAAGTCTTCCCTCACCTGGCGGTGATCGCTGATCCGCCAATGCTCAAGGGGCGCCGCTACGGCAACATAATCCTGCTCGGCTCCCGGGCCGAAATACGCGACACCCCCCAGCTGACCCGGAGGTTGCTAGGGGGCGGAGTGCCCGCGCATTTCAAGGGCGATGCATGGGCCCGTGATATGGCCGCCTCCGCCTCGCCCCGCGAGGACGAGCCAGACCAGCAGGACTCGTAACTCCTATTCGCTGGAGCCTGCGCCAGCCTCGGCGTCTCCGCCTTGCTTACCGGCGTTGTCCAGCAAGATGAGCAGGTCACCGACGGAGTAGTCGTCGCCGACCATCATGTTGTTGAGGTCGTCGATAGGCAGTGTGCCGTTTTCCACCTGAGTGCGTGCGGTGTCCGCGATGTTGTGCGCGTCGCCCGCGTCGAAGCCGAAGGTCTGGGCGGCGCTTTCAACCTGCTCCGGGGCGAGCAGGCCGGACGCGAGGCCGAGGATCGCGGCGGCGAGCGCCGAGTTCGACTGTTCGAGAACCGCGAGCGAATCGGAGATGCCGGATTCGATCTCGTTGTCCTGGAACTGCTCGAGCAGGCCGCCGGTCGCGTTGTGGTCGCCGGCGACGAAGCGGCCCCACTGGCCCTGGTTGCCGTTGAACAGGTTCAAATCGACCGGGGTGTTGATGCCCGCGACACGGCCCGACTCCGAGCGCTGCCAGATATCGACTGTGTCCCAGCCGCCGACCGGCCCCGGCGCCTTGTTCTGGTACGCGGCGAGCCACAGCGGGTAGTCGGCGAACTCGCCGGTGTTGCCCATCTGCTCGAGCCAGAAGTAGCGGTAGGTGTAGACCATCGGGCGGCGGCCGGTCTTGTTCTCCAGTTCGGTGAGGAAGGTGCGGGTCCAGTCACGAAGTTCCTCCGGGCTCAGGCCCTCGTCGACCTCGAGGTCGAGCACCGGCGGCAGGGTCGTCGCCGGGCCGGTGTTGAGCACGTTGGCGAAGTTGTCGGCCTGCGCCACCGGGTCGTTGCCCGGGCGCGCGTAGTGGTACGCGCCGACGGTCATGCCGGCATCGAGTGCGCCTTGCGCGAACTTGGCGTACGCGTCGTCGGTGTAGTCGGTGCCTTCGGTCGCCTTGATGATGGCGAAGCGGTGGTTGTCGTCGCGCACCGAATTCCACTCGATGGCGTTGCCGCCGGTGTCCTGGTGGTGGGAGACGTCGACGCCGTTGACCCAGTCGGCACGGCTATCGGCGTTGACTGTTCCGGCAGCCATGATGCCGCCGAAGGCGATGGCCGCGGACGCGAAAAGAGCAGCAGGGCGCAAAGATCGAATCATGGTACGCACCGTAACTCACATTAGTCACACGCGCCACACCCGACACGCCTACAGCTTTGCGACGTCCCGCGCCTTCCCAATCACCTCCGGCAGCCTGCCGAGGAGGAACTGCACGTCCTCATCCGTCGTCGTCCGTCCCAATGTGAATCGGAGCGCGCCGTCCACATGATCGTCCGGCAGACCCATCGCCTCGAGAACGTGGCTGCGCTGGTTGACGCCGTTATTGCACGCTGACCCCGTCGACGCCTCGATGCCAAAGCTGTCGAGCAGCATGATCATCGCGTCGCCGTTCGCCCCCGGGAACAGCAGGTGCGCATGCCCCGGGAGGACGTCCACGCCTTCCCTGCCGAGCACCGTCGCGCGGGTGTCGGGGATGGTGGAGAGAATGCCGTCGACGAGCTCGTCGCGAAGCTGTGTGAGCCGCGCCGCTTCCGCGTCCATCTCGCCGGCCGCTTCTTTCAGCGCTGCCGCCGTCGCCGCTGCCGTTGCGACGTCGACTGTGCCCGGCCGGATCCCTCGCTGTTGTCCCCCGCCCGTCAACACGGGCGTCGGCACCGGCGACCGCTTCGCGAGCAGGATTCCCGCCCCGCGCGGCCCGCCGAATTTGTGGGCGGAGGCGGCGAGCGTCGTCGCGCCGAGCGCGTGGAAATCCACCGGGAGGTGGCCGACAACCTGCACCGCGTCGACGTGAACAGGCGTGCCCACACCATTCGCCCGCGCGACGATTTCGGCGACCGGCTGGATCGCTCCGGTCTCGTTATTCGCCCACATGCACGTCATCACAGACGCCGGCTCGTCGAGCTCGTCCGTGATGTCCACGACACCGTCTTCACCGACAGGCAGCATTGCGACCGTGGCACCGCGCTTCCCCAGGTTAGCGACGGTCTCGCGCACCGCAGGGTGCTCAATCGGTGTCGAGATAACGCGCGCGCCCGGCTCACCCGCAAAACCCCGGAGCGCCACATTGTCCGCCTCTGTGCCGGAGGCCGTGAAGATCACCTCGACGGGATCAGCCCCGAGGATCTCCGCGACGGTCTCGCGCGCCTGGGCCAGCACCGCATTCGCTGCACGGCCAGACGCGTATTGCCCGCCGGGGTTGAGCAGGTGCGCATGCTCGGCCCACGTGTCGACGGCGACCTGCCGCATTGGAGTGGTCGCCGCGTGGTCGAAATAGCGGGGCGCGCTTACCGTCACCGGTTCTTGAGTGCCTTGATCAGCTCGGGCACGAATTCTTCGATGTCGGCGACAACACCGATGTCGGCGATGGAGAAGATCGGCTCGTCGCGGTCCTGGTTGACAGCGACGATGGTGCCGGACGTCTGCATGCCCGAGGTGTGCTGGATCGCACCGGAGATGCCGAGCGCGATGTACAAGTCCGGAGACACGGTCGCGCCGGTCTGACCGACCTGGGTCTCGGGCTCAGCCCAACCCAGGTCGACGATGTCGCGGGTGGAGCCGGTGGCGGCGTCCAGGACGTCGGCAAGCTGCTCCACGTACTCCTTGTAGCCGTCCTCGGACCCGACGCCGCGGCCGCCGGAGACGACCGTGGCGGCCTGGGTGAGCTCGGGGCGGTCGGCGCGCACCTTCGGGGTGAACGACGCGACGCGCACGTCGCGCTCGGTGGCAGCGGGCAGCGGCATGGGAGCGAGCTCGCCCGCGGCTTCCTGCGGCTCGGCCTTCACGGAGCCGGGGCGCAGGGTGTAGATCGGGCACTCACCGCCCGCGATCGCGGTGGTGGTGTAGCTGCCGCCGAAGATCTCGTGGTGGGCGGCGCGGTTGTCCTCGATGCCTACGACATTCGTGAGCACACCCGAACCCAGGCGCGCGGCGAGGCGGCCCGCGATCTCGTTGCCGGTCACGGTTGCGGCGATGACGATCGGGGCCGGGTTCGCAGCCCCCAGCGCCTGCAGCGCGTCGACCTCGGGAAGAATGAGGCGCTCGCCGTAATCCTCGGCGGACGCGTCGATGACCTGGGCAGCACCCAGCGACGCGAGCTGCGGTGCAAGAGCTTCAGCATCGCCAGGCTTGCCGACGACCACCGCCGACACCACCCCCAGCCCCCGTGCCGCGGTGATCAGCTCGCCGGTGATCGGGCTCAGTTCAGAGCCGGTGTGCTCTGCCAGTACATATACGTGCATCAGTAATCGGCTCCTTAGTTGTTGAGAAGGTTTCGGGCGGCCAGCTGCTCGACGACCTGGGCGGCGACGTCGTCGGCCGGACCTTCGAGCAGCTCGCCGGCGGCGCGCGGCGGGACCTCGGAGGAGCTGGTGACGTTCGTCGCCGAATTGCCCAAGCCGACCTGGCCGGCGTCGACACCGATATCGGCGATGGTGAGCCGCGTGATCTCGTGCTTCTTCGCAGCCTTCATGCCCTTGAAATTCGGGAAGCGCGGCTTGTCGGACTGTTCGGTCACGGCCACAACAGCCGGCAGCGGCGCCGCGAGCTCCCACGTGCCACGCTCGTCCTCGCGGGTGGCCAGAATCTCGCCGCCATCGATGCGCAGGTTGTGCGCCTGCGTCACAGCCGGGACCTGGCGGTACTCAGCGAGCAGCCCAGCAAGAGTGCCCGTGCCGCCGTCAGACGACTGGTTGCCCGCCACCACCAGCGCCAGGTCATCGATAGTGTTCAGGACGTTGTGAAGGGCCCACGCGGTGGAGATGGCGTCGGAGCCGGCAAGGGTGTCGTCGATAAGCGAAATAGCGTCGTCCGCGCCCATCGCGAGTGCCTTGCGCAGCGCTTCCCCGCACCCCTCGGGGCCCATCGTGACGGCGACGACGCGGTAATCGCCCGCGTCGCGCAGACGCAGCGCCGCCTCGACGGCGTACTCGTTGATCTCGTCAATGACGTTATCGGCGTTCGCGCGGTCGAGCGTGTTGTCCGCCTCGAGCGACTTCGTCGACCACGTGTCCGGGACGTTTTTCACCAGCACAGCAATGGTGGGCATGAATTTTCACCTTCCATCTGTCAGTTTCGCTCTCACGAGCCTAGCGCACGCGCGCATCGCAAATGAACGCTGTCGCGTGGTCCCCGATCCGCGCGATTGCGACAGCCATCGGCCGGTCGCCCTTGAGCTTCAGCTTGCCGCGCAGCTGGTCAGGGTCGACGTCGACGCCGCGCACGAGGATCTCCAGCGATCCCGCGCCGTGCGCCTGCAGCGCAGGGCGCAGCTTCTTCAAGGGGACGGCCTCGATGAATGGAAATCCGGAGTACCCGTCGGGCACCCGCTCGCCCGTGAGGAACGCGATGTGCGGGTCCAGCATCGACAGATCGTGGCGCGCGGCCCACTGCTGGACGATCCCCGCGCGGATCACGGCGCCGTCCGGCTCGACGATGAAGCTTTTGGGCTTATCGACGTCCACCCCTTCCCCTCCGTCACGCACCCTCTCCGTGAAGCCCTCCCGGATGACCACTGCTTCCCGCGTGTGCCCCGGGTCGGCGAGGTCTGGCGTGTACAGGCACACCTCTTTCACTCCCCCGTTCACGCTGACCACGCTGACCAGGCCGTGCCAGTCCGAGTAGTCGATCCCCGGTGCGCATTTCACCGCCATGGCTGTCCCCGGGTACGCCGCGATGAGGTCCGGCAGCGGCGGGACGAGCTTGGCCGGGACCGTGATGCGGCGGCCGTCCGCCCGGCGCGCGGGGTCCGCCACGATCACCCGGCCCGGACGCGAGCCTGTGCCCGAGCACGCCCGGATTCGGTGCCCGGGACTGCTCGCCGGCGTAGTGACCGGCACGAGTGCGTCGGCCTGCGCGACCCACGCACGGCCAGCCGCAGCGCCGCCGGCACCGCCGGCACCCGCATGTGCAGCGCCGCAGGCACTCACGTTCTCCCGGGCCATCAGCAGCCGCGAATAGTCGAGGTCCGAGCCGAGCCAGTCCAGCCCCGCCGCCGTGACCGCCGGTGCTTCCGTTCCGATCGAGCACGTCACGTCGTGCACCAGCGACGCCCCCGCCTCTGCGATGCGCCCGGCGCGCACCTGCGACACCGCGAGCGGGGTGGCCTGCTGGGCTGAATCGCTGTCTGCCAGCCACAACGAACTGGGGTTTTCGAATTCGGTCCCGGCGGACGCAGACGCAACTGCGGAAGAGGCGGGGGCAGCCAGTTTCGGGGCCAGCGTCTGCCGGGCCTGCAGCAACTCCATCACCGCGCGGGCGTTGTCGCCGAACACCTTCGACAGCGCAGTGCGGTCGGCGATGGCGGATTTCTTGGTCAGCTCCACCTCCCCGGAGGCGGCAACACGGGCGATCTCGTCGCGGCGGGCGGCGAGGAACCGGACTTCCTCGGGGCTAAAGCTCAAATTTCTTTCCCATCCGGTTGACGGGCTGGCGGTCGAAAAGCTCGGAGTAGCGCTCGATATCCACGGGGTCGCCGACAATAGCTTCGATTTCCAGGCCTTTCACATGCGACATGACCTCGGCGACAGAGTCGAACTCAACCATGTCGTACACCTGCGCCCACGTGGAGGGGGCGAAGCGGACGAGGCCTTCGCGCCAGCCGTCGATCAGCAAGCTCGGCGGGAACCAGTTCGCGTCACTGGCCTCGCCGGTCGTGACATCGGGCGCCTGGCCGGCGGGCAATTCCGCGACAAACGTGAACGTGTCGAACCACTGCCCCTTCTCTGATTTGCCCACCCAGCGGCCGGACGGCTTGAGCAGGGTCGCGTCGACATCGAGGCCGGTTTCTCCGAGCAGCTCCGTCAGCGACAGCTCGTGGCTTTCCAGCCGCCTACGCTCGCGGTGGAAGGGGCGGGCGTCGCGGAGGAGGGCGCCGGTGTCGTCGACAAGCAAAAGCGTGCCTGTCTCCTCGAAGAGCTCGCGCACGGCGGCGAACATCAGCGCGTGCGCCTGGCGCGGCTTGACGTCGAGCTGCTTCGCCAGATCCGACGCGGAACGGCCCGACCACAGCTCCTTCGCGTCCTCGCGCGTCGGCGGGAAATCGCGGATATCCACCCCGCCGCCCGGGAACACGGTCATTCCCGGGTAATTGCGCATCGTGAGGACGCGTTCCTGCATCCACACCTCGAGGCCTGCCGCACCGTCGCGCACGAGGATCACGGTCGCGGCCAGGCGCCCGTAGTTGATCCCCAGCATGTCCTGTTCGTCGCGCGTGGGCATGAGAAACCTTCCGCTCGCTTATCGACGGTGCGCCCCGCCCCGCCGCTCCCTCCTCGCGAAGAAACGGTCGTCTTCCTTCGTGAGCTTGATCGGCTGGTGGTACGCTTTCGTCAAATTCTCGCAGGTGAGCACGTCGTCGATGAGGCCCTGCGCGACGACGTCTCCCTCGTCGAGCAGCAGTGCGTGGGTGAAACCGAACGGGATCTCCTCGACATGGTGCGTGATCATCACGATCGCCGGCGCGTCCGGGTCGAGCGCGAGGTCGCCCAGGTACGCGACGAGGTCCTCGCGGCCGCCCAGGTCGAGTCCCGCGCCGGGCTCGTCCATGATGAGCAGCTCCGGATTGACCATGATCGCGCGGGCAATGAGCACGCGCTTCTTCTCGCCGTCCGACAGCGTTCCCCAGCGCCGGCCGAGCAAGTGGAACGCGCCCACCTGGTCCAGCGCGTCGTGGACCTGCTCGTAGTCCTGCTCTTCGTATTCCTCGCGCCAGCGGCCCACCACCGCGTAGCCGCCGGAGAGCACGAGGTCTTCCACGCGCTCGTCGACGGGCACCCGGTTGCCCAGCTCCGAGGTCGTCATGCCGATCATCGCGCGCAGGTCGCGCATGTCGGTCTTGCCAATCTGCTCGCCCAGCACGAACGCTGTGCCCGCCGACGGGAATTCCTGCGCCGCCGCCATCCGGATCAGCGACGTCTTGCCGGCGCCGTTCGGGCCGATGACGACCCAACGCTCGTCCAGCTCCACCTGCCAATCGATGGGGCCCACCAGCGTGTTTCCGCCGCGACGGAATTCCACGCCACGGAAATCCAGCAGAAGGTCGGGGTTAGTCGGTTCAATTTCGGCATTCACGTCACTCACGCTTCCCATTGTGGCGCATTTTGCTTCGCGACGGCTCACTGACGCGCAACTTCGCTACTCTGGGGGCATGTGCGGTGCGCTGGCCTGTGCTGCCTACCGCCCGCGTTCTCCTTCAATTCAATTCTCCCTTCCATTCGACGAGGTGAATCGACGTGAGCCCTGTGATCGGCCGACTTGGAATCGACGATGTCCGCCCCCGCACCGCCGACGGTGCCCTGCCCACGAAGGCGGTTGTCGGCGAAGTCGTCCCGATCTCCGCCCTGGTGTGGCGCGAGGGCCACGACGCGATCGCCGCCACCGTGGTGGTCACCGACCCAGAGGGCCGCGAATACACCGTCCCCATGACCGCCGAGCAGCACCGCCCCGACTACTGCCACGCCCTGTTCGCCCCAGACGAGCCCGGCCTGTGGACCTTCCGCGTCGAGGCGTGGTCCGACCCGGTGTCCACGTGGCGCAACGCCGTGACCAAGAAGTCCGCCGCCGGCCAATCCGCCGCCGAGATGGTCAACGATCTCACCCACGGCGCCGAGCTGCTTCGCCGTGCCGCCTCCGAGGCGGGCGCGCACGCAGCCGGCAGCGATGTCCTGCGCGAAGCCGCCAGCGCCCTCGAGTCGGATGCCCCGCTGCGCGAACGCCTGGAGCCGGCGCTGTCGGACCAGGTGGCCGAGGTTCTCTCCGGTCGCCCTGTCCGCGACCTCGTCACGCAAGGCCCGACCTGCCAGATCCTCGTCGAACGCAAAAAGGCCCTGTTCAGCTCCTGGTACGAGCTCTTCCCGCGCTCCACCGGCGGCTGGGACGCCGAGGGGCACCCCGTCCACGGCACGTTCAAAACCACCATGGAGGCCCTGCCGCGCGTCGCCGCGATGGGCTTCGACACCGTTTACTTCCCGCCCATCCACCCGATCGGGCACATCAACCGCAAGGGGCCGAACAACACGCTCGTCGCCGAAGACGGCGATGTCGGCTCCCCGTGGGCCATCGGCTCGACAGACGGCGGCCACGATGCCATCCACCCCGAGCTGGGCACAGAAAAGGACCTGCGCAAACTCCTGGCCCGCGCGGAAGAGCTCGGCCTCGAGGTCGCCCTCGACTTCGCTCTCCAGGCCGCGCCGGACCACCCATGGGCGAAAACGCACCCGGAGTTCTTCACGGTGCTCGCCGACGGCACCATCGCGTACGCCGAGAACCCGCCGAAGAAATACCAGGACATCTACCCCATCAACTTCGACAACGACACCGACGGCATCTACGAGGAGATCTACCGCGCACTCATGGTGTGGGTGGAACTCGGCATCACGACCTTCCGCGTCGACAACCCGCACACGAAGCCGGTGGATTTCTGGCACTGGATCATCGCCAAGGTCCACGAGACGCACCCCGACGTGATCTTTCTCGCCGAGGCCTTCACCCGCCCGCCGCGCCTGCTCGGCCTGGGCAAGGCCGGGTTCTCGCAGTCCTACACCTATTTCCCGTGGAAGACCACGAAGAAGGAGATCACTGGCTTTGCCCAGGACTGCGTGCGGTTCGCGGACATCTCGCGGCCGTCGTTCTGGGTGAACACGCCGGACATCCTCCACGCGTTCATCCAGACGGGGAACCGAGCGGCCTTCGCCATCCGCGCCACACTCGCGGCCACGCTCAGCCCGCTGTGGGGCATGTACTCCGGCTTCGAGCTCTACGAGCACGAGCCCGTCGCCCCCGGCAGCGAGGAGTACCTCAACTCCGAGAAGTACGAGCTTCGCCCCCGCGATTTCGAGGCCGCGCGCGATCGCGGCGATTCGCTCGAGCCGTACATCACGATGCTCAACACCATCCGCCGCGAGCACCCCGCATTCCAGCAGCTGCGAAACCTGCACTTCCACGACGCGGACAACGACAACATCCTCGTTTTCTCGAAGTTCGACGCGGCCACCGGCGACAGCGTGCTCGTCGTGGTCAACCTCGACCCGACGTACACGCAGGAAGCCACCGTCACACTCAACATGGATGATCTCGGCCTCGCGCCCGGCGCGGCATTCACCGTCGACGACGAGGTCACCGGCGCCAGCTACGAATGGACGATGCGCAATTACGTGCGCTTGAGCCCCGTGGAAAACGTCGCGCACATCTTCCGCTTGCCGCTTATCGACGAACCCGCCCGCACCCGCCTCGCCTTCCGCCACATCCCCGACGAGGATTATCGCCCGTAGGATAAGGCTGGGAACGGGCGTCCGCCCGGCACCGCGGCACTGCGGCACTGCGCACCACCTACATCCCCACACACACCGACCAGTTCAAAGGACCGCAAGACACATCATGACCTCCGGCTACGACGACACCCCCGCCCAGCTGGAACCGGCGCACCACATCCCCGACGAGGATCGGCGCCGACTCCTCGAATGCAAGCACCACGCACCGCACGACTTCTACGGGTGGCACGCGACATCGAAGGGTTCTGTGATCCGCGCCCGTCTGCTCGGCGCGACGCATGTGGAGGTGCTCATCCACAACCAGGGCCTGCCCATGACGCCGATCGGCGATGACATCTGGGTGCTGCCCCTCGAGGACGAACTCGCCCCCGACTACCGCTTCCAGGTCACCTACCCGGACGCCGCGCCCGTCATCATCGCGGACCCGTACCACTTCCTGCCCACCTTGAGTTCCTTCGACCTGCACCTCATCGGTGAAGGACGCCACGAGCGCCTGTGGGAGGTCCTCGGCGCGAACCAGCACACCTACAACACCTCCATGGGCGAAGTCCAGGGCACCTCGTTCGCGTTGTGGGCACCGAACGCGCAGGGCGTCGCGGTCATCGGCGAGTTCTGCAACTGGAACCCGAACCAGTACCCGATGCGCACCCTCGGCTCGACCGGCATCTGGGAGATCTTCATCCCGGGCATCAAGCCGGGCGCCGAATACAAGTTCACGGTGCAGGGGGCGGACGGACGGGCCGTCGATAAGGCGGACCCGATGGCGAAGCAAACAAAGACTCCGCCTGAGACCGTCTCCGTGGTCGCCGACATCGACGAGTACGCGTGGACCGACCACGAGTGGATGGCCGCCCGTCCGGGTAACGACGCGACCAACACCCCCATGAGCGTCTACGAAGTCCACATCGGCTCCTGGCGCGTCGGCTACGGCTACCGCGAACTCGCCCGCGAGCTCGTCCCCTACCTCGTCGACAACGGCTACACGCACGTCGAATTCCTGCCCGTCGCCGAGCACCCCTTCGGCGGCTCCTGGGGCTACCAAGTCTCCGGGTACTACTCCCCGACAGCAAGGTGGGGGTCGCCGGAGGACTTCAAGTATCTCGTCGATAAGCTGCACGGCGCTGGCATCGGCGTGATCGTCGACTGGGTTCCCGCGCACTTCCCCAAAGACGAATGGGCGCTCGCGCGTTTCGACGGCACCCCCCTCTACGAGCACCCCGACTGGCGCCGCGGCGAACAAAAGGACTGGGGCACCTACGTCTTCGACTTCGGCCGCAACGAGGTTCGCAACTTCCTCGTCGCCAACGCCCTCTACTGGTTCGAGGAATACCACCTCGACGGCATCCGCGTCGACGCCGTCGCCTCCATGCTCTACCTCGACTACTCCCGCAACCCCGGCGAATGGCTGCCGAACCAATTCGGCGGCCGCGAGAACCTCGACGCCGTCCAATTCCTCCAGGAAGTCAACGGCACCGTGCACCGCACCCACCCGGGCGTGCTCACCATCGCCGAAGAATCCACCGCCTGGCCGGGCGTGACCGCCCAGACCTCCGCCGACGGCCTAGGGTTCTCCCTGAAGTGGAACATGGGCTGGATGAATGACACCCTCGAGTACTTCTCCCTCGACCCCATCCACCGCTCCTACCACCACCACGAGATCACGTTCTCCCTCGTGTACGCCTTCTCCGAGCGCTACGTCCTGCCGTTCAGCCACGACGAAGTCGTCCACGGCAAGGGTTCGCTGTGGGAGCGCATGCCCGGCGATGCCTGGAAAAAGGCCGCTGGCGTGCGCAACCTGTTCGCGTACATGTTCTCCCACCCGGGCAAGCAGCTCATGTTCATGGGATGCGAGTTCGGCCAGACCACCGAGTGGGCCGAGGCAGGCTCCGTCAACTGGGACGACCTCGAGGGCTGGGACAGCGAATACCACCACGGCATCCGCACCCTCGTCCGCGACCTGAACCACCTGTACCGCGATACTCCTGCCCTGTACAGCCAGGACAACACGCCGATGGGCTTCCAGTGGATCAAGGGCGACGATTCGCAGCACAATATCCTCGCCTACATCCGCTGGGGCGCCGACGGCACTCCCGTCCTCGCCGTGATCAACCTGTCCGGCGCGTCCCAGCCCGACTACCGCCTCGGCCTTCCGCGGGCCGGCGAGTGGGAGCTCATTCTCAACACCGACGACGCGCGCTACAGCGGCGCAGGCAATCCGCTTGCCGACGCCGTCTCCACCTCCCCCCAGCCCTGGGACAGCTTCGAGCAGTCTGCTTCGTTCCACATGCCGGCAATGAGCGCGCAGTTCTACCGGTTCCGCTAGCTGCGTCTGGTTCGGCGGGTGGCCTTGGGAAGCACAGCCAGCTGTGCCCGCCCGCCATGATTGCGTGCGGCTGCGACTGCGACTGCGGTTACGGCCGTAACCGTGGCTGCCGCGCTAACCGTGGCCACCGAGCGCGCGGCCGTCGCCCCACCAGCCACGCAGGGAAGCGGGGCTCAGCACGCGCCACTCCGGCACCACCGCGGCCCGCCAGGTTCCCTCAAAAATGCGCATTATAGTGCACATTTATCCCTTTACCGGGGTACGGAGAGACGCTAGCGTTCAGAGCATGAACTCATTTAGAACTCTCATACAAGCAATGTCGGAGGCGGCGATAGACGTCCTGGCCGACTTCGATAAAGAAGCAGCACTCGACGCGGGAATAGACCCGAACCGCGTCAACGCGTGGGACGGACTCCACGAGGTTTATTTCGGGCCGACGACCTCTCAGCAGAAGCAGCGTCTCGCGCGCGAGAAGGCGCAGCGGAAGGGTTTCTCGCTCGACCAGCTGGCGCTCATCGAGCGGCGGATCAAGAAGATCAAGTCGAATCGCACGCGCACCAAACTCCGCCTCTTGCTCCTTGACGCGACGGGCAACTACAAGGCGCTCGCCCGCCTCGCCAGGCGGCTCGTCCCAGGCAAGGGGGAGCCCCCGCGCAAGCAGGTCACGTTCAGCCGCTCCAAGCGCAACCGGCGCACCATGACCGTCACCGCCGACGAGCGCGACATGGCCGACCTCGAGCACGCGCTCATGCGCGGCACGGACACGTCCAGGCCCATCGCACCGCAAATGCTAGAGAATTTCCTGAGGCTCATGCGCGGCTACAACGGGAAGGGAGCTGAAGCAGACGGCAGCGCCCCAAACGGCGTACCGCACGCCGTCCCCCGACCACTGCTGCTCATCCCGCTCCCTGATTGGGTCGAAATCCACCAGGGCAAGGGCAACGAAACGATACTGCACTTAACGGACGGCACATCGATAACAGGTGCCGAATTCCTTAACCAGTACTACGCGACAGCAGAAAACCATCTAGCGGCGGCCACGTTCCACCCGGAGGTGGGGGCGGTGAACCTGTACCGCGGGCGTCGATTAGCGAATGAGAAGCAGCGCGTCCTCGCGCGCGCAACGAGCCCCGCGTGCCCCGTGCCCGACTGCCGCCACAGCGCCGACGCGTGCGAAATCCACCACATCACCGCCTGGAAGCACGGCGGCGAGACAAACATGGCCAACCTCGCGCCGCTGTGCCGCTACCACAACCGCGTCAACGACGACGACCCGCGGCGAGCCAAGCGCGGGCGCATCGCCAATGTCGCGGGCACGCCCGTGTGGCGTTCACCGCGGGGGCGCATCGTGCCCAAACAGCACGGCGCGATGCACGCGCTTTTCGCTTAACGACGCTCCCAGCAGTGCCTGTGCCAGTGCCTCCGATCCTCGCCGCGCCCGCCGGTGTCCCGCGGCCACGCTACAATGTGCGCGACACCGGGCGGAATATTCTGGTTACACCGCGGGCACACGTAGAACTTCTGCGCCGACGCTGACCCCATCTGCCGCACCAGGTAGATGTCTCCGTGGGGGCCGACCTCCTCGCGCGTGCCGAAATACGCCCCGCCGTCGCGCGGTAACGGGCGCAACTGCTGCGCGTGACGACGATTCCTCCGCGGCATATTCGCCTCCCTAGAACAACCGGAGCTCGTTGCTCTCGATTCCTCGCAGCTCGTCGTAGTCGAGCGTGACGCACGTGATTCCGCGGTCCTCCGCGAGCGTGCGCGCCTGCGGCTTGATCTCCTGGGCCGCGAACACGCCCTTGACTTCGCCGAGGAGGGAATCGCGGCTCAGCATCTCCACGTAGCGGGTGAGCTGCTCGACGCCGTCGATATTGCCACGGCGTTTGACCTCCACCGCCACAGCCGCGCCGTTCGGATCTTTCGCCATGATGTCCACTGGCCCCAGCGGCGTCGGGTACTCGCGGCGCACGAGCGTGTAACCCTCCCCGAGGACCGTGATGTGCTCCGCCAGAAGTTCCTGCAGGTGCGCCTCCACGCCGTCCTTGATCAGTCCCGGGTCGACTCCCAGGTCGAAGGACACATCCGAGTGAATCTCCTCGATGGTGACGCGCAGCTGCTCCCCCTTCGGGTTCTCCACGACCCACAGTTGCGCTCCTGTCTCGTCGCCGTCGACGTCCAGGATCGGCTCCTCGGCGATTGTGCACGGCGGCGTCATCCAGTTCAACGGCTTATACGCGCGATCGTCCGCGTGAACCGACAGCGAGCCGTCGGCCTTGACCATGATCAGCCGGTCCGCGAGCGGCAGATGCGCATCCAGTCGGCCGACGTAGTCCACTGAGCAACGAGCGATAACAAGACGCATAGTCCACTACCCTAGCGTCGGCCCGAGGAAGTCGGATCACAGCCCCAATGCCGTTACAAACTCCCCAGACCGCCTTTGAAGACCCGGCTGCGGAGCCTGTGCATATCCGGGCGCACCTTCCGCCTGTCCGGGGCTGACTCCACCCACGACACCAGCGCCATGCCGGCATGGCGGTCAGTGGCGAACTCATAATCCTCGCCTGCTGAAGAAAACGAAACGACCACCTCGACGCCCGGCATGAAATGCCGTTCCGTCTCAGTGGCCTGCCTATTGCCAGTGATCGACAGTATGGAGCGGTTCAGCTCCATATCCGCCGAAAACGAAAACGAGCGCAACTTGAAAAAGCGCACGGTTTCGCCTTTGTACGCGGCGATTCCGTGGCGCCAACCGTGTGTGCCGGTCGCCGGCAACTTGCGAAGCAGCGCTGGAGTGCCGTTGTTGCGGACCGTCAGGAACCTCCACAGCGCACCGGCGATCAGCACTATCAGTACCGCGCCGAAGAGGAACCCGAGAAGCTTCATAACGAGCCAGTCTAGATGGTTCCCCAGGCTCATTTAACCGTCGAAAGTTCTACTCCCCCCCAGACGGTTCATGAGTGTCCGCGACGGCTCGCGAATCGGGTGTTGGGCGCCGGGGCAAACGGACACAAAGAAACCGCCCGGACCAGCCAATGGCATAGTCCGGGCGGAAAGGGAGAACTAGGCGTTGCCGCTTCGTCGCAAAGCTGCTTGCTCTGCGTCGTGGCGTGCCTTCGACGTGGGATCCTCCTCGTCGAACTCCTGATTGGAATCGACCTCATCGGCGAAAATTGCGTAATCCGCCAAGATGGTGACCTTATCGCCAGTCACCGAGACGAACCCACCCTGAACGGCCGCGACGATCTTGTCGCCGTCGACCGGGGTGATGGTCACGACACCGTTTTCCTTGAGCTGGCCCAAGAACGGCTCGTGGCCGGGCAGCACGCCGATCTCACCTTCGGAGGTCTGGGCGGTGACGATCTTCGCCTCGCCAGACCACAACATGCGCTCAACCGAAACGAGGTGCGCGGTGATTTCAGCCATGAGCTACTCCTACTTCTCTTGCAGCTTCTTGTACGCAGCCTCGACGTCGTCCAGACCGCCGAGGTTGTTGAAGGCCTGCTCCGGGTAGTGGTCGAACTCGCCGGACGCGAGACGGTCGAATGCGTCGATCGTCTCCTCGAGCGGCACGTAGGAACCCTCGTCACCCGTGAACTTCTTCGCGACGAAGAAGTTCTGGCCCAAGAAGCGCTGGATCTTACGGGCGCGCATGACGGTGATCTTGTCCTCTTCGGACAGCTCGTCCATACCGAGGATGGCGATGATGTCCTGCAGCTCCTTGTTCTTCTGCAGGATGTTGATCACCTTCTGAGCGACCGCGTAGTGGCGCTCGCCGACGATGCCCGGCTCCAGGATGCGGGAGGTCGAGGTCAACGGATCCACAGCCGGGTAAATACCCTTCGAGGCAATGGAACGGGAGAGCTCGGTGGTCGCATCCAGGTGGGCGAAGGTCGTGGCCGGGGCCGGGTCGGTGTAGTCGTCCGCCGGCACGTAGACGGCCTGCAGAGACGTAATCGAACGGCCCTTGGTCGAGGTAATGCGCTCCTGGAGGACACCCATCTCGTCAGCCAGGGTCGGCTGGTAACCCACAGCGGACGGCATGCGGCCGAGCAGCGTGGACACCTCAGAACCTGCCTGGGTGAAACGGAAGATGTTGTCGATGAACAGCAGCACGTCCTGGTTCTGGACATCGCGGAAGTACTCCGCCATGGTCAGGCCGGACAGGGCTACACGCATACGGACCCCGGGCGGCTCGTCCATCTGGCCGAAGACAAGGGCGGTATCGGGAAGAACGCCCATGTCCTCCATCTCGAGGAAGAGGTCCGTACCCTCACGCGTGCGCTCGCCGACGCCGGCGAAGACCGACGTACCGGAGAACTCGCGGGCGATACGGGTGATCATCTCCTGGATGAGAACGGTCTTGCCCACACCAGCGCCGCCGAACAAGCCGATCTTGCCGCCCTTGACGTACGGGGTGAGGAGGTCGATGACCTTGATACCGGTCTCGAGAATCTCGGTCTTGCCCTCGAGGTCCTTGAAGGCCGGGGGCTCGCGGTGGATGCCCCAGCGCTCGCCGTCCTGGCCAACCGACGGGTCGTCCAGGCAGTCGCCCAGCGCGTTGAAGACGTGGCCCTTGACCTGGTCGCCGACCGGCACCGAGATCGGGTTGCCGGAGTCGACGACCTTGGCGCCGCGGACCAAGCCGTCAGTCGGAGCCATGGCGATGGTGCGGACGAGGCCGTCGCTCAGGAACTGAGCTACCTCGAGCGTAATGGTCTTAGCCACTGCCTCGAGCTCGATGCTGGTGTGCAGAGCGTTGTAGAGCTCCGGCAGCTCGCCGCGCGGGAACTCCACGTCAACGACGGCGCCGATGACGCGCACGACGCGGCCGTTCTCGGAACCCTGCGGGTTCTGCGTGCTCTCAGCGCTACGAGCCTGGGTGGCATTATCAGCGGCGTTCTCGACGGCACCGGAGGCTGCGACGTTGTCCTCAGCCCCGGTCGGCTCGTCGTTACGCCCATCAAAAGATTGAGCTGTAGTCATGTTCTAGTCACTTTCTCCGCTACCGGACAACGCGCCAGCGCCGCCGATAATCTCGGTGATTTCCTGGGTAATCTTCGCCTGACGGAGCTGGTTCGCTTCACGCGAAAGCTCGCCGGCCAGTTCGGTTGCGTTGTCCGTCGCGTTCTTCATCGCGGTGCGTCGAGACGCGGACTCCGCTGCCGACGCCTCCAGGAAGATCGAGTAGAGCGACCTGGAGACGTACGCGGGAAGCAGCTTATCCATCAGGGAATCTGCATCCGGCTCGAAATCCATGTCCGGCAACGCGTTGCCCGACGTGTTCAGCAGATCCTGCTGCTCGAACTCGACATCTTCGAAGACGGGCTCGATGGGGAGCAACTGGTGAACAGTCGCCTCCTGCGACAGCATGGACACGAACTCTGTGTACACAACGTGCACCTGGTCAAAGCCCCGGACCGCCTGCCCCTCGGTGCCGCGTAGGCCGTCACGCCATTTCGCTTCACCGTCGGAGCTGGCTTCGAAGCCCTGGATCATGTGCTGGCGTACGTCGTGGGTGGACTCCCACGACGGGTCCTGGGACCAGCCGGTCCACTCTCCCGCGATCTCCTGATCGCGGAAGTCGTAGTGACTGACGCCTTTGCCGCCGGTGATATAGCGGACCACGTCGTAGCCGTTGTCCCGGAGCATGCGCTCCAGTTCGCCAGCCTTTTTGAGCACGTTGTGGTTGTAGCCACCGGCCATGCCACGGTCGGACGTGACCACGAGCATCGCCGCCACCTTGCCGTTTTCGCGTTCACGAAGCATCGGGTGGTCCAGGTTTGTCGCGGACACGAGACGCTCCATCATGTCCTGCATCTCGTTGGCGTACGGCTGCGCCGCCTCAACGCGCTGCTGGGCTTTGGTGATGCGCGATGTCGCGATCAGCTCCTGGGCCTTGGTGATTTTCTTCGTGGAATTGACTGACCTGATTCGGTCGCGCAGTTCGCGAAGTGTAGCCATGGTGTGTGCTCCTCCTTTCTCTTAAGTCGTAGTGAGTCGTATTCGCTCGTCTAGTCCGTTGATTTTTGAACTAGTCGCGCTTCTGCGACTTACGAGAAACGTTGATCTGGTGCTTCGACACATCCGACTCGTCGAGGGGCTTCGCCTCCGGCTCGCGGACGACGTGCTCCTCATCGGTCGGCTGGAAGGCGCGGGCGAAACGCTCGTTGACCGACTTGAGAGTCTCCTTGGACTCGTCGGAAAGCGCGACACCGCCTTCAATCTGGTCGTAGACCTCCGGGGCCTCGGCGCGGACCGTCTCGTGCAGCTCTGCCTCGTAACGGCGGACGTCTTCGACGGGAACGGAGTCGAAGGCACCTTCGTTGGCGAGGTAGATCGAGATGATCTGGTATTCGACCGGCTGCGGCGAGTTCTCGGACTGCTTCAGCAGCTCGACGAGGCGCTGGCCGCGCTCGAGCTGGCGCTTGGAAGCGTCGTCCAGGTCGGAGGCGAAAGCCGCGAAGGACTCGAGGTCGCGGTACGCGGCCAGGTCCAGACGGAGGTTACCGGCGACCTTTTTCATGCCCTTGGTCTGCGCTGCGCCACCGACACGGGACACGGAGATACCGACGTCGATAGCCGGGCGGACGCCCTGGTTGAACAGGTCGGACTGCAGGAAGCACTGACCGTCGGTAATCGAGATGACGTTCGTCGGAATGAAGGCGCCCACGTCGTTCGCCTTCGTCTCAATGATCGGGAGAGCGGTCAGGGAGCCGGCGCCGAGCTCGTCGTTAAGCTTGGCTGCGCGCTCGAGCAGGCGGGAGTGCAGGTAGAACACGTCGCCCGGGTATGCCTCGCGGCCCGGCGGGCGGCGGAGCAGAAGGGAAATCGCGCGGTAGGCCTCAGCCTGCTTGGTCAGATCGTCGTAGATGACCAAGACGTGGTTGCCCTGGTACATCCAATGCTGACCGAGCGCGGCGCCAGCGAACGGAGCGAGCCACTTGAAGCCCGCGGAGTCGGAAGCCGGAGCAGCCACGATGGTGGTGTACTCCAGGGCACCGTTCTCCTCGAGGGTGCGGCGCACACCTGCGATGGTCGAGCCCTTCTGGCCGATGGCGACGTAGATGCAGCGGACCTGCTTCGTCTTGTCGCCCGTCTCCCAGTAGGCCTTCTGGTTGAGGATGGTGTCGATGCAGACCGCGGTCTTACCGGTCTTGCGGTCACCAATGATCAGCTGGCGCTGACCACGGCCGATCGGCGTCATTGCGTCGATCGCCTTGATGCCCGTCTGCATCGGCTCCTCGACCGGCTGGCGGTCGAGGACACTCGCGGCCTGAAGCTCGAGCACGCGCTCTTCTTCAGCCTCGATCGGGCCCAGGCCGTCGATGGGCTGACCCAGGGGATTGATCACGCGGCCGAGGAACTGTTCCCCGACCGGAATGGACAGGACCTCTCCGGTCCGTACAACTTTGTCGCCCTCGGTGAGGGTCTCGAAATTACCCAGGACCACCACGCCGATCGTGTCGGTGTCGAGGTTCTGTGCGACGCCGATGACGCCGTTCGGGAACTCAAGCAGCTCGTTGGTCATGCAGCCCGGCAGCCCGGAAACCTGGGCAATGCCATCTGCAGCCGACGTCACCACGCCGACCTCCTCACGGGAGGCCTCCGCGGAGTAGCTCGAGGTGTAGTTCGCTATCGCGCTACGGATCTCATCGGAGGAGATCGTCAGCTCCGCCATGTTCTTCCTGCTCTCGGTAGATTGTTCCAGCATTGTTCGTCGTTAGTAAGCCGTGTTGGCGGCCATGTCGGCACGCAGGCGCTGCAGTTTGCCGCGCGTGGAGCCGTCGATAAGCTCGTCGCCAACGCGGATGGTCACACCGCCGAGGAGGCTGGGGTCAACCTCGGAGTGGATGGCCATCTCGCGGCCGTAAATCTTGCCTAGCTTGTCTGCCAGTGCGTCACGCTGCGCATCGGTCAGCTCTGTCGCGGATGCGACCTCCGCAACCGTCTTTCCCGTCAGCTCGGCGGACTCGCGCGAGACTGCGGCGATGTCGTCGACCGGGTTGTGCTCGGGGCGGCCAATCACCTGCAGCGCGAGCGCCTCGGTGTACATGGTCACCTTGCCGTACAGGACACTCGCCAGAAGCTGGCGCTTCTGGTCTGCGGTTGCGCGGCGGTCGGACAGCAGCTGGGTCAGCTCACCTTCGCGCTCGAGAAGGCGGGACAGCGCGAAGAGCTCGTTTTCAACGAGCTCAAGCTTGTTCTCGCTCTCGGCGCCACGAAGGAGTGCCCGGCGACCCAGGTGGACGAGGCCCTCGCGGAATTCGCGCGGGGTCGACCAGTCCTGCTCAGCGGCCTGCTTCAGGACGGTGAGCGTGGCGTCGGCCACCTTGCCGCCGAAGACGTCGCTGATCATGCCCGAGCGCTGCTCCGGCTTGAGGGAGGTGTCTGCCACTGCGACGCGCAGAGGACGGTGGTCTTCGAGCTGGTCCACAACGAGGAACAGTTCGGTGCCCACCTGCGCGGCGATGGAGACGGTGTCGCCGACGTTGCGCAGAAATGCGTCCAGTTTCTCGGCAACCCGAGTCTGGGATTCGCGGCTAGCTGCTCTCATGGACTACCTCACTTCCGCGTCGCCGAGCGGGCGGAGACGGTATCCAGCTGGCTCAGGAAAGAATCGATGGTGTTGGAGCGTCGGGTGGTGTCCGACAGCTCTTCACCGAGGAGTTCCTCTGCCAGCGTGATGGAGTTCTGGCCCAGATCGTTGCGCAGTTCGGCGATGACCTGCTCGCGGGAGGCCTGGAGCTGCTTCTCGCCGTTTTCGACGATGCGGCGGGACTCTGCCTCTGCGTTGGCGCGGGCTTCTGCCTCGATCTCCTTGCCCTTCTGGCGGGCTGCTTCGCGGATCTCGGCGGCTTCGGCGCGTGCTTCAGCGAGCTGTGCGTTGTTCTTCTCAAGAGCAGCCTTGGCCTGTGCTTGAGCGGACTCGGCGCGCTCAATGCCGCCCTTGATCCTGTCTTCGCGCTCTGCGAGGACTTCCTGGAACTTCGGAAGAACGAACTTCCAGAAGAGCAGGAAGATGATGATGAAGACAACGAGGGACCAGACGAGGTCGTAGTTCTTGGGCAGGAGGATGGAGTTTCCGCCCTCGAGCGGAAAGTCCTCGGCCTCCTCGGCCGCAAGTAGGTAGATGACGTTCGTCATTGGTTGCTCCTGTACTAAAAGGTTTACGAGTTAATGTGCGTGTTCTTTTAGAACAGGAAGCCGGCGACGAGGCCGATCAGGGCAAGAGCCTCAACGAAGGCGATACCAAGGAACATCGTGGTGCGCAGCTGGCCAGCCATCTCCGGCTGACGTGCCATGCCCTCGACGGTCTTGCCGACGAGGATGCCGATGCCCAGGCCCGGGCCGATGGTGGCGATGCCGTAGCCGATGGCGCCGAGACCGGTGTACTCAGTAGCTTCTGCTGCCTGCGCAAGGATGATGTCGTTCATGGAAAGTCGTTCCCTTTCTTGGTGCCCGTGCCGTCTGCGGCCCGGGCGATGACGAGGTGAGTGGGGTTATTCAGTTGACCATTTGTCAGTTCGCGCCTGACTAGTGCGAATCTGCGTGCAGCGACAGTTCGATGTACACCGCGACCAGAAGGGCGAAGATGTACGCCTGCAGGAAGATGACAATCAACTCGTACAGGGTGAACAGGACCGCTGCGACCAGTGTGAGACCGCTCATCGCCGTCCAGCCGTTGAGCTGCCAGAAGAAGAAGTTCGTGGCGGAGTACAGCAGGACGAGAATGATGTGGCCGGCCAGGAAGTTCGCCATGAGACGAAGAGCCAGGGTGACCGGACGCAGAATGAATGTCGAGAAGAACTCGATCGGCACCACCAGGAGGTGGAGCACGGGTGGCAAGTTGGGGATCACGAGCGAGTGCTTCACGTATTTGCCGAATCCGTAGCGCGATGCGCCTGCGTAGATCATCGTGATGTAGCCCACCAGCGCGAGCACGATCGGAAGACCGATTCGCGAGCTCGGCGAGATGTTCAACCCCGGAATGATCGTGGCAACGTTCATGAAGAGGACCGTGAAGAAGATGGTCGCGATTACCGGCAAGAATCGGCGGCCTTCTTTCTTGCCCAAGATGTCTTCGGCGATCTGCACCCGGACGAAGTCCACTGCGAGCTCACCGAAGTTCTGCAGACCCTTGGGAACCAGCTGCGGTTTCCGGAAGGCCAGCAGGAAAAGGATGATCAGGACGGCCGCCATGAACAGGCGGACGATCATGATGCGATCCAGCGCGAACCAACCACCGAGGAAGTCTTCCCCGATGATGTGGCCGTAGTATTGCCCCGGGAAAAATTCTGGGTCCAATTCGGGTGCGTGGAAGCTGCCCCTCATGGCCAAAGTTGTAACGCTCAGCGTTCTCTCCCGTTCTCGGGCCGCACTTTTTGGAAGTGCGGTGCGATGGACGTCTTCATTTCTGCCTTCCGCGGCGGACTCCGTCGCACATCAGCTACCGCGGTGCAGGGGACTTATAGAGGTGGTTACCCCAAATATGGCGTAGCTCTCCTCTTCTAACCCGCGAACAGCCTATCAGCAGATGTGCCGAATCGGGCACGTTGGGGGGAGGTTGTCGCGGGGGTTTATTCAGGATCCGCGTATGAGCAGGTGCGGGCACCATTCAGGGGCCTGTTAGCTGAGTCACAGGGGGCAAGGCACGCTTATCGACGTCTCCCCTGCTACCCCACGTACATCGCCTGCGTCGTCATGATTCCCCACACTTCGGTGGCGAGCACCACGACGAGTGCGGCGATCATGGTGACCGCGAGGGCTGGCGTGTCGTAGAAATCCATGGTGCGCAGCCACATGAGAAGGCCAATCAAGACTAATAGCTTGACCAGCCAGCTACCGAGCACGACGGCCATGGTCGTTGACGGCGTGGTGTTCGCCGTGGCCAGCACCGAGACGACGGTAAGAAGGACGAAGCTGCCGCCGATGGCGGCGCCGAGGAGCACCCCCCAGATGCCGGGCAGATCGCGCGCGGCGCCCCAGGCTGCAAGGGAGACGATCGTGAGGGCGACAAGCGCCCCGGTGCCCAGTTTCAGGGCGCGCTTGAGCGGCGCTTGGGGGTCTTCGTACTCGGGGACGTCTTTAGCTTCTGCATTCACAATCGCTCATGCTACCGGGCGGGCCCGATCTTCCCCTTCATCGCGGGCACAGCGGTGGCCCCGGCCGCGAGGAGGATCGCGGCGATGAGCAGGCCCGCGGCGTAGCGCGGCGGGATGACGGAGAAGCTCACTGCGCCGAACGCGATCGCGGAGACCCATATGTACAGCACCAGCACGGTGCGCCGGTGTGTGTGCCCGAGCGCAAGCAACCGGTGATGGATGTGCTGCCGGTCGGCGGCGAACGGGCTCTTGCCCTGGGAAACGCGGCGGAAAACGGCCATGACGAGGTCGACCACCGGGAGCGCCACCGCCGCCACGACGACGATGAAGGGGCTGATCAACGCCACGAAGTCGGCGGTGCCGTAGAGCGACATATTGATCTTGCCGGACGCGGAGATCGACGCGGCAGCCAGCAACAGCCCGATTAGCATGGCGCCCGAATCCCCCATGAAGATGCGCGCGGGCTCGTAATTGTGCGGGAGGAAGCCGGCGCACATGCCTACCACCGCCGCGCAAATGATCGCGGGCGGGTACGCCGAGACGGCGCCGCCCTGGTCGTGGAGCACGGTCAGGGAGAACACCAGGATCGCGGCGCCCGAGATCATGCCGAGCCCGGCGGCGAGCCCGTCGATGCCGTCGACAAAGTTGAAGGCGTTGATGAGCATCACAATGATCAGCGACGACACCACAATGCCCTGTGTCTGGTCAAGGACCAGTGTCGTCCCGCCGTCGAACGGAAGATAGAAGACGTTGAAGGTCAGGCCCATGACTGACATGGTCACGGCCGCGACGACTTGGCCGAAGAACTTGGAGAGGGCGCCGAGCTCGTAAAGGTCGTCGATAATGCCGACGACGACGATGAGGAACGCCCCGATCACCACGGCCGTCATCTCTGGAGTGACGGGGGCGAAGCCGCGGGTGAGCGCTGGCAGCTGCATTGCGAGATACACGGCGGACAGGAAGCCGGTGAACATGGCGACGCCGCCGAGGCTCGGGGTCGGCTGGGTGTGCACGTCGCGCTCGCGGATTTCGGCGATGCGGCCGGTGCGCACGAGCAGGGAGCGGATGGGGCCTGTCGCGAGATAGCTCAGAACCGCGGCAACGAGGATGACCAGCCCCAGCTCCCGGAGCGGAACACCTGATCCGGTCATGGTGGATCTACCTGTCTTTCCGCCTCAGTTCTTCGGGGTCAAGGTTCAAGACCTCACCAATCTGCTGCGGCGTGACGGCGCCTTCGCGCAGAATCACCGGCGTAGGCCCGGAAATGTCCAGGATGGTCGACGGGGTGCCCACCTGGGACGTCCCCCCGTCGAGGTAGGTCTGCACCGCTTCACCAAACTGGTCGCGCGCGCCGACAGCGGACACGGGCGGCGCCTGCCCGGAGATATTGGCGCTGGAGACAGCCATCGGGCCGACCTCGCGGAGCAGCTCGATCGCCACGGACTGCAGCGGCATGCGCAACAGGACGGTGCCGCGGGTGTCGCCGAGGTTCCACGGCAGCGACGGCGCCTCGGGCACGACGAGCGACAGCCCGCCGGGCCAGAACGCCTCCACGAGGGTCTTCGCGGTATCGGTGAACTCGCGCACGAGCCCCTGGATCGTAGTCCACGATCCCACGAGCACAGGAACGGGCATGTCCGGACCACGCCGCTTCGTGGCAAGAAGCTTTGCGACGGCATCCGGATTGAACGCGTCCGCCCCGATCCCGTAGACCGTGTCGGTCGGCATCACCACGCACTGCCCCGCCCGGACAGCCTTCGCGGCAGCGTCAATGCCGTCTGTGCGCCCCTGGGGGTCGAGGCAGTCGTAGATTCTGCTAGGCATCGAGATGCTCCTTCAATGATTGACGCGGTCAGTTGCTCGAAATCTTACTCGCCGTGACAAAACGGTCGCGTCCCGTCAGGTCGGGCATGTTGCCGACATCGGTGAATGATCCGTTCGCTTCGACCAGTTCTCGGGTGAGCACGGCGGTGGAATCGTCGTGCTCGATGCCGAGTTTTCCGCCCGGTGCCAGAAGCCGCGCGACGACGGGAATGAGGCCGCGGATGGCATCCATGCCGTCGTCGCCGGAAAAGACTGCGTCGAGGGGATCGCGGTAGACCTCCGGCTCGAGCTCGCCGGACTCCTCCGGAACGAACGGGACGTAGGGAGGGTTGGCGACGATGAGGTCGACGGTGCCGGAGAGATCGGCAAGCAGGTCCGGGTCGGTCATGTCGCCCTCAATGATCCGCACATTCGGGAACGCTGCTGCGTTGTCGCGGGCAGCCGCTGCGGCGACGTGGGATTTCTCCACACCGATGACGAGTTCGAGCTTCGCGCGCTCGGCAATGTAGACGGCCAACGCGCCGGAACCGGTACCCAGGTCAACGACGGTGCCGGTCGGCTTCTGCCCCACCGCCCACTCGGCGAGCACCTCGGTTTCCGGGCGCGGAATGAACACACCCGGGCCGACTTTCAGGTCGTGGGCGCCGAACGGAGCGGTCCCGATGATGTGCTGCAGCGGCTCGCGCTGTGCTCGGCGGGCAATAAGTGCTGCGTAGTCGTCGAAGAATCCCACCCCCGGCTCAGCCAGAACGAGCTGGGTCGGGGGCACGCCGAGAAGGTGGGCGGCGATGAGGCGGGAGTCGACGCGGGGGGAGGCAACGCCGGCGTCGATAAGCGATTGCGTTGCGTCCGCGATTGCCGCGCGCAGGCTACTCTGCTTCAAGTCGCTCCTGGCGCTCGTGGGCCTGGAGCGCCGTGATCAGGTCGTCCATGTTGCCGTCAAGCACCGAATCGAGGTTGTTCGCCTTGAACCCGATGCGGTGATCCGAGATGCGGTTCTCCGGCCAGTTGTAGGTGCGGATTCGCTCGGAACGGTCCATCGTGCGGACCTGGGACGCGCGGCCCTCCGCGGCCTCCGCTTCGGCCTTTTCGCGCTCGATCTGCTCGAGGCGCGCCTGGAGAACCTGCATCGCACGCGCGCGGTTCTGGATCTGCGAACGCTCCTTCTGGCAGGTCACGATGATGCCGGTGGGAAGGTGCGTGATGCGCACGGCCGAGTCCGTCGTGTTGACGCCCTGGCCGCCCTTGCCCGAGGAGCGGTACACGTCGACGCGGATGTCCTTCTCGTCGATCTCGACATCGCCGACTTCCTCGGTCTCCGGGAAGACGTACACGCCAGCTGCCGACGTCTGGATGCGGCCCTGCGATTCCGTCACCGGAATGCGCTGCACGCGGTGGACTCCGCCCTCGAATTTGAGCATCGACCACGCGCCGTCGCGCGACGGGTTCTTCATGGTGACCGACACCGTCATGTCCTTGACGCCGCCCAGGTCCGACTCGGCGACGTCGAGGATGTCCCAGCCGAGACCGTGCTTTTCGGCGTACTTCTGGTACATGCGGGCCAGGTCGCCGGCGAACAGCGCGGCTTCCTCGCCGCCGGCACCGGCCTTGATTTCCATGATCACGTCGTCGGCATCGTGCTCGTCGCGCGGGGCGAGCAGGTCGGCGAGCTCTTCTTCCAGACGGACGATCTCGCCTTCGAGGCGCGTGGCCTCTTCCGCGAATTCCTTGTCCTCGCTTGCCATCTCAGCTGCTGCCTCGTGGTCCTCGCGCGCCTGGTTCAGGTCGTTATTGACGTTGATGATCGGCTGCAGTTGCGCGTAGCGCTTCGACAGCTTGCGGAACAGATCCTGGTCGCCGACCACTTCCGGGTCACTCATCTGGGCTTGGATGCCCTGGTACTCGGAGACGTAGTCGTCGACAAGCGAAACCTGCGATTTCTCTGTCATTACTGGTAGTCCTCCGTCTCCTGGTCTGCCGCCATCGGTGCGGATTGCGCCACGCCAACGAGGAATTCGCCGTTGTTCTTCGTCTTCTTCAGCTGCTTGATGAGCATGTCGATTGACTGCTGCGGATCGAGCGCGGAGAGGATGCGGCGCAGCTTGTGCATGATGCGGGTCTCCTCCGGGCTCATGAGCAGCTCGTCCTTGCGAGTGCCGGACGGGTTGACGTCCACGGCCGGGAAGACGCGGCGCTCCGCGATCTTGCGGTCGAGCTTGAGTTCGGCGTTGCCGGTGCCCTTGAACTCCTCGAAGATGACGGTGTCACCGGCCGAACCGGTCTCCACCATGGCGGTCGCGATGATGGTCAGCGAGCCGCCCTCCTCGATATTGCGGGCGGCTCCCAGGAAGCGCTTCGGCGGGTACAGCGCGTTGGAGTCGACGCCGCCGGACAGGATGCGGCCCGACGCCGGCGAGGAGTTGTTGTACGCGCGGCCGAGACGGGTGATGGAATCGAGCAGGACCACAACGTCCTGGCCCATCTCGACGAGGCGCTTCGCACGCTCGATCGCCAGCTCCGCCACGGCTGTGTGCTCGCTCGGCGGACGGTCGAAGGTGGAGGCGATGACCTCACCCTTGACGGAGCGCTGCATGTCGGTGACTTCCTCTGGGCGCTCGTCGACAAGCACGACCATGAGGTAGCACTCCGGGTTATTGTGCGCGATCGCGTTGGCGATGTTCTGCAGGATCGTCGTCTTGCCTGCCTTCGGCGGGGAGACGATCAGCGCGCGCTGGCCCTTGCCGATCGGCATGACCAGGTCGATCACGCGCGTGGTCAGGATATTCGGCTCCGTTTCCAGGCGCAGGCGCTGGTTCGGGTACAGCGGGGTGAGCTTGTGGAATTCCGCGCGCTGCTTCGCCTCGTCCACCGTCATCCCGTTGACCGTGTCCACGCGTACCAACTGGTTGTAGCGGTGGCGGTTGCGGCCGTTGCCGTGCGTGTGACCCTGGCCGTTCGCGCGGACCTGGCCGATCACCGCGTCGCCCGAGCGCAGGCCGCAGCGGCGCACCAGGTTGTTGTTGATGAACACGTCCGCCTGGTTCGCCCGGTACCCCGTCGTGCGTACGAACGCCGCGTTGTTATCGACGATGTCGACGATGCCCGCGACCTCCTGCAGCTCCTCCGGATCCAGGTCCTGGCCGTTGTTGTGGTTGTTCTGGTTGTTGCCGCCGCCGTTGTGGTTGTCGCGGTTGCGGCGGTTCCGGCGGTTGCGGCGCCCGCGACGGCCCCCGCCGCCGTTTCCGTTTCCGCTGTCATGGTTGTTGTCGCGGTTGTTTCCGCCGCCGCGGTTGCCGCGGTTGCCGCCACGGTTGTTGCGGTCGTCGCGGTTGTTGCGGTCGCCGCGGTCATTGTTGCGGTCGTCCCCGTCGCGGTCGTCCCGCTCGTCGCGGTTGTCGCCGCGCTCGCCCTTGTCGTCGCTGCCGCGGCCGGACTGGTCGTCGCGGTTGTCGGGGCCAGCGGAGGCGTCGTCAAGCTTCTGTTCGTGCTTGGCGCGGTTGCGGCGCGCGCGGCGGGCGGCCGAGCGGGACTCGTAGCGCTGCTCGTCGCCTGTGTTGTCGTCCTTCTTTTCGCTCTTCTTCTCGTCGCCCTTGGAGGACTCGGCACCGGCGTTCTCGGCACCGGCGTTTTCGACGGCTGCTTGCTCGCTGGCGCGCTGACGTGCGCGCTGCGGGACGGTGCCCGTGGTGATGGCTTGGATCAGCTCGCCCTTGCGCAGGGCGGACGTGCCGCGCAGGCCTTTTTCGGCGGCGATCTTGCGCAGCTCCGGAAGCTTCAGCGATGCGAGGTCCTGGCTCGTGGCGTTACCCGTTTCGGTCACGGATGTCCTTTCGTCATATTCGTGCGACGCTGTGTTTTCACGCGGTTGTCCCCACTCTCGGCCGACAGGCGCTCAAAGCCCGCAATATTGAAGGGGCGGAGGTGGTGCACGCTAGATCGGAGTCGCGCTGCATGCTGAAAATCTAAAGGCATGGGCGGAATCTGGAGGCGAGAAGCGCCTCAGCTCACGATCTTGTCCGACAGTGTAGCGGACGGGCGCACAATGCGGTTCACCAACCCGCACGAAACAGCCCACGGTAGAGTGAGCTGCATGCTTTCCACCATGCAGGAAGTGCCGTTTTCGGTCGGCCGCATTCTCGAGTACGGGGCGTCGGTGCACGGGACCACGAAGGTGACCACGTGGCGCAACGGCGAGGCGGAGGAGACGACGTTCGCGGCGGTCGGTGCACGCGCGGCGGCGTTCGCGCATGCGTTGGAGGACCACCTGGGCATCGACGGGGACCAGCGCGTGGGCACGTTGATGTACAACTGCGCGGAGCACCTCGAGGTGATGTTCGCGGCGTCGGCGAAGGGCTCGGTATTCGTGCCGCTGAACCTGCAGTTGATGGAGGACCAGATCGCCTACATCGTGAACCACGCGGAAGTCGAGGTGCTCATCGCGGATCCGCGTCTCGCACCGAAGGTGGGCCGCATTGTGCAGTCGTGCCCGACGGTGCGTGCCGTGTGTTTCACGGGGCTGACAGATTTGAGCGCCGAGCGCGCCGCGGTCCCGGACGAGGTCGAGGTTTTCTCGTACGAGTCGCTTCTCGACGGCTCGTCCACCCTCTACCCCTGGCCCGAGCTCCCCGAGAACACTGCCGCGGCGATCTGCTATTCCACCGCGACGAGCGGCCCGCCGAAGGGCATCGCGTACTCTCACCGGTCGCTGTGGTTGACGGCGATGAGTCTGCGCGCCACGGACTCGCTGGCGATCACGCACGGCGAGTCGTTTCTGTGCTGCATCCCGATCTACCACGTGCTGAGCTGGAACGTGCCGTTCAGCGCGTTTTTGGCGGGCACTCCCCTAGTGCTGCCGGATTCGGACGTGTCCGCGCCGACCCTGGCGAAGCTGATCGCCGGCACCCACCCGCGCGTGGCGCACGGCGTGCCCACCTTGTGGATCCAGCTGATGGTGCACTACCTGCACAATCCGCCGGAGCGCATGTCGCTGACGGAGATCTACGTCGGCGGCTCCCCCGCCCCGCCTGCGCTGATCAAGGTGTGGGAGGAACGCTACGGTGTGGACATCATCCACGTGTGGGGCATGACGGAGACTTCCACCGTGGGCACCGTGGCGCGTCCGCCGTCGGGCGCATCGGGCGAGCGCCGCTGGGCGTACCGCATATCCCAGGGCCGCTTCGCGCCGTGGCTCGAGTACCGCGTCGTCCACGACGGTGGCGTCGTGTCCCGCACCGACCGCAACGACGGCGAGATCCACGTCCGCGGCAACATGGTCATCGGCTCGTACTACTGGCCGGAGAACCCCGAGGCGTCTGAACGCGTATCGACGTTCCGCGGCCAGCCCATCCCCACCTCCGACGACTCCTTCACCGAATCCGGCTGGCTGCGCACCGGCGACGTGGGCACCGTGACCTCCGACGGCTTCATGACACTCTACGACCGCTCACGCGACGTCATCCGCTCCGGCGGCGAGTGGATCTACTCCGCCCAGGTGGAAAACTTGATCATGGAGTCCGACGAGGTCGTCGAGTGCGCCGTCATCGGCTACCCCGACAAGAAGTGGGGCGAGCGCCCCCTAGCCATCACTGTCCTGCACGCCGACGTCACCCCTACGGTCGATGTGGCCAAGAAGCTCCGCAAGGACCTCGCCAACGCGCTACCCACGTGGATGGCGCCGGAGTACTGGGCGTTCGTGGGGTCGATCGACAAGACGTCCGTGGGCAAATTCGACAAGGTGGACCTGCGCAAGCACCTCGCCCGGGACGAGTTCGACATCATCGCCCTCCCCGGCCCCGGCACCCGCAACGCCGAGGAAACCGCCGATACCGAGGGCACAGGCTCGAAGGCCCCTTCAGCCGACTAGCCTCCCTTCATACGGCAAAAACGCATGTCGCGAGATTGGCGTACGCTTGGGGCCATGGCACAACACGACATTTTCTCTTCCCCGTCCCGCTATATCCAAGGCAAGGGTGCTATCGCCGATCTGGGCGAGCACCTGAAGAAGCTCGGTGAGAACCCGCTGCTCGTGTCGGACGACACGGTGTGGGGGATCGTCGAAAAGCAGCTTACTGAAGGCTTCGAATCCGCAGGTCTTCCCGTCAACCGCGTGAGCTTCGAGAAGTTCGCGACCGCGAAGGCCGTCGACGGCCTCGTGGAGAAGATCAAGGAGAACGACCACGACATCATCGTCGGCATCGGTGGCGGTTCCGCCATCGACGCAGCAAAGGCCGCCGGTTTCGACGCCGACATCGTGTGGGCGAGCGTGCCCACCGCCGCGTCCTCCGACGCGCCGACATCCACCCTCGCGGTGATCTACACCGAGGACGGCGCGTTCGACGAGTACCGCTTCTACCCGAAGAACCCGGACGTAGTCCTCATCGACACCCAGCTCGTCGCGGGCGCACCGGAGCAGTTCCTCGTCGCCGGCATCGGCGATGCCCTGGCCACGTGGGTCGAGGCTCGCGCCGCAGCCAAGGGCAACGGCACCACGATGAACGGCGGCCACCCGACCCGCGCTGGTGCCGCACTGGCCAAGCTGAGCTGGGACATCCTGTGGGAGCACGGTCTCGCAGCACTTGACGCTGTTCGTGCCGGCGTTGTCACCCCGGCTCTCGAGGCAGTCGTCGAGGCCAACACACTGCTCTCCGGCCTGGGCTTCGAGTCGGGCGGCCTCGCCGCGGCCCACGCCATTCACGACGGCCTGACCGCCGCTGAGCAGACCCACGGCCTGTCCCACGGCCAGAAGGTCAACATCGGTACCTGCGCCCAGCTCATCATGGAGGGTGCCGACGCCCAGGAGCTCGAGGACTTCATCGAGTTCACCACCAAGGTCGGCCTGCCGAACACGCTGACCGAGGTCGGCCTCACCCCCGACGACACCGCCGAGCTCGAGGCCGTGGCCAAGGCCGCCACCGCCGAGGAAGAGACCATTCACAACATGCCGTTCCCGGTCACCCCGGAGATGGTCGTCGAGTCTCTCATCGCGCTCGAGCGCATCTCCCGCCGCGTCCGCGAGGAACGCGGCCTGCCCGAGCCTGTCAAGTATGAGGCCAAGCACTAAGCTGCTTTTCGCCTAACGATGCCTAAAACCGCCCCGCCCCAGTCTCCCTGGGCACGGGGCGGCTTCGTCTGTTTCCAGACAGTCTGACTTTGCTGGCTTTGGTGTCCCCTATGCTGTCTGCACTATGCGATGCCTGATTCCAGTGAACCGCGACCTGGGGTTATGCAGATCGCATAGTGGACACCGCATAGTGCACATCGCATAGTGCAGCCGCTTCCGCCCCGCTTCTACGCGTAGGGGCTAGCGCCCGGGCCGTTCGGGTTGTTTGGTCCGTACGGATTCTCCGGCCCGTTCGGGACGCCTGGGCCGTACTGGCCAGGCTGACCTTGTGGGCCAGGCTGGCTTGGTTGGCTCGGCTGAACGTGGGGACTGCTTCGTTACCTAGTTGTTTTACACACGAAGTAGTTCAGCGGTGATGGGGCCGGCGACGTCGAGCTCGAGGACGCGCAGGCCGTCGTCACGCGCGGAATCGAGGATTTTCGGGTCGACGGGTTCGGTGGACAGCACCATTGCGGTCGGGCCGGCGCCGGAAAGGTAGGCGGCGTAGCCGCGGTTGCGCAGGCGGTTAATCCACTCGGCGGTCACGGGCAGGACGTCGGCGCGGTACGGCTGGTGCAGGCGGTCGCGAGTGCCCTCCCACAGGAATTGCGGGTGGGTCTGGATCGCGACGGTCATGACGGCGGTGCGGGAGACGTTGAAGCGGGCATCGGTGTGCGTGACATGCGACGGCAGGACCTTGCGCACGGCATTCGTCGACGCGTGGAAGTCGGGCACCAGCGCGGTGGCCTTGATGTCCTTGTGCACGGTCAGAGGCACGGCGCGGTACTCGGGCTGCGAGACGCCGTCGACGGGAATGTCGGTCCAGGACACCACTGCCCCACCGACGACGCTGGCGGCGGCGTTGTCCGGGTGGCCCTCGAAGGCAGAGCTGAGCTGGATGACTTCGTCGGTGCTCAACGGGTCACCGGCGAGGGTGTTTGCGGCAACGACACCAGCAACAGCAGCGGCCGCGGACGAGCCGAGGCCGCGCGACTGCGGGATGTTGTTGTGGCAGGTCACCTTCAGCCCCGGGACGTGGACGTCCGCGGCGTGTAGGCCCGAGTTGATGGCCTTGACCACGAGGTGGGAGGAATCACGCGGCAGGTCGTCGGCGCCCTCGCCGACGACCTCCACCTCGAGGCCGGACGAGGTTACCTCGACTTCGACGGTGTCGTAGATCCCTACGGCAAGACCGAGGGTGTCGAACCCGGGGCCCAGATTCGCAGAGCTGCCGGGAACCGTCACGCGGGCGCGCAGCCCCACCTCAAGATCGATGGCCATCGTTTACGCGCCCAACCGGATGACGGAGTTGATGGACTTGACCTCGTCGATGTCACGCAGCTCGTCGACAATCGCGGCGAGCTTGCGCTCGAGCGACTGGTGTGTGACCACGATCAGGCGGGAATGCTCGCCGGACTCCTCCTGGCGCACGGCGGAAATGGAGATGTCCTGCGCTGCGAAGCGGCGGGAGATCTCAGCCAGCACGCCCGCGCGGTCCACGACGGACATGTCGATGTGGTAACGCGTCGGCACGTCGCCGAAGTCGGCGACCGGGTAGTGCGCGTACGGGTTCTCAGCCGGCGCACGGCCGCCGAGGATCTTGTTGCGGGCGGCGCCGACCAGGTCCCCGAGCACAGCGGATGCGGTCGGCGCACCGCCGGCACCGTTGCCGTAGAACATCAGGCGGCCAGCAGCCTCAGCTTCGACGAAGACAGCGTTATAGGACTTATCGACGGTCGCCAGCGGGTGGTCATTCGGCACCAGCGTCGGGTGGACGCGGGCGGAAACGGAGGTGTTGCCGACATCGTCGATAAGCCTCTCGCAAATGGCGAGCAACTTGATAGTGAAGCCGGCTTCCGCCGCGGCGGCGATGTCGTCGGCAGTGATATTGGTGATGCCCTCAGCGTGCACATCGTCATAGGTGACGCGGGAGTGGAAGCCCATCGACGCCATGATCGCGGCCTTGGAGGCGGCGTCGTGGCCCTCAACGTCAGCGGTCGGGTCCGCCTCGGCGTAACCCAGGCGGGTGGCCTCAGCGAGGGCTTCTTCGTAGCTCGCGCCGGTGGACGCCATCGCGTCGAGCACGAAGTTGGTGGTGCCGTTGACAATGCCGGAGATGCGCTGGACCTGGTCGCCGGCCAGGGAGCGGCGCAGCATGCCCACGACGGGGATCGCGGCGGCCACGGCGGCCTCGTAGTAGAGGTCGACGCCTGCGGCGTTGGCTGCGTCGGAAAGCTCGTCGGCGTGCGCGGCGATGAGCGCCTTGTTGGCGGTGACCACAGACTTGCCGGCATTGAGCGCGGCGAGCACGAGCTCGCGCGGGTAGTCGATGCCGCCGATGACCTCGACGACGACGTCGATGTCGTCGCGGTCGATGAGCTCGCGCGCGTTATCGGTGAGCGTGATGTCCGGGAATTTCTCCAGGACCTCGCGCTTCTTGCTCAGGTCGGACACGGCCACGCCGCGGACGTCGATCGGGCCGCCGATGCGGTTTTCCAGGCTGCCGGAGAACTCGTTGATCAGTCGCAGAACCTCGGTGCCGACGGTACCCATACCGAGGACTGCAACCCCCACGGGTTGCCCGATGCCCTTGCCAGGGTAGTTTCCGTTCCTTCCTTCGGCGCTCAGCGCAGTCATGGTTCTCCTATGTTGAGGGGTGGACAGCAACGGCCTACGAGTCTACAAAAACCTCCCGCGCGAGTATGTCCTCGACCGTCTCGCGGCGCACCATCGGCGTGGCTTTCCCGTCGCGGACACTGACCACGGCGGGGCGGCCGAAGCAGTTGTAGTTGGACGCCATGGAGAAGCAGTAGGCGCCGGTGGCGGCAAGAGCGATGAGGTCGCCGGGGCCGATATCGTCAGGCCAGAGCGCATTATTGATCAGAATGTCGCCGGATTCGCAGTGCGATCCGACCAGACGCGTCGCGTGCGGGGCACCTTCAGTGTTGCGGTTGACAACGCGTGCGTCGTATTCGGCACCGTAAAGCGCGGTGCGAATATTATCGCTCATTCCGCCGTCGACGGCGATGTAGCGGCGGGTGGCGTCATCGGTCACGTGGACGTCTTTGACGGTTCCCACGGAGTAGACGGTGACGGCCGCGGGGCCCGCGATCGCGCGGCCGGGTTCCACGATGACCTTCGGCGGGGTCAGCTCCAGATCCCCCGCCGCTTCGCGCACGGCGCGCAGCAGGTCGCGCGCGACAGCTTCCACGTTGAGCGGCTCTTCCTCGACGGTGTAGGCGATGCCGTAACCGCCGCCTAGGTCGAGGTATTCCAACTCCACGCCGAGTTCGCGGTAGATCTTCGAGTAGAGGCCCAGCACGCGCGAGGCGGCGAGCTTGAAGCCTTCCGCATCGAAGACCTGGGAGCCGACGTGGCAGTGCAGGCCGGTCAGGCGCACATTCGCCGCGGCATGGGCGGTCTCAGCAGCGAGGAACGCCGAGCCGGAGGCGAGCGACAGTCCGAATTTCTGGTCCTCGTGGCTGGTGGCGATGAACTCATGCGTGTGCGCCTCAACACCCGGCTTGACGCGGATGAACACGTCCTGGACCACGCCCTCTTCCTCGGCGATGCGCTCGAGCGCCTCGAGTTCCTGGTGCGAGTCGATGACCACGTGGCCGACACCGCTGGTCACACAGCGGCGCAGGAAGGAATCGGACTTGCTATTGCCGTGGGCGGTGATGCGTTCCGTCGGAAAATCGGCGGCCAGGGCGATCAGCAGCTCGTTCTCGCTGGCGACATCAAGGGCGAGGCCTTCCTCGGCCACCCACTTCGCAATGCGGGACGTCAAGAACGCCTTCGCCGCGTAGTGCACGTGCGCGGGGTCGCCGTAGGCGCGGGCCATGTCGCGGCAGCGCGAGCGGAAATCGTCCTCGTCGACGACCATGACGGGAGTGCCGTATTCAGCGGCGATGTCAGTCAAAGACACATCAGCGATAGACACGGTGCCGTCGTCGTGACGCTGCGCATTGCGCGGCCACACGTGCGCGGGCAGGTCGTTGAAGCAGCCTGCCTCGTTGTGGCGCATGCGCAACAGATCGTCGCGCGAGAGATTTGCCGTGTTCAACACGGGATCGAGCATGAATTACATCCTTTCCGGCGCGGTGATGCCCAAAAGGTGCAGGGCGTTCGCAAGCACCTGACGCGACGCAGAAGCGAGCGCCAGACGCGCGGCGTGGATCGGCTCCGGGGTCTCGCCGGCCTTCGGCAGGATCTGGCAGGAGTCGTAGAACTTGTGGAAGACGCTGGCTAGCTCCTCGGCGTAGCGAGCGATGCGGTGCGGCTCGCGCAGCTCAGCGGCGGCCTTGACCACAGCCGGGAACTCGCCGAGGGTGCGGATCAGGTCGCCTTCCTTCTCGTGGGTCAGCAGCGACAGGTCGGCGGCGTCGGCGGTGACGCCGGCCTCAGCGGCCTTGCGCTCGATCGACGCGAGGCGCGTGTGGCCGTACTGGACGTAGTAGACGGGGTTGTCGTTGGACTGCTTCTCCCACAGGTCGAGGTCGATGTCCAGGGTCGAGTCCACGGACGAACGCACCAGCGAGTAGCGCGCGGCGTCGCGGCCGATCAGGTCCACCAGGTCGTCGAGCGTGATCACGGTCCCGGCGCGCTTCGACATCTTCACCGGCTTGCCGTCGCGCACGAGGTTGACCATCTGCCCGATGAGCACCTCGACGGCGTCCGGGTCGTAGCCCAAGGCCTGGGCGGCGGCGCGCAGACGCGCGATGTAGCCGTGGTGGTCAGCACCCAGCATGTAGATGGCAAGAGTGTGGCCGCGGTCGAATTTATCGGCCACGTACGCGATATCGCCGGCGATGTACGCGGCGTCGCCGTCGGACTTGATCACCACGCGGTCCTTGTCGTCGCCGAAATCGGTGGAGCGCAGCCACCACGCGCCGTCAGCCTCGTAGAGATTGCCGTTGTCCTTCAGCGTCTGGATCGAACGGTCCACCGCACCGGAGTCGAACAGGGAATTCTCGTGGAAATACACGTCGAAATCCACGCCGAACTCGTGCAACGACTCCTTGATCTGCGCGAACATCATTTCCACGCCTTCAGCGCGGAAGGTTTCCTGCACCTCGGCGTCAGTGCCGCCAAGAGCATCAGGGCGCTTATCGACGACCGCACGCGCGATCTCCCCGATGTATTCCCCGCCGTAACCGTCCTCGGGCGTCGGCTCATTCTTCGCTGCGGCGACCAGGGAGCGGGCGAAGCGGTCGATCTGGCCGCCGTGATCGTTGAAGTAGTACTCGCGGGTCACCTCAGCGCCTGAGAATTCCAGCACACGGCCCAGCGAATCGCCCACGGCAGCCCAACGGGTGCCGCCCAAGTGGATCGGGCCCGTCGGGTTCGCGGAGACGAACTCGAGGTTGATTTTCGCGTCCGCATATTCTTCAGATGCACCGAAAGACGGCCCCTTTTCGACGATGTCGGAAACAATGCTGCCAGTGGCAGCTGCCCCCAACCTGAGGTTGATGAAGCCGGGGCCGGCGATCTCGGCGGAGTCGATCTCGGGGAGGGACGATAGGGCGTCGGCAAGCAGCTGTGCGAGCTCGCGCGGATTCATCCCTGCTTTCTTGGCGACCTGGAGGGCGACATTCGTGGCGTAATCGCCGTGCTCGGGGTTGCGCGGGCGCTCGACGGTGACGCTGGCGGGAACGATCGATTCGGCATCCGCGCCGTCCGGCAGCTCGCGTCCGGCGAGTGCCTCCAACGTCGCGGTTCTAACAGTGGCGGCAAGGTCAGCTGGGGTCATGTGGTGAAAGTGTAGAGCAGCCCCCTCTCTCCTTCAGAATGCGTTCTAAGGCGGAGCGCATCCTGTGTCATAATTTCCCGGAACAAATTGGAGGGCGCCGTAAAGCGCCGTCTCTTCTTCCCACGCCGACGAGAAAGATTCGCCGACTCATGACCTATCAGATTCAGCCGGATGCAGTGGCAGGCAGCCTCGCCCTATCCGCTTTGCTATCCACCCTCCCGCTGGTGACGTTCTTTGTGTTGCTGCTTGGGCTGAAAGCCCGGGCGCACACGGCCGGCGCCGCCGCACTGCTGGTGGCGCTCATCGTGGGCATCTTCGGATTCAACATGCCGATCGTGATGGCCATTTCGTCGGTCTTCCGCGGCGGTGTCTACGGCCTTATCCCCATCGTCTTCGTGATCCTCACGGCGATCTGGTTCTACCAGATCACGGTAGCCTCCGGCCGCTTCGAAGATCTGCGGCTCGTCTTCGACAAGATGGGCAACGGCGATGTGCGCATCCAAGCCATGCTCATTTCCTTCTGCTTCGGAGGCCTGCTTGAATCCCTCGCTGGCTTCGGTGCCCCGGTCGCCATCACCGCGACGATGATTCTCGCGCTGGGCATTCCACCGCTGCGTGCGGCGTCCGTCGTGCTCATCGCGAACACCGCGCCCGTGGCGTTCGGCGCCGTGGCCATCCCCATCACCACCGCCGGCGACGTCGGCGACCGCACCGCAGAACAAACCGCGAACATCGCCGCCATTGTCGGGCACCAGACACCGTTCCTGGCGTTCTTCGTGCCGTTCATCATCGCGTTTCTGATTGACGGCGGCGAGGCATTCGCGAGACCGCGCCCGCTTCCATTGTGCTCGGTCTGTCCTTCGGTCTCGCCCAGTGGGCGACGTCCAACTTCTTCGCCTACCAGCTCACCGACGTCGTGGCCTGCATTGTCGCTCTCGGCGCCGCATTCGTCCTGCTGCAGTTCTGGAAGCCGGTCGGTGTCCCTGCCCTGCGCGAGCGTCTCGGCCTCGAAGAAGTCCACGTCGAGGAAGCGGACGAACTCACCGGCTCCCGCGTCTGGTGGGCCCTGTTCCCTTACGCCGTCGTCGTGTTCATCTTCGGCTTGGCCAACCTGGGCACAACCATCCCGAACTGGCTGAAGTCCACCGACATCGCCATCCCGTGGCCGTACATCACCGGCCACATGTTCACCTCCACCGGCGAGGAAATGCAGCGCACCGAGTACAAGCTGCAACTGCTGAACAACCCGGGCAGCCTGCTGGTCATCTCCGGGATCATCGTGGCTATTTTCTACATGATCTTTAACGAGAACGGCCGCTACGCACTTACCTGGCGCCAGGTCGGCCAGGAATTCGTGAGCACCGCTTCCCGCATGCGGTGGTCCGCCGTGACCATCACCACCGTCCTCGCACTGGCCTATGTGATGAACTACTCCAGCCAGACCGTCTCCATCGGCGCGTTCTTCGCCAACCTCGGCCCGGCCTTCGCCTTCTTCGCGCCGGTGCTCGGCTGGGTGGGCGTGGCTGTTACCGGCTCGGACACCTCGGCAAACGCCTTGTTCGCCAAGCTCCAGGTCACCGCCGCCGAGTCGCTGGATCTCAATCCGGACCTCATGCTCGCAGCCAACACCACTGGTGGTGTCGTGGGCAAGATGATCTCCCCGCAGTCTCTCTCCATCGCCGCGACATCGGTGAATATGGACGGCCGCGAGTCCGAATTGTTCAAACAGGTTGTGGGGTGGTCCTTCGGGTTCCTCCTCGCCGTGTGCACCCTCATCTTCCTGCAAACGAACCTGCTCAGCGGGCTGGCGCCGGTGGTTCCATAAACACTTAGGCGCTGGAGGTGTTTTAGGGGTAGCGTCTCGCATACAAGGCTGTAACCTAAATCCTGCCTTACATGCAGCTGGCAAAAACCTACCCAGAAAGGAACCAGCAGTGCGCGTAGCCCTATTCACCACGTGCATCGGAGACGCTCTGTTCCCCGATGCGCACAAGGCGGCAGCGATCGTGTTGTCCCGACTCGGATGCGAGGTCGTCTTCCCCCCGGAGCAAACCTGCTGCGGCCAAATGCACATCAACACCGGGTACCAGAAAGAGACGGTGCCCATGCTTGAAAACTACGTCGACGCATTCGCCGACGATTCCATCGATTATGTCGTGACTCCCTCTGGTTCGTGCACCGGTGCTGTTCGCGAACAGCACACCCGCATCGCCGAGCGCTACGGCTCCAAGCAGCTCGTCGCCGGCACCAAGAAGACCACCGCGAAGACTCTCGACTTCTCCGAGTTCATCGTGGACGTCATGGGGACCTACGACGTGGGCGCATTCTTCCCGCACCGCGTCACTTACCACTCCACCTGCCACTCCCGCCGCTTCATCATGGTCGGCGACCGCCCAACGGACCTGCTCAAGGCCGTCGACGGGCTGGAACTCGTGGAGCTGGAGAATGTCGAGGAATGCTGCGGCTTCGGCGGCACCTTCGCCGTGAAGAACGCCGACACCTCGGCCGCGATGGTCTCCGACAAGGTGCGCCACATCAAGGACACCCAAGCGGAGTACGTCACCGCCGGCGACTCGTCCTGCCTGATGAATATCGGCGGCGCAATGTCCCGCCAGTACACCGGCATCCGCGCGATCCACATGGCTGAGATCCTCGCGTCCACCCGCGAGAACCCGTGGACTCCGGAATCCGCCGCGTACACGAAGGAGAAGATGCTGTGAAGGTCGGACTCGGTAACCCGACGATGCCGCCCCATGCACCAGAAGACCTGGGGCACTTCCGCGAATACGACAAATTCCAGAAGAACGCCAAGACTGAGCTCAACAACTCGACTCAGCGCCGCAACCTGAACTACGCCACGACGCAGATCCGCCTGAAGCGTCAGGGCGTCGTCGACGAGCTCGATGACTGGCAGGACCTGCGCGAGGCCGGCTCCACCATCAAGAACGACACCATGGCGCGACTGCCCGAGCTGCTCGAGCAGTTCGAGGAGAACGTGACCAAGCGCGGCGGCCACGTTCACTGGGCGCGCGATGCCAAGGAGGCCTCGCAGATCATCACTGATCTGGTCAAGGAGACCGGCGAGACCGACATCGTGAAGATCAAGTCGATGCTCACCCAGGAGATCGCGCTCAACGACGTCCTCGAGGAAAACGGCATCAACGCCCGCGAGACGGACCTGGCCGAGCTCATCGTCCAGCTCGGCGAAGACTTCCCGTCCCACATCGTGGTGCCCGCGATCCACCGCAACCGCGCTGAGATCCGCGACATCTTCGCCGAGAAGATGCCAGGTGTGGGCGACAACCTGACCGCGGACCCGGCCGAGCTGGCCGAGGCGTCCCGCAAGTTCCTGCGCGAGCAGTTCATGAAAGCCAAGGTCGCCATCTCCGGCTGCAACTTCGGCATCGCCGAGACCGGCTCGGTCTCCATCGTCGAGTCCGAGGGCAACGGCCGCATGTGCTTGACCATGCCGGAGACCCTGATCACCGTCATGGGCATCGAGAAGATTCTCCCGTCCTACGAGGATCTGGGTGTTTTTATGCAGCTGCTGCCGCGTTCGTCGACAGGAGAGCGCATGAACCCGTACACCTCGATCTGGTCGGGTGTGACGGAGAACGACGGCCCGCAGGACTTCCACATCGTGCTCGTGGACAACGGCCGCACCGCCGCCCTGTCCAACGAGATCGGCCGCGAGGCGCTCAAGTGCATCCGTTGCTCCGCCTGCCTCAACGTCTGCCCGGTCTACGAGCGCGCCGGCGGCCACGCCTACGGCTCGGTCTACCCGGGCCCGATCGGCGCGATCCTCACCCCGCAGCTCGCCGGCATGGACTCGGCGGACGACGTCACCGCGTCGCTGCCGTACGCCTCCTCCCTGTGCGGGCGTTGCGACGAGGTCTGCCCCGTCAAGATCCCGATCACAGACGTCCTGCTGGAGATGCGTCACCAGAAGGTGGAGAACCACCGCCCGGCGATCGAGGGCGCAATGTTCTCGACGATCGGCCAGGTCTGGGGCCACTCGAAGCTCTGGGACAAGGCTGTGCGCATGGTCGCAGCGGGCCGCATCCTCGGTGGTTTCAACGGGGTCATCAGCACGATGCCGCCTCCAATCTCCGGCTGGACCGAGTACCGCGATGTCGCGGTTCCGCCGAAGAAGTCCTTCCGCCAATGGTTCGAGACCGACGAGGCCAAGCGCCTCATGGCCGAAGCCAAGGCGGAGGGCGTCAAGGGCCACGCGGCACCTGACGCGTCCGGCACCAGCGGCGCCGAGGAGACACCCGCCCCGGACGAGTCCTGGACCCGCTACAACCGCAAGGAGGACGAGAAGTAATGGGTACCGCTAAGGAAGACATCCTCGCCCGCATCCGCGACGCGCACAAGCTCGCCGACTCCCCCGCCAGCGTCGAGCACGCGCACACCTACCGCACGGAGTCGCCGCTGAACCGCGACGAGCTGCGTGAGATGCTCATCGACCGCCTCGTCGACTACAAAGCGGAGGTCAAGACGGTCTCCTCCGGCGAGCTCGGCGGCGCGATCGTCGACATCCTGCGCGAGCACGGCGACAAGGAGGTCCGCTACGCGCAGGGTCTCGACGCCGCGCTGTTCTCCTCGTTCGAAGGCAACGCGCAGCCGGACGATGTCGCAGTCGACCCGCGCGAGCTTAACGACGTCGACGCTGTGGTCACCGGTTCTGTCGTTTCATCTGCTCAGACCGGCACCATCTGTCTCCAGTCCGAGGGTGGCGCCGGTAAGTGCGGCCGCCGGGCACTGAGCCTGGTCCCCGACCGCCACCTGTGCATCGTGGACATGGACTCGGTGGTCTACGGTGTCCCGGAGATGTTCGCCGAGCTCGACCCGGAGCTGCCCAGCACGCTGATTTCCGGCCCGTCGGCGACCTCCGATATCGAGCTCGTCCGCGTCGAGGGCGTTCACGGCCCGCGCGACTTGATCGTGCTTATCGTCGACTAGGCCAAAGAACCAGCTTTCCTGCCGTTCGGAACACATCGGCCCGCTCTTCCAGTAACGGAAGATGCGGGCCGATTATCTTTTCTTTTCACCCTGCAGCCAGCTCACACGCAGGGTATTATTAAATTCACTTTCATTGTTCAATGCTTATTCAACTGGCTGTACGAGGAGGTTGCGTTTGGTTCCGCGCGAAGACGTCGACACAACGGAAAAGGGGTGCCGCGCCACTTCTCGCGGCAATGGGCGTGACGGCCTCCTTGATCGCGTCGCCGTTCAGCGGCGCAACTGCTCAGGCTGATCCCGCTCCGGCGCCGGCTGTGAAGTGGGAGCCATGCCCGGCCACCGTCGATGCCCCGGGTGCCCAGTGCGGACAGGTGCCGGTGCCGATGCGCTACGGCGACCCGCAAAGCCCGCAGATCTCTGTCGGCTTCGTGCGCGTGCCGGCCGCACAGCCGGAGGCGAAGCGCGGGGTCCTCTTCGGCAACCCCGGCGGGCCGGGCGGCGACGGTTACACGTACGTCGGCTCTAACTCCGTCGGCTTCTCCTGGCCGCAGGAGATCCGGAACGAATGGGACATGGTGGCCGTTCAGCCCCGCGGACTGCAGCACTCCACTCCGCTGGAGTGCGGGCCCGCCGCACCCGCGAACCAGCTCGACGCGGTGCGCAACCAGGTAGAAAGCACGGTCAACGCCGGTGCAATGTCCCGCCGTATGTGCCAGAAGGGCAACCCCGGCATGCCGGAGAGCGTCACCACCGAGAACAATGCCCGCGACTGGGAGATGGTTCGCCGCGCGCTCGGCTACGACACGATCTCCATCATGGGCCTGTCCTACGGCACCTACCTCGGTTCCGCGTACGCGACCATGTACCCGGCGCAGACCGACAAGGTCGTTCTCGATTCCGCGATGAACCCGAGCCAGCAGTGGAACACGATCCTCAACGATCAGAAGGGCGGCTACGAGCGCGCCCTGCACGATTACTTCAACTTCGTGGCCCGCAACGACGCCACCTACCACATGGGCGACACCCCGCTGAAGGCGTATCAGTACTGGTCCGCGAAGGTCGTCAAGGAGACCGGTACCAATCCCACGGTCGTGCCACCGCCGGCCCGCGTCGGCGATCTGCCGCCCGGGTTGGAGTTCGCCGGCCAGGCAGGCGCCGATGCCATCACCGCCACCGGCAAAGCACGCGTGGAGGCAGAGGGAGTTGTGAGCCGGATGCTCACCCCCGGCGCGACCCAGTTCAACTCCCAGCTTCTGCAGCAAACGAAGCTGGGCATCCCCTCCCCCCGCGACTGGGACACTCTGGCACGGATGACCAACGGCACCTTCGAGCCTGAGGCTGCCCCGCCCAAGCCGGTGATTGATGAAATGATGGGTGCGGACGCCGCCCGCCTCAACTTGCTCTTCATCCAGGTGTGCAATGAGAACGTCACGCCGCCCGACTATTCCCTGATTTCGCGCGCAATCTGGACCAACTACATTTCGCAGGATGTGTTCGCCGCAGCGCACGACTTGATCGGCAGCGGCATCGCATGCAACGGCGCTGCACCTGTGGCCAAGCGCATTCCGCTTAACGGCGGTGGCCTGAAGACGCGCCCGCTGCAGATCAATGCGACCGGGGATCCGCAGACTCTGTACTCCGGCCGCGGCGTGATCCAGAACGAGATGGGTTCGCAGCTTGTCACCGTCCACGGCCCGGGCCACGGCCACGTCGCCCTCGGTAACACGGCGGTGGACAACATCGTGGTCGAGTATTTACGCACCGGCAAGGTCAACCAGCACGACGCTCCCGGCTACTTCGACCAGCAGCGTTAGAAAAGCTCTCCGCACACAAATCGGCCCGCACCTTCCGTCTGGAGGGGTGCGGGCCGATCTGCTGTCATTTTCCCGTGCCGCGCTTTGTCGCGCGCAAGAATGATTATGCGTCATCAACCGTTGAGAGCAATGATGAACCAATGCCCGTTCCATCGGGGTTGGCTCACGGTTGGCTGTCAACGGTTCGCGCTTGGCACGCGCCGTCGATAAGCTCTGGCCCCATGAACGAAAACGAGCTGGACCCGCTGGGCGTTCGCCCTCAGTTGAAGGACATGCTCGTCGGCGCCGCCGCGATGGCGGCGGTCTACGCGCTGCTGGTCGGCTCGGCGTTCGGGCTGAAGGGGCTCGACCTCGGCGGCATGGTCAGGACGCTCATGCCGGTGCTGATCATCCTGGCGCTTGCCATACCGACCGTTGCGCTGGTGGGGTACATGAAGCGCCGCGGGCTGTGCACATCGCGCCGCCCGCCATCGTCTACACGTTCTTCGGCGGACTCGCGTTCGCGCTGGTGACCCGCTGGCACCGCTCGCTGTGAGCGGGATTCATCCTGCACATGTGCAACAACATCTTGGTGCAGCTCCTCGTGTTCAGCATTGCCTAACCCACCCTTGCCGGCGCCCGCTGCGGCGCTGCCGATACGATGAACGGGTTTTCCCCCGCTGCGCGCGGGGTCGTTTCGGGTAAAGGAGGCCCCGCGTGACGCGGACGGACGATGCGGTGGATCTGCGGCCTGTTCTGCTCGTGCTCATCGGGTCTCTGGGCATCCAGTCGTCGGCGATCGTGTCGTCGACGCTCTTCGCGGATTTGGGCACCGTGGCGGTGTCGACGTTCCGTCTCGTCATCGCCGCCGTGATGCTGCTTGTCGCGTTCCGCCCCGCCGTGCGCACATTCAGCCGCGGTCGCTGGATCAACGCGTGCATCTACGGCATCGCGATGGCAGCGATGAACCAGTTCTACTTCGCCGCCGTCGACCGCCTCCCCTTAGGTGTCGTGGTCACGCTCGACTTCCTCGGCCCGTGCCTCGTCTCGTTCCTCGGCCTGAAACATTGGCGCGAACGCGGCTGGGCGCTCATGGCCTTCATCGGCGTCGTGCTGATTGCGGGCCCGTCATCCGGCATGGACCCGGCCGGCCTCATCTACGGCTTCCTCGCCGGCGGCTTCTTCGCCGCCTACACGGTCTTCGCGGAGCGCGTCGGCAAGGCTGAAGGCGGGGGCTTGAGCGACCTCGCCATTTCAGTCGCGGTCGCCGCGCTCGTCACCCTCCCCATCGCCGCGCCCAAGCTTATCGACGTCTCCCCCAACGCCTGGCTCGTCCTCACCCTCGCCGCCCTTATCGGTGTGGTCATCCCCTATATCGCCGACACCCTAGCCGCGAGGATCACCTCCGCCCAGGTCGTCGGCACGCTGTTCGCCCTCGACCCCGTGGTCGGCTCCATCCTCGGCTGGCTTCTCAAAGGCGACGAGCTGACCGCCCGCATGCTCATCGGCATCCCCCTGGTCGCCCTCGCCGGCGCCATCATCACCTGGCGCTCCAAACCCCGCGGCGAGGCCGGCGGGTCCGCCGCCCGGCCGCAGGTGCAGGACGGCGGCTAGTCACTTCATGAGTCAATCGGTGCTGCCCGGTCCCAGTTTCCGTCCGGACGCATAACCTCTAAAACATGTGACGAAGATTTCACAGCGTCTTACAAGGTGGCATGCTGCACACAGACGGGGTTACACTCGGCCGTACCTTAACGAATGAAAGGTTTCTTATGAAAGCCCTGACTTGGCAAGCTAAACGCACCGTGACCGTCGAAGAAGTCCCCGACCCCAAGATCATTGAACTCACCGACGCCATCATTCGCGTCACCTCCACCGCCATCTGTGGCTCCGACCTCCACCTCTACGAGGTTCTCGGCCCCTTCATGGATAAAGGCGACGTGATCGGACACGAGCCGATGGGCATCGTCGAGGAGGTCGGCAGCGCTGTCACCAACCTCAAGCCCGGCGACCGCGTCGTCGTCCCCTTCAACGTCTCCTGCGGACACTGCTACATGTGCGAGCGCGGCCTTCAGTCTCAATGCGAGACCACGCAGGTTCGCGAGTACGGCAGCGGTGCCACCTTGCTCGGCTACTCGCGCCTCTACGGCTCGCTTCCCGGCGGCCAGGCCGAGTACCTGCGCGTCCCACACGCCGATTACGGCCCCATCAAGGTCCCCAGCGTCGGCGAGGACGAGCGCTACCTCTTCCTTTCCGATGTTCTGCCTACCGCCTGGCAGGCCGTTCAGTACGCCAACGTCCCTGACGGTGGCACGCTCGCGGTGATCGGGCTCGGACCGATCGGGCAGATGTCCGCCCGCATCGGTGCCCACTTCGGCTACCGCGTCATCGGCGTGGACCCCGTCGCGGATCGGCGCGCCATGGCAGCCCGGCACGGCATCGAGGTCATCGAGGGCGCCGGTGAAGAAGCCGCGGAGCAGCTGCGTGAGCTTACCGACGGCCGCGGCCCCGACTCCGTCATCGACGCCGTCGGCATGGAAGCTCACGGCTCCCCCGTCGGCGGCGTCGCGCAGGCTGCCGCTGGCCTGCTTCCCTCTCCGCTCGGCCGCACTGCCGTGGGCAACGCCGGTGTGGACCGCCTGAGTGCGCTCTACACCTCGATTGACGCCGTGCGACGCGGCGGAACTATCTCTCTCAGTGGCGTCTACGGCGGGATGAAGGACCCCATGCCGATGATGACGCTTTTCGACAAGCAGGTGCAGATGCGGATGGGCCAGTGCAACGTGCGCAACTGGACCGATGACATCCTCCCGCTGGTCGACGACCCGTCTGATCCCTTAGGCGTTCTCGACCTGAAAACCCACACCGCGCCGCTCGACGACGCCCCCGAAATGTACGAGAAATTCCAGAAGAAGCAGGACGGCTGCATCAAGGTCGTGCTCAAGCCGTAATAGCGTTCGCCGCGCGAAAGTCGATGCGTAGAACCTCACCCGCCTCGCCCCTGGGGGATTCGTGAGGATCGTTGGAGTCGCCGGGGTTACCCCCGGCGGCTCTTTCTCTTTGTTCCCCCTATCCACCGCGGCGACGCAGCCAGGCGATCCATTGAATCGCGCGGTGAGCATGAGCAATTAGAGGGAGGCCCAGGATGCCAACTGAATCGTGGACGACCCCAAACCTAGAAACAAAAATCGGCGCCTTGGAAAATGAAAAACCAAGACGCCGGTTTGTCCACCATGTCGCGACTGATCTGTCAACGATGTCCCGACTGATGGGGGCTTTTATGAAGCCTCCCGGCCAGTTATATCAGGTCCGCGGCTACACCCCGGTTACACGCAGTTTCGCCTCCGGTTACACGACAGAAGTCAATTATATGACGTGAGCAGGAGCGCCCCTTAGAACGGGAAGTCAGGAAATTCCGCTTCCGCCTCTTCCTGCCTCTCGGCAAGCTCCACGCTCCACCGTGAACGCTCGACAAGCTCGTCAAAGGTGAGCACCTCCGGTGACTTGCGGTTCGAGCGGAAACTTTCAAAGCTACGGAACTTCGAGCCAATTCGGTTGCCTTGGGCGCGGCACAAATCGCACATGGGCCGATCATCAAAAACGAGCGTGGTTCAACCAAGTATGCACCGTCGCCAGTGTTGTCTCCCTCGTTGTCCCTCTCGGCAATCCATCCGGCAAGGCTCTCCTTGGCGGCGCGAACCGTCGTCGAACCCCGAGGTGTCCCCGCTGCAAACGGGAATCGAGTCGAGGCTGCGGATGAGGTAGATAAGTTTGTTCGAGCCTTCCCGGTTCAAGATGATGAGGCCATCGAGTTTTGTCCCGTTCGGATCATTGCTTGGGGCCCGAAAACCGATCTCCCGAACTACGCCAGGGGTTGCGTCCCTTAGTGTGGTGTAACGCTTGCTGATGGTGGGCCCTGGCAGATATAGGGGCGGCCATCGTCAGTAACCTTTCGACTCAACTACCACATCTCACCGAAAGGCACATGACGATGACCGCTGCTCCGCATTCTATCGACCCTGCAACCTATCTGGACGATCTGCTGGCACAGGCCTCCCCGGATCTGATGCGGCAGATGCTGCAAGGGTTTATCAACCAGATCCTCTCCGCCCAAGCTGACACCGTTTGCGGGGCTGAGTATGGTGTCGCTTCTGCCGAGCGGGTCAACCACCGCAACGGGTACCGTCACCGCGACCTTGATACCCGTGTGGGCACGATCGATGTCGCAGTGCCGAAACTGCGCCACGGCGCGTTCTTCCCGGACTGGCTGTTAGAGCGCCGCTCACGGGCCGAACGCGCCTTATCGACTGTGATCGCGACCTGCTACCTCAAAGGGGTTTCCACCCGCAGGATGAATGACCTGGTGGCAACACTTGGGATTGCCAATATGTCGAAATCTCACGTCTCGCGCATGGCGGAAGAACTCGACGAGATGGTCACAGATTTCAAAAACCGCCCACTCGATCCCGGCGGGTACGCCTACCTGTCGTGCGACGCGCTCACGATCAAAGTCCGTGAAGGCGGCCGGGTGGTCAAATGCTCCGTACTGCTTGCCACCGGGGTCAACGCCGACGGCTACCGCGAAATGCTCGGCATGCATGTCGCCACCGCGGAATCCAACGCATCGTGGAAAGGCTTCTTCCAAGATCTAAAAGCCCGCGGGCTGCGTGGTGTCTATTTGGTCACCAGTGACGCCCACGAAGGCATCCAGCACGCCATCTCCGAAGTACTGCCTGATGCATCCTGGCAGCGGTGCCGCACCCACTTTGCGAAAAACCTCTACGAGAAAGTCCCGAAAACACAATGGCCGATGGTCTCTGCGATGTTCCAGACAATCTTCCAGCAACCCGATGCCGCATCCACCTGGGGACAAGCCCGCGAGGTAGTTGACCTGTTGGAACCGAAATTCCCGCAGGTCGCTGCCTATCTAGAGGAATCCCTCGATGAGGTGTTGGCGTTTACCGCAGCCCCGAAACCAGTCTGGACGAAAGTCTGGTCAAACAACCCCACCGAAAGGTTAAACCGAAAGATCCGCCGGCGCACCGACGTCGTCGGCATCTTCCCGAACCGCGAATCCATCATCCGGCTCGTCGGCGCTGTCCTAGCCGAGCAGCACGACGACTGGATCCAGCAAAAACGCTACATGTCACTGTCCGCACTCGAACACACCAAACAACTCATGCACCACTCAGGAGATGATCATGGCGACCATCACCAGCTAACCGCCTAACCACAACCCCGAACTACATACCGAGCCGAAAGCTAGACGGCTACACCACTACACGGGACTTGACCTACGCCAGGCTCGTGCGCAACTTGAATCTCGAGCTGGCGACGCTGTTTTCGCTTTGCCGGAATCTCTGCCATCTCTGCTCCTTCCACTGTCTCTTGGGCAGCACACACAGCTGCACCGCTATCCGGAATTTGACTAGTTCAGTGATCGCTGTATAGTTCAGTGCATGCTGACTATTGCTTCGCGTCTCGACGTGATGAACCGCCTGGGTCGTGCACTGGCCGACCCCACTCGATCCCGGATCATCTTGACCCTGCTCGACCATCCCGCTTACCCGGCGGAACTATCCCGAGAACTGGACCTGACACGCCCGAATGTGTCCAACCACCTGGCATGCCTGCGCGATTGCGGGATCGTCGTCTCCGAGCCCGAGGGTCGTCGGACACGATACGAGATTGCCGATCCGCACTTGGCGCAGGCGCTGACGACACTGGTCGATGCCACCCTGGCAGTAGACGAAGACGCCCCGTGCATGGATCCCGCCTGCTCGCTTCCCGGATGCGACGTAGCTGGGGAGGGCGCATGATCCTCACCACAGTCTTGCAAGCGATAGGCCTGTTCGCAGCTACCAACATCGACGACATCATCGTGCTCTCCCTCTTCTTCGCGCGAGGGGCAGGCCAGAGCGGCACCACCGCCCGTATTTTGGCCGGCCAGTACCTCGGATTTGCCGGCATCCTCGTCGCCGCGATCCTTGTGACCATCGGCGCCGGAGCATTTCTGCCCCCGGCAGCTATTCCATACTTTGGTCTCATCCCTCTGGGCATCGGCCTCTGGGCCGCATGGCAGGCCTGGCGCGGAGACGATGACGACGATGACGACGAGGCCAAGGTTGCCGGCAAGAAGGTCGGCGTTTGGACAGTCGCAGGCGTCACGTTTGCCAATGGCGGCGACAACATCGGTGTCTACACCCCTGTATTCCTCAGCGTGGAACCTTTCGCAGTAGTCGCCTACTGCGTTATCTTCCTCGCGCTCGTTGCGGTCCTGGTGGCCCTGGCAAAGTTCGTCGCCACCCGCCCCCCGATCGCGGAAGTGCTCGAACGCTGGGAGGACATCCTCTTTCCCATCGTTCTCATCGGCCTCGGCATCGTGATCCTCGTCAGCGGCGGAGCCTTCGGGCTCTGACGGAGCAGCAGTGTTCCAAACGGCCCCGACCGGGCGCACCCCTCTCGGTTCAGACCCCAACAACTACCCGCAGCCAGTCCTGCGTGATCACAGCAACAAGACCGCCATGGAGCGCTGCAAAACCCCGCCATTGAGCGAACGAAGCCACAGCCTCTGAGTGCAAGCGCCTCTACTGTTCATCTACAACAAGACGCACAACGAACTCACCCACCCCGGGAAACCCGAAAACGAAAATCTCGAGACATCGTAGGAACGATATCTCGAGACTTCATGATTTTGTTGGTCGATGGGGACATTCAGTAAACTCCCCAACCTCTAGACTCGCCGCCGCTTCCGCGGCGGCTTACACGTCTTCCGCCGCTTCCTTACACACCCCGTCCCGCGTTCCGCCCCGGAAACCCGTACCGACCCTCGCCCCGCCTTTCGCCTCGACATGAAGTGTCCTGGGTTTAGTTCCGATCATTTCTAGAGAAGGATTGGAATCATGCCAAGGAAGTACAGTGACGAGTTCAAGGCCAAGGCAGTGCGTTTGGCTGAGGACCTCGTTGAGCTCGAAGGGTGTTCGAAATGGGGTGCAGCCGTAGAGATCGGTGAAAAGCTCGGCATTCCAGCGCACACGCTCAACGATTGGTTGAAGCCGAATATGGTCTCGTCCGATGTTGAGATTGGCGCCGGCGAGTCAGCGGCTGACGAACTGAAGCGGCTGCGGAAAGAGATTAAGGAGCTACGCAGGGCTAATGAGATCTTGAAAACCGCGTCAGCTTTTTTCGCGGCGGAACTCGACCGTCCCACCAGAAGATGATCGAATACATCGATGCGTATCGCGATCGCTTCGGGGTCGAGGCTATCTGTCGCACATTGAAAGAGACAGAATGTGGGTTTATCACCTCTCGTGGTTACCGAGCAGCGAAAACACGAGCGCCGTCGGCGAGGAGTTTGTCGGATGCGCTGCTTATTCCTGAATTGGTGAGGGTCTACGAGGACAACTTCAGTGTCTACGGGGTCCGCAAGATGTGGAAGGCTATGCAGCGCGCCGGCTGGAGCATCGGTCGTGATCAGACCGCGCGTTTGATGAAACAAGCTGGCATTTACGGGAGTGTCAGGAAGTTTGTGTGTGAGGCTCTGATCTAGAAGGAGTTTCACCGATAATGACTACGGTGTCACCGAAGAAAGGCCATGACCCGGCGAGGGTCAACGAGATCAGCGAGAAGCTGATGGAAAATCCTGAGCTGGCCAGCTTGTCAGCGCTCTTTGAAAAGTAGCCCAAAACGCTCCCCGAAAAGTAGCCCATCCGAAAAAGATTGGATGGGTGATTTCTTTGGAGCAATGGGCACAGATCCGATACCTGCGTGGGCAGGGTTTATCGATACGCAAGATTGCCAACGAGGTTGGCTGCGCGAAGAAGACTGTCGAGCGGGCACTCGCTTCGGATTCGCCTCCGAAATACCCGACGCGTCGGGCTAAAACCACAAGTTTCGATGCCTTCGAACCACAAGTACGCGCGTTGCTGGCTGAAACTCCACGTCTTAACGCAAAAGTCATCGGGCAACGCGTTGGGTGGACCGGGTCAGAATCGTGGCTGCGCAAAAACATTGCCCGGATCCGACCCGAGTATCTTCCCGCAGACCCCGTGGACACGCTCACCCATCTTCCCGGGCGTGAAATCCAGTGCGACCTGACTTTTGCCGCTGGCGGGCTGCCCGATGCAAACGGTGTGCCCCGGCCATTCCCGGTGCTGGTGATGGCGGCATCGCATTCCCGATTCGCCGCGGCTTGTCTGCTACCAACCCGTCGCACCGACGACCTGATAGCTGGGATGTGGCAGCTCATCGAGCGCGACTTCAAAGCCGTGCCCGACCGGCTGGTATGGGACCGGGAAGCGGGCATCGGTAAGGCCCGCCTGTGTGAGCCAGTCGCTGCGTTCGCCGGTGCAATCGGCACCAAGATCGTCCAGGCCCCGCCGAGAGATCCGGAATCGAAAGGCATCGTTGAACGCACCAACGGCTATATGAAGCGCTCCTTTTTCCCAGGCCGGCGCTTCAGCAACCCGCAGGATGTGCAAGACCAGCTCGATGAATGGTTTAGCACCGTGGCCAACACCCGCACCCATGCCACGTTGAAAACCCGCCCGATCGATCTGTTTCGCATCGACCAACAGTCCATGCGTCCACTTCCGCCGTATGCCCCAACGATCGGGATCCGTCCTGCGGTACGCCTGCCACGCAACTACTACATCACCGTCGACACCAACCAATACAGCGTCGACCCCGCCTTCATCGACAGGCTTGTGACCGTGCGCACCTGTCTAGAAGAAATCACTGTCACAGGACCATCCGGCGAAATCGCTGCCTGCCACCGGCGTTACTGGGGCAAACACCACGTCATCACCGACCCTGCCCACCGACACGCCGCACGACGCATGCGACAGCTAATCACCGGACCCCAACGACACAACCACACACCAGACAACGACGTAGAGGTAGCCGACTTAGCCATCTACGACTCAATCGCCTAGCCCCCCAAAGAAGATTGGATTCGACTATGTCCCACACGCACGCCCACGACACCCAAGCAACGATTGCGCACCTGTCACAGACGCTGAAAGCCCCACGTATCAACACCGTTTACGCCACCATTGCTGAACAAGCACGCGCAGAATCGTATACCTACGAGGAATACCTCGCCGCGGTACTTTCAGTAGAAGCCACCGCACGCGCTGAATCCGGAGCGCGCCAACGCGTTAAACGAGCCGGTTTTCCAGCAGTCAAAACCATCGCCGATTTCGACTTCGGCGCCCAACCCGGCATCGACCGCGCCGACATCGCCCGACTAGAAACCGGTGCCTGGGTCGCAACCGCTGAAAACGTCGTCCTTCTAGGCCCACCAGGCACCGGAAAAACACACCTAGCTACAGCCCTAGGCATAACCGCTGCTCAGCAAGGCTACCGAGTACTGTTCGACACCGCCGCAGGGTGGATCAACACACTCACCGAGGCACATAACACCGGACGACTCGAATCCGTACTCAAACGCCTAAGCGGATACCACCTGCTCATCATCGACGAACTCGGATACATCCCCGTTGAGGCAGATGCCGCAAACCTGTTCTTCCAACTCGTCTCACGCCGATACGAACACGGATCCATCATCGTCACATCCAACCTGGCTTTTTCCCAATGGGCCCAATGCTTCGGAGACGTCACCGTTGCAACTGCCATGGTCGACCGCATCGTCCACCACGCAAAAATCTTCCAACACCGAGGAGTAAGCCACCGCATCAAAGGCCGCGAACTCACAACACCACAAACAAATCAGGCACAATAACTACGACCACACTGGGCTACTTTTCAAAGAGCGCCAGTGGGCTACATTTCGAAGAGCACTCACACGGACCTGACCCCTGTTTGGTAGACACCTCTGATTCCGGCTGTGTTGAGTCGGGGAAAGGTAATCTACCTCCATGCCTAGGAAGGTTTATTCGGATCAGTTCAAGCGCGACGCGGTCGCGATGTACGAGAACGATCCACAGGTGTCGTTGAACGCGGCGGCCGCTGATTTAGGGATCAACCGCTCCACGCTTCGCGTATGGGTTGATAAGTACGGAACTGGCACGAAACCCCAGTTTTCAGCGGGCTTACGTGCTGATCGTGCGAGGCAACTGACCGATGCTGAGAAGCTACGTCAGCTGCAACAGGAAAACGCCCGCCTGAAAGAAGAACGCGATATTTTGCGTAAGGCAGCCAAATATTTCATGGAAGAGACGAACTGGTGATCCGCTTCCGGTTCGTTGATGACCACCGCACCGATTACTCGGTCAAGCGGATGTGCACCGTACTCGGGTTAAACCGCAGCTCCTACTACAAATGGAAAGCTAGCAGCACCCAGCGGCACCGCAGACTGGTTGATGATGCCATACTCGGAGCCAAGGTGAAGGCCATCTTCGACGACAAGAAGCAGCTCTACGGCGCAAAACGCATTGCCGCCGAGCTGACTTTCAACGATGCGTACAGTAGCACCGGACCGGTCAACCATAAGCGCATCGCCCGGATTATGAGGAAGCTTCAGCTGCGCGGCTACACGAAAAAACGTAAGGTCACGACAACGCAGCGCGGGAGTCATCGCTTTATATTCGCTGACCTGGTCAAGCGTAACTTCACTGCGCCAGCTGCCAATAGGATCCTCGTCGGCGATATTACCTATCTGCCGATCGCAGACGGGTCGAATATGTATCTGGCTTCTGTGATTGACTGCTACTCGCGGATGCTCGTCGGCTTCGCGATCGCAGACCACATGCGCACCGACCTCGTCGAAGAAGCGCTCGAGCATGCTCGCCGTACCCGTGGCAGTCTCTCCGGGGCGATCTTCCACTCAGATCATGGCAGCGTGTATACCTCATCGCAGTTTCAGGCTGTCTGCCGAAGACTCAACGTCACCCAGTCGATGGGAGCAGTTGGCAGCAGCGCTGATAATTCACTCGCGGAGTCGTTTAACGCGGCGTTGAAACGAGAAGTGCTCAAAGACCAGAAAGTCTTTTCCAATCAGCTAGTCTGCCGGCGCGACGTCTTCGCATGGTGTGCGCGCTACAACACCACCCGAAGGCATTCCTGGTGCAAGTACCTCACACCCATTGAGTACGAATCTCACGCTTCCTAACAATGCGCTAGAGTAAAGCCAATAATTTCACCCCCACGGTGTCTACTTTCCGGGGGCCGGGCCCCACAGCTTGATCAGCGAGCTGTCGACGTCCGCTGATGATGCAAGCGACCTGGTCAAAGGCCTGCTGCAGGCATCGATCAACGCTGGTCTGCAGGCGGAAATGGATGCGCACTTGGGCTACGGACATTCCGACCGCAAGGCCAAAGCCCAGGTGGAAACCGCGCAGGGCGGCAATCACCGCAGCGGGTCGTATACCAAGACCGTCAATTCTGGCTACGGTGCAGTGGAAGTGACCGTGCCCAGGGACCGTGTCGGCACGTTTACCCCGAAGATGGTGCCCAAGGGAGCACGCCGGCTGACAGAACTCGACGACATGATCGTCTCGCTGTATGCCGGTGGGATGACGGTGCGCGATATTCAGCACCACCTTGCGACCACGCTTGGGGTGGATATGAGCCCGGATACGATCAGCACGATTACCGATGCGGTTTTAGACGAGGTCATGATCTGGCAAAACCGCCAGCTCGACGAGTTTTACCCGGTGATCTTCCTCGACGCGCTCCGCGTCAAAATCCGTGACGGTCACCGCGTGGTCAACAAAGCCTGCTACATGGCTGTTGGCATCGACATCGACGGCATCAAGCACATCTTGGGATTGTGGATCGCTGATAATGAAGGCGCCGCATTCTGGGCATCGGTGTGCGCGAACCTGGCCAACCGCGGTGTCCAAGACGTGTTCATCGTCTGCTGCGACGGGCTGAAAGGTCTACCGGAAGCCGTGGAGGCAACCTGGCCAAATTCCATGGTGCAGACCTGCATTGTGCACCTGATTCGGGCTGCGAACCGGTGGGTGTCCTACCAGGACCGCAAATCTGTCTCCCGGGCGCTGCGTGAGGTCTACACGGCCGCAAACGAGGACACCGCCCGTGCCAGCCTTGATGCCTTCGAGGCCTCAGAGTTGGGCCAGAAATACCCGCAGTCGGTCAAAGTCTGGCGCGACGCCTGGGAGCGGTTCATACCGTTTCTGCAGTTCCCGCCGGCGGCACGGCGGGTGCTCTACACCACCAACTCGATCGAATCGCTCAACGCTTAACTGCGTAAAGCTACTCGTAACCGGGGCCAATTCCCGAACGATACTGCGGCGCTGAAGACGCTGTGGCTGATGATCTGCAATATCGAGGACAAGCGCGCGGTCAAGTCCCGTGTAGTGGTGTAGCCGTCTAGCTTTCGGCTCGGTATTTAGTTCGGGGTTGTGGTTAGGCGGTTAGCTGGTGATGGTCGCCATGATCATCTCCTGGGTGGTGCATGAGTTGTTTGGTGTGTTCGAGTGCGGACAGTGACATGTAGCGTTTTTGCTGGATCCAGTCGTCGTGCTGTTCGGCTAGGACAGCGCCGACGAGCCGGATGATGGATTCGCGGTTCGGGAAGATGCCGATGACGTCGGTGCGCCGGCGGATCTCCCGGTTTAACCTTTCGGTGGGGTTGTTTGACCAGACTTTCGTCCAGACTGGTTTCGGGGCTGCGGTAAACGCCAACACCTCATCGAGGGATTCCTCCAAATACGCCGAAACCTGTGGGAACTTCGGTTCCAGCAGGTCGACCACTTCGCGGGCTTGGGCCCAGGTGGATTGGGCGTCGGGTTGCTGGAAGATTGTCTGGAACATCGCCGAGACCATCGGCCACTGGGTCTTTGGGACTTTCTCGTAGAGGTTCTTCGCAAAGTGGGTGCGGCACCGCTGCCAGGATGCATCAGGCAGCACTTCGGAGATAGCGTGCTGGATGCCTTCGTGGGCGTCACTGGTGACCAAATAAACACCACGCAGCCCGCGGGCTTTTAAGTCTTGGAAGAAGCCTTTCCACGATGCGTTGGATTCCGCGGTGGCGACATGCATGCCGAGCATTTCGCGGTAGCCGTCGGCGTTGACCCCGGTAGCTAGCAGCACAGAGCATTTGACCACCCGGCCGCCTTCACGGACTTTGATCGTGAGCGCGTCGCACGACAGGTAGGCGTACCCGCCGGGATCGAGTGGGCGGTTTTTGAAATCTGTGACCATCTCGTCGAGTTCTTCCGCCATGCGCGAGACGTGAGATTTCGACATATTGGCAATCCCAAGTGTTGCCACCAGGTCATTCATCCTGCGGGTGGAAACCCCTTTGAGGTAGCAGGTCGCGATCACAGTCGATAAGGCGCGTTCGGCCCGTGAGCGGCGCTCTAACAGCCAGTCCGGGAAGAACGCTCCGTGGCGCAGCTTCGGCACCGCCACATCGATCGTGCCCACACGGGTATCAAGGTCGCGGTGACGGTACCCGTTGCGGTGGTTGACCCGCTCGGCAGAAGCGACACCATACTCAGCCCCGCAGACGGTGTCAGCTTGGGCGGAGAGGATCTGGTTGATAAACCCTTGCAGCATCTGCCGCATCAGATCCGGGGAGGCCTGTGCCAGCAGATCGTCCAGATAGGTTGCAGGGTCGATAGAATGCGGAGCAGCGGTCATCGTCATGTGCCTTTCGGTGAGATGTGGTAGTTGAGTCGAAAGGTTACTGACGATGGCCGCCCCTATATCTGCCAGGGCCCACCATCAGCAAGCGTTACACCACACTAAGGGACGCAACCCAAGCGCGCTGCCCAGCGAGCGAAGAAAGCGAAACGCGACATCGAATGCAACGGCTATATTGAAGGAGCGAAAGCCACCGGGTGGAAACAAGCCATCAACCAACTAGCCGTGGCGTACCCTGACCGATTCGCGGATTACTTGTAACCCAAGCCCCCGCACACAAACAATCGGACACCCTCGCATTTACGGCCGCAGGCGTGGCCGCACACCGATGACAACGCTTCGGGCCAACGTGCCGGATTGCCGCCCTGACCTGGTCAACCGTGACTTCACTGCCCCCGCACCGCACCGGTTGTGGGTCGCTGACATTACCTATGTGCGCACCTTGTCTGGTTTTGCCTACACCGCGTTTATCACCGATGTGTACTCCAGAAAGATCGTCGGTGTCGCGACTCGGGCGAGCATGCGTACCGATGAACTGCCGCTGGAGGCCTTTGAGCACGCCCTGTATCACGCTGGTGATCTTCGCTCAGAAGGGCTTGTCCACCACAGTGACCGCGGCTCGCAGTATGTGTCGATCCGTTACGGTGAAGCGCTCGCCCAGGCGGGTATCGATCCGTCTGTCGGCACCGTTGGCGACTCCTATGACAACGCGTTGGCTGAAACGGTCAACGGGCTCTACAAAACAGAGCTGATTTATCCCCACCGGCCGTGGGCATCGGTCGGTGAAGTCGAGATTGCCACCCTTCACCGGGTGCACTGGTGGAACAACCAGCGACTTCATCAATCCCTGGGATATATCACTCCACAGGAGATGGAGGACGCTTACTATCAACGATCAGGCGCTCAAACGTTGGGCGTTAAATAAGCGGAACGAAAACCAGGACGCTTCAAGGAGCAACCCCATGCCCTCGAAGTACACACCCGAACTGAAAGCCAGGGCCATCGAACTTGTCCTGCACGCACAAGGCGACCCCGACACCACCCGCGGCGCAGTCTCCCGCATCGCCGACGAACTCAACATCTCGCGTGAAACCCTGCGGATCTGGGTCCGCACACACAAGGAATCCGGCATGTCCGCCCCGACGGAGTCAGTTGACCTGGACGCAGAAAACCGCAGGCTACGCAAAGAACTCGCCGAATCCCAACGCGCCAACGAGATCCTGAAGAAGGCCTGCTTGAGGATCGTGTTCGCACGCCGCAGCTCGCGGTTTTCCTTCTCCAGCTCGGCCAGGCGGGCGTCCCGATCGGAATCAACGCTCGTCGAGGTCACGCCCTCGGCCTGGGCCTCACGAACCCACGTGCGCAGAGCCTCCTTGTGGACCCCGAGCTGCTCGGCGACGCGGGCAATTGCCCCGTGCGCACGATCCGGGTCCGCCAACGCGTCCAACGCCATCCGCGTCGCGCGATCACGCAACTCGTCCGGGTACCTCCGTGGTGCTGCCATGAATCCATTGTCCTTCCGGCTGTTCGATGTCTCCATCAAACCCGGGGCGCTCCAGTTTTCGGGAGAAGATCTGATCGTGATGACGGACTGCCCGTCTTTGATGAGGTCGACTGACACCCCTCGACTTCGGGTAGCCCCCATAGATGCTCGATCATTCGCGCGATGCACTCACCGCAGGTCAGTCCCCTGACGGTGTAACTCATCGTGCTAGTGGCCGCTGCAGCCATCTCGGTGTCCTCCAGCCTTGGAAATCGCGTCGTGCTCGCTCCTGGTCGGTTCAATGCTGAGCCGATTGGATCCCAGGAGCGTGTAGTGGCGGGTTAATGGCCGTGGCCACCGGGCATTGCGAACATCATCAGGCCCATCATCGCCACGCACAGCGCGCCAAACACGATCACTCCGGTGCCTGCGACCCCGGTCACCAGCAGGACCCCGACAAGAACGAGCATCGGGACACAACACGCGAGCATCATCCAACGATGACCGGAGCGTCCGGGCTTCGAGGGCTCGGGCGGGTACTGCTCTTCCAGAGGCCCATCGCTGAAGGGGGAAGCCGACCCCGCAACGGGGGGCTGATCAGGGGGCGCGTCTAGTGGCTGGCGCCGTCGCTCCTGGGGTGATTGCTCGCTCATGAGGGGTGTCCTTTCCGAAGCGGGAGGCGGCCCAATTTTTTGTACAGTGGACAGTGCCCGGTCCCACCAGTGACGATCAGGTCCAGACCAGCCACGATCAACAACAGCTCCACGATCACCGCGCCCGTGGAGTCCGCCTGGCTGAGCAGAATTCCTCCGCCAACGACACCGAGAAGACCCAACACGATGCGAGCGCCCCTTTCGATAGGGGTGATGTTGATACTCCATCTCGCCTGCATCGTTTCCTCCTGGGTGCTCGATCCAGCCCCGAGTGCACGGGACCATTGATCGGTACACCCCCAATCTGCCAAGTGTTTGTGAAGGACGAACTGTCCTTCACGTGAAGGTTCGGTGAAGCCGGTACGACGTGTGCCACAAGTGTGGGGAGATGCGCGCCTCAACGCGCTCAGCGGACGCGCGTCGCGCGGCCTGAATCGCGCTGGGTTGGTTGGAGTCTCTGGTGTGCTCTGTGTTCTCACTGGTGTTGGTGGTGTCGCACGGCGAGCCACTGGGCGAGGACGATGGCTAGGGCCACTAGCGCGGTGATGACGAGGGTGAACGGGTCCGATTGGCTCTTGGTGAGCAGGAAGGGCACCAGTACCGCGAGGTCAAGGATGATCGCGAGCAACGGGATCCAGGAGTTGGCGGCGACGTCGTTTTTGAGATGGCGGATGATCCCGAAGTGGATGGCAATGTCCATGGCCAAATACAAGATAGCGCCAAGGGAGGCGATCTGGGAGAGGTCGAAGAAGGCGGCCATCACGATCGCCAGCCCGGCGGTGATGTAGAGCGACTGATGTCCTGGCCGGCCGGGCAGGCCCGGGGCTTGGCCCATTTCTCGGAGCATGTCGTAGAGCTTCGAGACTGAGAATAGGCTCGCGATCAGTCCAGACAGTGTGGCGACCACCGCGATAAGCACGGTTATTCTCATGCCCCAGTCGCCGAACATCGGCTGGGCTGCTTCGGCCAGTGCGTAGTCGCGGGCCTCGATGATCTCTGGCACGGTCAGGCTCGCAGTGACTGCGACGGTGATCAATAGATAGAGCGCCGTGCACAGGGCGATGGAAATAATGATTGAGCGGCCGATATTGCGCTTGGGGTTCTTCAGATCCCCGCCGTGGTTGGTGATCGTGGTGAACCCCTTGTACGCCAGGATGCATAGGGTGACACCGGCGAGAAAGCCCACCCATCCCTGGTCTGGTGGCGTGCGTCCAGCGGCGGTAATGAGCCGGGGCAGGGAGGAGAGTCCCGCGGCGAGGATTCCCGCGATCGCCAGCACCGCGATGCCGACGATCTTGAGCGCTGCGGTGACCATGGCAGAGCGCTCCACTAGTTGGTTGCCCACCAGGTTCACCAGTGCGGCGCCGGCGATGGCGAGGACGGCCAGCACCGGGACCCACACGTCGGAGTCCTGCATCCCGAACGGTCGCAGCATGTAGGTACCGAAGGTTCGGCCGAGAAGGGACTCGGCGAGGATCATCGACACGTACATGAACAGCGAAAACGAGCCAGCCACGACCCCGGGTCCATACGCGGCTTTGAGTTGCATCGCGATTCCGCCCGAGGAAGGGTTGGTGGCTGCGTAGCGGATGTAGGAGTAGGAGCTGAAGGCCACCACCACTGCCCCGGAAAGGAAGGCCCACGGCATCCACCCCCCGGCCAGCTCGGCGACCTGCCCTACCAGGGAGAAAATGCCCGCCCCGATCATCACCCCCGTCCCGAGCGCAACGGATCCAGTGAGGGTCAGTGAGTTCGAGGACTGGGTGCTGCGATCCATGCGGTACCGTACTTTCTTCTCGTCGGGCGGGGTTGGCGGTGTGCTTGCGGTCGGGTGCGCCGAGTTAGCGGGCCAGGATCGTGCCCATCATGCCGAGGTCCTCGTGGTCGAGGATGTGACAGTGGTAGACGGTGCGGCCGACGATGTCGTCGAAGGCCACGCGGATGGTGACGCGGCCGAAGGCCGGAATGTTGACCACGTCCTGCCAGGTGGGTGACTCGCAACGGAAGGTTACTGCGAGGCTGGATAGACATCTTCTCCTCTTCATATTCGTTGCTGGTGCTCACTGGAACACCTCCAATTATACCCCTATGGGGTATGTGGTTGAACCCGGCTCACCCATCGATTGGTCCCTGGGTGTCTCACACCTGGGGAGCGGTCCCTGTCAGGGCGACAATGAGGCAGAGCACGCGGGCCCAGAACACGCCCAGGCCAATGGCCACTACGGTTACACTCGCCCACACCATACCGCGCCCCTGTCTTCCGGTCGAGTTCCACATTGGCCGGTACGCCCGCGTATTTGTGCGGAGATCAGGTGGAGGTCTGATCAAGAATTTCCGCTGGCGAGCTGACACTCAGGACAGGCTGGAACGATCGAGACCATGGTGGAGAACCCTCGTGCCCTCGAAGATGGGGGAAATTTGGGGAAGGGTGAGTTCGCAGAAACTACAGCTCGGCATCGTTTAGTGGCCCTTCATAGTGAAGGGCCCGTTTATGCGGTGTCGCCTAATCGGTTATGGGTCGCGGACATCACCTATGTCGCAATCTGGGCAGGGTTCGCGTACGTCGCGTTCGTCATCGACGTATTCTCCCGCACGATTGTCGAGTGGAATGTCGCGGCGACATTGAAAGCGGACGTGTTGCCGCTGCAAGCGCTGAACATGGCGGCGTTCAACACTCGCGGGTCGCTCGACGATCTCGTCCATCATGCCGACCATGGCTCGAACTACTTGTCCGTCGTCTATACCGACCGGATTGCCGAGCTCGGCGCGAGGCCATCGACAGGGACAGTCGGCGACTCATCTGACAACGCTCTCGCTGAGGCGGTCAACGGGCTCTACAAGACGGAGTTGATCCGTCGCCGGGGGCCGTGGCGAACGGTCGAGCAAGTCGAGCTCGCAACGCTCGAATACGTGTGGTGGTGGAACAACGCCCGCCTACACGGCGAGATAGGTTATCGATCTCCGGCTGAGGTCGAAGCGACGCACTACGCTGAGGTTGGATCAGCCCGACCAGCACTCGCTGGACAGGAAACCAAGTAGGAACGAAACCCAGGGCGATTCAATATGCCCACCACAACCACTCGCAATAACCCTCACCAGGTCATTGCGGCCTACACCCCGAAAGTTGTCGAACCCCACGAGTGGGACGTTGTCGCACCGTTCGTGCGCGAGCACGTCGCCGCTGTCGCCAGTGCCGACTGGTCGGCTGACCAGTGCCGAAACGCACTTCGACTCGTGACCCGACTCGCGGTGCATGTCTTCAACGCTGGGCGAGACGTCAGCGTTGCTGTCGTGTTCAGCGAAGGGGCGATCAACGCGTTTTGCCACCAGGAGCTCGACACCGCTGCAACGCACGTCCGCGGCACGTCACGGGCGACGCTGCGCCGGATCGCCAAACAGGTCAACCCGAACTTCGACGGACCGCGTCAGCGCCCCGAGTACGGCAACGAATCGAAGGCCGCGCCGTATACCGAGGCGGAAGTGCTCGACGTGAAGGTGTGGGCGAACGCCGAACACACCGAGTCTCGCCGTCAGCAGGCGAACCTCCTGCTCGCACTCGCACTTGGCGCAGGACTTCGCTCCGGCGAGGTCGCAAACCTCACGGCCGGCGACGTTGAGACCGACGCTCAAGGCACCGTGGTTTACCCGTGGGGCTACCGCGGGGCAAACAAACGGTTCGTGCCTGTCGAGCGCGAGTGGGCAGGTGTTGTCGCTAAAGCCGTCGAGGACGCAGCGAGCGCGACTGAGTGGCTGTTTCGGCCAATGCGGACAACCGCCGACTCGGGCACCGTTGCGACGTTTACGAAACGCTCTCCGCACCGGGGCACGGTGCTCGATATGGCACGGGCACGCACAACCTGGCTTGTCAACCAAGTCAAAAAGGGCGTGCCGGAGACCGCCGTCGTCGAGGCCGCGGGTTTGAGCGACTTGCAGCACTACCGGCAATTCTTGGTCGAACCGACACACGTTTCGGCGCGCGAGGCGAGAAGTCTGCTTTCCGGGACGTTGCACGAGACGTCGAAGCGAGGGCTGACGCTCATTCACGGCAGCGCGTAGGCGCTTCCCGCACAGACTTTTAACCCCATAAAACACCTGGTCGCGACCCAGGGTGAGTTTTCTATTGCCAAAAACTTTCCGCTTGAAAAGGAGGTGACAATAATGTCGAAGGGACTTCGCACACGCAAGTACGCACCCGCGAAGAAAGGCCACCGCCACAACATTCGTCTGGTGGAGGAGCGCCGCGTGTCGTACGCGAACATGCAGTTGGCCCAGCGCATTGTTGACGCCTCCGGCGCGGTTGGTCTCGTGGACTCCTGGCGCGTCGCCGACGGGCTGAAAACCGACAAGGGCGGACGCCCGCCCGAGGTGGACACCCGCGCGGCGCTGACACTGTGGACCTACCAGGCAGTCACACAGTCGCCGCAGCTCATTGCACACATGGCAAAGGCCGTCGCCTTCGGTTTGGAAGGTAAGGGCTGGGACCTTCTGGGGCTCAGCCCATTCGAGTGGGACGAAGCCGACCCGAAGGCGCACTTCGACACCTACATGACGTGGTACAAGCGCATTGCCGCCTGCCTCGACCGCGTTCGCGCGACCATTGAGCCCTTCCCGGAGGTGAGCAAGAAACGTCGCTACACCGTCGAGGAGTGGGTGCCGTTCATTGCCTACTACGACGAGGAAAAGGGCAAGAAGAAAGTCTTAGCCCGACTTGAGGAGCGCAAAGCCCGCGGCGTCGAACTCGTCAACCGCCTCGTGTGGGCGAGCGTGGAACTCATGGACCCAGACACCTTCGCCAAGTGGAACGGTGACATTGCCGTCGACGGTACCATTATTCCGGTGTCGAAAAACGGCAACCCGAACAAGAAGGACATGCTCTCCGGCAAGACGAACCCGAACCGCCTTGTCGCTTCGACCCCGACGCTCGGCTGGCACGCCAAGGAAGGCGACCACGACGGCGAAAACACGAGGAAGACCGCGACACACACCTGGGGGTTGGAAGCCACTGTTGTCGCCATGTGCGGTGAGGGTTTTGCCGAGCCGGGTGGCGCTCCGGGGCTCATTCTCGGGGTCACTGGCGGGGTGCCTGCTGTGGCACCCTCAAAGCGCGTCTTCGAGTCGCTAAAGAACCTCACCGACCGCCCGGAACTCCCGCGCCGGCACTTCATTGCCGACCGCCTGTACTCGCCGGGTCAGAACCCGGTGAAGTTCCAAATGCCCATGCGCAAACTCGGCTACGGGTTTGTCGCTGACATGCGCCGGGACACCCGCGGTGTGCAAACCATTACGACCTCCGGTGCTCCCATTGTGGACGGTACTGCGTACTGTCCTGCAATTCTCAACATGCCGCGCCTGCTCGACCCCTACACCGCGTGGGAAAAGGGGCAACTGACCGACCAGCAGTTCTCGAACCTGCTTCAGGCTCGCAAGCGCCTCGCGCTCGCTCGCTACGGTACGAAGCCGAACAAGAAGGGCGACGTGCGACTGGGTTGTCCGGCGCGTGCGGAGGGTGCAGAAATTACCTGTCCGCTGGTTCCGCCTGCCGAGGAAGGCAAGAAGAAGGCAGGGTTCCAGAAGGACGAGCTGACTGCTGCCGAGGTGCCCTCCAAGGCTTCCTGCCCGAAGGTCTGCCAGCAGCGCACCGTGACGCTGAAGAACACCGCCGAGGACGGCGCGAAGTTCCTCCAGCACGGTCCTGCCTTTATGACTGCGGAGTGGCGCAAGGAGTACGGCCGCCGCAACACCATTGAGTCTCGCAATGCAATGCTCAAGAACGGTTCCTACCAGGGTGCCGGCGACGTGACGACCCGTCTTATGCGTGGCTGGGCAGCGCAAATGCTGTGCATGGCCATGGCCGCGGTGGGCGTGAACCTTGCCATGCTCGACGCGGCTGCCTGGTCGCGTCCAAATACGTCCCAGAAGCCGACTCCGCCTCCGCCGCGGGGTGGCCGCAAGCCTGACGCTGACGACATTGAGCAGTGGAAGTTGGGCGACAACGCGCCACCGAAGGCGGCATAAGCCAAAAGGCCACCGGCTAAGACCTTGAATTTCAAGGCCTTCACGCCGAGTGGCCTACAGGTCGTGGAACGACACCGACTTTCTAAGCAAAAACCGGCCGGCAAAGACCTTTGAGGCTGAAAAACCGGCCGGTTTTCGTCGTTCCGGGGATAGGTTCTCCAAAAGTTACCGAATTTTAAAAACCCGGGTTAACCTGGAAGGAGTTTCCGGAATTGAACGGAAAAGTTAACCGAAAGTCCCCGATGACATGGTGTCCCCGACAGGACTCGAACCTGCGACCTTCGGTACCGGAAACCGATGCTCTAATCCACTGAGCTACGGAGACATCGCTTGTAACAGCGCTCCTTAATCTAGCACTCCGCGAAGCACGGCCGCTAATTGCCTCGGGAGCTTCAGTGAGCTGCTCCAATTCGCACCGTTGACACGTCGGACAAGCAGTCGTAACATGGGACCTTGGACACATTGTAGACGTGTCAACAAGATTAGAAAACCACCCCGGAACAAGGAGTTTTACCCCTATGACCACTCAGAACTTCAGCGGCGTTTACGACCTCGACACCGCGCACTCCTCCGTCGCATTCACCGTCCGCCACGCGATGGTGACCAAGGTGCGCGGCGAATTCACCGATTTCACCGCCACCCTTACCGCCAACCAGGACAACCCGGCTGAGAGCAACGTAGAGGCGACGGTGGAGACGGCGTCCGTCGATACGCGCAATGCCGACCGTGACACGCACATCAAGAACGAGGACTTCTTCGACGTTGAGAAGTTCCCGCAGATGACGTTCAAGTCCACGTCGTTCGACGTCGACGCTAACGGCAACGGCACCGTCACCGGCGACCTGACCATCAAGGAGACCACCAAGCCGGTCACCCTCGACGTCGAGACCTTCGGCATCGAGGAGGATCCGTTCGGCAACACCCGCCTGGGCTTCGAGGCTCGCACCACGATCAACCGCATGGAGTTCGGCATCGACTTCGAGGCCCCGCTGAACTCCGGCGGCGCACTCGTCGGCGAGAAGATCACCATCGAGATCGACGGCTCCGGCATCAAGCGCGCGTAATTAGAACAGCCGCGCAAAAAACGGACGGCGGTGCAGGTATCCGCTCCTGCACCGCCGTTTTTCGATCCTAATGTGTTTTCTTAGTAAGTCAGATCAGGGATGATGATCCAGCAGATGATGTAGATGAGCAGGCCCGAGAAGCCGAGAAGCGTTGCAGCCACGAAAAGGACGCGCACGAGTGTCGGGTCGATGTTGTAGGTCTCCGCGATGCCGCCGGCGACTCCGGCGATCATGCGGTCGTTCACCGAGCGATGCAGCTTGCGTTGCCCCAGCGGCGGCTGCTGCTGGCTCTGCTGGAAACCGCCCTGCTGGTACGGCGCCTGGCCCGCCATGTAGTTCGGGTTGCCCTGCTGCGCGGCGGCGTCAAAATTTGCGTCGCCGTTGCTGGGGTTGTTGACCGAATTATCGCCCGGGTTGTTTCCCGGGTTGTTCGCACCGTTGTTCTCGTACGGGTTATTCGGAGTAGACATGTCGGCCCCTTTCGAGTGGACTGCGTTGTTTCAACAACTCCTATTCAACCCGCACATGACGGCGGCGACAACGGTTCTTTAGTCGACGGCGGGAATCTTCGGATCCGCTACTGCCTCATCGAGCGCCAGGACGCTGTCGAAGAAACGGCGGATAGCGGGGATGTCCTCCGGGGCGAGCTGGTCAAAGACAGCGCGGCGGACGGTCTCAACATGGTCGGGCACGGCACGCTGGAGGTGCTCGAACCCGGTGTCCGTCAGGCAGACCTGGACGCCGCGGCCGTCGGAAGGGCTCTTCTCCTTGGTCACCAGACCACGGCGCGCCATGCGGGTGATCTGGTGGGAGGTCCGGGAGCGATCCCAGTCGAGGTAACTGCACAGTTCGCGAAGGCGCATGCTACGGTCCTCCGCCTCGGACAGAGCAACGAGCACGGCATACTCGGGGCTTGAAAGATCAGAGCTGGTTTCAAGGGAATCGTCGACAATGCGCCGCAACTTCCTCTGCGCGGCGAGCAGGTGCCGCCAAAACACTTGCTCGTCTTCGCTGAGCCACCGAGGTTCTGCTGTCATGTCACTTAGATTACTAAACGCGGATACTACCTGCGAACTCAGCGCGCTTTAGGACCTGGAACCGCTGCGGGTCCGCGTTAGCGGTGAGTTTTGAGCTCCTGGATCGAGGAACTGCGGGCTGCGGCGACTCGGTCGAAGCGCTGCGGGAAGCACGTCAGAACGAAGACCTGGGAGTTCTCCCCCACCTGAGAGAACAGCGCGTTCATCCGGGCGAGACGATGCGGGTCGGTCGCGCCGAGGGCGTCGTCAACGATGACCGGGACGCGGGTCTCTGCGGCGTCGGCATCCTCACCGGCCACCATGTCGGCAATGGCGAACCTCGTGAGCAGAGCCATTTGCTCTTTCGCTCCGCCGGACAGCTGTGCCAGGTCGATAGTCGTGCCGTCGAGGGTGCGGGCCTCGATGCTCAAGGCGTCGTCCAACGTGAACTCGGTGCCCGGCCCGAAGATCTGGCTGGCGTAGCGCTGCAGCGACTGCGCGAACGGCGCGGCGTACTTCGCACGGGCGGCGTCGCGGTAGTCGACGAGCATCTCGCGGAGCAGTTTCACGGCATTCGCTTTGCGGCGCAGCCTGTCCCGGCCCACTCGCGCGACCTCCAGCGCGTCTCGTGCGTGGTCGAGCTTCTCCCCTTCTCCCTCTGCACTGGTGACGCGGGACTCGAGCTGCAGGCGCCGATCGCGCGCAGTGTTGTAGCGCTTGGTGAGGTTGTCTAGGCGGTTGCGGGCGCCGTCGCGGAGCATCTCTGCCTGTGTTGGATCTGCCTGCGCGACCTCCTCGGCGACGCTGGCGGCTTCCGCGGCGGCTGACTCGCTCGCCGCGGCAGCGGTGTCCCGGGCGGCGGCCAAAGCGTCGTCGGGGTGCTTCTCGCGTGCGGCGGTAAGGTCGCTGCGGGCTCCGTCGGCGGTGGATTCGAGACCGGCGATCTGAGCTTCGAGGGCGACGAGCTTCGTGTGCTCCGGCTTGGTGCGCAGCTGCACCAATTCGAGGGCCAGATCGTGGACGGCCTGGGCGGTCTCCTCGACCTCTGCGCGTGCGGTGTCGACGGCTGCCTGTGCTTCGTCGACGGACATTGACTCGGATTGAGACTCAGTCTTGGCCTCTTGGACGAGTTCGGTGATGCGGGCGTGCTCGTGGCGCACCTCGTCGGCGTCGCGGCCGTGGAGGATGTCGCGGCGGCGGTCGATCGCCGCAGTTAGAGCAGAAGCTGCCTCGCGGTGGGCGTCGCGCAGCGCCCGGGCTTCGTCGACATCCGCGCAGCCGAGTGCACTGGTGAGGCGGTCGAGTTCGGCTTCGGCGTCGCGGAGTGCGTCGGACGCGGTGTCGGTGCCGGCAGCGGCGTGGTAGGTCAACGTGACATCGCCGATGCCGAGTTCGGTTCCGTCGTGCAGGGCGATGGATTCGGCGGCGGATCCGACGGTCTGGCCGGTGCCGTCGACGGTGACGGTGGTGCCGTCGGGAGCGGTGACCTCGACATGCGCGGCGGCTGCGTCGCGGAGGCGGCGCTGCAGGGCGACCTCGTTAGAGGCTGTCTCCACAGCGCGGACATCGTCGTCCGTGACCGGGCGGTCGGGCACGGTCTCGCGCAGGCGGGCGATCTCGGCATCGGCGTCGTCGAGGCGGGCAACGGTGTCGGCGAGCTCGCCCAGGCGGGCTGCGGCGTGGGCGACGGCGAGGGATTTCTCCGCTTCGGCGAGGCGCTGTCGTGCAGCGGTCTCCTTCTCCCGGGTTTCGGTGTGGACCGTTTCCTTGGCGGTCACCGCTTCTGCTTCGGCGCGGTCTCGTTCACGGGCGGGCTCAAGCTCATCGGTGACGGCTGCGAGTTCTTCCTCGACTTCTTTCACACGGGCGATGAGGGCGGTGCGGCGCTCGAGGTCCTCTTCGATGCGCTCGGCATCGACGGCGGCGCGGGCTGCTTTTTCTTTGGCGGCGTCGAGTTTGCCGGTCAGTTCCTTCGCCGCGGCGGCTTCTTTCTCACGCTCGGCGAGCTCTTCTTCGGCACCGGGAAGCTCGGCCTCGATTTCGGCCATCGTAGCTTCGCTCTGGGCGAATTCATCGACGTCGCGCTCGTAGGAGCCGAGGTTGGACTCGGCCTCGCGGACGGCGTCTTCGGCTTCGGCAACTGCCTTGTCGGCGTTGGTGAGCACCTGCTTGTCGTTGCTCTTGGCCGTGAAATAGCGACCGAATTCGGCCTCGACGCGCTGCATCAGGCCGGAGTCGTCGAGGGGCGCTTCGGAAGTACCAGAACCGGAAGAGTCGGACGACGCCTCCAGCGCGCGGGTGAACGACGGAATGCCCGCGGCGGAAATGGTCTCGGTGAAGGCACCTTGGCGGAGGAATAATGCGTCGAAAAGCTCCTGGTCGACGTGCTCGGCGAGGATCTCACCCAGGCGATTGTGGGCCTGCTCCCCTGCCAGTTCTTCGCGGCGCGGCGCGGTGATGGTGAGCTCGGCCTTGCCCTTGGCGCCTTTGCCGAAGCGTTTGTGCACGGTGAATGTGTAGGGCCCGACGGTGGCGGAGAGGGTGACCTCCGGCTGCTCGTCTCGGCCTTTCGGGTACAGCGCGCGGATCTTCGCGGCCGAGGAATCGTGCTTGATGTTGAGCACTGCGTCGAGGGCATCGAGGATCGTGGACTTGCCGGCCTCGTTCTCGCCGTGGATGAGAATGACGCCGGTGTCGGGCAGGTCGGTCAGTTCGAGGTGCTCGACTGCGCGGACATTGTCGATGATCAGGGAGTGGATGCGCATTAATTCGGCTCCTTGCTCAGGCGGAACAGCAGGTTGACGGCGTCGCGGGCAGAAGCGGCTCCCTCCGGGTCGGCCGGGGCGGAGGCCATTTCCAGCAAGCTCGACATCGCGTCGCGGGCATAGCCGGAAAGCGGAAGGTTGGCGAGTTCCTCGTCGCTGGGTTCGAGGTGCAGGTCCATGAGACGCTTCCGCTCGAACAGCGCGCCGAAGACATTCTCTTTTGCCGCGAGGCCCTCCTCCAGCTCGCGGGTCGCTTCCAGACCGAGCGTGCCGGCGATGGAGTACTTCACCACTGTGCGGGTTTTTTCCGGATACGCCTCGAGGTGGTCCAGCAGCTCTTTCACGTCCGCGGAATCAGCGACCTCGAAGTGCAGGGCGTCGAAGGTCCACTCGCCGACGGTGCGCTCGTCGACGGAAACCTCAGAATCCTCGGCGGAGCGCTTGTCCACGTCCACCACCAGCGCCTTGCCCGAATTCACTTCCCCGCCCTCGACATTCTCGCGGTGGTCGTGGAAATCGGTGACCTCGGGCGCGCCGGAGAACCACACGCGGCCGCTGGTGCCGATCGGCCCGGCGGAGTGGGTGTCGCCCATGGCCACGTAGTCGATGACGCCGGCATCGAGTGGTGCCTCGAGCCCGGGCAGGTCGATCCGGTCGGGCTTGTTCTCCCCGCTGCGGTCCTCGCACTGGCCGTGGGCCACGAGAATGCGGATCGTGTCGGTCGGCTCAAGACCGGCGATAGCTTTCGTCGCGAGATCTTCCGTGGCGTAGCGGGCCAAAAGCGGAGCGCCGACGAGCTCGACCCCGGGGCGGACCTCGACCGGCGTGGAATCGGACAGCACTGTGATGTTGTCGCGCTGCGCGGCACGCTCCAGGGCGGCACCGGGCAGCAGTGCGTCGTGGTTGCCGGGCAGCAGGTAGACCGGCACCGGAAGCGCATCCAGTGCCGCGAGCGCACGGTCCATGGTCTGGGGTTTGAGCGCATTGGCGTCGAAGACATCGCCGGCCACCACAATGAACTCGGCGCCGGACTCTTCGGCGAGGTCGCCGAGGCGGGCGATGGCGCGGAGCCGCGAGTCGTCGAAACGCGACTGCGCGTCGTCGTCCAAGAACCAGCGGGTCATACCCAGCTGGAAATCGGAGCTGTGGATGAATGTGACGTGCTGCGCGCCGGAATGCGCTCTGGACTGCGTGCCGGCAGACGCCGTGGACTGTGGGCTCGAGGTCATGCTGCTAGTAGTACCACCGCATGTGAACCATGCGGTTGGCATGGGCGGATGTGGGCGAACAGATGTTCTTACCGGCGGGTGAGCTCGTCGTAGAGATCCTCGAGATCCGACACGGCGCGCAGCTGGTCGATATTGGTGAAGGAGATAGTCTGCATCGCCTTGTGCAGCAGGTCCAGGTCGGAATCCTCGATCATCGGGGCGACCTTCGGGTCTGGCAGGTTGGGCAGGATGTGGCCATCCCAGAAGAACTCGGAGCCCTCCCGGGCGGATTCCTTGGCCCGTTCACCGGCGGATTCGCGGAGCTGTCGCTCAAGGGTGTTCAGGTCGAGGTTGCGGAGGCGGAATAAGAGGGTGGGATCGGCGTCGATAAGCTCTGCTGCTTTGATGGCTGCCGCGACGCCGTGCTTGCACACGCGGGACTCGTCCGGGCAGTCGCAGCGGAAGCGGATCTTCTCGTCCTCGGCAGCGAAGAGGCAGTCGAGCAGTTCGCGACTAAAATAGCCGTTACGGACCTCGGCGAGCGCGTTGGCGTTGTGCGCCATGATGCCCAGCGCTTCGCGGATAGTGCTTGTGTCGCGGTACGGCAGGATGACCAGCGTCGTAAACGGCTCGTTCTGCGAACCGGCGACCGTGGCGGTGAAACGACCGGGCTCGGCGCGCACGTCCAGGACATTGCCCTGGTCCGCGTAATTGCGGCCACGGGAAAAACGCCCCTGGTCGGTGCCCTGCTGCGCGGCGCGGTAGATGGCACGGGCGGGCTCGTTGAAGCGCAGAATCCGCGAGCGGACATCTTCGGACACGCCGTGCGGCGTGGTAGTCTCCGCGGCGCTGTTCACCTTTTCGCGCGAGCCGAAATTCACCCACGTGACATTGTCCAATTGGGGCCGTGGCATGTGCTTTTCCTCCTTTCTTGTCGCCTGTTTACTCGCTGGTCCGGTAGCTCATGAGCGTAGCCAGATCCTCGGTATCCAGCTCGGTGATCCAGCCTTCGCCCTCGCCCACGACGGCGCCGGCGAGCTGGAGCTTGCCGTCGAGAATGTCCTGGATGGATTCCTCCATCGTGCCGCGGGTGATCATCTTGTACACCTGGACATTCTTCGCCTGGCCGATGCGGTAGGCGCGGTCGGTGGCCTGGTTCTCCACCGCCGGGTTCCACCAGCGGTCCATGTGGATGACCATGGAGGCGGCGGTGAGGTTCAAGCCGGTGCCGCCGGCGCGCAGCGACAGGATCATCGCGCGCGGGCCGTTCGGGTCCTGGAAATCCTCGACCATAGCGTCGCGGGCGGTCTTGGACACCCCGCCGTGCAGGAACGGAATGTCTTGGCCCAGCCGGTCGCTCAAATACGGCTGGAGGATGTCGCCGAAGGCCTTGTACTGCGTGAAGACGAGGACGCGCTGGTCGGTGGCGATGGCTTCGTCGATAAGCTGCATGAGCTTTTCCACCTTGCCGGAGCGGTGCTTGCCCTTGACGGTCACGGGCGAGCCGTCACCCAAGAAGTGCGCGGGGTGGTTGCAGATCTGCTTGATGCGCGTGATCGTCGAGAGCACGAGCCCCTTGCGCGCCATGCCGGTGCGCTGCGCGAGCTCCTTCTTCATCGCCTCGACGAGCGCGGAGTAGATCGCGGCCTGCTCGTCGGTCATGTCGACGGTGACCACCTCCTCGCTCTTTTCCGGCAGGTCCGAAATGATCGCCGGGTCCGTCTTCAGGCGGCGGAGCACGAACGGCGCGGTGAGGCGCTGGAGGCGGTCCTGCATCTCGTCGGCGAGGCGCTCGTCCCGGCGCGATTCGATGGCCTTGGCGAAGTGGTTGCGGAAGAAGCTCTGTGAGCCGAGGATGCCGGGGTTGACGAAGTCGAGGAGGCTGCGCAGCTCGGCCAGGCGGTTCTCCACGGGAGTGCCCGTCAGCGCAATGCGGTGGCGCGCGCCGATCGCACGCACGCTTTGCGACGCCCGCGTGGACGCATTCTTGATCGCCTGCGCCTCGTCGAGCACCACGTGGTCCCACTCGATGCGCCCCAGCTGCTTGTAATCGCGGGTGACAACACCGTAGGAGGTGATGAGCAGATCCAGCTCGCCGATCTCCTCGATCAAGGCGTCGCCCTTGAGGCGGCCTTGGCCGTGGTGCACGCCGACGCGCAAGCCCGGCACGAACCGCTGCGCCTCGCGCGCCCAGTTCCCCACCACCGAGGTTGGCGCGACGACGAGCGTGGGCCCCGTCCTTACGTTCTTGTCCTCCTCGACGGCGAGCAAGGCGAGCAGCTGGAGAGTCTTGCCCAGCCCCATGTCGTCGGCGAGCACCGCGCCGAGCTGGTTGCGGGACATGAAATACAGCCAATCGACGCCGCGGCGCTGGTAGTCGCGCAGCTCCACCGTCACCGTGTCCGGGATGGGCTGGCGCTCCGGGGCCGGGCGGTCGGTGCCGCCGATGAGCGCGTCCATCCAGGCCGGCGAGTCGACGTCGCCGGCGATCTCGAGCGCCCCGCCCTCCGATTCGGCCGCCGCTTCGAGCGCCAGCTGGCGCAATTCCTCGGCGGTGATGACGCCCTCGTCGACTTCCTTCTTCGACAAGGACTCAATATATTTGCGCGACTTCGCCAGCGAGCGGGCGTCCGCCATCACCCACTGGCCGCGCAGCTGGATCAGCCCGGACTTCGAGTTGATCAGCAGCTGCATCTCTTCCGGGGTGAGCTCGGTGTCGCCGACAGACAGCGACCAGTCGTAGGAGATCAGTTGGTCGACGCCGAAGCGGCTGCCCGTGGCCTCGCTGGCGTTGTCCTGCGAGCCGACGGTGAGCTTCGCCGTGGTCTCCATCCGCTGCCACGAACGTGGCAGCATCACCGTGATGCCCCTCATCTGAAGGCGCGCGGCGTCGCGGGAGACAAGCTTCATTAGCTCGTCGGTGCTCAGGTACGCGTCCCAGTCGCCGTCCCGGTTGGTCAGCGGCGTCTGCGGCAGGCGCGGGTGGCGTTCCGGGTCGACCAAGTCGGTGACTTCCACCGCGCGGCGCAGCTGGTCGCGCAGGCTCGACAACGTGGCCACGTCGACCTCGTCCAGGTGGATCGGCTGCGGCGCGTCGGTGCCGGCGCGGACCTGCGCACGCACCGGCCACTGCAACGTCGCCGGGTCCACCGGCTCGTCCTTCTTCGCGCCGGCGATATCGGACAGCTCGCTCAGCATCGCGCCGGCGGGGTCCGCGTCCTCGACCATTGTCACGGGGTCAGCCGGTTCCTCGACGATGAAGACCAACTGCACATTCACCGCGGTGATCGAGCCGTTCCAGTGTGCGATCTGCTTGGACACGCTCGACCCGCCCCGGCGCAGCGGCTGCGAGGTGAGCAGCGCCTCGGCGAAGTCGTGCCACGGGTACGCGCGTTCTGTGTCCTTCAGGTGGCTCAAGTGCGCGCTGGCAATCCAGTGGACGAGCGTGGTGGCCACGTCCTCGCCCACATTCATGTTGTTCGCCGTGACCACGCCCGGAGCGGCCGCGATCATCGACGCCAGCCACCCGCGCTCCTCTAGTCCTGTGCCCAACTGCCACTCCGGGAACCACGCCCCGTCCGACGGGCGGACCCGGATGCTCACCCGGCCGGCGCGGACAAAACGCGTTAGGCCGACATAAAGGCGGATGATCCAGTACAAATCCGGGGCGACCGCCTGGCGCTGGGAGGCGGTGGCGGCCGGGGACGCGTCGTCGAGAAGCGAAATATTGCTCAGAAACGCGACCGTCTCCTCCGGCGAGAACGCCGCTGTCGGCGCCCGCAACTGCACCTGCTTGCCGCGCGGCGTCTGCAGCGTGATCATGTCGCGGCGCCGGAATTGCGAATCCTTCAGCATATTTTCCACCATCGGCGGAAACGTGCCCGCGGGGACCTGCGACGGGAGGAGAATCTTATGCCCGTCCACACGTTCAACCCACAGGTTGAGGCCGGTGGCGGGCAGCCACAGGCCGTGCAGAAGGAATTTAGGCATAACCTCTTTTCTACCACCGCTGGCGCACCACACACCCGGGGCTGAAAAGAGACCTATGCCACCCTGTGTTCTCTCGTACGTTATTCTGGCCGGTGCTTCTGAAAACCACGAGCCTTTAAAGCTACGGGCTTCAAGAACAAAGGAGATCTATGTCCGAGAACACATGGATGATCATTGCGGTGATCATCTACTTCGGAATGATGCTCGCCATTGGTTATTACGGATGGCGCAAAACCACCAAGTACGGCGACTACGTCATCGGCGGCCGCGACCTGCCCGCATTCGTGGCAGGCATCTCCGCCGGCGCCTCCGACATGTCCGGCTGGCTGCTGATGGGTCTACCCGGTGCGCTGTTCGTCTCCGGCATGAGTGAGCTGTGGATCGTCATCGGTCTGTTCCTCGGCGCCTGGGCCAACTGGCAGTGGGTCGCGCCGCGACTGCGCGCCTACTCCGAGGTGTCCAACAACTCGATCACGCTGCCGAGCTTCTTCGAGAACCGCACCCACGACCAGACACGCGCGCTGCGCATCACCGCAGCCATCATCATCATCTTCTTCTTCACCTTCTACGTCTCCTCCGGCATGGTCGCCGGCGGACGCTACTTCGAGTCGACCTTCAAGGGCGACTACCTGTGGGGCATGCTCATCGTCGGCGCGATCACCGTCGTCTACACCTTCGTCGGCGGCTTCTTCGCTGTCTCCTACACCGATGTCGCGCAGGGCGTCCTGATGTTCCTGGCGCTGCTGATCGTCCCGATCATGGCGCTGTTCGCACTGGACAACGCCGGCGATATCTTCAGCTACCCGGTGGATAACCCGTACGGCCCACACGAAGAGGGCAACCCGACGTTCTTCAACTTCTTCGCGGGAGTGTCCGCCGCCACCATCATCGGCAATCTGTCCTGGGGCTTCGGCTACATGGGCCAGCCGCACATCGTCACCCGCTTCATGGCCCTGCGCAGCCCGTCCGAGGCACGCGAAGGCCGCAACGCCGGCATGATCTGGGTGGGCATCTGCTACATCGGCTCCGTGTTCACCGCCATAGTCGGTGCCTCCTACTTCGGCACCACCCAGCACTCCGTCACCGACCGTGAAGGTTTCGAGACGATCTTCCTGGACATGACCTACCTGCTGTTCCACCCGCTGTTCGCGGGTCTGGTGCTCACCGCTGTCCTGGCGGCGATCATGTCCACGATGTCCTCTCAGCTGCTGGTCACCTCCTCGGCCCTGATCGAGGACCTCTACCGCGGCTTTGCCAAGAAGGAACTGACCGGCCCAGGCCTGCTCATCGCGTCCCGCGGAATGGTCGTCCTGATCGCTGTCATTGCCGTCCTGATGGCCCTGAACCCGTCGGACACCATTCTCGGCCTGGTCGGCTTCGCGTGGGCCGGCTTCGGCGCCGCCTTCGGCCCGGTCGTCGTCGCCTCCCTGTTCTGGCGCCGTCTGACCGCCCCGGGCGCCTTGGCCTGCATGATCGTCGGCGCTGTGACCGTCCTGGTCTGGGGCTACGTCCCGGCGACCTCCGACCTGATCTACGAGATGGTTCCGGGCGTCCTGTTCGCCACCATCGCGATGGTCGTTGTCTCCCTGGCCACCACACCGAAGCCTGAGTCCGAGGCGGAATTCGACCGCGCCGGCCAGGTCTTCGACTACGCCATGGAGCACCCGGAGCAGAGCTTCGACGACGCGCTGGAGCACACCGCGCGCTAAGCAGCTAGCTCCCCGGCTCGCCCGAGCCAAGGGGGGATGCACGGTTCCCACGCCGTGTGTCCCCCTTTTTTGTTGGCGCTCTGCGACTGTCCCGCTCCGTTCGACTGCACTATGCGATGCCATTTTCCGTCAGACCGCGACCTGGGGTTTATCGATCGCATAGGGCAGATCGCATAGTGGACATCGCATAGGGCACCCGCTCCACGGAACCGACGCGTCCCAGCAGCAGTCCAATAGGGCATGAACTTCTTCCGCGCCTACCTCGCTGCCCTCTCCGCCGTCACAGTCGCGGTCGTGCCGTTCCCCACGCCGCATTCGCTTTTCGACGTCCCCTCCCACCCCCAGCCCCGCCGCACCGTCCTCGGATACGAGCGCACCCTCTTCGGCGAGGGCTGGGGCATGCAGCCCGGCGGCTGCACCACGCGCGACGCTGTCATGGCCAGTGCGTGGGAGATCGAATCCTGCGCACTTCCCTACCGCCAGTGGGACATGGCCGCCGCCGCACCGTTTACCGACCCGTACACCGGTGAGCCCCTCGACCCGGCCGATGTGGAGATCGACCACATCATCCCGTTGCGCGCCGCGTGGGATGCCGGTGCGCACGCCTGGCCGGAAGACAAGCGCGTCGCCTTCGCCAACGACCCTTTGAACCTCGTGGTCACCTCGCGCTCGGCGAACCAGTCCAAGTCCGATTCCCTGCCGAGCGAATGGCTTCCGCCGGCCAAGAATTCCCGCTGCAATTACGCCCGCCGCATCGCCGCGATCGCACGCGTGTACGGCCTTGCCCTGCCGAAACCCGATGTGCGCGCCATGCGCCGTCAGTGCTCCGGTGTCCGCGGCCTGCTCATTTCTTTCGTTCCAGCTGGGACAATCCCGTTGCATTCCGTAGAGTAAGGGCCCATGACAACATTTCTGCTTTTCCTGCACGTTGCCGCTGCTGTCCTTCTCATCGGTCCGGTGACCGTCGCCGTGTCCGCTTTCCCGAAGGCCGCACAGAACGCCCAGTCCGGCTCTGAAGAAGCCGTCGGTCGCGCGTCCTTCCTGCACAGCATGTCCACCAAGTACGGCCTGATCTCCCTGCTGGTCCCGCTGCTCGGCGGCGGCCTGCTCGCCTTCGATTGGGAGACCCACAAGTCCAACTACTGGATGCACACCGCGATCGTGCTCAGCGTCCTCGCCTGGGTTTTCCTGTTCGCCATGGTCATCCCGCAGCAGCGCAAGATGATGGGCAGCCTCGGCGCCCTGCACCCGGCTGACGCCGACCCGCGCGACATCGCCACCGACTTCGATTCCGCCCGCGTCAAGGCAGCTGCCGGCGGCGGCATCTTCTGCCTGCTGTGGTTCGTCACCCTGATCCTCATGTTCCTGCCGGCCCCGGCCTAAGCCGAGCGCCCGCAGCACAGCCCGACAAGACGGACTGAAAGCACCACGCCCCCGCGTGGCCGCGCACTCAACGACACGAAGTGCGCCGCCGCGGGGGCGTTTTCCTGTCCGCAGACACTGTTTAGAAGAGCCGGAGGACCTGCCCCGCAAGCGGTGCCGCGGCGACCACGATGAACAGCAAGTAGCCGATGATGGCGCCGGGGCTCAGCACAGCAAAAGGCGCCCGCAGCGCAACGCGCTGCAGGCGCACCGAGAGCTCAACCCTCACGCTCCGCATGACATCTACTGCCCTGCGGGGTTCTGGCTAGTCGCGCCAGCCGCGGTCTCGTCCGCCGCCGCGGCCGCCACGTCCACCACGGTCGTCGCGGTCGCGGCTGCCATGACCGCCCCGGCCGCGTCCGCCGCCGCGGTAGCCGCGGTCGTCGTCGCGCTTGCGGTAGCCGCCGCGTCCACCGCGACGATCGCGCGGCGGTGCGCCGTGGTCGCGCTGGATATTGATCAGCTGGCCGGAGATGCGCGTGTCGGTGAGGCGGTCGAGGACGGCCGGGTCGAGGTTCTTCGGCAGCTCGACGAGCGTGAAGTCGCCGCCGATTGTGATGCGGCCGAAATCGCGGTTGGTCAGGCCGCCCTCGTTGGCCAGGGCGCCGACGATCGCGCCCGGGCGGACGTGCTGTCGCTTGCCCACATCCAGGCGGTAGGTGTCGAAGTTCGGGTCGTCGTTCTGATAACGGCTGCGTCCCCCGCGGTCATCCCGGTCGCGGCGGTCGCGTCCCCGCCCGCGGTCGCGGCGGTCGTCGCGGTCCCACTTCTCGCGGTCGCGGCGGTCGCGCTTGTCCTTCGGCGGCTCCTTCATGAGGAACTCGTCGCCGGAGGTCTGCGCGGCGAGCGCGGCGGCGATGTCCTCCATCGGCACGTCGTGGTCGGCGGAGTAGCTGCGCACCAGGCTGCGGAAGAGGTCCATCTGGTCGTTCTCCAGCGACTCGGTGATGGAGTCGGAGAACTTGGCCATGCGGGAGACGTTGACCTCGTCCACGGTGGGCAGGTCCATCTCCTCGATCTCGGCGCCGGTGACCTTTTCGATGGAGCGCAGCATGCGGCGCTCGCGCGGGGTGACGAACAGGATCGCCTCGCCCGTGCGGCCTGCGCGGCCGGTGCGGCCGATGCGGTGGACGTAGCTTTCCGTGTCGTTCGGGATGTCGTAGTTGAGCACGTGCGAGATGCGCTCGACGTCCAGACCGCGCGCGGCGACGTCGGTGGCGACGAGGATGTCCAGGCGCCCGTCGCGAAGCTGGTCGACCGTGCGCTCGCGCTGCTGCTGGGCGATGTCGCCGTTGATCGCGGCGGCGGAGAATCCGCGCGCGCGGAGCTTCTCGGCGATCTCTTCGGTCTCGTGCTTGGTGCGCACGAAGACGATCATGCCGTCGAATTCGGTGACCTCGAGGATGCGCGTGATCGCGTCCAGCTTGTTGCGGTGCGCGGTGAACAGGTAGCGCTGGGTGATATTCGTGTTCGTGCGCGTCTCGGACTTGACCGTGACCTCTGCCGGGTCGTTCAAGTACTGCTTCGAAATGCGGCGGATGCCATTCGGCATCGTCGCGGAGAACAGTGCGACCTGCTTGTCGTTCGGGGTGTCTTCGAGGATGCGCTCGACGTCTTCCTGGAAGCCCATGTTGAGCATCTCGTCCGCTTCGTCGAGCACGAGGAAGCGCAGGTTGGAAATGTCCAGCGAGCCCTTCTCCAGGTGGTCGATGACGCGGCCCGGGGTGCCCACGATTACCTGTGCGCCGCGGCGCAGACCAGACAGCTGGATGCCGTACGCCTGGCCGCCGTAGATCGGCAGCACCGAAACGCCACCCAAGTGGTCGGCGAAGGACTGGAAAGAATCGGACACCTGCAGCGCGAGCTCACGCGTCGGCGCGAGCACGAGCGCCTGCGGGTGGCGCGCCTTCGTGTCGATCTGGGCGAGCACCGGCAGCGCGAATGCCGCCGTCTTGCCCGTACCCGTCTGCGCGAGGCCGACCACGTCGCGGCCTTCCAGCAGCAGCGGGATCGTCTGCGCCTGGATCGGGGACGGCTCCTCGAAGCCGACCTTCTTGATCGCGGTCAGCAAATCGCCCGACAGGTCAAGCGCGTCGAAGCCAGTGCTTGACGACGCCTCTTCTGTCCCCTTTCCGCCGTCTTTCTCTGCGGAATTCTCGTTCACATTCCCGGTCGCGACCTCGGCCGAACCTTCGACCGGGTTCTCATTGTTGTTCTGCTCCGCAGCTTCGTCTGCGGCCCCTGTGTTGTTCACGTTCCCATTCTCTTCTGCAGTGCCTGCAGCGTCCGAAACATTCTCCGTTTCGCCCTGCGTCTGCGCCTCGTGGCTGGACTGCACCTGATCCGCGTTCGAACCGTCGGTGTTTTCCGTCTCAGCCGGGGTATTCGCCTGCTGGTCTTCAGCGGCGTTGTCATCAATACTCATCACCGCCAAAGCCTACCGCCAACGCGGGCCCTATAGCTATTTGCACAACTCGGTGGTGACGGCTCCCACAAGCAGCAATGACCGTGGTGGCGAGTACGGAGTGAGTACTACGCGTCCCCCACGACCCGCGCTATCCGCGGCGCTGCTTGTCCCCGTGGTTGCCCACCACAACTCGGTGGTGACGGCTCCCACAAGCAGCAATGACCGTGGTGGCGAGTACGGAGTGAGTACTACGCGTCCCCCACGACCCGCGCTATCCGCGGCGCTGCTTGTCCCCGTGGTTGCCCACCACAACTCGGTGGTGACGGCTCCCACAAGCAGCAATGACCGTGGTGGCGAGTACGGAGTGAGTACTGAAGCGTCCTGGTTTTTGTTCCGCTTATTTAACGCCCAACGTTTGAGCGCCTGATCGTTGATAGTAAGCGTCCTCCATCTCCTGTGGAGTGATATATCCTAGGGATTGATGAAGTCGCTGGTTGTTCCACCAGTGCACCCAGCGAAGGGTGGCAATCTCGACTTCACCGACCGATGCCCACGGCCGGTGGGGATAAATCAGCTCTGTTTTGTAGAGCCCGTTGACCGTTTCAGCCAACGCGTTGTCATAGGAGTCGCCAACGGTGCCGACAGACGGATCGATACCCGCCTGGGCGAGCGCTTCACCGTAACGGATCGACACATACTGCGAGCCGCGGTCACTGTGGTGGACAAGCCCTTCTGAGCGAAGATCACCAGCGTGATACAGGGCGTGCTCAAAGGCCTCCAGCGGCAGTTCATCGGTACGCATGCTCGCCCGAGTCGCGACACCGACGATCTTTCTGGAGTACACATCGGTGATAAACGCGGTGTAGGCAAAACCAGACAAGGTGCGCACATAGGTAATGTCAGCGACCCACAACCGGTGCGGTGCGGGGGCAGTGAAGTCACGGTTGACCAGGTCAGGGCGGCAATCCGGCACGTTGGCCCGAAGCGTTGTCATCGGTGTGCGGCCACGCCTGCGGCCGTAAATGCCAGCTTGCTTCATCAAACGCGCGGTCTGATCACGACCGATGCTCCAGCCGGCGCGCTGCATAGCCTTCCACATCTTGCGGACCCCGTAGACGCTGAAGTTGTCCTCGTAGACCCTCACCAATTCAGGAATGAGCAGCGCATCTGACAAACTCCTCGCCGACGGCGCTCGTGTTTTCGCTGCTCGGTAGCCGCGAGAGGTGATGAACCCACATTCTGTCTCTTTCAATGTGCGACAGATAGCCTCGACCCCGAAGCGATCGCGATACGCATCGATGTATTCGATCATCTTCTGGTGGGACGGTCGAGTTCCGCCGCGAAAAAAGCTGACGCGGTTTTCAAGATCTCATTAGCCCTGCGTAGCTCCTTAATCTCTTTCCGCAGCCGCTTCAGTTCGTCAGCCGCTGACTCGCCGGCGCCAATCTCAACATCGGACGAGACCATATTCGGCTTCAACCAATCGTTGAGCGTGTGCGCTGGAATGCCGAGCTTTTCACCGATCTCTACGGCTGCACCCCATTTCGAACACCCTTCGAGCTCAACGAGGTCCTCAGCCAAACGCACTGCCTTGGCCTTGAACTCGTCACTGTACTTCCTTGGCATGATTCCAATCCTTCTCTAGAAATGATCGGAACTAAACCCAGGACACTTCAGTACTACGCGTCCCCCACGACCCGCGCTATCCGCGGCGCTGCTTGTCCCTGTGGTTGCCCACCACGGCCATCAACAGACCGACGATGATCATGAACAGTGCGCCCATGACAGCGAACACCGATCCCAAGATTCCGCCAGCACCGCGCCCGACCGCGTCCGTCGCGGCCTTGGTGGTCACCACAACATCATTGGTGCAGTCCACCGCGTACCCGCCGGCCTGACCTGTGCCGAAATGGCTTATCGACGTCCACGTCCCGTTCTCCATGTCCAGCGTCAGCGCGACTCCCGCGGTGCGCTGGTCCACCACCGCACCGTCCGAGGACCTCACTTCGCACGACACCGTCTCCGGGGCATTCTCCGCTTCGAAGATCCTGTATTCGGTGTCCCCTTCGAGCTCCACGACACCTCTGCCGCCCTCGATGGTGACCTTCGGCGCCTCAATCGCGGCCCGCAGCCCGGAGCCGCCAACCAACCCCAGAATGACCGCCCCGACCAGCGCCACCGCGCCGAGCACCGCGAGTATCACACCTGCGTTCTTCATCCCCGAACCTTCTTCCACCACGCCCACGCACTGTGCCGAAAGAGCCATGCAGTGGACGAGGTGCCCGGCGCAATTATTTCGCATAGATTAACCGCATTCACCGCAGTCAGCAGCGCAAACAGAGCGTTGCACACACCGCCCTCCCCCACCACACTGACCGCCTAGACTGTGTACTCATGCGCCTTTCCCGTCCCCGCCTCGCCGCCACCATCCTGACCGCCGCAGCCCTCACCCTCACCGGCTGCTCCTCCGACCAGGACAGCGCCAACGGCCCCATCCTGACCACTATGGGGACGTCCTCCGCCGAAGACACCGCCGACACGCCCGCACAGCCCACCACGAGCGCACCAAAGTCGGCGGATGGAAAGGACGAGAAGGAGAACGAAGAGAACGACTCCACAGCCGAGGACGACACGAGGAGCAACAAAGCGAAGCCCAAGGACGACCGCACAAACGTCACCGCCGGCACCGTCTGCGGCCAAGTGACATCCCTGGGCGACGGCAGCCCGCTGTTTATCGTGGCCATGACCGACGGCGTGGACTGCGACGAAGCCATGGACGTCTTCTCCGATTACATGTCCGATTCCCCGTCCGGCATGCCCCCGCAAGGCTCCGGCGCGTTCTGGACCGCGCCCAACGGCTGGACTTGCGGCGGCAGCAACTACCTCTTCCCCGGCGACGAAGACCAGAAGTTCAACAAGTACCCCTCCTGCGGCCCCGACAGCAATGAGCATCTCGTCGTCGCCGTGGACCCGGCGCGTGTGGGCGAGCTGCCGGTCTAGGTAGCAACCGCGCGCGAACCGCATCCCTCCCCACTACCCTCTATCTCGTGCCAAAGCTTATCGATGTCACCGGTGCCGTGATCATCCGCGACAGTGCCGTCTTTGCGGCACAGCGCGGTGCCGGCAAGGCCCTGGCCGGCAAGTGGGAGTTCCCCGGCGGCAAGATCGAGCCGGGCGAGACACCTGAGCAATCCCTCGCGCGTGAGCTCAAGGAAGAGCTGCTCGTCGACGCCACCGTGGGCGCGCACATCACCACGACCGAGTACGAGTACAACTTCGGCACGGTCCGCTTATCGACGTTCCACTGCACCCTCTCCCCCGACGCCGAACCCACTCTCACCGAGCACGCCGACTCCCGTTGGGTTCCGTAGACCGATCTTTTAAATCTCGACTGGGCGCCGGCGGATGTTCCGACGGTGAACCCGATCAGTGGCTAGAACATTTGTGCGATGCTTCATCTGCGAAAGGTTGACCGATTATCTATGGTGCCAAGTAAAGCTCTAGGGTGATCGAAACGTTGTTTACCTAGAGAACAGCATTATCAGGCCAGACGGCGACAGAAACTTTCAGAGAGGTCATAGTCAGAATGGGATCCGGGAAAGCGCTCTCATCCCTTGAGATTTGCGCAGGTGCGGGTGGCCAAGCCTTGGGATTGGAATGGGCTGGCTTTGAGCATGCAGCTGTTGTAGAGATTGATAACTGGGCGTGCGAAACCCTACGAAGCAATCGAGGGTGCGCCGAGCGAGCCCAATATTGGCCTGTCCACGAAACTGACGTCCATGATTTCGATGGTCGACCTTGGCGAGGAAAGATTGATCTCTTCGCCGGCGGTGTACCCTGCCCGCCTTTTTCTATTGCCGGCAAGCAACTCGGATCTGATGATGAACGCGATCTATTCCCCCAAGCTTTGCGTTTAGTGGATGAGATCAACCCGCGTGCAGTAATGCTAGAAAACGTTAAAGGGTTGGGGCAAAAACGTTTCGATTCCTACCGAGCACAAATTATCGAAGCCCTAAACGACTTGGGTTACACGGTTTTTTGGAAACTTATCCAGGCTGCCGATCACGGTGTCCCGCAACTTAGACCCAGGTTCATTCTCGTTGCCCTGAAGCGGGAGTATGCAGAGTTTTTCGCCTGGCCTGAAGCACAACCAAAGATTCTGACCGTTGGCGAAGCACTCCATCACCTGATGGCCCAAGACGGTTGGCCAGGCGCAGACGAATGGGCCAAGCAAGCCAACACCGTTGCACCCACTCTGGTTGGCGGATCAAAAAAGCACGGTGGAGCTGACGTGGGACCAACGCGAGCAAAAGAAGCATGGAAACGGCTCGGTGTAAAAGGCTCCTCAATTGCCGAAGAATCACCTTCCCGAGATTTTCCCGTCGGGGATCCTGATAACTTGCCGCGATTGACAGTTGCAATGGGGGGAGTTATCCAAGGATTCCCTGAGGAGTGGATCTGGGCCGGAGGAAAAACTGCACAGTGGCGACAAGTGGGCAACGCATTTCCCCCACCAGTCGCTGCGGCGATCGGTAAATCCATTTCGAATGCTTTGGAAAAGAACCCTCTCCTCGACAGGAAACCGGCTACCGCCGAAAACATCGAGTTAGAACTCGTCGGCTAATCCTTAAGCGAACGCCGATGGTTTCACTTAATCTGCCGGGTATGGGTACTTTCGAAGAGAATACCAGCGCGCTCGTTGAACTCTTTCGTCATCGAGATCCAACCGGCGAAGAGATGGGGCGCATTTTCCGCGAGACCTTCGACCAAGCTTACGACGGCCAACACACCGGTAGATTCCGGCCAGAGGATCTGAGCAAGACAGAACTCGCGCACATAGGTTCTCTCGTCGAGATCAATATCCGCCGCCATTTCGCCGATGTCATCGACGACGGCTTTAAGATGGACTTCCGCATCGCTGATCTGGAAGTCGATTGCAAATATTCCAAGGCCCCATTTGGCTGGATGATCCCGCTAGAAACAGTCGGCAATTACGCCATGTTGTGCCATGCAAACGAAGTGTCCTCAACGTTCAGAGTGGGATTCGTCTACGTGACAGACGACATTCTGAATGTCGGCGGCAATCGAGACCGGAAACGGACGATTAGCCTCAAAGGGCGCGAACATATTCAGTGGGTATGGTACGACGAACCGTATCCGAAAAACGTCCTACTCCATCTTCATCCCGATGATGCCGAATTCATCATGGAAAGCAGGTCGGGACAGGAACGTATAAACAACCTTTTCCGTGTAGTTCAGAATCAGATCATTCCCCGAGGGATTATTTACACTGTAGCCCGACAAAAGGACCCGATGAAGAGAATCCGCTACAACGGCGGAGCACGGTCTGCGCTCTTACCCGAAGGCATTCTCATCCTCGGTGATTACAAACGCCACACAAGGATCGCGGAAGAGCTTGGTCTCCCCATTACCAAAGACGGAGACTCGGTTGCAGTGCGAGTCGTGGAAACTTCACCACTTTTCGAAGGCCCAGTAACCGAGATTGACGGGCGATTCTGGCGCATTGCGACTCAAGAAGATCCTCACGAGGATGCTCCAGTGATTCCCGAAGGTTAGCTTGGCCGCAAGCGAAGTGCGAGTAAAGCTTTTCACCTGCAACTGCACCCCCACGTCGAGGGTGGCAATAAAACGGGCCCAGAACCCTTGAGGACGGATCAAAACTTTTTCGCCCTTGCACATACAGCATAGATGCTATATTGTGGAAATATATCCAATATTTGGAGGGGTGGACATGCATGAAGCGAAGAGCGAAAGATTTGAAAGGCTGTCAGAAAGTCGAAAAGCCAGGCTCGTTCATGAGATCCGTTTAATTTCAAACCTTTCCAACACCAAAAACTATAGGTACACATCCGAACAAGTATCTCGATTGTTTGAGGAAATTGATACTGCCCTAGTGGCGGCGAAGAAGGAATTCGAACGCAACTTGCCATCGGAAGGGACCGAATAACGATGCCGGATCAAACCTACGATTTCCATTTCATCCCCGCCTCCTTGGGACTGACCCAGGGGGAAAACGACTCTAGGCGCGCTCATTTCCGAAAACAGGGACCGATTAAGTCGCTTGTGCGCGAACTGGGCCAGAATTCTTTGGATGCGAAAGCCCCTGGCTCAAACGGCCCAGTAAGAATGGTCTTTGAGCTGAATGACTTTCCCACTGAATCCATCCCTGGAATAGAAACCTTAGGTCTCCACATTCGAGCTTCACACGAAACAATTTGCTCGCTGACAGGCCCGAGCAAAGATTACGAAAGTGCAGTTTCGACGCTAGAACGCAACAGAATTCCGGTGCTGAGAATATCGGATTACAACACAACTGGGCTTCAAGGTCACGAAAACGATACCAACTCAGCTCTCGCGGCTTTGACTCGAACCAACGGAGTCAGCGCCAAGCCCCGTGGAAAAGGAGGCTCCTACGGAATCGGGGCAGCAGCTGGAACCTTCAATTCAAGAATCTTCACAACTTACTGGACCACGGCTACTGCTGCTAACCCGGATGAGACCGTTCTAGCAGCGAGAACCGATCTCGCCACCCACACTATCGGAGACGAGAGATTCGACGCGACTGGTTTCTTTCTAAATATTGAGAAGCAGAATGAGTTCGAGTACTTGAGAACAACCGCTCCTCTTATGGGTTTTGATAAGCGGTTAGAACCCGGAACCGATACTTTCATTCCAGCCTATCGGGGGGCCGAAACGGATCCTGACTTGTTAGAAATTAGAAAATGTTTCGTTGAGAATTTCTTCGCAGCTATCCGCGACGGAAAACTTGAAGTAGAAGGAAAAACAACGAAGTCAACCTGGATTCTGAATGCCGCTACATTGGCTGCGGAGATCGACGATTTTCCTCATATCAAGCCCTTCTATTATGCGCTTGAGCAAGAACCAATAATCGGGAGCATTGATGGCCTCGGTGAAGTGAAGCTTTTCGTGAATTTGGATCCAACCCTCAGTAAGAGGCACCACACCCTCCTCATGCGTTCTCCTCTGATGACGGTCACTGACTACCGTCCTCGATCGCTACCGAACTACGCAGCGGTGTTTCTTTGCGATGATGATTCCGGCAACGAGTTACTTAGATCCTTGGAACCTCCCACTCACGACGACTGGGTACGTGATGACCCAGATTTCCCTCTGGGAAAGAAGCTCGTAAGAGAGATACATGCATTCATCAGACAAGCTATTCGTTCACTTATTTCGGTGAAGCAAGGCGAGGAAATCGAAATAAAGGGGTTGAATGAGTTACTGCCTTCAAGCCTCGGAAATCCAATTCTCGATGAGTTGCCGCTCTCGAATTCTCCATCGTCGTTGGGGGAGGACAACGATACCGAATCAGCAACTGTGCATGGGGATGAAACACCCGTACCCATTGAGTTTCGAAAACGAGCAGCTGTGAGACCCAGACTTAGAAAACCGGCTATCCCCGGCGGAGAAGAAGATGCTTTAGGCGGCAACCGATCTAGAAAGAATGCAAGCAAAAGATCCGAGGGAGGCAGCAAACAATCAAATGGATCAGAAGGCCCGGGTGGAGCCAGCGTAGCTAGTCTCTTGAATGACATGGTTTGCTGGTTCAACACAGAAAACGAGAGTTTACGGGTTGCTCTGGAAGCTCCTGTAGGAACGACGGGAAATCTACCGTTACACGCGATCGGTGAGCAAGGTGTTGACGACAGTTACGACTTAGGGATATCGCGGGTCACCGAGCAACTCGCAGACCACGAAGTAGAGCTGGAATTTTCTGGAAATACCATCTTAGGTTTGAACTTCTCCGATACAGAAGTAAAGCAACTAACTGTCCAGTTCAAGGAACCTCGTCGGTTGAGGTTGGGGATTGACTAATGAAATACAGCTCTTACCCTCATCCAGTAGTGGGCAACGGAAACGATGTCAACGCGCATCTCGATGCTGTTGAGGATGGCGTTGTCTTTCACCCGCTTTCGGACCTGATCACCTTTGAAATTCCAATTAAAACTGATGACCCTCAGATTCGCGATCTTGTGAATACAGGGGAGGCGAAATTTGTCGTTAGCTGGGACTGCGCCGCTACGCTCGCAAGGGGCACAGCGGATTACAAGACTGAGAAAACCCACTATGGTTGGAACTTGCGTTTCAGCTTGCTTCAGGAAGAAGTTAGAAGCCAAGTGGAAATCGATCTCGATCTGGTAGCAGCCACTGATCTGCCGAATTTTCACTGGCAATCTCAGAATCACCTTTACGGGTCTAGTACATTCTCGATCTCAAAAGGGGATGTCTTAGCGGTTCTCAGCGGCTTCAATTTCAAAGTTCGCAAGATTTACGATGCAATGGACCCGCCCCTGGGCAGCCTCTTTCGAATCATCACGGCAGACATTGCAGAGCCTATGTCAGTCTCTTATGACAGCCTTGAGGACCAAATCCTCATCGAAGTTTCTGAGAGTTTTGGAAACAACCTTCAATCCCTAAGCCCCGGTCAATTCGACGCATCGAAAATCAGTGTGATTGTGTTCCCCGTCCTTGTAGACGCAATAAACCTGATCAATAAGTCAGTTGAGGACCCGAACCAAGACGACTATGTAGATACGAACTGGTACCAGGGCCTACTTAAACGCATTAAAGAACTCAATTTGGATACTTCAAACCCCCTACAGACTGCCCAGGAGTTATTGAGCCGCGTAAATGAAAAAGCCCTGGCCGAATTGATCGAATTGCAGGATGGAGACCTTTGATGCTTGTTGACGCCACCACTCACATGTTCACGGAGGAGGCACTGCTGCTCCTTCGAGCCGAGCTTAATAGGAAAGATAATCCCGCTGATTTCCTGGCCTTTACAGATGAGATTAAGGATGACGAACAGTATCTAGTAAGGCTCAAATATCCAATCGAGTGGAGCCAACCATTAGAAGTTGATCATGAGCCCAGGAATGCGGTTTCAGTTTTCGAAGATCTGGGCCCTAGAGACCGGGTCGTGGCATCTGATCCTCGGTTATGGTCATACCTAGCTTTCGTAACACACAGGTCCTATATGGAACAGAGACGAAGTCTAGAGGGGTTTTATCCTCGTCGAGTACCCACATATTGGTTGATGGTCGAACCCAAAGCTAGAAACCTGGTCCAGCATGGAATTGCACGCTTATGGTGGATTACCAATCTTACACTCGACAGAGAGTTCAAATACCCACTCACCAACCATTTCGGCAACCCTTACGCATATACAAGTTGGGTTCTAGCAAACGATGACAGAAGGAAGTACATTTTCGAAGGCCTAATCGGACGCACCCCAAAGTTACGTTGGGCTCTAATGTCCGCGCTGACCGAGAATCCTGATTCGCTCCCCTCCGCTGACGCTGCCCGCCGTTTAGCTCAACGAATTAACATTGAGGCAGGATTCAGAAATCTTCAAGCAATGAACGAGGAGGAGCTTCTAGATCTAGCTCGCCGAGAACTAGAACGAATTCTCAAAGCTGAGTCGAAAGAACCTCCGAAAGCAATGCGCCAAGATGAACTTCTTGGACCTACCGATTCCTTTTCGGATCGGCTGTTCTGATCGTTCCGTGGAGCCGGCCGATTTAAGTAGATGTGACTTAATCCGACATTCCCCAGAAAATTAAGCCCCTAGTCCTCCGCCCGCAGGTGCCGGAGCTTCTCCAGTGCGGCGTCGCCGGCGGCGATGCGGGAGAGGATGTGGGAGGCGTCGTCGAAGAGCGTCCATGCGTGTTCGATGGTGGCGGTGTCTGTGTGGGTGATGATGGCGGCGTTGGGGTCGCGCTCCCAGAAGTCTTTGGTGTCGGCGACGGACGTGCCGCGGGTGAGGTCGCTGTCGGCTTCGACGTCGACGGTGGTCAGCTGCGGTTCGGGGGTGATGGCGCTGGTGGCGGTGAGCACGGTGAACAGGTCGTGGATCTGGGCCTGGTAGCCCTCCCCCATCTCCTCGTGGAACTCGAAGTAGAAGCGGGTGATGGAGTCGAGCTGCTCGGCGATGGGGGCGGCGCCGAGGGTGTGCTTGATGTGTTCGAGGCGCTCGGGGGTGAGGAGCATCTGCTCCGTGGCGTTGAGGGGGCACACGGTGATCGGCGCGGGGGCGTCGGCGAAGACCTCCTTGGCGGCGTGGGGGTCGACCCAGAAGTTCCACTCGGCGGTGGGCGTGGTGTTGCCAGGGTAGGTGAACGCGCCGCCCATGACGGTGATGTGGCGCAGCTTCGCGTAATGCTCCGGGTGGAGGCGGCGGAAGGCGGCCAGGTTGGTCATGGGGCCGGTGACGATGAGGTGGAGGTCCTCGGTGCCGCGGTCGATCGCGTCGATCCACAGGCGGTCCCAGTCATGCTCCACGTGGCGCTCTGGGGCGTGCGCGTAGCCCAGGCCGGTGTCACCGTGGGTCTCTGGCGCGGTGGTCAGGTCCCAGCCGAGGGGCTCCGGGATGCCGGCGGCGAGCGGGATGATGGGCAGGCCGCACAACGTGAGGATCCACGCGGCATTGCGCGCGCACTGGTCGGCGTCCACGTTGCCGCTGGTGGTGGTCACGCACTCCAGCTCGTGCGTGCCGGCGTGCGCGGCGGCCGCGAAGTAGATCAGCGCGTAGGTGTCGTCCACGCCCGGGTCGCAGTCGTAGATGATGCGCATTAATGCTCCTTCGCGGGGGTTTCTGTGGTCGTGCTTGTTGTGGGTGTGGTCGTGGTCGTTGTGGCGCTGGTGTTCGTTGTGCTGGTGGCTTTGGATGTCATCGCTGCGCCCGCGCGGTTGGGGCGGGTCTCCTGGCCCATGAGCGCCCAGACGGTGAAGGCCGCGGCGGCGACGGCGCCGCACACGGCGAAGGCGGTCGGGAACCCGTGGGACTGGGCGAGCGCGCCGATCACGATCGGGCCGAGCACCTGGCCGGCGTCGCCGCACATCTGGAACACCGACAGCGTCTTGCCGCCGGAGCGGTCGTTGCCAATGATGTCCGCCAGCGTCGCCTGCTGGCTCGGCACGAGAAGGCCGCCGCCGACGCCGGCGAGCGCAGACAGAGCGATCAGCGGCCAGAAGCTAGTGGCGAAACCGAGGGTCGCAGTCGCGACAACGGTGGTAGCCAGGCCGGAGAGGATCATGGGCTTGCGGCCGATCTCATCGGAAAGCCGGCCGGAGAATTGCAGCGTCACCGCGTTGCCGGCGGCGAACGCCGCGAGCGCGAGGCCGGACATCGCCGCGCCGTGCGTGAACACGGACGCCGCGAACAGCGGGAGGATCGCCACGCGCACGCCCATGTTCACCCAGCCCTGGGAGAACATCGATGCGAGCAAGCTGCGGTAGCTGGGGTGGGCGAACGCCTCGTCGAGACGCATCGGGGGACGCGCAGCGCGGTCCACGTCATGGTCGGACTTGGGCAGACGCGCCCACACCACGAACGCGGCCAAGCCTACGCCGAAACCGTAGATCACGAACGGCCAGCGCATGCCCAGAAACGACAGGCCAGCACCCGCAACGGGTCCAATGATATTGCCCAGCAGAAACGCCGTCGCATACGTCGAGCTCGCCCGCCCGCGGATCTGCGGCGGCGCCACCTTCACAATCAGCGCCTGCGCCGAGATCGTGAACATCGTCGACCCGAGCCCCGCCAGGAAGCGCAGCACCATCATGTGCCAATATTCCTGCGCGATTGCGACCAAGCCGGTGGTCACCGCGACGATGACCAGGCCGGACAAGTAGATCTTGCGCGAGCCGAGCTTATCGACGAGCCGTCCCGCCCCCGGCGCCCCCACCAGCCGTGCTGCCGAAAACACCGACACCACGGCCGCTGCCGCCGCCATCGAGACACCGAAGCTCTCCGCGAACTGCGGGATGATCGGTGCGATCAGTCCGTAACCGAGCGCGATCAAGAACGCCGCGGACACGAGCACCCAGATCTCCTGCGGGATCGGCGGCACCGGCCCGCGCGCGGCCTTCGCTTCCGCACGGGCATGTCTATGCGCAGCCCAACGGCTGGCCTTAGAGGGGGTTGTCATAGCGCCCAACAGGCTACCCGTTTCGGTCCGTAAAGCCACGTCGCAGTTTATTTTGCGCCCTTTGTTCGAAACAGTGTTCGAATGACGGCGCAGTTATGTCGGGGTCGGTTCGTAGTTTGAGGGCCATGACGAACACACGAGAACTCGCCCATCAGATCCGCTCCACCCACTCCGAAGCCCTCGACCGCTTCGAGGCCGTGATCCACCACCCGCGCTCGCTCGCCCGCCCCACACCCGCGTGGCGGCCGCCGACACGGGAGCTACCCCGCATCGGGCACGGGCCACAGCTCAAGGTCGCAGTGACCCGCCGCCGCGTCGGCCCGCGCGCGAAGGCCCGCATCAAGGGCTACGGCGAATCCCATATCCCCGCCTATCTGATCGAGGCCCGCTTCACCGATGTCACCGGCATCACCGTCGACCGCGACCTCGCCGAAGCGTGGGTGCGTGTCCTTGTTCCGTCCAACCTGGCCGGCGCGGTGCACGAGGTCTACTCCCCGACCGGCACCACCTTCGTCTGGCTCGTGGACGGCACGTTCACACCCGTCTACTCCCCCGCCTCCATGTTCGAGGGCCTGGCCGCCGCCTAGGTCTTAGACCTCGTCCTCGTAGTCGACGTCCTCGGCGACGGTGTCATCTTCGTCTTCGTCGTCGAGGTCGTCTTCGTCGTAATCGTCTTCGTCATCGAGGTCGTCGTCCTCGTCTTCGTCCTCGTCGTCCGGGTCGTCAGCGCCGAAGATGTCGTAGACTTCGGGCTCGTCGAAGTCCTCGTCGTCGAACGGGAGGAGCTGGGACTCCCAGTCCTCGGCCTGGTCGGCGGCGAGCGACAGAACATCGAAGAGGCGGTCGAAGTCGACGAAGACACCCAGGTCCAGGGTTTCCACATCGGCCACGGCTTCCGCGTGGAGGCTGGCGAAGAGGCGTTCGCGGTCCTCGTCGGTGAGTTCGGCGTCGCCATCGGACTCCCACAGCTCGCCGATCGCGTCATCCAGCAGGTCGTCGTAGGACTCGGGCAAGGCGATGAAGGTCACCGCCGCGCACGGGGTGCCGTCCTGGAGCTCGACCTGGACCTGCAGCTCGGCGTTGTCGCCGACTTCGGCGCGGACCAGGTTTGGGTCGACTGGGTCCTGAAAGAAATCCAGGTCGCCGATGCGCTCGTCGGTGCCCTCCAGCAAGTCGCTGAGCACCGTGATCACCTGGTCAGTCGCCATGTGCTTCACCGCGGTCTGCACCGCGTCTTCAACAGAGAAGACCACGGAGACCAAGACGGTCTCGAATTCGTCGTCGTCCTCGTCCACGTCGGCGGCGGCGATGTACACATTCGCGGCGGGAAGCAGCGGGTCGATCTCGACGAAGTGGATCTCCACATCCGAGGTGATCGGTACGAACATCGTGTCGTCGTGGACGCGCGACTCAATACCTTCACGGTCAAGGCCTGCGGCGATGTCCTCGAAAAAGCTCATGACGGCAGCTCCCTCCTGCTGGATGATTAAGACGCGTTCCGCCTGGCCGCACCTAGCCTAGCTAGGTTCCTGCGGCAACGCACCGGTTGAAAAGTGATTCACATGTGCTTTTGCGTTGATAGGTCGTGCGGCCCGGTGAGCGTACGTGTGCCTGTCTCCGCCATCACGGTTGTCACGGGATGTCCTCGGGGTCGAGGCCCAGGAAATCGGTCAAGCTCTCGAGGATCTCCGGGCGGCCGCTGCCCCAGCTGGTGAATTTGAAGCCCTCCCACGCACGGCGTTTCTCCGCCTTGGGGTCGCGCACCACCTTCGGGTCCGCGCTGATGACGGCGGTCGCCCGGCCCGGCGCATCGTCGGAGCGGAAGCCGTAGACGGGCCACTCCTCGCCCACCTGGCCGGTGTGGAAGAACGACCCCCAGTTGCGCTGCATCATCTCGCTGACGGTCTCGAAATCGCTCTGCGGGCCGAGGCGCTGGAGGATGCCGGCGGGGCTGGTGAAGGGTTCGCCGAACACGGCCTCCAGGTCGGCGGTGTGCACGGCGCCGATGCCGAGGCGCTTCACGGCCGGAGCGGCGTGGTCGAAGTGGTACATCCACACGTCCGCGACGCGGCGGTGCTCCGTGGCCAGTCGGACCGAGGGCGCCCAGAAGACGGCGTCGGCGATCAGCTCCGCGAAATCGGAGCGGGTCTGGGCGCCGTTGTAGGCCGCAAGAATCGCGTCGGCATGCCCGGGGTCGAAGACTTCGAGCAGGCGGCGGGCGGCGCGCCCGCGGGAGCGGCTGAAAAAGTACATCGCCTTGGTGAAGCTGGCTTCGCCGGAATTCGAGCCGATGATCAGCGGCACGGGCGCTTCTTCGTTAGCGGTGAACACGTCGATCGGGTGGGCCGGGAGCACCTCCCCGTCGACGGTGGGCATGAACGCCAGGTTCAAATACGGCAGCTCGCCGCTGCGGATGAGCAGCGAGTTGCCCACGCGCACCAGTTCTTCGCCGTCGACCTCGCGCAGGTCCTGGAGGGTGGAGAGGCGGGACAGGCCCATGCCGTCGAGAAGCTTGCGCACCCACATGGCCGCCTGAATGCGCGAGTGGACCGCGGCGGCGGGCGCGGATTGGGCGACAGCGCCGTGGAACAGCCCGCGCGCGACCGGCGAGGACATCAGCGTGGTCACCGACGCCGCGCCCGCGGATTCGCCCATGATGGTCACCCGGTCCGGGTCGCCGCCGAAAGCCGCGATATTGTCCTGCACCCACTCGAGCGCCAGGATCTGGTCCATCGTCCCCGGGTTGCCCACGCAGTCGGGTCCGAGCGAGCGCAGATCCAGATACCCCAGCACGCCGAGGCGGAAATTGATCGAGACGTAGACGATGTCCGTCGCCTGCGCGAAACGGTGCCCTTGCAGCACTTTCTCGTGCGAGGACCCCGTGAGGAATGTCCCGCCGTGCATGTACACCACGACCGGTAGCTCGTCGTCGGTGTCCGGCCGCACGATGTCGAGCACCAGGCAGTCTTCCGTGCCTTTCACCCGGTCGTTCCAGCCGTAGGTGCCCTGCATCGCCGGGTGCGCGAAATGGCCAGCGTCGCGCTCCCCGTCCCACGGTTCGGGCGGCCGCGGGGCGCGGAAGCGGCGCTCCCCGTGCGTCGGTGCGCCGTACGGTACGCCGCGCCACGTGCGCATGCCCGTCGTCGGGTCCACGATGCCGCGGACGAGGCCAGCGGTGGTGCGCACGACGGGTTCGGTAACCATGACTCGCCACTGTAGCCACGCCAGCTCAGAAACGGCTGGCAGTTCCACCGCAGAGCGCGCTTGACGACGACCCACCGCTTCGTCCTATAAATTGGTGCGCATCGGCTTTTCACGGGCCAGATGACACTGCACTGAAGCGCGTGAATCCCGCGCATGCGCGCATAAAGGAGGCGCCACACCATGGCCCTGTTCAATAAGGACAAAAACAACAAGAAGGACGAATCGGCCGCCGCTCCAGCTGAGCTGGATCCGGCGACCATCGAGAAGAACGCCACGATCTGGGGCCGGTCCTTCATCCGCGGACTGGACCGGGCGGTGCGCCTGCAGTCCGCCGTGATCCGCGCCTATGTCGACCACCTTCGCCGCTCCAACCCGGATGCCTCGCCGGCGGAGATCCAGGCGATCATGGACAAGCACTTCCTCTACGCCGCCTCCGGCACCGGTGCTGGTGCGGGCGGCGCCGCCGCGGTTCCGGGCATCGGCTTTTTCACCGGTGCCGCCGCGATTGCAGGCGAATCGCTCGTCTTCGTCGACCTGGCCGCCGTCTACACCGTCGGCTCCGCGTACCTGCGCGGCGTGGACATCTCGGATGCGGAGCGCCGCCGCGCCATCGTCCTGATGGTGCTGTCGGGTTCGCAGGGCGCGGCGATCGTTGACACGCTCATCGGCCCGAACGCCCAGAAGGTCCCGTCCATGGCGACGGTGTCTAAATTCTCCGGCCCGACGTTGAACCAGGCCAACAGCATGCTCACCCGTCAGCTGCTGAAATCCATGAAGCGCCGCCTGCGCCGCATGTGGCTAGGCAAGCTCATGCCGTTCGGCATTGGCGCTGTCGCCGGCACCATGGCCAACCGCGCTCTGTCAAAGAAGGTCATCGAGGGCATCGAGCCCAATCTCGGCCAGCCGCCTGCAGAATTCGCCAATGAACTGCCCGCTAAATCCAAGGAAGAAGACGAGATCGACGCCGCGGAGAAGAACACCAAGGCACGCATCAAGTCCGTCCTCGACGTCTTCAGCCGCTTCCGCGACAGCGACAAGAACGACAAGAACGACAAGAACGACAAGGACGACGACGCCGCCGAAGCAGCCGCCGCTGAAGCCCTCGACTCCGCGAAGTCCCAGGACTAGCCGGGAGTAGCGGTAATCTCTCACTCGGAAAAGCAGGTCACGGGGCGGGCAGGTGCCGTCGATAAGCTGCGCGGCCATCTGATCACCCGGTCGCTGAAAGCGAACCGCGGCTTCGCGGTGCTCACACTCGTCACCGCGGTACTGGCGGCGGTGCTGCAAACGACGCTGCCGGGGCTGACCGGCACAGCCGTGGATGTGGCTACCGGGCAGCGGGACGGTTCCATCGCCACAATCGCATGGGCGATGGCCGGCATCGCTGTCGCGCAATTCGCCTTCCAGGTCCTGCGGCGTTGGGCCGCCGGCAACCTGGCCACGCGCTCGCAGCACTACGTGCGCGTGGAACTTCTGAAAACGCTGCACCGCCTCGACGGGCCCGGCCAAGACCAGATCGTCACCGGGCAGATCGTCTCGCGCTCGATCACCGACTTAGGCCAGCTCTTCTCCGTTCTAGCCATGACCCCCATGGCGTTGTCTCGGCTGGTGCAGCTCGTGCTCACCGTCGCCGTCATGGCGTGGGTGGATCTGCCGCTGACCGTCATGGCGCTGGCGTTCCTGCCCGTCATCGTGTGGGTGGCCAATCGCTCGCGCAGATCGCTGTACGCCGCGACGTGGGCGAACCAGCAGTCCGCGGCCGACCTGACCAGCCACGTCGAGCAGACCGTCTCTGGTGTGCGTGTGGTCAAAGCCTTCGGGCGCGAGGACCACGAGATCGGGGTGCTCGACGGGCTGGCGCGCCACCTGTACGCCGTGAAGATGCGCGCGGCGAAGCTCACCGCCCGTTTCCAGCCCGCGCTGAGCCAGCTGCCCAACTTGGCGCTCGTGGTCACCATCGTCGCCGGCGGCATCATCGCGCTGCGCGGTGGCATGACCGTCGGCGGCTTCGTCGCGTTCACCGCTTATTTGAGCTCGCTGACGTCGCTGATGTCCATGCTGGCCAACACCTACGTCACGCTCCAGATGGGGATGAGCGGCGTCGACCGCCTCGACGAGGTCCTGCAGCTCGCACCCGAGCACCCCGACCCCGCCGACCCGCGCACCGTCCCCGACGGCCCCGTCGGCATCGCGTTCAACAACGTCACCTTCACCACCGACGGCCGCCGCGTCCTCGACGGCTTCGACCTCACCGTCGCGCCGGGCGAGCAGGTCGCCGTCGTGGGGCCCGCGGGCGCCGGCAAATCCATGGCTGTGCAGCTCGCCGGCGGGTTCTACTCGCCCGACAGCGGGCACCTCACCCTCGTCACGCCCGACGGCCAGATCCCGTACAGCGACCTCGCCCACCGCGAGATCCGCCGCGCCGTCACGTGCGTCTTCGACGAGGCATTCCTGTTCTCGCTGTCCATCCGCGACAACATCGCCATGGGCGCCGACGTCACCGACGCCGAGGTCGAACACGCCGCGCGCATGGCGTGCGCCGACGAATTCATCGCCCAGCTTCCCGACGGCTACGACACCGTCGTCGGCGAACGCGGCCTCACCTTATCCGGCGGCCAGCGCCAACGCATCGCGCTCGCCCGCGCACTCCTGTCGCGCCCGCGCGTCCTCATCCTCGACGACGCCACCTCCGCCATCGACGCCGCGACCGAAGCCGACATCCTCGCCAACTTGCGCGACAACCTCCCCGGCGTCACCATCATCGCCGTCGCGCACCGCCAGTCGACGGTCGAGCACGGCGAGCGCGTCGTCATCATCGACCACGGCAGAGCGCTTATCGATGCTCCCCTCACCCCCGCCCTTACCCACCCCGCTTACACGGCCCTCATGGCGCCCGACGGCGCCCCCTCTCCTGCCTCTGATTCCAACTCTGATTCCAACCCGGCTTCAGTCTCCGCCGAGCCTTCCGCCGCCGAACTCTGGCCCGACATCCCCGACGACGCGCCCCACGAACACGTCCTCGGCCCGTCCGCCGCTGGCGCTGGCGGCGGTTTCGGCGGCCGCGGTGGCGGAGGAGGTGGCGGCGGCGCCCGCGTCGTCACCGCGACCCCTGAGCTTCTGGAGCGCCTCGAGCAGCTCCCGCCCGCCGACGAGCAACCGAAAGGCACCATCCCGGCAGGCCTGCGCGCGATGTTCTCCTCAGTGAAGTGGCTGATCGCGGCGGTCACCGGCCTGCTCGTCGTGGGCGTGCTCGCGGATCTGAGCTTCCCGACGCTAGTTCGCACGGCCGTCGATAAGGGCATTCAAACCGGCGACGAACGCACCCTGTGGCTGGTCTCCGGCACCGCCCTAGTAGTCGTGCTCGTCGCGTGGCTGGCCAACGCTGCGATGACCGTCCTGTCCGCCCGCTCCGGCGAGCGCCTCCTCTACGGCCTGCGCGTGCGCAGCTACGCCCACCTGCAGCACTTGGGGCTGAGCTATTTCGAATCGCACCTGTCGGGCCGAATCATGACGCGGATGACCACCGACATCGACACCTTGTCCAGCTTCCTGCAGACGGGGCTCGCGCAAGCCATCGTCTCGGTGGGCACGCTCGTCGGCGTCGCCGCCATGCTCGTGGCCACCGACGGCTCGCTCGCACTCACCGCTTTCTACGCCGTACCGGTCATCGCGCTGATCACCGTCATCTTCCGCCACTACTCCAAACGCTTCCACGCCGAAGCCCGCACCCAGATCTCCGCCGTCAACGGCGAATTCGCCGAGCTCATTGGTGGCATCCGCATCAGCCAAATGCACCTCATGGAGCCGTCCGCCGAAGCGCACTTCACCGCCGAGAGCGAGGTCTATCGACGCCTCCGCATGCGCTCCCAGCTCCTCGTCGCCACCTATTTCAACGGCATGCAGATGATCTCCCAGATCATGACGGCCATCATCATCGCCATCGGCGGTGCCCGCATCGCCGAGGGCACCTTGTCCGTCGGCGTCCTCGTCGCCTTCACCATGTACTTAGGCCAGCTCTACGGACCCATCCAGCAGCTCGGCCAAATCTTCGATTCCTGGCAGCAAGCTACCGTCAGCTTCGACCGCATCCGCGCGCTTCTCGACGAACCCACCACCGTCCCCGACACCGGCACCTCCCCGCACGCCGCCGACGCAGCACGCGGCGCACTCGCCCTGAACGACGTCGCGTTCTCCTACGGCGCCCGCCCCGCCGCCGCCAGCGCGCCCGCCGACGACGCACCCATCGACGACACCGACTCCAGCGACCCCGCCGCGCAAATCCAGCCCGACGCAGCCAAGCCGGCCAGCGCTTCTGCGGTCGCGCTGGACAACGTCACCGTCGCCTTCCGGCCCGGCGAGACCGTGGCGCTGGTGGGGTCGACGGGGGCGGGCAAATCGACCGTCGTGAAGCTGCTCGCGCGTTTTTATGATCCGGTAAGCGGCGCTGTGACGGCGGGCGGCACCGACGTGCGCGATTTCCCGCTGCCCGACTGGCGGCGCGCTCTCGCGCAGGTGCCTCAAGAGTCGTACCTGTTCCCCGGCACCGTCGCGGAAAACATCGCGTACGGCGCGCCCGATGCCGGCCGCGGCGAAATCGAGGACGCGGTGCGGCGCATCGGCGCGCTCGGCATCATCGCGGCGATCCCCGGTGGCTTCAACCACCGCGTCGGAGAACGCGGCCGTGGCTTGAGCTCCGGGCAGCGGCAAATCATCGCGCTCGCCCGCGCGGAAATGCTGCACCCCGACGTCGTGCTTCTCGACGAAGCCACCGCCACCTTAGATCCCGCCACCGAACGCGCCGTCCTGGACGCCTCCGGAAAGACCACTGCGGGGCGCACCGCGATCATCGTCGCGCACCGCCTCGCCACCGCCGCGAGGGCCGACCGAATCCTTGTTATAGACCAAGGACGTATCATTGAGGACGGACCCCACAGCGACCTGCTCAAGCAGGGCGGAAAGTATGCAGTATTGTGGGCTGTTAGCCATTGATTGACAATGACCGACAAAGCAATCAAAAGCACACGTAGAACGAAGAAACGAGGCGAGTACCTGCCGTGAGCAGCGAGAGCACATTCGGCCAAAACGACTGGCTGGTTGATGAGATGTTCCAGCAGTACCAGGACGATCCGAACTCCGTCGACGACGAGTGGCGCGAGTTGTTCAAAAAGCACGGCAAACCCGTCGACGGCGACGCCGCGCCGCTCGTCTCCCCCGCGGCCAAGAAGGCGGCGGCGGACAACGACCAGACGCACAAGGCCCGCACCGCGACCAAGGTCGCCGAGACCACCGGCACCCCGAGCCAGGACGGCCGCGAAACCCGCGTCGACGCCGCTGTCAACGATGTGCCGAAGCCGTCCGCGAAGCAGGCCGGCAAGAAGAAGGGCAAGCAGTCCCCGATGGACCGCCTCAAACCGCTTCCGGAGGCTGGTGAAAAGCAGCTGAAGGGTACCTTCAAGGCGATCGCAAAGAACATGGACGAGTCCCTGACCGTCCCGACCGCGACCACTGTGCGCGACATGCCGGTCAAGCTCATGTTCGAAAACCGCGCGCAGATCAACGACCACCTCAAGCGCACCCGCGGCGGCAAGATCTCGTTCACCCACATCATCGGCTGGGCGATCGTGAAGTCCGCCCTGCTCCACCCGGGCATGAACGTGAACTACAAGGTCGAGGACGGCAAGCCGTTCGTCGTCACGCCCGAGCACATCAACCTGGGTCTGGCGATCGACCTTCCGCAGAAGGACGGCACTCGCGCGCTCGTCGTCGCCGCCATCAAGGAGTGCGAGACGCTCACCTTCGACGAGTTCGTCAAGGCGTACGAGGACATCGTCGTCCGCGCGCGTCAGAACAAGCTCAAGCTCGAGGACTTCCAGGGCGTCACGATCCAGCTGACCAACCCGGGCGGCATCGGCACCCGCCACTCGATCCCGCGCCTGACCAAGGGCCAGGGCACGATCGTCGGCGTCGGCGCCATGGACTACCCGGCCGAGTTCGCGGGCGCCTCGGAGGACCGCCTCGCTGAACTGGGCGTTGGCAAGCTGACCACGCTGACCTCGACCTACGACCACCGCGTCATCCAGGGCGCAGAGTCCGGCGAGTTCTTGCGCGACATCTCGCAGCTGCTTATCGACGACAAGTTCTGGGACGAGATCTTCAGTGCCATGCAGATCCCGTATGCCCCGATGCGTTGGGCCCAGGACATCCCCAACAGCGGCGTGGACAAGAACACCCGCGTGATGAACCTCATCGAGGCTTACCGCGCCCGCGGCCACCTCATGGCCGACACGAACCCGCTGCAGTGGCGCCAGCCCGGCCTACCCAAGCCGGACTCCCGCGACCTGCTTCTGGAGACCCACGGCCTGACCCTCTGGGACCTCGACCGCACCTTCAACGTCGGCGGCTTCGGCGGCAAGGAGACCATGACGCTGCGCGAGGTGCTCACCCGCCTGCGCGCCGCCTACACCCTCCACGTCGGCGCCGAGTACACCCACGTCCTCGACCGCGACGAGCGTGAATGGCTGCGCGACCGCATCGAGGTCGGCATGCCCAAGCCGACCAGCGCCGAGCAGAAGTACATCCTGCAGAAGCTCAACGCCGCCGAGGCCTTCGAGAACTTCCTGCAGACCAAGTACCTCGGCCAGAAGCGCTTCTCCCTCGAGGGCGCCGAGACGCTGATCCCGCTCATGGACGCCGTCATCGACACCGCTGCCGGACAGGGCCTCGACGAGGTCGTCATCGGCATGCCGCACCGCGGTCGCCTGAACGTGCTGTTCAACATCGTCGGCAAGCCGGTCAAGACCATCTTCGGCGAATTCGAAGGCAACCTGCAGCCCGCCCAGCAGGGCGGCTCCGGCGATGTCAAGTACCACCTCGGCTTCGAGGGCGAGCACATCCAGATGTTCGGCGACGGCGACATCAAGGTCACCCTCGCCGCCAACCCGTCCCACCTGGAGGCCGTCGACCCGGTCGTGGTCGGCATCGCCCGCGCCAAGCAGGACATCCTGAACCGCGACAAGAACGTCAACGAGCGCTCCGTCGTTCCGATGATGCTGCACGGCGACGCCTCCTTCACCGGCCTCGGCGTCGTTCAGGAGACCCTGAACATGTCCAAGCTCGTCGGCTACGACGTCGGCGGCACCGTCCACATCGTGGTGAACAACCAGGTCGGCTTCACCACCACCCCGGACCAGGGCCGCTCCACCTACTACTCCACCGACCTGGCAAAGGGCTTCGACTGCCCGGTCTTCCACCTCAACGGCGACGACCCCGAGGCAGCAGCCTGGGTCGGCCAGCTGGCTGCCGAGTACCGCCGCGAGTTCGGCAAGGACGTCTTCATCGACCTCATCTGCTACCGCCTGCGCGGCCACAACGAGGCCGACGACCCGTCGGTGACCCAGCCGCAGATGTACGAGCGCATCGACACCCACCCGTCCGTGCGCACCCGCTACACCAAGGACCTGATCGGCCGCGGCGACCTCACCGAGGAAGACGCCGAGATCGCGGCACGCGACTTCCACGACCAGCTGGACTCCGTGTTCAACGACGTCAAGGAAGACGGCGGCTCCCCGGCCTCCCAGTACGGCATCACTGAGTCCCAGGAGCTCACCCGCGGCCTAGACACCTCCATCGACGAGGCAATGTTCAAGCAGCTTGCCGACGCCTACGCCACCCTCCCCGGCGATTTCACCCCCAACAAGCGCCTCAAGTCGGTGCTGAAGAACCGCGGCGGCTCCTTCGACAAAGGCAACGTCGACTGGGCATGGGGCGAGCTGCTCGCCTTCGGTTCCCTGGCCGCGGAAGGCAAGCACGTCCGCCTCGCCGGCGAGGACTCCAAGCGCGGCACCTTCACCCAGCGCCACGGTGTCCTGTTCGACCCGAACACCGGCGAGCAGTACAACCCGCTCGACGCCAACGCCATCGAGGCAGGTAACGGCGGCCGCTTCAAAATCTACAACTCGGCTCTCACAGAGTTCGGCGGCCTTGGCTTCGAGTACGGCTATACCGTCGGTAACCCCGACGCACTCGTTGCGTGGGAGGCGCAGTTCGGCGATTTCGCCAACGGAGCCCAGACAATCATCGACGAGTACGTCTCCTCCGGCGAGACCAAATGGGGCCAGCTGTCCAGCCTGATCATGCTGCTCCCGCACGGCTACGAGGGTCAGGGACCGGACCACTCGTCGGCACGCATCGAGCGCTTCCTGCAGCTCGTTGCCGAGGGCTCCATGACCATCGCCCAGCCGTCGACGCCGGCAAACCACTTCCACCTGCTGCGTCGTCAAGCTTTGGGCGATATGCGCCGCCCGCTCGTCGTCTTCACCCCGAAGTCGATGCTGCGTAACAAGGCCGCCGTCTCCCAGCCGGAAGACTTCATCGAGTCCACATCCTTCCGCTCCGTCATCGACGACCCGAACATCGTCGACGCGAAGAACAAGGTCATCGGCGACGCAGAGAAGGTCACCACCATCATGCTGTGCTCCGGCAAGATCTACTACGAGCTGGAGAAGCGCCGCCAGAAGGACGGACGCGACGACGTGGCCATCATCCGCATCGAGATGCTCCACCCGATCCCGTTCAACCGCCTCAACAAGGCATTCGCCAACTACCCTAACGCCAAGGAGGTCCGCTTCGTCCAGGACGAGCCCGCCAACCAGGGTCCGTGGCCGTTCTACAACGAGCACCTGGCCAACCTCGTGGACAACCTCCCGCCGATGCGCCGCATCTCCCGCCGCGCGCAGTCCACCACCGCGACCGGCGTGGCCAAGGTCCACCAGCAAGAAGAGAAGGCGCTTATCGACGAAGCCTTCGCCTAACCCCCACCCGCACACCCCGCCCCGCCTTTGCTGGCGCGCGGCGGGGTCTGCGCTGTCTTTGCCCCCTTATTCCGCTCTGGCCCACACACAAATCACCCAAATCCTCATATCGTCGCCCCTTCTCACCTGCGTGTTTTGGTGTTGTCGACTGTAGTGGACATTGTTCGATGGACCCGCGGTTGCGCGCGGTTTAACGTTTGTGGCATGAACCAATTCGCGGCGCTCGTGGGCGCAGGCAACGCCATCGACATGCTGGGCAGCTTCAACGCCCAGCAGCTTATCGACGCCGGCGCCAACCCCACCCGCGTCACCGAATGGAAAGGCGTCTTCGACACCTACTACGGAACAACCCGGTTTCCCCGCCAACAAGCCAACGCTGTCACCGTTGCCCGGCAAACAGCGAAATCGCTGGACCAACTGGTATTCATCGAACAACAACTCAAAGCTGTCTCCTCCGACCGGGAGACATGGAAACTCCGCCTCGCCCTGCTATCGGTGCGCGGCAACTACAAGACGCTGCAGCGCCGCGCCAAAGACATCATCCCCGACCCGGATAAACCCGCCCCGGAGTCCACAGTGCGGTTCGGCCGGACCCGGAAAGGCAAACGCACGGTCATCGCCACCGGGGAAGAACGCGACATCGCCGACCTGGAACACGCCCTGCGGGCAAAGCTCGACCCTGACCGGCCCGAGGGGCCGCAAATGTACGAAGCCTTCACGGAGCTGCTGCGCGGCGGTGCCGGGGTCGCGCAGGCTGTGCCGCGCCCGTTGATCCAGGTCCCGCTTTCCGAGCACACCAGGATCCTCGCCGGCGAGGGGGATGAGACCATCCTGGGCCTGTCGGACGGCACCACCATGACCGGTGCGGAGTATCTGACTCACTATTACTCGAAGGATTTGGAGGTGGCGTTGTTCCACCCGCAGGCGGGTGCGGTGAACCTGTACCACGCGAAGCGGTTCGCCAACGCCAAGCAACGCGACCTGGTCCGTGCGACGTTGACAACCTGTCCGGTGCCGGATTGCCGGCACGCGGCGGATAATTGCGAGGTCCACCACATCACACCGTGGGCCCGCGGTGGGCCGACGAACATGGACAACCTGTCAGTGTTGTGCAGGTACCACAACCGCACCAACGACGACGACCCCCACAGACACCACCGGGGCCGAATACACATCCGCAACGGCACCCCGACATGGGTCTCCCCGCGCGGAACACCAGTCCCGAACACCACCCACCAATACGGTGCCATGCACCTGTTGTTCGGAAGCTAGTTCGGAACCTGACCACACCACCAGGCCGAGGGCAAAACAGCCCTGCGGCCCGTTTGGTGCGCGCGGAAACGCCCGCTAGACCTCGCGGGCCTGCCCTTCGTCGACGATGCGCTGCAGCTCCGACCCCATGCCGGTCTTCTCCTGCATCCAGGCGTTGACGGCTGCACCGGGGTCACCGTCCTCCTCAGTCTTCTCGACGAGCTTCTCAAGGTCCGTGGTCGACAGGGCTCGGGTGACCTTGTTCATGGCGTTGCGGACGCCGCGGTCGAAAAGGCCGGCCTCGTAGACGGGGATGATGTTCTGCGGCAAATCCCCGTGGTCGTCGTCGGCGCAGCCCTCCGCAGGCGACGGGTCGACAGTCTTGAACGCACCGGGCAGCGTCCCGACGGCAGCGTCGTAGGTAGCCAGCGCCAGATCGACATCGTTGGAGTCGTCGGCATTCGCCTCCTGCGACTTCGCCTCGAGTGTCTCAGCCTCCCCCGGATTCGCGGTCATGACCAACGACCCGACGCACATCACCGCCAGGTTCGCATCACGGGTCTGCAGAAGGGCGAGCTTGTCGGCGTCGTGAGTAAATTGCTTGCCGACGATCCCCACGTCCCTTCCCGCCAGCTCAGCCACCTGCCGGTACATCTCTGCCAGCACCATCTGCTCGGGATCTGACGGATCAGCCGCGATACGCACCGGCTCTTCCTCAGGAGCGCACGCCGTGAGGCCGCCAAGACTGCCAGCGACACCGAGCATCACCGCGATTCCGGTCGCAGCAACCGATCGTCCTTTCCCCCGCGCCGCCAATGTCCGCCGAGGCTTCAGCGCCCGGGCCCAGGCACTCGTGTTGAGGGGGAAGGTCATGAGGAGTGAGGCCTGTCGTCGATAAGCGTTTGCCCAGGCCGCGGACCCATCTCGGCGATCAAGTCGCGGGCGCGGGGTGCGGAGGACGGCTCGCACAAAATGTCGTAGCGACCGGCGACGATAGTGGTCGCGGACGAGAAATCGCGGCGACCGCGCGTGAACGCGTACCCGATCGCGGCGAACACGAGGCCGAAGAGCAGACCGATCACGAGCGCGGACAGAAGCGACGTCCACACATCCGGCGTGAACAGCGCAAACAGCAAGCCGACGAAGAGCCCGAACCACATGCCGGACAGCGCACCGCCCGCCAGCACGCGCCCCCATGTCAGCCGCCCGGTGACGCGCTCGACCTGCATGAGGTCGACGCCGACGATCGTGATGTTCTCCACCGGAAATTCGCGGTCGGACAACCCGTCGACGGCAGCCTGCGCGTCCTGATAATTCTGGAAGCTGCCCACAGGCCAACCCGAAGGGCGCTCCATCGCGTTGACGGGCCGGCGCGCCGCGGAGGCGCCGTCGGATGCTGGATTCAGCTGGCTCATGTGCTCGTCCTTCGTTTTCACGTTCGCTTACCCGCTCGAGTCTAGTGCCGGCTTCAGCCGCGGGCGCGAAGGCCATATACTTTAAGTGCAATGACTGACACAGCCCCGATTTCAGAAGCAGCTGTCCGCAACGCACTCGCGCGGGTCGACGACCCCGAGATCGGCAAGCCGATCACCGAATTGGACATGGTCGAAAGCGTGCGTATCGACGGCCGCGACGTCGCCGTCGGCATCTACCTCACCATTGCCGGATGCCCGATGCGCGACACCATCGAATCCAACGTGCGTGCCGTTCTCGAGGAGCTCGAGGGTGTCGGCGAAGTCAGCGTCACCATGCACACGATGAGCGAGGAGCAGCGCCGCAACCTCGCCCAGCGCTTGAAGGGCGACAGGTCTGAGCCGGTGATTCCGTTCGCTCAGCCGGGCTCGACGACGCGGGTGTTCGCGGTGGCGTCGGGCAAGGGCGGCGTCGGCAAGTCCTCGATGACTGTGAATCTGGCGACCGCGCTGGCTGAGCAGGGCTTGACGGTGGGCATTCTCGATGCCGACATCTACGGCCACTCCATCCCCGGCCTGATGGGCTCCGCCGGCCAGGGACCAACGGTTGTCGACGAGATGCTCATGCCCCCCATCGCCCACGGCGTGCGCCACATTTCCATCGGCCAGTTCGTTGAGGGCAACGCCCCCGTTGTGTGGCGCGGCCCCATGCTCACCCGAGCCATCCAGCAATTTCTCGCCGACGTCTACTGGTCCGAGCTCGACGTCCTCTTCATGGATCTCCCGCCCGGAACCGGCGATGTCGCGATCACCGTCGCCCAGCTGGTCCCCAATGCCGAGCTGCTCATCGTGACCACCCCTCAGGCCGCCGCCGCGGAGGTGGCCGAGCGCGCCGGTTCTATCTCCCAGCAGACCGGGCAGCGCGTCGCCGGCGTCATCGAGAACATGTCAGCCATGGTGATGCCCGACGGCTCCACCATGGACATCTTCGGCACCGGCGGCGGCGAGAACGTCGCCGAGCGACTGACCGCCATTACCGGATCCGAGGTCCCTCTGCTCGGCTCTGTCCCCCTCGACCCCCAGCTGCGTGTCCAGGGCGACGAGGGCACCCCCATCGCCGTCCAGGCTCCCGACTCCCCGTCCGGAAAGGCCATCGCCGACATCGCCGGAAAGTTGAAGATCCGCCGCGACTCCCTCGCCGGTAAGAACCTCAACTTGGGAGTCACCCGCAACTAGCGCTTAACCGCATCGGCTTGCACGCACCATGCCTGCCGCGTTCCCCCCTCGTCCGGTTTCACGCGCAGCAGCCGACGCGACCAGCTATTATATCGCGCTGCCGGGTCGACAGCACGACTGAACAGCTGCTGGCTCAACAACTCCAGGTCGGCCTGCGGCGAGGGGGTACAGCGACACGGGCGCGCTGCTAAGGCTTCCCTCCCGGCTCGCCTCCGCCGCGCCTCGCTACAAGTCCGCTTGCGCAAGCTAGGTGACATCAGCCCAGGAGAACCCCGCCCCGCCGGACTGCGACGGCGGATTCTGTTGCCCGGTAGACATCCCCATCCCGGGCTGCCGACGCCGCGGTTTAGAAGAGCGCGCCGGAGAGGACTGCGGCGAAGGCTGCGGGGAGTGCTGTGAGGGCTGCTGAGCCGCCGGCTGTGGGCCCTGTTGTTGTGTGGAGGCGGCTGAGGTACCTGACGCGTCGCCTGCCGAAGAACTAGACGAGGAATCTGCAGCCGCGCGAGCCCCCGGGCCGGAAGAATTCCGGCCGACAGCCGGATCCCCATCCATCATCCTGCGGGGGTCGAATTGGTCGAGGTAGTTACCGTCTTCGTCGAAAAGCACTTTGGCGATGGCGCGCTTCGGGCCCATCGCGGCGTACTCAGTGACAGTGCTCATGGGCTTGCGGAACTCGTCGAATTCCTCGCCGTAGAGCTCCTCCTTGGCGTTGTTGATCGCGCGGCGCGCGGCGAAGATGGCGGCGCGCACATCCATGATGACCCCGGGCAGGCGCTCGGGGCCGATGATGATCAAGCCCGCGAGAATGACGACGAAGATTTCGCCCCAACCGATAGTGTCAAACACGGTTTCACCTTAGCCCGTCGCGCAGGCGGCTCCAGGAAATGGGCCACTGCAGGCCGGCGTGGCTGGAGGAGGCGGCGGAAGCGTCGGAATCGGGGGTGGGGTATTCGTCGAGAAGCGCAAGGCGTTCAACCAGCGACCGCGGCGCGCGCAGGCACCCGTCGGTGTTGTGCTCGCGCACGGCGTCGGCGGCAGCGCGCTGCTGGGCGACTTCGCGGCGGCAGTCGGGGCACTGCAGCAGGTGCTGCTGGGCGCGGTGGAGGGCAGTGGGGGTGAGTTCGTCGTCGATAAGCGCGGCGACGGCTTCGAAATTGAGGTGGTCGATCGAATCGAACGTGGGCACGGCCGTCACCTCGCGCGGATGAGTTCGCGGGCCGCCTCGCTGGACGCGGCCTGGGCCTCAAGGGAGGCGCGCAACTGGCTGCGGCCGCGGTGGATGCGCGAACGGACGGTGCCCATCTTCACGCCGAGCGTCTTCGCGATCTCCTCGTAGCTCATCCCGACGACGTCCGCGAGCACGACCGACACGCGGAAATCGGGCCCGAGCTCGTCGAGCGCGGCCTGTAGCGCGGGGTCGAGGTTCGTCGCGCTGTACACCTGCTCGGGCGTCGGGGCGGTGCCGGGGACGCGCTCGTAGTCGTCCGGCAGCGCCTCCATGCGGATCTTGCTGCGGTGGCGCACCATGTCGAGGAACAAGTTCGTCGTGATGCGGTGCAGCCAGCCTTCGAACGTGCCGGGCTTGTACGTCTTCAGGTTGCGGAACACGCGCAGGAACGTTTCTTGCGTGAGGTCCTCGGCGTCCTGCTGGTTGCCGGACAGGCGGAACGCGAGGCGGTAGACGCTGTCGGCGTGCTCCTCGACGAGCTCCGCCCAGCTCGGCATCGAGCCGCGCCCTTGGTCGAATGCGGCGGTGCCAGTGACGTCATCGTGCATGCCCACTATTGTTGCGCACCGCGCGGGTCCCCGCACAGCCGGGGTCGATTTCGTAGGATATTCATGTGAGCAATTCAGCATTTTCATCCCTCAACGAGTACATCGAAGGCAAGCAACAACAGGGCCCGCTTATCGACGCCCGCTCCGACGCCTCCGAGTACTCCCTTCCCACCCCGAGCGTTGCGGTGGGTGAATTGCTCGGCACCTTGGCTGCTACCGCAGGTTCTGCGGGCGCTCCGGGCTCTGCCGCTGCCGCCAGCGCCTCGGGTGCTGGCGCGTCGGGTGCCGCTACCGCTGGTCCCGCGACGGGCGCGGTCGCGATCACTCCGGCTGCCGGCGTCGTCGGGCTGCATATTCTCGCCGGGCTGCCGGCGAAGGCGTCGCTGACGTGCATCGACCCCGAAGCCGACCACCAGGCGCGTGCGAAGGCCGCGTTCCGCGATGCCGGCTTCGGCGCCTCGCGCACCCGTTTCCTGCCGTCGCGCCCGCTCGACGTGCTGGGGCGCCTGGCTACGGGGGCGTACCACCTCGTCTATGCCGACGTCGACCCGGTCGACTTGCCCGCCGTTATCAAAGCCGCCTGGCCGCTGCTCTCCCCCGGCGGAACGCTCGTCCTGTCCGGCTCGCTTCTCGACGCCACCATCACCGACCCCACCCGCAAAGACCGCGGCACCCTCGCCGCCCGCGAAGCCGACGAACTGGTCGAGAAGTTCGCCGCCGGCGAGGCAGAGGGGTTCGAGGGTGAAAGCGCTGTGGCGACGCGGCTGCCGCTGGACTCGGGCATCACGCTGGTCACCCGCCGCGCCTAACTGCCGCTCCGCATACTCACGCGCGGTTGAAAGCCGAGCGAGACGCACGGTGCTTAGCAGCAGATTCGTCCCGCGCCACCAGCGCTAGGTCCGGCCGAGGTTCGCTGCAGCTCAGCCAACCTGCCCAAAGCGCCGGCGACGCGCCGGAATCGTGGCGCGGCCGACGGGAGCCAGCATTTACTCGACGACTTCGGACTTGCCCACCACCACGACACCTTCCTTCGAAATGGTGAACTCGCGGGCACGGTCGTTGTCCTCGTCGACGCCGACGGTGGCGCCGTCGGAGACATAGACATTTTTGTCGAGGATGGCGTGGCGGACAACGGCGCCGCGGCCGATGCGGACGCCGGGCATGAGGACGGAGGATTCGACGGTGGCGCCTTCCTCGACACGCACGTCGGTGGACAGCACGGAGTTGCGCACCGTGGAGCCGGAGATGATGGAGCCAGGCGCGATGATCGATTCCTGCGCGATGCCTCCGGAGACGAACTTGGCGGGCGGCAGGTTCTCATCCTCAGTCGAGTGGATCGGCCAGGACTTGTTGTAGAGGTTGAAGATCGGGTGGACGGAGATGAGGTCCATGTGGGCCTCGTAGAAGGAATCGATGGTGCCGACATCGCGCCAGTAGCCCTTGTCGCGCTCCGTGGCCCCGGGCACCTCGTTGCCGGAGAAGTCGTAGACATTGGCTTGTCCCTTCTCCACGAAGTAAGGGATGATGTCGCCGCCCATGTCGTGGTCGGAGTCGTCGTTGTCGTTGTCTTCGCGGAGGGCGCGGATGAGGGCCTCCGTGGAGAAGCAGTAGTTGCCCATGGACGCGTAGGTCATCTCCGGGTCGTCGGGGGTGCCGGGCGGGTCGGCGGGCTTTTCCAAAAACTCGGTGATGGTGCCGTCGTTGTCGGACTGGATGCAGCCGAACGCCGTGGCCTCGGCGCGCGGCACGCGGATGCCGGCGACCGTGCACGACTTGCCCGACGCGATGTGGTTCTTCACCATCTGGGACGGGTCCATGCGGTAGACGTGGTCGGCGCCGAACACGAGGACGTGGTCAGGCTGCTCGTCGTAGATGAGGTTCAGGGATTGCAGAAGCGCGTCCGCCGAGCCCTGGTACCAGCGCTTTCCGAGGCGCTGCTGCGCGGGCACCGACGCAATGTACTGGTGGGTCGGACCGGAGAAGTTCCAGGCGGTGGCCACGTGGCGGTCGAGCGAGTGCGACTTGTACTGCGTCAGCACGGCGATGCGGTTGTACCCGGCGTTGACGAGGTTGGACAGGACGAAGTCGACGAGACGGTAATTCCCGCCGAACGGCACAGCGGGCTTGGCGCGGTCGAGAGTCAATGGAAAGAGGCGCTTGCCTTCTCCGCCCGCGAGGACAATGGCGAGGACATTCGGCTGGCTGTTCACACCTCCAAGCCTAGGTAAGAAGAGCTAAACCCGCACTAGGCCCGGGCAAAATCACGCCGCGGCCACCTCCCTCCGTGGGTGCCTGCACGGCTGCGGAAACGCTACTAGTCTCGGAGATCATGAGAGTCGGAATGATGACCCGCGAATACCCGCCCGAAATTTACGGTGGCGCGGGAGTCCACGTCACGGAGCTCACGCGCTTCATGCGCCAGCTTGACGACGTCGCCGTGGACGTCCACTGCATGGGCCAGCCCCGCGACGCGGACAACGTCTACGTCCACGGAGTCGACCCCGCCCTTGAGGACGCGAACGGCGCGATCAAGACGATGTCGACGGGACTGCGCATGGCTGACGCCGCCTCCGATGTCGACATTGTGCACTCGCACACGTGGTACGCGGGTCTCGGCGGGCACCTGGCGGGGCTGCTGCACGGCGTGCCCCACGTCGTCACCGCGCACTCCTTGGAGCCCGACCGCCCGTGGAAGCGCGAGCAGCTCGGCGGCGGTTACGACGTCTCTTCCTGGTCCGAAAAGAACGCCATGGAAAACGCCGACGCCGTCATCGGCGTCTCCTCCGGCATGAAGGACGCCATCTTGCGCGCCTACCCGCGTATCGATGCCTCCCGCGTCCACGTCGTCCTCAACGGCATCGACACGTCGTTCTGGTACCCCACCGTCGATCTGCGCGGCGGCGCGGTTGACGGCGGCGACCTGCACGGCGGCGCGGCGGACAGCGACGCGATTGCGGGCGGCGCAGCCGACGCGAGAAGCGCGAATGCTGGCGCGAACAGCAGCGGTGGCGCATTGGGCGGCGGCGCGTCGGGCGGCGGTGTCGTGGAACGCCTCGGCATCGACCCGTCGCGCCCCGTCGTCGCGTTCGTCGGCCGCATCACCCGCCAGAAGGGCGTGCCGCACCTGGTCAAGGCCGCCCAGGACTTCGACCCGGACATTCAGCTCATTCTCTGCGCAGGAGCTCCCGACACGGAGGAGATTGCGAGGGAGACGGAGGGGCTCGTCGATAAGCTGCGCGAAATGCGCGACGGCGTGCACTGGGTGACTGACATGCTGCCGAAGGAGGATATCCGCGACATCTACTCCGCGGCCGACATCTTCGTGTGCCCGTCGGTGTACGAACCGCTGGGCATCGTGAACCTGGAAGCGATGGCGTGCAACACCGCCGTCGTCGCATCCGACGTGGGCGGCATTCCCGAGGTTGTCGTCGACGGCGAGACCGGTACCCTGGTGCACTACGACGCGGAGGACACCCGGGCCTTCGAAAAAGACCTCGCCGCCGCCGTCAACGCACTCGCCCAGGACGCGGCCACCACCAAACGCTTCGCAGCAGCTGGTCTGACCCGCGTGAAAGAAGAATTCACCTGGGACAAAATCGCCCAAGAAACCGTCGACGTGTACAAGTCGCTTCTGTGAAACCGGAGGACGAAACTGTGAGCAATTTGAGACCCGAACTCCATGTCACCGCTGACAAAGGCATCCTGAACGCCGCAGCGGGCATGCTTCGCGACGGCGACGACTGGCACCTCTTCTACCAGTACGAACCCTCCGAGGGCGCCCCGACCCGGTGGGCACACCAATTCTCCGAGGGCAACCCGTTCGACTTCTACGAGTGCAACGACGTCGTCGCGCCCGTCGGCGGCGAAACCCGCGTCCTGGCCGGCTCCGTCGTCTCCTCCGCGGAGGGCACGGACCTGTACTTCACGTCCGTCACCAACGCAGGAACGACGATTCAAGCAGCGCGTATCGACGAGATCGAGACCCTCTGCGACGAAGTCGCCGAAGACGGCGACATCGACGCCGGAGTGCGCCGCCTCGGTCCGGTCGTGAAAGACGTCGGGCGATTCAGCCGCTTCCGCTCCCCCTGCGTCGTGCCCGACTGGAAGGAGAGCGAGGACCGCACCCGCGGCCAGTCCGGGTGGGTCATGGTCGCCAGCAGCGGGCCGTCCGAGAAGCCCGTCCCAGTCGTGCTGGACTCACCCGACGGGACATCGTGGTCTCTGCTCGGGCCGCTGCGCTTCAACGGCGACACCGGTCTCTCCGACGACGCCGTCACCGTCGCCCCGCGCATCATCCGCCTCCGCGACGAGGAGGACGGCGAGATCTACGACGTGCTGTTCCTGACCGTCGAGCTCGACAAGGGCGACCTCACGGGCTACCTGGTGGGCACGCTCGACGAAACCGAGTTCACCGTGAAAACGCCGTTCACGCGCCTCGACTACGGCCACGACTTCACCCGCCCGCGTAGCACCAACGTCGTGCGCGGCATGCAGACCGACGACGAGCGCTACGCCGAGGCACGCATCTTCGGCCTCCTCGCGGCGACTGGGCGCGGCGGCGAGCCGACGTCGCAGCCCACGTGGGAGACAGAAGGCTGGGCCAACGCGCTGTCTCTGCCGCGCGTGGTCACCCTGGCGGGCGGCGCGCTGTTCCAGACACCGGCGGAGGGGCTTCCCGACGCCGTCAGCGCCACCCAGCGCGCCAAGTTCTGGACCGGCATGTGCGATATCCCGGTGGGGTCGTCGGTGACTGTGGAGGTGCTCGACACCAACGGCGAAGTCGCGGCGACCATCACCCACTCCGGCGACGAGATCACCCTCGACCGCCTCGACGGTTCCCCCGCCACAGCCACGCTTTCCGACGCCGACGAGGACCACATCTCCGTCCTTGTCGACGGCTCCGCCATCGAAGTCTTCGCCGGCGGAGGCGCCGTCACCATGGCGAGCCGCTTCTGGCCCGAAAACGGCGTCGGCGAGCTTCGCGCCACCACCGACGGCGACGCCGAGATCCTCAACCAGTGGGCGCGCCCCCGCGCCAACGTCTAGTGCTCAGCTTGCCGCGGGCTCTTGCAGCCCGCACCACATGCGCAAATGCAAACCGCCCGTCGCGCATTCGTGCGCTGCGGGCGGTTAAACACTGCGGGCGGCTGAGCGCTTTGTGCAGTTGAATTCTTCGGGCGGTCAAGCGCTGCGGGCGGTTAAGCGCTGTGTGCAGATGAACGCCCCGGGCGAGGGGCGTTGCAAGGTAAGGCGGCGGGCGCAGCGGGCGGAGAAGCGTTGAAGGCGCGGCTAGGCCTTCTTCATCCGTGTCAGTTGCGCTCGCGCAGTGACCGTCATCGTTTCTGGCAGGTCGGCGACGCGCTCGGCAAGCACCTCCGGGTCGAGGTGGCGCGCGGACGGGCTCATGCCGACCTGCGCGGCGATGGATTCGCGGTCGAGGTTCATCGGGAACTCGATGAGCTCGGGCTCGCCGACGGGCACCAAATAGCCCTTGGCCTGCTCGAGCATGCGCTCCTGCTTGCCTTCCTCGACACCGAGGATGCCTAGGGGCTCGCGGAGTTCGTCGAGGTGGCCGGCTTGGGGGGTGAGGATGAGGACCTCGCCGTCGTCGACAAGCACGCGGGCGAACTCCTGCGGGTTGCGCGGCGCGAAGATGACGGTAATCACGTCGACAGAGCAATCGCGCACGGGCAGGCCGGACCACACATCGGCGACAACGGCGCCGATGTTGCGGTGCGCCTTCGCCAGGTGCTTCGCGGCTGGACCAGCGATATCCACGCCGATGCCGCGGGAATTCTCCACGGCGTCAAGCGTGTGAGTCAGGTAGTAGCCGGTTCCGGCACCGACTTCGAGGATGGTGGGGGTGGCTGCGGCGTCGTCAAGCGGGAGGCATTGGAGCGCATCGAGGACGCGCTCGGTGACCGTCTCCACGAACGGCGCGAAGTGGCCACGCGACAGGAAAGCCTCGCGCGACGTGACCATCTCCGGGCTGTCTCCCTGGTGCGCGATGCCCGCGCCCGACGCCAGCGTGACGTAGCCCTGCTTAGCCACATCGTAGGAGTGCCCGGTTTCAGACACCAGGCGGTTGTAGTCGTCCGCCCCCGTCAGGGCGCTGCCGTCGACGGGGTCCGCCAGCACATCAACAATGTCTTTGAGCATGGCGACCTATGTTACCTGCAGCTCTACTCAGCTGCGACATCGCTGAGGAGCTGACCGAGCTCGGCTGCTTCCTCGTTGTTGAGCTCCACCACGAGGCGCCCGCCGCCGTCGGATGGGATGCGCATTACGATCTTTCGGCTTTCCTCGACGACTTCCATCGGACCGTTGCCGGTACGCGGCTTCATTGCTGCCATGTGGTGTTACTCCTTGGCTTCTTCGATTGTCGGCTTTTCACCGCCGGCAGCCGCGTGACTGAATCGTTCCAGCTCGGGCTCCTGCGGTGAAAACTCTTTCTCGATCTTACGCTCTTGCGCGTAAAGGAGGTGCTCGATGAGAGCGTCGACCTGGTCCTGGCGGTATCCGCGGGGGACGACTTCCAGGGCGATGTCGCCGTAGCGCCCGGAGTCGACGGCGGCGCGGTTCGCGGCGATGACGTCGCGCGGTTCGTCCATGGGCGGAACGGCTTCACCGCGCCCGAACACAGACGCGGAGGCCCACACGCCGAGCAGCGCGATCGCGGCGATGACGAGGATGAGAATGACCCAAGACAGCATGAGCTGATGCTACCGCAGTTCCGCCCACGGCTGGCGCTGGGGAATATCGCCGACGCCGGCGCGCGCGAGGATCGTCCGGGCGACGGTGTCAGCCATTTCGGACAGCTCGGAAAGGGGCCGGTTGCGGTGGATTTTCTGCCCGAGGTCGACTTGGGTGAGGGAGGAGGGGCCGTGGAGAGAGGCGACGTCGATAAGCAAGCCAGCTTCGACGCCGTAGCCCGCGACGAACGGCACCTCGAGCGCGGTGCTGCGGCGGATGGCGTATTCGCCGGCGAGCGGCTGATCGAGCGCCGGGAGGTCCGGGAAAAGCAGACGGAGCAGCGGCTTCGCGGTGAGTTCCGTGACGCGCCCGCCGCCGCGCGAGGCACCGTCGAGCGCGCGGGCATAGGTCGCTTTTACAAGATGCACCCGCTTATCGACGAACTCCCCCGCCAACCTGTCCACCCACCCCGCCTGAACGGTGGTGACGTCTGCGTCGAGGAACACGACGATGTCGCCGGCGGCCGCCCGCACCCCGCGCCACAGCGCTTCGCCCTTGCCCGGCTGGACGGGGATCTCCGGGGCGATGTCGCGCCAGTTGAGCACGGTCGCGCCGGCTTCTTGCGCGTTGGCGGCTGTGGCGTCCGTGGAATCGGAGTCGACGACGATGACCTCGTTTGCGCACGATGCGCGGGCTGCGCGCACGACGTTTGCGACGGTGTCCTCCTCGTTGAGCGCTGGAATGACGACGGACACGCTCAGCCCGAGGCTTTTTGTGGCGCTGGCGGCGGGCACTACGCGAGACCCCTGATCGTGTCGAGCGGCGTCGCCGTGCCTTGGATTGCCTGTGTCATGCGGATGGCGTCGAGCGTCTCCGCGACCTCGTGGACGCGGAACGCCGCGACCCCGCGGGCCGCGCACCATGCTGTCGCCGCGAGCGTGCCCGCGACCCGCTCCCCCACGCCGCGGCCCGTGGTCTCACCGATGAAGTCCTTGTTCGACAACGCCATGAGAACCGGCCAGCCGGTGGCGACCACCTCGTCGATGCGCCGCAGAATCTCCAGGCCGTGGAAAGTGTTCTTGCCGAAGTCGTGGGTGGGGTCGATGAACACCTTCTCCTCCGGCACCCCGCAAGCGACTGCACTCTCCGCCAGTGCTGTCGTTTCGCGGATCACGTCCGCGACGACGTCGTCGTAGTGGACGCGGTGCGGGCGCGTGCGCGGCGTCGCCCCGCCCGTGTGCGAGCACACATAGCCCACCTTGTGCGCGCCGGCGACCTCCACGAGCTCCGGCTCGAACCCCGCCCACGTGTCGTTGATGAGCGTCGCGCCCGCTTGGATCGCCGCTTCCGCGACCTCGGGGCGCCACGTGTCGACAGAAATATCGACCGTTCTCGCCGCGTTTGCCGAGGACGGCTCGGCTGCAACGGGGGCGGTTTCGGACGTGGCGGTGGTTGCGGCGGTGGCGGTGGTGTGCGCGGAGGCGGAGGCTGTGGCGGCGGCAGCGAGCTCGTCGCGCACCGCCGCGATGAACGGCACGACGCGCTCGATCTCCTCCTGCACATCGACGTCGTCGCCGGGGCCGGCTTTCACGCCGCCGACATCGACAATGGTGGCACCGGCCTCGACAACCTCACGGCACCGCGCCAGGGCGGCGTCGAAGGCAAAGGTCGCACCCTTGTCGTAGAACGAGTCGGGGGTGCGGTTGATGATGGCCATGACGCGGGGGTGGGCGTCGATAAGCGTGCCCATTTAGCGCTCGTATTTGTGTAGGTTGCGCGGATCCGACATCTCGCGGTGCGTGTCGACGATGTACTTGACCGCCTCCTCGACAGAGTCCGTGACGAGGAACAGCTGGTCGTCGCCCTCCGAGATGAGGCCGCGGGCGAGCTGCTGCGTGCGCATCCAGTCGACGAGGCCGGACCAGAATTCTGTGCCGAGGAGCACCATCGGGAAGTTGGTCACTTTGCCGGTCTGGATCATGCAGAGCATCTCGAAGACTTCGTCCATCGTGCCGAAGCCGCCCGGCAGCGAGATGAACGCCTGGGAGTACTTCAAGAACATGGTCTTGCGGGCGAAGAAGTAGCGGAAGTTCAGACCCAGGTCGACCCACGGGTTGAGGCCTTGCTCGAACGGCAGCTCAATGCCGAGACCGACCGACATGCCGCCGGCCTCGTGGGCGCCGCGGTTGGGGCCCTCCATGAGGCCCGGGCCGCCGCCGGTGACCACCGCGTAGCCGGCCTCCACAAGAGATTTGCCCAGTTCGCGGGCCTGCTCGTACTCCGGGGTGCCCTCGCCGAGGCGCGCGGAGCCGAAGACAGTCACAGCCCAGTCGAGGTCGTGGAGCGCGTCGAAGCCGGAAACGAATTCGCTGGTAATACGCATGACGCGCCACGGGTCGGCGTGCTTCCAGTCGTGGTCCGCGCGCCCCATCTGCAGCAGGCGCTGGTCGTAGGTGGAGGTGGAATTGGCGTCGTCGCCTTTGTGACGGCGCAGGATCGGGCCGCTCAGCGTGCGGTCCCGGTCCGGGCGCGGGGTGATGTGTGGAGCCACTGGGAAAGCCTTCTATTTCGGGGGAGTTATTGCGCTGTGCAACGAGCCTGCAGCCGATGCGGCCTGCGCGGACGGCTGGGAGAGGGGCCAACTTCCGCGAGGCGCCGCCGAAGCAGCGACACCGGGGAGATTAGCCGACGACGCAGAGCCCGACGATCCGGAGCCTGTCTTGAGGCGCCGCCTAAACGGAGGCGCCGGTCAGGTACGCCGTCAGCGTGTCGGCGACGGTGCGGATCTGGTCGATCGGGCACTGTTCGTCGATCTTGTGGGCGAACCCGGGGTCGCCTGCGCCGAAGTTCACAGCCGGAACTCCGAGACTAGAGAACCTGGACACATCCGTCCATCCGAACTTGGCGCGGTAGTTTCCGCCGACGGCGGCGAGCAAGCCTTGGGCGGCTGGAGCGTCGAGGCCGGGGAGGGCGCCGGGGACGGCGTCGTCGTAAAGCAATTCCAGGTTTTCTTCGAGCGCGAGTGTGTCTTCGAGGTGCTGTTTCGCGTCGGCGAGGCTGCGGTCGGGTGCGAAGCGGAAGTTGATGGTGAGCGCGGCTTCGTCGGGAAGCGTGTTGGTCGCCACCCCGCCGGAAAGCCCCACGACGTTGAGGCCCTCGCGGTATTCGCAGCCGGCGATGGTGACGACGCGCGGCTCGTACGCGGCGACGCGGCCGAGCACGCCGGCGAGGTCGTGCGCGGCGTTGTGTCCGAGCCACGCGCGCGCAGAGTGGGCGCGGGTGCCGTGCGCGACCACCTTGACGCGAATGCTGCCCTGGCAACCAGCCTCAATGATGCCGCCGGACGGTTCGCCGAGCAGCGCCAGCGAGCCCTGAAGGAGTTCCGGCACGTCGGCCTCGAGGTGCGCAAGACCGTTGTACTCCGCGGCGACTTCCTCGGCTTCGTAGCAGATGAGCGTGAGGTCGAAGGCCAGGTCGTCGGAGTTGCACAGCGCGGCGAACGCGTGGAGGTAGCACGCCATGCCGGACTTCATGTCGACGGCGCCACAGCCCCACAGCACGTCGCCCTCGACGTGGTGCGGGACGTTGTCGGCGATGGGCACGGTGTCGATGTGCCCGGCGAGCACGATGCGTTCGCCGAGGCCGCGGTTGGTGCGCGCGATGACGGTGTTGCCGCGGCGGATCACCTCCACGCCGTCCAAGGCCTCGAGTGCGGCCTGGATCGCGTTGGCGATCGCTTCCTCCTCGTGGGAGGGCGACGGGATGTCGATCAGAGCTTTGGTCAGCTCGACAGGGTCAGCAAAAAGGTCCATTTTCACGTCGGCGATCTTACCGGCGCGCGGGCACGTACGATACAGCCATGGCTTACGGAGCTCGCGCGACAGGAATTGCCAACATCGCCGCCGACGGTACCGTCCTGGACAGCTGGTACCCCACCGTTGAACTTATCGACGACATCACCCACCCCTCCACCCGCCGCGTCAGCGCCAACGAGCTCTCGCCCCGGCTGCTGAACTTGATCGGCATGGACCGTGACCGTCACGTGGAGGTGGTGCCGGTGCGCACCGAGATCGCGGACTTGTCGGCGCCGGCCGTCGACGCCCACGACGTCTATCTGCGCCTGCACCTCCTGTCCCACCGGAAGGTGAAGCCGCTGGAGATCAACATGACCGATGTGCTCGAGCATCTCGTTCCAGTGGCGTGGACGAATAAGGGGCCGTGCCTGCCCGACGACTTCGAGTACGTCCGCACCAACCTGCGCGCCCGCGGGACAATCCACGTCTACGGCATCGAGAAACTGCCGCGCATGGTGGACTATGTGGTGCCCACCGGAGTGTCCATCGCCGAGGCAGAGCGTGTCCGCCTCGGCGCCTACCTGGCCGAAGGCACGAGCGTCTACCGCGAAGGCTCCGTCTCCTACAACTCGGGCACGCTCGGGCCGGCCCGGATCGAGGGCCGCGTCTTCTCCTCCTGCGTCATCGGCTCGGGCTGCGACTTGGGGCTCTCGTCGTTCGTCATGGCCGAGCGCACCGACGGCCGCAACCGCACTCCCCTGCGCATCGGCGAGAACTGCGTCATACGGCCGTCCGCCGGCATCATCGACCTCAATGTGGGCGACCGCTGCGAACTGGGCGCCGGAGTGATCCTCGAGCCCGGCACCATCGTCTACGACACCCGCGACCCGCACGAGAAGACTTACGTCCCCGCCCACACCATCACCGAGCAATCCGACTGGACAATCACCCACGAACCGCACAGCGCCACCCCGGTCGTGCGCGAACGTTTGTGAGCTGTGGAGGTGGTCGCGGGCGTCGATAAGCGTGCTCTTTTTGCCGTGGAGTGCATTTAATTCACCCCGGATTATTGGCACGCTCCCAGGGTTTCTACACTTGACTCATGTCGAACACCCTGAACAGCGGTTTGCAAACCCGCCACCTGACCATGATGGGTCTGGGCTCCGCCATCGGCGCGGGACTCTTCCTCGGAACCGGCGTGGGCATCCAAGCCGCCGGACCGGCCGTCATCATCGCTTACGTCATCGCCGGCGCCGTCACCGTCTGCATCATGAGGATGCTCGCGGAAATGGTGGCGTCGAGGCCGTCGTCGGGCAGCTTCGCGACCTACGCTGACCAAGCCTTCGGCGCATGGGCCGGCTTCTCCGTCGGCTGGGCGTACTGGTTCATGCAGGTGCTCATCATCGGCGTCGAAATCACCGGCGCCTCCGCCATCATCTCCGGGTGGTTCGGTATCGCCCCCTGGATCCCCGCGCTGATCGCCGTCGTGTTCTTCGCCGCGATCAATCTCGCCGCCGTGCGCGGCTTCGGCGAATTCGAGTTCTGGTTCGCCCTGATCAAGGTGGCTGCGATCGTCGTCTTCCTCGTCGTGGGCGTGCTGATGGTCGTCGGCCTGTTCCCCGGCATGGACGCCGTGGGCTTCAGCAATATCGACGCCGTCGGCTTCGTCCCCAACGGCATCGGCGGCATCGCCACCGCCATGCTCGCCGTCGCTTTCGCGTTCGGCGGCATTGAGCTCGTGACCATCGCCGCCGCCGAATCGGAGAACCCGCAGGAAGCCGTCAGCGCCGCCATCCGCTCCGCGATCTGGCGCATCGCCGTGTTCTACATCGGCTCCGTCCTACTCATCATTCTGCTGCTGCCGTACGACCAGATCGCCGGCGCCGACTCCGCCGCCGAATCGCCGTTCACCCTTGTGCTCCAGCGCGCGAATGTCTCCGGGGCCGCCACCATCATGGAGGTCGTCATTGCGCTCGCCCTCCTGTCTGCGTGCAACGCGCAGCTCTACGGCAACTCCCGCCTCCTGTACTCCATGGCGCGCGGCAACGACGCGCCCGCCTACTTCGCGAAGACCAACGAGGCCGGCGTGCCCGTGCGCGCCGTGCTCGTCTCGATCTTCTTCGGCTTCGTATCCGTCGCCATGCAGTGGTGGAACCCGCCGGGGCTGCTCACCTTCCTGCTCAACGCGGTCGGCGGCATCCTCATCGCCATCTGGACGATGGTGATCCTCTCCTACATCCGCCTCCACCCGCAGCTTGTCGCATCCGGCGAAATCACCAACGTGCGCATGTGGGGCTACCCGTGGTTGCCGTGGGCGACACTCGCCACGCTCGGCGGCTTCATCACGCTCATGCTTTTCGACGACGGCGGCCGCGCCGAACTCCTCTCCGCCCTCGTCATCGTCGGCGTGATCGTCGTGGTCAGCCTCATCGTGCACCGCGGCAAGGCGTCCGCGCCGGCGCACATGGCGTAGCGCTGGCGTCGGCGGGCACCGGTTGTCGCTGGCTGGTCTCTCTGGCTCGGGCGGCAGCCGATTCGGCTGTTCAGCTTGGCTGCCGCGGGCGCAATCCGCCGCCCCGGCTCGAGCCAGGTCGGGCTGGCTCGTGCTGGGTCGACGCCGCTGCCCCGCGTGGAACCCCACGCGCCGCCTGAAGATCTTCTAAGCTGAGCACAGCTAGCGCTTCGCGCAGACTGTGCATCCGCATACAACGTAAGAGAAAGAACTGATTGCTACTATGACCACCGCATTCGCACGAGGTTTGGCCACTGTCACCCACGATGGAACTGTCCTGGATGTCTGGTATCCGGCCCCGAAGCTCGGTGAGTCCGTGTCCACCACTGGGACGACCCGCTTGGAGGAGACGCCGCAGCAGTTCGCCAAGCTCGCGGGCCCGGATGAGGACCGCGGCGTGGCACGTGTGCCGGTCGCGACCTCGATCGTCGACATCACGGCAGCACCCGTCGACGCCTACGACGCGTACCTGCGCCTCCACCTCCTCTCCCACCGCTTGGTCAAGCCGCACGAGGCGAATCTCGACGGGCTGTTCGGCCTGCTGGCCAACGTGGTGTGGACCAACTACGGACCGTGCGCTGTCTCCGATTTCCAGGTGGTCCGCAGTCGTCTGTCGGCAAGGGGTCCTGTGGTGGTCTTTTCCGTCGATAAGTTCCCGCGCATGGTCGACTACGTTGTTCCGACCGGCGTGCGCATCGGCGACGCTGACCGTGTCCGTCTCGGCGCGCACCTCGCTGAGGGTACGACGGTCATGCACGAGGGCTTCGTGAACTTCAACGCCGGCACCCTCGGCGCGTCCATGGTCGAAGGCCGCATCTCCGCGGGCGTCGTCGTCGGCGACGGCACCGACATCGGCGGCGGCGCGTCCATCATGGGCACCCTGTCGGGCGGCGGCAAGGAGACCATCGAGATCGGCGAGCGCTGCCTGCTCGGCGCCAACGCGGGCATCGGCATTTCGCTTGGCGACGACTGCACCGTCGAAGCCGGCCTCTACGTCACCGCCGGCACCAAGGTGGTGCTGTCCGCCGACATCGCCCAGACCGTCGGCCGCTCCGAGGGCGACACAGTGAAGGCCGTCGAGCTCTCCGGCGCCAGCGGGATCCTGTTCCGCCGCAACTCCGTCACCGGCGCTGTCGAGGCCGTCAAGGCCAAGGGTGTGGAGCTCAACGCGGAGCTGCACAACAACTAGCGCCCCGCCCCGAGGGAACGAAGACGCAAACTGCCGGTGGGCTCGAGGCCCCCGGCAGTTTTGTTATTCCGTTTCGCGCGATCCGTTTACACTGTTCAGATCGGCAGACGCTTGCGATACAGCATGACGGGTGGCCGCATCGGAACGCTTGATTTTGGGCTTCCGGAACGCCCAGAGCTTGTTGATGATGAAGTTCACGGGCATCGCGATCAACGTCGAGATCGCCTGCGCCCAGTAGGACTTCGTGCGCAGACCGCTGGAGCCGTCGAAGATGTGGTCGGGCAGGCCGACGGGCGTCGTCGGGTTCATGAGCAAGGTCATGCACGTAAGCGACACGACGAAGGCGACGAGTCCGGTGGCCAGGAACGGGAAGAACCCGCGTAGCCACGACCTCTTCTCCAGCCCCCGGAACGTCCAGCTGCGGTTGAGCTGGTAGTTCCAGGTGTTGGCGAGTAGGAAGGCCAGCGACGACAGAAAGTGGTACCAGCGCACGTTCCAGCGGGTGGAGCCGATCTGCGTGATGATGTCGTCCGCTTCCAAGCCGAAGCCGTGGAGCAGAACCTTCGACGCGAGGTAGAACACCACGAAGTTGACCAGCACGCCGGAGCCGCCGACGAGGCCGAATCTAATGAATTCGCGCAGGCCGTTGATGACGCGCACAGCAGTGCTTCCGGAGCCATGTGCAGCGCCGTTCGCGCTCTTGTTACGGGTCGTCACAACCCCGGCCACCTTTCTTTCGCCGCGCGCAGCCTCAGGACCGCCGCTGGCTGTAAGGTTTATCTTCAAACTTTCGTCAGTGTAGTCCTGACTGCGCGGCGAAAGGAAAACGTTGCGCGCGTAGCTACGCGGTGAGACGGTGCGCGGCTTCGGTGATTTTCTCGTCGGTGGCCGTCAGCGCGATGCGGACGTGGGATGCGCCGGCGGGGCCATAGAAATCGCCGGGGGCGCCGAGGATGCCGAGGTCGGCGAACCAGTCGAGAGCCTGGCGGGAGTCCATGCCGTCGCGGCGCACCCAGAGGTACAGGCCGGCGTCGGAGTGGTCAACCGTGAAGCCGGCTTCGGGCAACGCCTTGAGCAGTTCGAGGCGTCGCGTGGCATAGGTGGAGCGCTGCATTTCCTCGTGCAAATCCGATTCGAGCGCGGCGACCATGGCGTGCTGGATCGGGCCGGGAACGATGAGGCCGGCGTGCTTCCGGATCTCGAGAAGCTCCTGCACGAGGGCTTCATCTCCGGAAATCGTGCCGGCACGGTAGGACGCCAGGTTCGAGGTCTTGGACAGGGAGTGCAGCGCAAGAAGGCCGGTGTTGTCGCCGTCTGTGACGGACGGGTGCAACACCGAGACGGGTTCGGCGGCCCAACCAAGGTAGAGGTAGCACTCGTCGGAGGCGATGATGGCGCCGGTCTCGCGGGCGAACGCGACCCAGGAGCGCAGCAGCTCGACGGAGGCCACAGCGCCGGTCGGGTTCGACGGGGAGTTGATGAAGACTAAGGCGGCGTCGCGGGGGGCGTCAGACGGGTCGTCGCAACGCACGACGTCGCATCCCGCGATGAGTGCGCCGACTTCGTAGGTGGGGTACGCGACCTCCGGGATGACCACGGTCTGGCCGCGCAAACCGAGCAAGGTGGGCAGCCACGCGATAGCTTCCTTCAGTCCGATGGTCGGCAGGACGGCGCGCTCGTTCAGCCCGGCAACGCCGAAGCGCCGGTCCAACGCCGCAACGATCGTGGCGCGCAGCTCAGGCGTGCCCATGGTCTGCGGGTAGCCGGGCGCGGCGGAGTTCTCCGCGAGCGCGAGCTGAATCGCGGGCGGCACCTCGTCGACGGGCCCACCGACGGACAGGTCGATCAGCCCGTCCGGGTGGGACGCGGCCTTGCGCTTGACGTCGGCGATGGTGTCCCACGGGAAATCGGGCAGGACCTGGCTGAGCGGGCGGCGCGTCCCCATGTCCCCTACTCCTGGTTCATGGGTGGCAGCGCTGCCACGAACGGGTGGTCGAAGTCGTACGGGCCTTCAGCGGCGGCGCCGCCCGGGGAGCCGATCTCGTCGAAGAAGGCGACGTTGGCGTCGTAGTAGTCGTTCCACTCTTCCGGCAGGTCGTCTTCGTAGAAGATGGCCTCGACGGGGCATGCGGGCTCGCAGGCGCCGCAGTCGACGCACTCGTCGGGGTGGATGTAGAGCATGCGCTTGCCCTCGTAGATGCAGTCGACGGGGCATTCTTCGACGCAGGCGCGGTCCAGAATGTCGACGCACGGCTCAGCGATGATGTAGGTCATGGGCTCCTGTCACTCCTTATGACGAAAACTCTCACATCAGTATGTCACTTCCGCGCCACGATGGGCCACACGCCCCCGGCACACGCGGCGGCGAGCAGGAGGCCGCAGCGAATCTTATTTTCGGCGACGATCGCGGCGGTCACTTCCGGCCCGACGGCAAGCAGCACAAAACTGCAGATCCACACCAGCAGCGGCACGGCCGCCGGCAGTCTTCTGCCGCGTGTCCACAGCAGCGCAGTGCGCGTGAACACAGCCCCCAGGAGACCTGCGGCGAGGATCGAGGCAACGCCATAGAGCACGCTTATCGACGCCACCTCCACCAGCCCCGCCATCCCCGCTCCCACCGACAGCCAGGTGAGGCCGGAACGCGCTTCGGCTGGTGTGAAGTCGGTCCGCGTGATGGGCTGGCGGGACGGGCCGGGTGGTGTCATGAGAAATCTAGAAGTCTAGAAGTCGAGGCCGCTGGCGATGTCGGCGCCGCGCCCGAGCAGCACGCCTGCGCCGACAAGATAGTGCTCGCGGCGGGTAATTGGCTGCGCGATGAGGTTGGACAGGGCGTAGGTGGTCACGGGCCCGTGTGCGGTGGCGGGATGGGGGTTGGTGGGGGAAACGGAGCCGTCGGCAAGCCAAATCTGGGTGGCGTGCGCCTTCATTGCGTCGGCCTTGGCGGCGTACACGATGTCATCCATTTCGACCCAGGTGTCGGTGGTGTCGACGGCGTCGAGCTCGCCCGGTTCCGGGCGCGTCCAGCCGGCGGGAATCTCGTTGGCGATGTCGGCCTCGAGCTCTTCGCGCAGGCGCGCGGCCCAGAGGATGCGGGGAATGTCGACCTGCTGGGCGGCGAGGTGGGTGATCTCGTGGGCGCGGATGTGGTCGGGGTGGCCGTAACCGCCGTTGGAGTCGTATGTGAGGACGAGGTGCGGGGCTTCGCGGCGGAAGATCTGGACGAGGTCGTTGACCGCGTGCTCGCCGGAGTTGACGAAGGCGCGCGGGTTCCGGCTCGCGGGCGATCCCGCCATCCCGGAATCTCGGTAGCGTCCAACGTCGCCGAGGAATTCGCCCCGGACCCCGAGGATGTCGAGGGCGCGGGTCAGCTCGTGGATGCGGAAGCCGCCGAGCTGATCGGCCTCGTCATTGACGAGCCCTTGATAGGTCTCCCCGATCACCTCGCCTTCCTCGCCGAGGGTGCACGTGACGACGAGAACGTCGGCGCCGCGCCGCGCAAGATCCGCAAGGGCGCCGCCGGTGGAGATGGACTCGTCATCCGGGTGCGCGTGGACTGCCACCACACGCAGCCCCACTAGGTCGCGCGGGTTGAGGTCACTGCTCTTCGTGCTCGGGTTCGCTGCGTTCATCGTCGACTCGGTCGTCCTTTCTGTCACCGTCTTTGTCACTGTCATTGTCGCGGTCACTGTCCCGGTCACCGGAGGTGTCGTCGTCGGGTTCGGCGTCCGAGGACGTCTGGGTAGTGGTCCACTGGGCAGCCCCGTCGACGCCACGTTCCCAGTCGTCGAGGGCGGGCGCGGGACCGGTGATGCCGCGGCCGAGAGCCATAACGCGGCGTTCAGAGAGCAGGGGCACCCAGACGACTTCGTGGCGGAGAGTGTCGGACACGGCACCGGGAACATCCTCGGCGGGGATGCGGCCGGAAAGAATGTCGCCGGCCATGCCGCGTGTCGACGGCAGGCACAAGCCGCTCACGTTGCCGGAGACGAAATCTACCTCGTCATCCGGGCACTGGACCTTGCTGGCCCACAGAGCGGTGCCGCCGTCGAGCGACCAGCCGACAACGGCGTCGACGGTGCCCTCGCGCAGGCGAGTGGCGGTATCGGAGGCGTCGGCGGCCACGGCTTCGGCGTCGATGCCGGCGCGCACGAGGATGTCGGCGAGCGCGCGGGCGGCGGGCATGGCCTGGTCGTCGCGCGGGTCGGCGGCGATGCGGAGAGGACCCGACTCCTCCACAGCAGCGCGCAGCGCGTCCGGCTCACCGTCCAAGGGGGTGGTGGGGTCGGCGACAGCCAGGTCGCGGGAACGGGAGGCGGCGATGCGGGAGATGAGGGGGACGTCGATAAGCGATGCGAATTCGCGGCGGACATCCTTGTCTTTGAGGACGGGCGAGGTGGCGGAGAGCGTGACACCGAGCTCGCGCGGACCTTCGGCAAGGCGGACTTGCGTGTCGGGGAGCAGCGAATACGCGTCCCACGATGTCTCCCCCGGCACGTGGTCGACGAATGCCAGCTGGCCGGAGCGCAGGCGGTCGGCGGTCAGGTCGGTCGAGCGCACGAAGTTGAGGGTGAGCAGGTCGATACTCGCAGGATCGGGGCCCCAGAACCTGTCGTTGCGCTTCAGGGTGACCACCCCTGCGCCACGGTCGACCTTGTCCACCATGTAGCGGCCGGCGGACGAGGGAATCGTGTCGGCGAGCGCGACAGCGAAATCCGCCGCCCGTGAATCGAGCAGGTGCGACGGCAGAAGATAGTTGAACAGCTCGGGCCAGGTGTCGGTGTGCTCGCGGACGACGACGTCCACTGTCTTGCCGCCGGGGCCGCTGACCCGCACGTCCTCGATGGCCCGGTAGCCCGCGGGGTCGACGGTGCCGGGCGTTGTGGTCATGCCGCGCCACAGGTAGACGAAATCGGCGCCGGTGATCGGGCTGCCGTCGGACCACTGCGCGGCAGGCGCAATGACGTAGCGCACGGTCATCGTCGGGGCCTCGTCGTCCAGCACCTCCGCCGATTCGAGCAAGTCGGTGTTGAGCTCCCCCTGGCTGAACGCGCTGGGCAGGGTGAGCTCCGCGACGTCGCGGACCGTGGAATTCTCGTCGGCCACCATGTGCGGGTTGAGGCCGTTGCGCAGTGGTTGAACCCCGACGGCCGCCTCAGTGCGGGCTGCGGGCTGCGCCGTTGTCGTGGTGGTCTCCGTGGTTTCGGTCTTCTCCACGATCGGCGGCGGCCCCGGCTGCGCCGAACACGACGACAACACCCCCAGCGCGAGAACCGGGGCGATGATTCTCGCCGCCGTGATTCTGCAACTGGGGGTGCGCATGAGGGTCAATGCTACTGCATTGCGCGGGTCCTCCCGCTACTGCGGCTACTTGTTCTTCTGCTTTGCGCGGGAGCGGGCGCGGCCGCGCTCGGTAGCGTTCAGGATCACCTTGCGGACGCGCATGGCCTCCGGGGTGACCTCTACGCACTCGTCATCGTCGCAGAACTCGATCGCCTCGTCGAGGGAGAGTGTCTTCGCCTTGGAGAGGGTGACCGTCGTGTCCGCGGACGCGGCACGCATGTTGGTCAGCTTCTTCTCCTTGGTGATGTTGACGTCCATGTCCTCGTCACGGTTATTCGCGCCGACGACCATGCCCTCGTAAGTCTCCGCGCCGGGCTCGACGAAGAAATTGCCGCGGTCGGCGAGCTGCATCAACGCATACGAGGTGACCTGGCCGGAGCGGTCGGCGACGAGCGAGCCGGTCGGGCGGCCCTTGATCTCGCCGGCCCAGGGGCGATGCTCGATGGAGTACGAGTTGGCGATGCCGGCGCCGCGTGTCTCGGTGAGGAAGGTCGTGCGGAAGCCGATCAGGCCGCGGGACGGGACGTCGAATTCCATGCGGACCCAGTCGCCGGAGCCGGCGTTGCCCATCGCGGTCATCTGGCCCTTGCGGTTGGCCATCAGCTGGGTGACGGCACCCTGGTGCTCGGCCGGGGTGTCGATGACCATGTGGTCGTACGGCTCGTAGGTCTTGCCGTCGATCTCCTTTGTGACCACCTGCGGCTTGCCAACGGTCAGCTCAAAGCCCTCGCGGCGCATCGTCTCGATCAGGACGGTCAGTGCCATCTCGCCGCGCCCCTGGACCTCCCAGGCATCGGGGCGCTCGGTCGGCAGGACCTTGATGGAGACGTTGCCGATCAGCTCCTGGTCGAGGCGGGCCTTGACCATGCGGGCGGTGAGTTTGTCTCCGCCGCCTCGGCCCGCCATCGGGGAGGTGTTCACGCCGATGGTCATGGAAATCGCCGGATCGTCGATCTTGATTCGCGGGCGCGGCTCGACATTCTCCGGGTCGCAGAGAGTGTCGCCGATCATGATCTCGTCGATGCCGGACACAGCGGCGATATCGCCTGCGACGACGTCGCCGTCGGCGGGCACGCGCTCGAGGCCCTCGGTGACAAGGAGCTCCGCGATCTTGACGTTCTTGACGTGCTGCTCGCCGTCAGCGTCGTAGTGGACCCAGGCGACGGTGTCGCCTTTGTTCACCGAGCCGCGGTAGACGCGGATGAGCGCGATGCGGCCGAGGAAGGAGGACGAGTCCAGGTTGGTCACCTGAGCCTGGAACGGCGCGTCGATGTCGGCAGAAGGCTCGGGGAGGACGTCGTAGATGACGTCGAAAAGCGGCTGGAGGTCGTCGTTGTCTGGCAGTTCACCGTTGCCCGGGTTATTGAAGGAGGCGCGGCCTGCGCGACCGGAGGCGTAGAGCACCGGCAGCTCGAGCAAGTTCTCGGCGGCCTCGGCGGCTTCCGGGTCCTCGAGCGACGCGCCGAGCTCGAGGAGGAGATCCTGGGCTTCCTCGACGACTTCGTCGATGCGCGCGTCCGGACGGTCGGTCTTGTTCACGCAGATGATCACGGGCTTTTTCGCCTCGAGGGCCTTGCCCAGGACGAAGCGGGTCTGCGGGAGCGGGCCTTCGGAGGCGTCGATAAGCAAGACGACGCCGTCGACCATGGACAGGCCGCGCTCGACCTCTCCGCCGAAGTCCGCGTGGCCCGGCGTGTCGATGACGTTGATGACCAGGTCGCGGCCGTCTTTGCCAAGGCCCTTGCGGCGGATGGAGGTGTTCTTCGCCAGAATCGTGATTCCGCGCTCGGACTCGAGATCGCCGGAATCCATGACGCGGTCTGCAACCTCGCCGTGGTCGCCGAAGGCGCCGGACTGCTCCAGCATGCCGTTGACGAGAGTGGTCTTGCCGTGGTCGACGTGGGCGACGATGGCGACGTTACGGAACTCAGGGTGCGACACTTCTTCGTCTGCTCCTTCAGGTAGGAATACTGCATACAGCGCAGTTGAACGGTTAAACCCTACTCCTGTAGGGCTGTACGTGCGACACCGAAAATACACGTGCCGAAAAACAGTGCCGCAAAGTCCAGACCCACATCTTGACAGAGCACAAAATTAGCGGGAGAACGCAGCGAAATCCGGAGACAGTGTTGCAAATGTTGCTGACGTCACTAAAGTTACTTGCGTTACTAACGTTATTTATGCCCTAATGTTGTTTTCCCGCGACAAAGGATTAGTTCCTTGAAGATAGCAACACCCCTTAAGCCCTTCCGCCCTTCCCGCCGCACCGTTGTGTCTGCCGCCCTCTCCGCGGCGCTCGCCGCCGGTGCCTTCGCCGCGCCCGCCCCCGCGCAGGCGGCCCCCGCCTTCTCTCCTGCCGCCCTCTCCGCGGGCTCGTCGATCGTCGACCCGCTCGGCCGGCCCACTCCGGAAGTGCAGCGCGCGGTGAAGGATTTTGCCAACCGTCCTGGAGTCCCGCCCCAGGTCCGCGACGCGCTTCTGGGCGCACTCGCGTTCTTCGCGGGCGGCGGCAGCGGCGGGCCAGGCCTGCCGGAGGGCGGGCCTGACTTCCGGCAAGGCTTCTGGCCGACGGTCTCCCCCAACTGCATGGGCCCGGGGATGAACTCCACCGGCTCCCTGATCGCTGTTCCGGGACCGGCGCGCATTCCGGTGCCGGCCCCCAAGGCGGGACAGGCCACGTTCGTGTTCACGGCTTTGGGCACGAAACCGGCATCGCCCCAGCAAGGCGCCATGAATGTCCACTGGATCAACCTGGCCAACCTGCGCACCGGTGTAACGCCGCTTTTGAACAAGGGGATAAACAAGACAGGACCGGCAACGCTCTCCAACGTCGCCGACACGGGCTCCGGCCCGGTGCTGGCGGTGGTCTCCGGGGCTGTCAAGACTGACGGCCGCAGCTGCGGCTTCGCCCCGACGGCGCTGAGCGTGACGGTGAAGTAAGTATCCACGCATAAACACGCACGGACGGCAGGTGAACGCAATGGATGCGAACAGCACGGGCCAGACTGAGAGCGCAGACGGCCCCGATCTGCACCCGGTGAAGCAGGAGACCTTCGACACTACGTCGAAGATCAACACTGACCCGAAGGGGTTCCTGCGCGAGGTGGACACCTTCCGGGTCACCGACTTCGGCCTGTACATGGCGCGCGGGGCGAACCACCCGAAATTCGGGTACCTCGAGAGCTGGCTGCTGCCCAAGCTGAACCTGCGCGCGAATATCTTCCACTTCCGCGAGGGCGTCGATGTGGAGCAGGACTACTACTTCGACATCGCGGACATCGACGTCGAGGGCGAGGTGTGGCGCACCCGCGACCTGTACGTCGACCTCGTCGCAGTCCAAGGCGAGGCAATCGACGTACTCGACATCGACGAGCTCGCGGCGGCCACCTCTGCCGGCTTCATCACCGCGGAAGAAGCGGAAAAGGCTATCGACGCAACGTTGAACGCCGTCGAAGGCATCACCCGCCACGACGACGACGCGATGGAATGGCTCCGCGCCCTCGGCATCGATCTCACCTGGGCAGACGAGGTCGAGCTCACGCCGGCCGCGACATAAGTATCGGCGGACTTAAGCAGTCAGTTCTTCGTCCTCGCGGGTGAATCGCGCAATGCCGCCGTCGCCGCGGGCAAATTCCACTGCGACTTCCTGGTCCTTCGCCATGTGAATCAACCGTGTCGCAAGATCGCGCTCGGCACACTCGACAGCGGATTCCGCACCTTCAAGGCTGAGCATGAGAACACCGTCGGTGGCAATCACGTCGCAGGTCGCAGCACCGCCGCCCGGGTTTCCCAGGGCACCGGCGGGAGGGAACGTGAAGGTGCCTTTGGAGGACTCGGGGTCCCACGTGGCGTCGATAAGCTGCTCAAAATAGCTGGCCAACAGTTTGCCGTAACGTGCGGGGCGGTCGAGTCGCACGCGCGCGGTAGAGGTCACGGATTCTGACATGGACCACACCCTACCCAAACGGCGCGTTCGCACTAGTATTTGTTCTTCGACACACCCCCGAACAGAAAGGTCCGCGTATGGCTGGCGGTCTCCTCGCACTGCTTGACGACGTCGCCCTCATCGCCAAAACCGCCGCCACCAGCATGGATGATGTGGCGGCCATGACGGCGAAAACCTCCACCAAGGCAGCCGGCGTCGTCATCGACGATGCTGCTGTCACCCCGCAGTACGTCACGGGGGTCTCCCCCGCCCGCGAACTGCCGATCATCTGGAAAATCACGAAGGGCTCGCTACGCAACAAGCTGCTGATCATTCTCCCGATCGCACTTCTGCTCAATGCTGTCGCGCCCTGGGCGCTCGTGCCGATCCTCATGCTCGGCGGCACCTTCCTCTGCTTCGAAGGAGCGGAGAAGATCGCCGACAAGCTCCTCCACGACGAGAAAGAACAGCAGGAACAAGCCGTCAACCGCGACCAGGAAAGCGAAGATTCTCTGGTCAAACGTGCCGTGCGGACCGACCTGATTCTGTCGGCGGAGATCATGATCATCGCACTCGACGAGATCGCCGACCAGCCGCTGTTCATGGAGTTCATCGTGCTGGTCGCCGTCGCCCTGTTCATCACCGCGGCTGTGTACGGCGCCGTCGCGCTGCTGGTCAAGGTCGACGACATCGGTCTCGGAATGATCGAGCGCGGCAACACCCCCGGCCTGGGCAAAGCTCTGGTCAAGGGCATGCCGTGGGTGCTGAAGATAATCGGCATCGTGGGCACCGTGGCAATGCTGTGGGTCGGCGGCCACCTGATCGTCCGCGGCTTCCACGAAGTCTTCGGCTGGCACTGGCCGCACGACATCCTCGCGCAGGCGTCTGAAGCTGTCGGCGGCGGAGCACTCGGCTGGCTGGTGGACACCGCCGGCTCCGCGGTCGTCGGCCTGATCGTCGGCTTCATCGTCCTCGGTGTTGTGGCGGGAGTGCGCAAGGTCCTGCGCTAAGGTCGAGGGCCATGGAACCGATGCCCCGCTACCCTCTCGCCCCGTCCGCTCTCGGCGGCGGGTCGCAACTGGGCGTGGGCAATCTCGTCGCGGCGACCCTGTTCGCGCACGCCGGCACGCCGCTAGACGACGAGCCCCTCCGCACCACCGTCGAACTCGAGCCCGACCCGCTCACCGGCGCGTGGCGGGTGCGCTGGCCGGCAGCCCACGGCTCCGTCATCGGCGATATCGGCGCCCACGAGCGCGCTCCTTTCCGCAGCGTGGACACCCTTCACGAGGCGGGCTTGGTGCCCACCGCCCAGGCCACGATCACGTTCGACCGCCTCACGGCGTCCCACCGCGTTACCGTGCAGCTCGCGCCGCCGGCGCTGTGCGTGCCCCGTAACAACTTGCTGCCCGGCGCCTTGCTGCTGCCGGGCACCGCCCCCGGTGAAGCCCCCGTGTACGTTCACGTCGCCGACGGCGAATTCACCGCCGCCGAGACCATGCTGATGTCGCCCGGGCAATGGCTCGTGGGGTTGCACCTGCACGGTCACACCGTCGTGGTCACCTGCGGCGGTCGCGTCCTCGGCACCCTCGACACCCAGCAGGCTGGGCCGATCCGGGAGAAACTCGCGGCGCTCTTCGCGCAGGGATCCGACGTCAAAGCCCGCGCCTGGGCCGTCGATGGCTCCATCAGCGTCGACGTGACCCGCGCCCCCGGCGCCTTTCCGGTCCGGACTCTCCCGCTGCTGCCTCTCCCCGCCGGCCCGGAGATCGATATCCCGTCCGCCGAGGTCTACGAATTCGGCGACGGCTCACTCGTCGTCACCGTCAATCTGTCCGCCGCCATCGACCCCGACGACTGGGTCCACCCCCGCCCTGGCGCGCGAACCATTGCACCTTTGCACCCAGCGGAGCCTGCCGAGACCGCAGCACCCGTCGACACTGCAGCAGAGCCGTTCGAGCAGCAGGAAGAACCGGCGTCGCCCGCCCACTCCGCGGACTCCGCCCAGGACGCGCCCACGCAGTACTTCCCAGCCTTCGTGGACTTCAACCCGTCGCATAGCGGAAACGGCGACACCGCGGCTAGCGAGACCTACCTCACCGAAGTGGAGAAGGTCCGTCTCCGCCGGGCGCGCCGTGCTTCGCACGGGCCGAAGCACTCCAAAGACGATGTGTCGCCGCAGGAGTACACCGGGCGTCACCGCCGCGCCGACTAGCCCACGACCTGTGAGAGTTCCGTTCCGGTTCATTCTTCCCCCCGCGCACCGAAACGAGCTAACCACGCTGGACTAGGTAAAAGGGCGCGGAACGGGGCGTCGATAAGCGGAAAGCGCAGCTGCGCTACTGCTCGTCGGCGGTCTCCTCGTCCGTCGGCGCGGTGCCCGGGTCGACCTCGGGATCATTGTCACGCTCGTATTCGCGCACGACGCGCGTCGCGGTCTCAGCGATCTCCTTCATCGACTGGTAGAAACGCCCCATCTCGTTCCACACGCCGTCCTCGGAGAGCACGCCGTACTGCGCCTCGGGGAAATCGCGGACGTCGTCGCGCCACACAGACTCGTAGTACGCGATGAGCTGCGCCATCGAATCCCAGTCTTCGGCGAGACGCTCGGGAATTTCCTCCCAGCGGTCATTCGCCTCGACGAAGTGCGACAGGCGCGCGTCGTTGGACGTTATTCGTTCCGGGATGTCGTCGGCCCCGGGAAAATCGGACTCACCAGTGGTCATGGCCGTCACTGTACCCCGCCCATGCACCCAAAGCTGGGTTATCAACTGGGAACCGGCCACCAGAATTCAGCGTAAGCTGGGAGGTGAAGGATCCCCACGGCAAGGAGGCCACAATGACTGCACAGAAGGGCAACGACTACGGCCCGAACCCGTACGTCGTCGACATCGAGAAGGCCACGCTCGACAACGAGGCTTTCCGCGACACCCTGTGGACCGGTAAGAATCTCCAGCTCACTGTCATGACCATTCCGCCCGGCGGCGAGATCGGCGCTGAGGTCCACGACGGCCACGACCAGTTCCTCCGCCTCGAGGGTGGCGAGCTGCGCGCCCAGATCGGCCCGAGCGAGAATGACCTCGAGGTCGACCAGGTCATCGGCGCCGACTGGGTCGCTTTCGTTCCGGCCGGCAAGTGGCACAACTTCGTCAACGAGTCCGACGCACCAGCGAAGCTCTACTCCATCTACGCTCCGCCGGAGCACGAGCCGGGCACCCACCACGAGACCAAGGCGGACGCCGACGGCGCATAAACGCACGGCATCCACACAACGCCCAGCATTTTCGCTGGGCGTTTCGCTTATCGACGTCCGGCCTTTCCCCATTTCCTTGCCTTCCCCCAACCACGGGTCACGCGCTTTTCACCCGCCGGTCACGGGCAATCCATGTGACCGTCACAACAGGTCCATGTGCCTGGCTTAGTTTTGACGTGCCCTGGTTGGAAGCTGGCAATCACAGCATCGTGAGCTGGCTGTTTTCCACCCGGTTACTTCATTCCACCGCTGCCCGAAAGGTTCCCTCCGATGCGTAACCGCGTTCTGTGCGCCACCATCGCCGCGCTGTCCGTCAGCGCTGGCGTTCTCTCCCCCGTCACCGCTACCGCCAACGAGAATACCGCCAAGATCTCGATTTCCAACATCACCGACTTTCACGGTCGTTTCGAGTACAAAGAGGACTCCAAGAAACCGGAGAAGTCCATCCCCGGCGCCGAGCGCCTGAAGTGCGCGATCGACAAGGAAGCTGAGCCGTTTGGCGACGCCCACATCCTGACTTCTTCCGGCGACAACATCGGCGCTGGCCCGTTCGCGGCAATGCTTCTCGACGATGCACCGACTATCGACGTCCTCAACGAGATGGGCCTGAAGGTCTCCGCCGTTGGCAACCACGAATTCGACAAGGGCGCAAAAGACCTCACCGACCGCGTCATCCCCGACGCCGACTTCCCCTACCTCGCAGCTAACGCCGAGTCTGTCGAAGGCACCAAGCCGTACCACGTCGAAGATGTCGACGGTGTGAAGGTCGCATTCGTCGGCACCGTCACCGCCGATATGCCGAACCTGGTCAGCCCGGACGGCATCGAGGGAATCACCTGGAACGACCCGGTCGCCACCACCAACACCCTGGCCAAGCAGATCAAGGACTCCAAGGAAGCCGACGTCGTCGTCGCCTTGGTCCACGCAGGCAATATCTCTCCGGACAAGTTTGAAAACGTCGACGTCGCTTTCCTCGGCCACACCCACGTCTACGTCGCACCGGATAAGTCCACCACCCCGGTCGTCGCGCAGGCTGGCTCCTACTCCCAGGGCTTCGCAAACGTCGACCTGAGCATCGACCGCGATACCAAGGAGATCACTGTCGACGAGGCCAAGGTCGTCGACAACGCCACCGTTCTTGCGTGCGACAAGGCGAACCCGGAGATCGCTGCGATCGTCGACGAGGCCAAGGCACAAGCTGAAGAACAGGGCAAGGAGGTCGTCGCTACGTCTCCGATCGACTTCACCCGCGGCAAGAACGCGGGCGATGAATCCGGCTCCAACCGCGGTGTTGAGTCTTCCCTGAGCAACCTCCTCGCCGAGGCCGCCAAGTGGAGCGTCGCTGCGAACTCCAGCGTCACCCCCGACATCGGCATCATGAACGCTGGCGGCGTCCGCGACGACCTGCCCGCCGGCGAGGTCACCTACAAGCAGGCTTTCTCCGTCCAGCCGTTCGGTAACGAGAACTCCTACAAGACCCTCAAGGGCGCCGACTTCAAGGAGGCTCTCGAGCAGCAGTGGAAGCCGGGTCAAGACCGCCCGCGTCTGGCGCTGGGCCTGTCCAACAACGTCTCCTACACCTACAACCCGGACGCTGAGCAGGGCGAGCGCATCACCTCCATCACCATCGACGGCAAGCCGATGGACATGGACAAGGACTACGTTGTCGCTGGCTCCACCTTCCTGCTCGGCGGCGGCGACAGCTTCGATGCTCTTACCAAGGGCTCCGAGATGTCCAACATCGGCCTCGTCGATGTCGATGCCTTCATCCAGTACCTGAAGAGCGGCGAGGAGCTCGCTCCGCGCGGCCAGTCCGCTGTTGGCGTGAAGGTCGAGCAGCCTCTGAAGCCAGGCCAGGACGCGAAGATCGACCTGTCCTCCCTGATCTACTCCCAGAACGACGACGCCAAGAAGGTCACCGTCAAGCTCGAGGATGCTGAGGGCAAGGAGCTTGCCTCCGCGGAGTCTGACATCGACCCGGCGCTTGGCGAGAAGGGCTTGGGCGAGGCCGGTACTGCCTCCGTCAATCTTTCTGTTCCGGCCAACGCTCCGGCGGACGCAGTCCTGCGCATCACCACCGACAAGGGCACCGACGTGACCATGCCGGTGAAGGTTGAGGGCAGCCAGGACGGTGGCGAGGACGGCTCCTCCGGTTCCAGCAACGACGGTTCCAGCGCTAAACCGGTTCTGATCGGCCTCGGAGTCGCAGGCCTGCTGGCAGCTCTCGCCGGCGTCATCGTGGCCTTCGTCCCGCAGTTCGCACCGGTCCGCGACCAGATCAACGCCGCACTGAAGGACTTCGGCATCCAGATCTAATTCAGCGCTGAGTCTGCACTCAACCTGAACCAGCCCTCTTCCCCGGCGGGGAGGGGCTGGTTCTTTTTGTGCGGTCATCCAGCGGGGATAGACCCTTTCGAAGTGAAGGGGTAGATTGCCGGTGTCGGAATAGAGGGTTTGGAGGCGCAATGGCACAACAGGATTCGGCGTCGCAAAGCTCCCCGTGGCCGGCGCTGTGGTCGATGATGGTCGGCTTCTTCATGATCCTCGTGGATTCCACCATCGTCGCCGTCGCCATCCCCGCGATCGCGGAAAGCCTGAACGCCACGTACAACGGCGTGATCTGGGTGAATAGCGCGTACTTGCTGGCATATGCGGTGCCGCTGCTCATCACGGGCCGGCTCGGCGACAGGTTCGGACCGAAGCGACTGTACATGCTCGGCCTCGCGGTGTTCACCGTGTCGTCGCTGGCATGCGGACTGGCCGGCTCCGTCGGGGTGCTCATTGCTGCCCGCGCCTTCCAGGGGCTCGGCGGCGCGATACTCACGCCGCAGACGATGTCGGTGATGATCCGAACCTTCTCCCCCACCCAGCGCGGCAGCGCCATGGGCGTCTGGGGCGCGGTCGCCGGCGTCGCCACAATCGTGGGCCCGCTGCTCGGCGGGATTTTCGTGGACCTTGGCGGCTGGGAGTGGATCTTCTTTGTCAACGTCCCGTTCGGCATCATCGGGCTGATCCTGGCTTGGAAGAACGTGCCCAAGCTAGAACTCACCGCCCGACGTCTCGACTGGCTCGGCGTCGCCTTATCCGCAGTGGGAATGTTCTGCCTGATCTTCGGCATTCAAGAGGGCTCCAATTTCGACTGGGACGCGCGCTCGATCGGCCTGATCGTTGTGGGCGCAGTATTCATCGCCGCATTCATCGCCTGGCAGGCCCGCACCAGTCGCGATGCCCTGGTCCCGCTCTCGCTGTTCGCGGACCGGAATTTCGCGCTCGCATCCGCTGCGATCACCACGGTGGGCTTCGCGGTGTCCACCTTCGCCATTCCGTTGATGATCTACGTGCAACGGGTGCAGAATTTCAGCCCCACGATGGCCGCGCTTCTCCTCCTGCCGTCGGGTTTGGTGTCCGGCGCACTGTCCGGGTTCATCGGCAAGCAGACCAATACGCATGACCCGAAACCGTTCGCGATTGTGGGGCTGGCGGTGACGTCGATAAGCATCTTTGCCACGGCGTGGATCACCGACCCGCAGATCAATCCCTACTGGATGCTGCTGATCAGCGTGTTTTATGGTCTCGGCAACTCGCTGATCTGGGGGCCGCTGTCGATGATCGCGACCCGCAACCTCGATCCGGCGCTCGCGGGCGCGGGGTCGAGCGTGTACAACACGGTGCGGCAAGGTGGCGCTGTCATCGGCTCGGCCGCGGTGGCTGCGGCAATGTCGTCCCAGCTCGCGCTGCGTCTCGGGAGCGATGCGGCCGGGCATTCGGAGACCGGTCCCCTGCCGGAATTCCTCCACGAACCGTTCGCTGAGGCGATGAGCGTGGCTCTGCTGCTGCCCGCCGGTGTGCTCATGCTCGGTGTCGCTGTCGCCGCGATGTTCGCGAAGACCCGCACGTGGAGCGACAACTGACCTATGCTGTGAATCACATATTTATATAGCTTTGACCCGCGCCATATTTATCTAGGGTTTAGAGTTTTTTCTATGTGGAATCCATTTGCCAAGCCATTTCATGAAGACACCACCGAAACTCCCTACGTGAAGCCCGCGGACTTCACCGCCGACGCCGCCTCCCGCCCCGCCGCGTTCATCACCGGCGGCGCGAGCGGCATCGGCAAAGCGACCGCACAGCGGCTGCTCAACCTCGGCTGGACCGTCGGCGCCTACGACATCCAGGACGTCACCTGGGGCACCGATAATATCCCCGACGGCCAGCTCGTCACCGGACACCTCGACGTCACCGACCGGGACGAATGGGACACCGCCCTAGCGGATTTCACCGCCCGCACTGGAGGCCGCCTCGACTTCCTGTTCAACAACGCCGGCATCATCATCGACGGCCTGCTCGCCGAGCAGGACCCGGAGAAAATCCGCGCGCTGGTGGACATCAACTGCCTCGGTGTCACCTTCGGCGCCCAGGCCGCCTACCCGTATCTCAAGGCCACGAAGGACGCTGTGGTCATCAACATGAGCTCCGCGTCCGCCATCTTCGGCCAGCCGGAGATCTCCACCTACTCCGCCACGAAGTTCTACGTGAACGGAATCACCGAAGCACTCAGCGTCGAATGGCGTAACGACGACATCCGCGTCCACGACCTCATGCCCCTCTGGGCCGCCACCCAGGTCGCCAATGTCAACGCCCAGTCCGTCAAGACAATGGGTGTGAACCTCACCCCCGGCGACGTCGCCGATGAAGCCGTCCGCGTCCTGACCAAGAACGCGCCGTGGGGCAAATGGGTCCCCCACTACGCCGTCAGCCTCACCGACCGCCTTCTCAAGTGGCTGCGCAAGCCGTTCCCGGACCCGATCGCGCAGCTGCTCATGCGGTTCGTGGCCACCTGGTAGCTCTCGCCGCTCACACGAAAAGCCCCGCCGGGCTTCAGCTCAATTCTTTTAGCTGAATGCCTCGGCGGGGTTTTTCGTGTCTTCTCCTAACGGAGCGCACTATGCGATGCCCCCTATGCGAAGCGCACTATGCAGTCGCGAAAACACCAGGTCGCGAATCGGTGAAGATCAGCATCGCATAGTGCACATCGCATAGTGGACATGAGAAAGGCCGGACGCCAGTCACGACGTCCGCCCAACTTCTCCCGCTGACTAGCGGGAGAACACCGACTGCAGCGGCTCCTCGCCTTCGCGGATCTCGCGCTCGTACTTCTTACGGTCGCGCTCGTTCTCGTTCGGGTCGTCGATGAACAGAGATTTGCGGCGTGCATCGTAGATGAGGATGGATGCGCCGAGCGCCAGGACGGTGAAGACCAGCAGGACCACGATGGCGATCCAGAAGGTGTTGTCGTAGATGCCGTCCACGGAGCGCACGAACAGGTTGCGTGCGTGGCTCATCGGGTGCAGCGGGTTCATGAACTTCAGCGGGGCAGGCAGCGTGGACAGCGGCCAGACCGCACTGGAGACGAAGAGACCCAGGGCGAAGAATCCGATATTGAACATCGCACCGATTACCCGGCCGAACAGGATCCGGAAGAACTGGAAGATCGTGGTGCCGGCGATGTCGATCAGCAGCAGAGCCGCGACGATGACGAACCAGTTCTCCGGACGCCAGCCCAGGGTGATGGACACAAAGCCCAGCAGCGCGGTGAGTGCGACGTTGATGCCCAACATCGTGCCCCAGGCGCTCAAAACCGGGCCGGCCGCGCCGGATGCCTTGTGGCGGCGGCCAATAGCGTGCGGCAGAAGGATCGACACCACTGCCATGAGCAGGAAGTTGATCACGATCAGGCCAAGGACGGAGAAGCCGCTCGACGGCTCCTTCTTCGTCGGGTCCTCCGGATCGACCACGACCTGCGTCGGGTGCAGGTTCGCCTCGTCGAAGATGATCGGCACCGCGATCTGATCGGAGGACTTATCCATGGACTTGACTTCCGGCGCACGGTCAGCACCCTCGCCGAGCTTGGTCGACAGCTCCTCGGAACCGTCCTTCAGCTGGTTAATGCCGTCTTCGAGCTGCCCGCCGCCGTCGACAAGCTGCGAGGTGCCGTCGGTCAACCGGCTAGTGCCGTCGTTGAGCTGCTTCGCACCGTCATTCAGTTGATTTGCGCCGTCCTGGAGGCGTGCGGTGCCGTCGGTGAGCTGTCCAGTGCCGTCGACAAGCTGCTCGGAGCCGTCGATGAGCTGGTTGAGGCCGTTTCGGTACGGCATCTCCGGATTGGAGAGGTTGGCGTAGAGCTCGCCCGTGCCTTCGCGCAGACGGTTCAGGTCGTTGACCACGTTGTCCGGGTTGCCCGGGTCGAGCTGACTGACAATGCCGTCGAGCTTGTCCGCCTCGGCGTGCAGGCCGAACTGTCGCAGGGTGTCCACGATGGGTGTGAGCTGGCTGACGCCGCCCTGCACATTCTCCAGCAGCGGGATCAGCATACCGGTCAGTTTGTCCACGCCCTCATCAATCTGGCGCGCCCCGTCGGCGAGCTGGTCGGTGCCGTCCTCGAGCTGGTACAGACCGTCATTGAGTTGCTTCGCACCGTCGTCCAAGCGCCCGGCGCCGTCCTTGAGCTGGCCGACACCGTCGTCGAGCTGCTTGGAGCCGTCAGCTGCCTGGCGGATGCCGTCGCCCAGCTCGTTGAGGCCGCCGAGAACCTCCTCCGCGTAGGTCTTGGCCACCTCGGCGCGGACTTCGGACTGGATCTGCGGGACCAGGCCGGAGGTCAAAATGGCGCCGTTACTGCCGTTGTAGTCGTTGAAGTTGACCATGATATTCGCCTGTTTCGGCTCCGGATCGATCACCGTGACCACGTTCTGCGAGAAGTCCTCCGGGATCGTGACAGTGAACAGGTACTTGCCGGTCATGAGACCTTTGCGGGCGTCCTCGTTGTTCACCACGTCGAAATCGAGGTAGTCGCGGCCGGTCAACCCTTCCACGACGTCGGCACCGAATTCTTCTAATCCGGCCCCCTCGCCGCGGTCAACGCCCTTGTCATTGTTCACCACCGCGAGCTTGGTGTTGGGGACGGAGCCGGTCGGGTCCCACATAGCCCACATGAACAGGCCCGCGAACAGCAGCGGGAAGACCAGCGCCAGGATGATGAGTGTGCGCGCGACCGCAGAAAACGGGCGCCACATCAACAGACGTTCGAGCGGCCCCAATGCCCGATCCCCGCGCTCAGTGCGGGGAGTACCTGCATCACCGCCGGTGACTTTCGTGCTCAACGTAAGTACCTCATTCCTCGTAGTGCCTCGTAGTCCAAGCCACATCCATTTGCTCCGAAACGCATCCGGATCGAAACGTGACTCAGATTACTTTGTAGAGGAATATAGTACGAGCGAAACAAAGATTCAGGCTTTTAGTTACGCCGGCGAAATTTTTTCTCCTTTTATTGCCGAAGCTCGTCTGTCCAGCGAACCTCGTCGGCGTCTTTGTCATCGCGCCAACCCCGCCACACGGCATGCCGCACCTTGCCGTCGCGAGTCCGGCCAGCGAGAGCGACCTCGGCAACGAGCTCAGGGGCCACCCACCACACGCCGTCGCGGTCGGCATCGGGCACATCGCTAATCGACGCCTCCCCCACCTCCTTCTCCCCCAATTTCCCCTCCATTTCCTGCAACTGCTTGGAACTGAACCCAGTGCCCACGCGCCCGGCATAGACAAGCTCCCCCGTCTTGTCGTCGGGAACCGCCAGAAGAAGCGACCCGATTCCGCCCGCTCGGCTTCCCTTGCCTTCCCTGACGCCGACCACGATGACTTCCTGGTGAATCTGGAATTTCATCTTCAGCCACGCAGATCCGCGCTTTCCCGGCAAGTAGACCGATCCGAGCCGTTTTGCCACTACTCCCTCGAGTTTGAGTTTCCGGCTCACGTCCATCGCTTCCGCGAGCGAGCCAGTGTGCGCCGGCGGCACAGACACGTAGTCACCTTCCGGCACGGTTTTCCGCAGGAGCTCCCGGCGCGCCTCATACGGAGTCCGCAACAGCGATTGTCCCCCGTTTCCCGAATGCCCGAGCGCGAGAATGTCGAAGACCATGTACCGGATTTCGACCGATTCGGAGTCGAGATCACCGGAATGCAATGCCTGCAGCGCCCCGAAGTCCGGGCGGCCGTCGTCGTCGAGCGCGACGACTTCCCCGTCGAGCACGGCCCCACCCGGCACTAGCTCTGCCAGTTCTCGCAGCTGCGGAAAAAAGTCGGTGTAGTCCTTCCCGTTCCGGCTGGAGAGCACCACTTTTTCGCCGCCCACTCCGGCGAGAATCCGGTAGCCGTCCCATTTCATCTCAAACGCCCACTTCTCACCCTCTTTGCGGCTAAGCCGGATATCTGACTCTTTTCCTGCGGTGGCCAGCATCGGTTCAGGCATATCCGCCAGAGTCATCTCCGCGCTTTCGACCTGCGTCGACGCCGCCTGGGACTCCCCCTCCGGCTGGTCCTTCATGAATTTCATGAGCCACTGGTTGTCCGACTTCGAGCTACCGCGCCCACCCATCCCGGCGGTGTGAATCATGGCGTAGCGGCGCGGCACCCCTCCCAGACCTCCGTCTTTTTGCCCGCGGAGAACAGCAATGACCTCTTTACCTTCGCGCCACTTCTCCACCTCGATGGTTCCGGAATCCCAGATCTCCACCTCACCGGCACCGTACTCGCCTTTCGCGATCGTGCCGGAGAATGTGGCGTACTCAATCGGGTGGTCTTCAGTCTGCACCGCCAGCCGGTTCATGTCCGGATCCAGCGGCGGTCCCTTGGGCACAGCCCAGGAGACGAGCACGCCGTCGCGCTCGAACCGCACGTCCCAGTGCAAAGAGGAAGCGTGGTGCTCTTGAATGACGAAGATCGGGTCTTCGCCGGACCTGTCGCGTGGTGAATCAACAGGTACCGGCTCGGCGGTTTTGGAAGGATCGCGCATGGAACGGTACGTCGATAAGCGGTCTTGCTTTTCTGCGCCGAGCCGCGCGATCGGATCCTTCCCCTCCGCGACGCGTTCGAGCACCTCCGTGTATTCGAGCTGACGCAGATCGGACTCCTCCAGCTCCTCCCACGTGCGCGGCGCCGCCACCGTCGGGTGTTCGCGCCCGCGCAACGAATAGGGCGCGACCGTCGTCTTCTTGCCGTTGTTCTGGCTCCAGTCGATGAAGACCTTGCCGCGCCGCTGTTCTTTCTTCATCACCGATGTCACGGTGTCCGGATTGTCGGCCTCGAGTGCGCGGGCGAGTTCCTTGGCCACCGCCGTCACTTGCTCGGCGGTACTGCGGCCATCCAACGCCGCGTACAAGTGGATGCCCTTCGAGCCGGAGGTGACCGGGACGGATTCCATACCCATGCCGTCGAGGATCTCCTTGCACCAGTGGGCCACCTCCGCGCACTCGGCGAGCCCCACTCCTGGTCCCGGGTCGAGGTCCAGCACCAGACGGTCCGGATTGTCCGGGTACCCGTGCTGCCCGAACCGCCACTGCGGGGTGTGCAATTCCAACGCAGCGACCTGCGCGAACCAGGCGAGAACGGCCGGTTCCTCCGCCAACGGGTACCGGTTCGTGGACTCCTTGTGCGTCAGAATCCCGAACGGAATCCACTCAGGTGCGGATTCTTCCAGGTCCTTGCGGAAGAACGCCTCTACGTCCACACCATCCGGGAAGCGCTTCCGCGTCACCGGGCGCCGCACCACCTGCGGGATCAGCACATCAGCGACCTCGAGGTAGTACTTCATCACGTCCGCTTTGGTCGTGCCCGTCGCCGGGTAGAGCACCTTGTCCAGGTTGCTCACCGTCAGTGTCCGGCCGCCCACCGAGTACTCGTTCTTCCCCACCGCGGTACACACCTCCTTCTCCGCCGGCCGACTCACCACCCCGCGCAACACGTACACTGCGGGTCATGCGCGCAATCTGGAGCGGATCCATCACATTCGGCCTTGTCAACGTTCCCGTTAAAGCCTACGGAGCTACCGACGACCACGACATCTCTTTCCACCAAGTCCACAACGAAGACGGCGGCCGCATCCGCTATGAGCGGCGCTGCGAGGTGTGCGAGGAGATCGTGGAATACAGCGACATCGACAAGGCTTTCGAGGAAGACGGTGAGACTGTCGTGCTCACCGGCGAAGACTTCGATGCCCTCCCGGAAGCTGACAACAACGAGATCGAGGTGGTCCAGTTCGTCCCCGCGGACCAGGTCGACCCGATCATGATGGAGAAGTCCTACTATTTGGAGCCCGAGGGCAAGACCCCGAAGTCCTACCTGCTCCTGCGCGAAACGCTCAAGGAGACGGACCGCACCGCGATCGTGAAATTCGCCCTGCGCCAAAAGACCCGCCTGGGCGCCCTGCACGTCCGTGGCAATGTCCTGGTCCTGCAGGGCATGCACTGGGCCGATGAGGTCCGCGACGTCGACTTCAAGGGCGCCAAGTCCAAGGCGAAGATCGGCAAAAAAGAGCTCGAGCTCTCCTCCGCGCTCGTCGAGCAGTACTCCTCCGACTTCACGCCCGAAGAGTTCGAGGACGATTACCAGATCGAGTTGCGCAAGCTTATCGACGCCAAATTCGCCCAGGGCGACACCCTCGACACCGAGGAGACCTTCGGCGAGAAATCCGGCTCAAAGACGGGCTCGGACGGTGACGGCGAAGATGCCGATGTCGTCGACCTCATGGCCGCACTCGAAGCCTCCCTTGGCCGCACGTCCGGTGACGCAGGCGGCAAGAAGTCCACCAAGAAGGCAGCTAAGAAGACAGCGAAGAAGAAAGCTACAAAGTCTGCCAAGAAATCCGCAGAAAAGACCACGAAAAAGACGAACAAGAAGACATCCAAGAGCGCATAACCCCGCACCGGTAGCGCAACGCCAGCTCGCCGAAACGCCTATGGTGGGTCGGCATGAAGGTACTAGCTATTTCCACCAGCGCCACCCACTACGAGAAGACCGGTAACCGCACCGGCATGTGGCTCGGCGAGTACACCCATTTCTACGACGTTCTGACTGAGGCAGGCCACGACGTGACCCTGGCCAGCATCTCCGGCGGCGAGGTCCCCATTGATCCGGTGAGTCTTCAGCCGCCGGTGATCAACTTGGGCGGCACGTCAAAGCGGTACCAGGACCGCGAGTTCATGTCGCAGCTCGACGACACCGCGGCCGTGGCCGACCTCAATGCCAGCGATTTCGACGCCGTTTACCTCATCGGCGGCCACGGAACCTTGTTCGATTTCGATGATCCGGCACTGAAGAATCTTCTCGCCGACTTCGCCGACAACGGCAAGATCGTCTCCGCGGTGTGCCACGGTCCGAGCGGGTTGCTGGACGTGCAGCTCACCTCAGGAAGCACACTCCTTTCCGGTAAGAAAATCACCGGTTACACCTGGACAGAGGAGAAGCTCGCCCGCCGCGCCGATGCAGTCCCCTACTCGCTGGAAGAGAAGCTCGCGACTGAGGCGGGTGAGTTCACCACCGCGAAGATCCCCATGACCGAGCACGTGATCACCGACGGCACACTCGTCACCGGCCAGAATCCGATGTCCGCCACGGGTGTGGGCAAGGAAGTGGTTCGGCTACTCGCTGAGCACGATTAAGCAAACGCCATGAAGATGAAGTATTTCTTCGGCGCCGATACCGCCCGAAAGCTAGGCAACCAGCTGGGCATCGACGGCGAGGAGTACGCAGCCTGGGTCGCTCCGCGCGTCGACGACTTGGAGATCAAGGACCGCGTCGGCGTCTTCGCCCGAGGCCTGCGCGAGCGGCTCCCGGGAGATTATGAGGAGGCGGTGGCGGGGGTCGTCGACAAGCTCGGTCCCGAGCTCGCGGAAGGCGAAGGCTACTTCAACCACGCATTCCACCTGTGGCCCATAAGCCGCTTCATCGAGGACTATGGCCTCGATCACCCTGAGCTTTCCCTTACCGCGACCGAGGCGCTCACCCGCGCATTCACCGGCGAGTGGGCCGTACGCCCGTACCTTGCGCGCTACCCCGCGCTCACCATGGAACGCGTCGAGGAGTGGTCGCACTCGACAAGCCACAACGTGCGCCGCTTATCGACGGAAGGCATCCGCCCCCGCCTCCCCTGGGCCCCCGTTCACCGCCCGTTTCTGGATGATCCTGCACCCATCATTCCCGTGCTCGACCGGCTCTACGCCGATACTTCTCTGTATGTGCGCACCTCCGTGGCCAATAACCTCAACGACATCGGTCGCACCCACCCTTTACTCGCCGTCGCCACCGCCGAGCGCTGGCTCGCCGAGAGCCCGTCCCCGGAGGTCTCCTGGGTCGCCGAGCGCGGCCTGCGCGGGTTGATCAAGCAGGGCGATCCCGGCGCCCTCGCCGTCGTCGGTTTCGCCGCCGCCGACAACATCCAGCTGGTCTCCGCAGCTTTCCCGCCCCGTGTCGCCGCCGGCGAGAAAGCCGAGCTCACCGCGCGTGTGGTCAATGCTTCGCATGAACCCCGCCACATTCTTGTCGACTACCGCATCCACTTCCTTAAGAAGAACGGTACCCGCCGCCCCACCACCTTCCGCCTCGGCCGGTTCACCCTCGCCCCCGGTGAAGAGCGCGGCCTGACCAAGCGCCACCCTTTCACCGTGACCAGCACCCGAACTCTCTATCCCGGCCCGCACGCCGTTTCCGTGGTGGTCAACGGTGTCGAGATCGAGCCGATCCCCTTCGAGCTCCTAGCCTGAGCTCGATCTACCGACCTCTCCGATGTGTCTGAATCGTGCTACTTTGAGCTGCATGACTTCCCGACGCCGCGCTACGCGTTTCACCAGCGTCATCATCGGCACCTCCTTGCTTCTCACAGCCTGCGGAGGCAACGACTCCGCCGAGGTGCCCCAGGCGGCGCCGGAGAAACCTGCCGGCGATGTCGAGATCGTCACAGTCACGCAGTACAACGACGGCACTGTTCTCGGTCCCGACGACGAAGCCGAGGGCGACGCGGATGAACCTGAGGCCGTCGACGCAGCCGACACCGAAGAGGAGCACGCCGACACCGGCGCTGACGGTAATGACGCTGCCGACGATGACACCCAGGACCAAGAGTCCAGCGACCTCGCGCCGGGAGAAACCGAGTACATCGGCACGGTGGAAAAGCAGACCACCGAAGAGGTCTTAAAGGGCGCGCCGGATCCGAACCCGGATTACAGCAAGCCGTCGGACAGGTACTACGTGCTCGTGCTCGATGAGCCCACCGAAATCACTGCGCGGAAGGCGGGCCCCGAACCCTACACCCGAGTCAATGAGATCATCTCGCTCGGAAATAACGACAGCTACTCCAACTCAAGCGAACAGTGGGAGCCGTACGTGGGTAAGCGCGTCCGATTGATCGTCGAGAAGGGAAACCTGAGCTACCCTTCCGGCACCGACATGCCGCTCGGCGCGATCCGTTTGGTGGAAGATCGCGGCAGGGTCGAGGAGCTCTAGGGGCCAGCGCCGTCGTCGATAAGCGTGCGACGGCCGCAACCTTCACGGCCGTGTGTTGTAGCTTGAGCTCATGAAAGGTTACCGCACGGGCGAGCACCTCCACGCCGTCTACTTGTCGTCGATCACGGGGTTCATTGACGCGCTCGGCTTCATGTACCTAGGCGGCTTCTTCCTGTCGTTCATGTCCGGCAACACGACGCGCCTCACCGCAGCGCTTAACGACGGCCACCTCGACGTCGCCACCAAAGCCGGCCTCCTCATGCTGCTGTTCTTGGTCGGGGTCGCGATCGGCGCCTTGATTAGTCAGCTCGGGCAGAAGTACCTGCCGCCGACGCGTACGCGCGAAGTGATCCTGCTATTCGTGTGCCTGACCTCCGCGATCGCATCCGTGTGGGTGGCGACAGGGCACGAAGACATGGCGGTCTACAGCCTGTCGTTCACTGTCGGCGCGATGAACTCGACGTTCGAGCGCAACGGCGAAGTGTCGATCTCCCTGACGTACATGACCGGCACTCTGGTGAAGATGGCGCAGCGCTTCGTCGCCGCGTTCTTTGGCGGCCCGCACAGCGCGTGGCTGATCAACTTCGCGCTGTGGCTCTCGCTCGCGTGCGGCGCGTTGATCGGCGGACGCTGCTACGTCGAGTTCGGTCTGTACTCCGTGTGGGTGGTCAGCGTGCTCCTCGTCGCGGGCACCGTGGCCGCCCTGGTGAACCGGCACATGCGCCGCTCCCGCGGCTTGCACGTGTAGCTACTTGCCCAGCTCCTTGCGACGCTCGTACGCGATGCGGAGGCGTTCCGCGCGCTCCTTGCTCCGATCCTCCAAGATCTTGTCGAGCATGTCGTCTTCTTCGTCACCGATGTCGTAGAACTCATACAAGCCCCACGTGAGCAGACCCGCGATCGGGAAGACCACCCAGAAGAAGTCCCAGTCGAAGGCGAAGAGCCCCAGGAAGAACGCCGCCGTCGTGACCGACCACAGGATGCCCAGGGCACGGTCCAGCTTCTTCTTGCGCTCCAGCACTTCCTCGAGCTCGCGGTCCGCGTCCTGCTCGGCGGTGGTGTGCGCGCCCATGGAACCCGCTTGTCTTGTGGCCGGCACCGGCGCCTCGTGCGACTGACCACCCGGCAGGTCGCCGAACAGCGCCGAGAGATCCGCCTGTGTCCGCGCGGTCGCGGCCTGGCCGGTGCGCTCCTCGAACTCGTTGACGTCGAGATAACCATTAGCGAAGTGCTCCCCAAGCCGGTCCAGCGCCTCGGATCGCTCCGGGTCCCCGACGCGTATCTGGTTCGAGTCGAAATTCTCAGGCACGAGCGTGGACCTTTCTAACTAGTCGCGGACTCCGCCATGGAGCACGAGCCCGTTCGCCATCTACTAATCGCATTTTACCAGTCTAATTTGCATCAAATTCTGACTATGAACTGGCTCGTCGTGCTCATCGTTTTGGCACCCTTCATCGCATTCGCCGTGGCGTTCGTACTTGTCTATATCGCCGAAGACGTGACGGAGAAGCCGCACCCTGATTCGGGTCAATGGGGTCCGCCGCCGGTGTTCCGGGGCAGTCCACGCGTCGTCGCGCTCGCCCACGCTTTGTATCCACGTCTGTTCGGAACGATGTTCACCATCACGACGACACCTTCGAGCGTGGTGATCCAAACCCGCCGGGACAATATTGTCAGAGAATTCGCCATGGCACCGAACAAGGACCGAATTCGACCAGCAAATTCACCTCCGGTTTCATGGGCACGGCTTTTAGGGCCGACCTGCATTGGGAGGTGTGGCGCGACGAACGTGGCAAATGGGTCAAACGCAAAAAGAGCGGACCGAACCTGGATCTGGAGATCCGCAAAGCAATGAAAGAAACCGGGGTGAAAATCGCGCCGTTCAGATTCAAGGAGCAGGACCTCGGCACACAGATCGGATGCGTCTTCGGTGCTCTCGGACTGTCAATGCCGTTGGTGATTCTTTTCGTTGCGCTGGTTCTATGACGCGCCGCTTTTGAGCGGCTGTTGAGGCCTGTGCGCGCGCCGGCCACCCGCACTATGCGATGTGCACTATGCGATCGTGTCTTTCGGCGAAATCCGACCTGGGCTTTTACGCATTGCATAGGGGACATCGCATAGTGCGGGCAGCGTCTGGCTGAGACGTGCACACATCGGCCTGCCGAAGATCATCGAACAGACAGGCGTCCAGCACCGCGAGTGAGAGACCAACTTGTGTCGCATCCAAAGTGGCAGCGGCCGCATACGAGCAGGCAACAAGGACTCTGCATAAGATGGCTAGGACAATCGTCGAAGGGGACTGACATGGGATTTTTCTCCAACCTATTCAAATCTGGCGCTAAAAAGACTGGCCATGTGCTCCAACCATGGTCCGGCACACCAGCAGTCAACGATGGACCTGACCCCTTGGTGGTGGACACGCTGAAACCAGCATCTCGCTGGGAAAGTGAGGTACCTTTCCACCATGCCACGCAAGACCTACACCGAGCAGTTCAAGCGTGACGCAGTGTCGTTGTACGAGTCGACCCCCGGAGCCACGATCAACGCGATCGCCTCCGATCTCGGGGTCAACCGCAACTCCCTGCGCACCTGGCTCGACGCCTTCGGCACCGGCACCAAAACCAACGCCAACGGTGAAAAAGTCGCCAGCCCGATCGCCGCAGCCAACAGCGAACGCTCCCCGGCTGAAGGACTCTCCGATGCCGAGCGGATCCGCGTGTTGGAACGCGAGAACGTCAAGCTCCGGGAGGAACGAGAGATCCTGCGCAAGGCGGCCAAATATTTCGCGGAAGAGACGAACTGGTGAACCGCTTTCAGTTCGTTGATGACCACCGAGACTTCTACGAGGTCAAGCGGTTATGTGAGGTCCTGAAGGTCAACCGGTCCTCGTATTACAAATGGAAATCTGCTGCTCCTGCCCGCCGGCGACGCCTCGTCGCTGACGCGGCGCTGGGAGCGAGGATCAAGGCCGTGTTCACGGCCGAGAACGGCTGTTACGGGGCGAAACGTGTGACTGCGGCCATCAACGCCGATCCCGCCAACGACCGGGGCAATAGTGACCGTCTCAATCACAAGCACACTGCCAGGTTGATGCGGCAGATGGGCCTTTTCGGCTACACCAGGAAACGCCGGGTGAAGACCACCGTGTCCGCGAAACGTGCGCCTAAATTCCCTGACCTTCTGAAACGCCGGTTCACCGCGGAGAAACCGAACAAGGTCTACGTCGGCGATATCACGTACCTGCCGATCGCGGACGGGTCGAATATGTACCTGGCCACGGTCATCGACTGCTATTCGCGGCAGTTGACCGGTTTCGCGATCGCCGACCACATGCGCACCGAGTTGGTCGAAGCAGCCCTCACGATGGCTCACGGGGTCCGAGGTAGCCTTGACGGGGCGATTTTTCACTCGGATCACGGCAGTGTCTATACCTCTGAGCAGTACCGGAGGTTATGTGAGCGGTTCGGTGTCACCCAGTCGATGGGTACGATCGGGACGAGCGCGGACAACTCGTTGGCGGAGTCGTTCAACGCCTCGTTGAAGCGGGAAGTCCTGAAGGACGAGCCTGTTTTCGCCAGTCAGCTGGTGTGTCGCCGGGACGTGTTCCAGTGGTGCATCCGGTACAACACCCAACGGTTGCACTCGTGGTGTGGCTACCGCTCGCCGAACGCCTTTGAAGCCGCCGAATCAGCTACACTTACTATCGCATCTTGATTAAATCCCCGTGTCCACTTTCCGGGGTTCGGGCCCGGTCTCGTGCTTCCAGGTGGGTTCACACGAACTCTCTATGTTTACGACGACTCCCCTTTCCAATCCGCTTCCGAAGGCGACTCCATTTATGTCGAGTTCTTCCCCGGCGAAGCGGTGCTGCGCAGCAAGAAATCTGGTGCAACCGTGGACACGCGGCAGGAGAATGCCGTGTGCTACTTGCACCGTGGACAGCCGGTCGGTGTCACGTTCAGCTCGAACGCGGACCTCAAACTCGCCCATGAGAAAGGCATTCGTCTTATTGCCAAAGCCATCGTGGGAAAGCCTCTTGCTGACCACGGCGGTATCCGCGGTTTGACGCTTCACCTTCCCGAGGGATACGACACCACCCGGAAGATGATCCAGAGTTACGAGTTCTACCAGCAGGTTCCGCAAGAAGCAGAGCGAATCTCCTTCAACGAATGGGACGAAGAGGACTTCGCGCAACTCTCAGATCGCGAGCACTGGGCATTCAAAAACGCCCGCCTTGACTACCTTCCCGTCCCGGCTAGTTCGTCCGCGAAACCCCATATTCAAGCGAGTTCCGAAGACGGCACGAAAATCTTCCGTCTCACTGCGCGAAATAATGCCTACCGCCCCATCGCCGCTGCTCTAGAGTCAAGCGAGAATTTCGCAGTGCTGGCTGACCGCCGCATCGCAAGCAACGGCATCACCGGCTACGAGATCACGCTGATGCATTGGTAAGAGGATGCACCTGTTCGATCTCGGCGAGGATCTTGTCCACTGCCACGGCCAGGTCGTACTGGGACTGCAACCCGAGCCAGAACTGCGGGCTCACCGCGAAAAACTTCGCCAAACATAGGGCTTGGTCAGCGGTGACAGCGCGCTTGCCATGAACGATCTCATTGATCCGGCGAGGGGGAACGCCGATAGAAACAGCAAGCTTGTGCTGCGTAATCCCCATCTCCTTGAGAAAATCCTCCATGAGGATCTCGCCGGGATGAACCGGAGGGAGCTTGTCAGTGGTAGTCAACGATCTCAACCTCTTCTTGCCCCGTGGCGGACCACCGAAAACAGATCCGCCTCTGGTGAATAACGTACCGCGTTAAACGTTGAACTTGAACTCGACGGTATGTAGTTGCAAAGTTACTTTCTCGTTAGCCTGCAACAATCAGAAAACAGTAATTGCGTCAGTACACAGAGAACATATGGGCGCATGGAAACACGTAAAGCTTTTGCGGGATGGCGTGGACGTCAACGTGAAGATTCTGGAGAACCTCGCCGCCCACGTCGCTCCCGCGTTGGGTGGCAGCCAAACCACAAAGGATCAGTCATCTGCTACCCCATCGACTAATTCCTGCAGGTCGCAGGACCTTCGCATAACCGTCAGTTCAGTGCATGTTGAATAGTTCAGTGAATACTGTATAGTTCAGCACATGCTGACTATTGCTTCACGCCTCGACGTCATGAACCGGCTCGGCCGGGCTATGGCCGATCCGACGCGCTCCCGAATCCTGATGACCCTACTCGACGGCCCGAGCTACCCAGCCGTGCTTGCGCGCGACCTTGACCTGACCCGCTCGAACGTCTCGAACCACCTGACCTGCTTGCGCGACTGCGGCATCATCGTCGCCGAGCCAGAGGGCCGCAAAACTCGCTACGAAATCGCCGATCCGCACCTCGCGGCAGCGCTCGACGCACTGGTGAACGCAACGTTGGCTGTCGACGAAAACGCCCCGTGCATCGACCCTGAGTGCTCGGTGCCCGGCTGCGGTGAAAAGGGGGCGGACGCATGAGCTCGGCGTGTGGATGCGAACACGAAACCGCCACGGAGATTGAAGAGCTCGATCGGCCATGGTGGAAGGACCCCGAGTTGCTACTGCCGATCTTCTCCGGCGTAGCCCTCTGCATAGGCCTGGCGCTGGACTGGTCCGGGCTGGAGACACCCGCGACGATACTGTTCTGGGTCGGTCTGCTGCTAGGCGCATACACGTTCGCGCCTGGAGCGATCCGGAACCTTGTCACGAAGCGCAAGCTAGGCATTGGCTTGTTGATGACGATCAGCGCGGTCGGCGCGGTGATCCTCGGCTTCGTCGGAGAGGCCGCGGCGCTAGCGTTCCTGTACTCGATCGCTGAGGCGCTGGAGGACAAGGCAATGGACCGGGCCCAGGGCGGACTGCGGGCACTGTTGAAGTTGGTGCCGCAGACCGCAACGGTGCTGCGCGACGGCACGGCGGTCGAGGTCGTAGCGAAAGACCTCGTGGTTGGCGAGCTGATGCTCGTGCGCCCCGGCGAGCGGATCGCCACGGACGGCATCATTCGGTCCGGGCGCTCCAGCCTTGACACCTCAGCGATCACTGGAGAATCCATTCCGGATGAGGTCGCGCCCGGTGACGAGGTGCCCGCGGGAGCGATCAACTCCGCCGGTTCGCTGGAGGTCGAGACGACCGCAGCTGGAACGGACAACTCGCTGACCACACTCGTGGACCTGGTCGAGCAGGCGCAGGCGGAAAAGGGCGACCGCGCCCGGATCGCCGACAGGATTGCCCAGCCCCTAGTGCCCGGGGTGATGATCCTGGCGGTGCTGGTCGGCGTGATCGGCTCGCTGCTGGGCGACCCCGAGACGTGGATCACCCGAGCGTTGGTGGTCCTGGTCGCCGCGTCGCCGTGCGCGCTGGCAATCTCCGTGCCGCTGACAGTCGTGGCCGCGATCGGCGCGGCCAGCCAGTTTGGCGTGGTCATCAAGTCCGGCGCGGCATTCGAGCGGCTCGGCGGCATCCGTCACCTAACGGTGGACAAGACCGGCACCCTCACCCGCAACCAGCCCGAGGTTACCGGCGTGGCCCCGGCAGACGGATTCAATCGGGCGCAGGTGCTTGCTTTCGCGGCGGCAGTTGAGCAGCAATCGACGCACCCCCTCGCCGCGGCGATCGCGGCAGCGGGGCCCGAAGCGCCCGCTGCCTTGGACATCAGCGAGGAAGCCGGGCATGGCATCGGCGGCACCGTCGAAGGTCGACGGGTGCTGGTGGGCAGCCCCCGGTGGATCGACGCCGGGCCACTGAAGGCCGATGTTGAGCGCATGGAGTCCGAGGGGCAGACCTGCGTCCTGGTCACCGTCGATGACGCCCTTGCCGGGGCGATCGGGGTCCGCGACGAGCTGCGGCCCGAGGTGCCCGAAGCCGTGCAGACCCTGCACGCCAATGACGTGGAAGTGAGCATGCTCACCGGTGACAACACTCGCACCGCCCGGGCACTGGCTGAAATCGCCGGAATCGACGACGTGCGCGCCGAGCTGCGCCCGGAGGACAAGGCGAGCATCGTAGCCGAACTCTCCTCCAAGACGCCGACGGCGATGATCGGCGACGGCATCAACGACGCTCCGGCACTGGCGGGCGCAACGGTGGGCATCGCGATGGGAGCGACTGGCTCCGACGCCGCGATCGAGTCCGCTGACGTCGCCTTCACCGGCCACGACCTCCGGCTGATCCCGCAGGCGCTGCAGCACGCCCGCCGAGGCAGCAGGATCATCAACCAGAACATCGTGCTGTCTCTGGCCATCATCATCGTGTTGATGCCGCTGGCGATCAGCGGCGTGCTGGGCTTGGCGGCCGTCGTGTTGGTCCACGAGGTCGCCGAAGTCATCGTGATCTTGAACGGCCTGCGGGCCGCGCAAGCGAAGCGCTGAGGCTTTGATCGGCAAGTCTGATAGGGATTCAACCACACGCCGAGCGGACACACCTTGGACCAGACACGTCATTCGGGTTCACGGTCTGCCCCCGTGGAATCGGGATCGTACTCGGCCACCTGGCCCTTCTCGATGCGTGCGGGCACGGGAGCTGTGAGCGAGCCACCGCCCGGCACGTCCCCCTAGCCGGTTACGGGCCTCCGAGCGCTCCGGGTCTCCAACGCGGACCGTGGAAGGATCGAACTGCTCAGCGACCAAGCGTCACTGCAAGACTCTTTCCGCCCCGCAACTTGAATAGTTCAGCGGTCTTGATACCGCGGACATTCATTCGGAGTGCTACCGAGCTTCATCGACACGGCCCGCGACTATCTGGGCAGTGTGTTTGGCAAAGGGCCCCACACCCATCAGCGTTGCCGAGCCGTCGCCGGTCCAGTTGCCGTAACCGACTAGATGCAGATTCCCCACTTCAGGTTCGCGGCCGCGCATGAGGTGGCGGAATGGGCCGAGGGCCGGACGAAAACCAGTGCACCAGATCAGGTGGTCGTGGTCGAGCTCGCTCAAGCTATCGAAGATGGGGGTAGCGGTGAGCTGACCGGAGTTGCGGAGCTCACGTAGATGAGGAAGCGCAACAATGTCCCCGAGGTTCGGGCCGGGATCGCCGCCGAGAATCCGGCGGCGGCTGTTGAGAAAGAGATCGCGGCCATCGATGTCGTCAGGCATCCAGCGCGGTTGCTCACGTGTGTACCATGTGACCTCCGACGTCCCGATGAGATCCGCGGCGATCTGAGCACCCGAATTCGCCCCACCGACCACCGCGACCTTCGCACCGCGGAATGGTTCCGGCCCGGGGTAGATCGACGAGTGCCACTGGCGGCCGCGGAAGGTGCCGGGATAGTGGGGCACGAAAGGCGCGGACCACGTGCCTGTGGCCGCGACAACGTGCTCCGCTGTGAACTGACCCGCAGACGTGTCCAGATGAAACACCCCACCATCACAAGACACGCTGCGGACGTGTACGGGGCGCCTAACTGGGATGTCGTAGCGCTGTTCGTAGTGTTCCAGGTAGTCGATGACATGGTGTGCCGGCGGATACCCCGGGTAGTGCGGCATAGGCCAGCCGGGCAGATTAGAGAACCCCGCGGCAGAGAAAAGCGTCAGCGAAGGCCATGCGTGCAACCATGCTCCGCCAGCTTCTTCCTGGTTGTCCAGGACCAGGAAATCCACTTTGAAGCGCCGCAGATAATAGGCCGTGGCTAAACCGGACTGGCCACCGCCGACGACGATGGCAGTGTGGTGCTCAGTCATTGGAGAGCACCGCCATTGCACCCGTAGGGACCTCAAGCGCCGCCTGACGGTCATTCTGGCGCGGGCCACCGCACGCAGGCGGGACAACACCGGCGGAGGCCACAATCTCCGCCACCATTCTGATGGACAAGCGCTTCATGCCCGCGAGTGTAGCCAGCGTCCCCCGAAAAACTGCAGAACCCGCAACACTCTTCTCGGGCCCAGTTGCAGTCGACTACCCGCTTTCCCATGCGCGGTCTCTCGATAGACTAACCACCATGGAACGTAGCTACAGGTGGGTGCACATCGACAACCCCGTCATCCAGAACGAGGCTACGGTTCGGTTTGACGGAGCCGGTTTATCGGCCACCGGAGTACAACACGGAGAGGGTTACCAGGCAACCTGGGCACTAGAGGCCACGGAGAACTGGGTCACCCAAAATGTGACGGTGAACGTTGAAGGCGATGGTTGGGAGCGGAGCCTCAAACTCGTCAGGTCCGAGCAGGTCGTATGGTCGTCGCAGACCAAAGAAGAGGGGACCCCGCCAACAAATCTGCCCTCCCCCGGAATTGTTCGTTCAGCAGACCTGGAAGACGCGCTGGATTGCGACCTCGGCCTTTGCCCGCTCACGAACACGATGCCCATTCGCCGCTTGGGGCTTTTGGAAGCTCAGGTTCCTAAGACGCAACTCATCATGGCCTGGATTGATATGCCATCGCTAGAAGTGATCGCTTCGGACCAGTACTACAGCTCAATCGACTCTAAGACAGTCCGCTACGCAAGTGGAACACGTGGAGTCGATGTCGAATTAGAAGTGGACAGTGACGGAGTGGTCGTACATTACCCCGATCTCGCCCAGCGGGTCTGATTTAGGCGGCTCCGCTCAAGAGCACCTCGGGTTCGGGGTACGGTGGCACCCATGCGCATCTTCACCGTCGGCCACTCCAACCTTGAATTCGACGAGTTCGTGCGCATGCTTCAGGCAGCCGGGGTCGCGGCAGTCGTCGATGTGCGCAAGCTGACCGGTTCACGGAAGTACCCGTGGTTCAACGACGACGCCCTCAGCCAGCACCTCCCCGAGCACGGCATCGACTACATGAAGAACGAGGGTCTGGCGGGGCGGCGCAACGTATCCAAGACGATCCCGTTCGAGGTCAACGCCAACTGGCAAAACCGCAGCTTCCACAACTACGCCGACCACGCCCTGGGTGAAGAATTCTCAACAGCATTGGAGAAACTGCGCCAGCACGCCGCTCACACGCCGACCGCCATCATGTGTTCCGAGGCGGTGTGGTGGCGCTGCCACCGCCGCATCATCGCCGACCACCTCCTCGCCCACGGGGACAAGGTGGAGCACGTGATGGGGTTGGGGGCCGAAGGTGCGTCGATACGCAAAGCAACGCTTAACGACGGCGCCGTGGTCGGCGACGACCTCCTCGTGCGCTACCCCGCGCGGGAGTAGCGCCTACACCAGGGGCCAGGGGTAAGGAAACTCGGACTGGGGCTCGGGCAACCACGGCAGGCGCACGATGCGCGAGGCGCGCGATTTCAACGCCGCCACCTCTTCCGGTGACAACAACGACGCCACCTCCTCCGGCACCTCCCCCGCGAGCGGCTCGACCGCATCCACCAGCTCGGATGGGATCGCCTCGTGCCCGAAGTCCCAGATCACGGTGCGCAACTTCGGATCATGGTGAAAGCACAGTCCCTGGTCGATGCCCCACACGTGGTCAACGCCGTTAGCGTTTTGCGAGCGGGCGAGCAAAACGTGGCCCGATTTACGGTCCGTGTTATTCACCAATAAGTCGAAAACAGCCATGCGCAGTAACTGGGGATGCAGGTCGGGGCGGGTCTCGTACAGCGGGAAATAGTGGGAGCCGTCGTTGTCCACGTAGTACTGCAACGACCCGACACCGAGCGGGCCCACCTCGCGCACCACCGTGGGCGGCACGATGTCCCAGCCCAGCCACGCGCTGAGCAGGTACGCAGCCCGCTCGCGCCGCCACAGCCCCACCGGGAAATCGTGGAGGTAACGCTCCCCCGCCTCAGGCTTGAAGATGCCCCAGCAGTAGTCCTCTCGGCCACTGTCGCGAGCAAGCGTGAGGTCCACAACCACCGTGAGGTTCGAGGACTCCGCGAGCTGGCCTACGAAACCGACCTCGCCGTGTTGAAGCAGTTCAAGCAGCTCATTCGCGGTCACAGCTCAAGCTCCGACACCGAACACGGTTCCGCCGGGATCTGCTGGAACGCGCCCCACCCCCGTCCCGTGAAATGCGCCAACGCCGCCTTGATCGGGTCGGCGTGGGTGAAGCAGGCCACCGCCTCGCCCGGGTGCCGCGCCGCGATCGTGCGCACGCAACCTACTACGCGGTGTTGCATCTCCACGAACGACTCACCGCCAGGGAAGCGGAACTCCCCAGGCCGCCTCAGCACGACCTGCCACTCGGGCAACGTGGCAAGGTCGGCCAAGGATTCGCCGGTCCATGTGCCGAAATCCGCTTCCAGCAGGCCGTCGTCAAGCACGAGCTCTTTTTGGAACCGTTCGCAGGTGGGTAAGGCAGTCTCCCGAGCGCGCTCGAGCGGTGAGGAGTACACCGCGTCCACGCTGGCGAGTTGCTGGGCCACAGCCGCAGCTTGCATGCACCCCCTCTCCGAAAGGTGCAACCCCGGCGCGCGCCCAGGAAGGATTTTGCCGGTCGTCGGGGTCTCGCCGTGGCGAATGAGGTAGATGGTGGCCATGAAGGGATGATAAGCCATCGCGGATACCCACCCAGGAAACACGCGTACCCTGGCCGGCATGACTGAAGCGCCCAACTCCTGGCCATCCATCACCACCCTCGGCGAGCTCAAGGCCGCCGGCTACACCTACAAGACCGTGCGCGAAGAGATGCGCGACAACCTCATCGCCATACTGCGCGCCGGCGAAAACCCGTGGCCCGGCCTCCACGGCCTCGAGCACACCGTGTTGCCGCAGGTCGAGCGCGCCATCATCGCCGGCCACGACATCGTGCTGCTCGGCGAGCGCGGCCAGGGCAAGACCCGCCTGCTTCGCACGCTTCCTTTGCTTCTCGACGCCTTTGTGCCCGCCGTCGAAGGATCCGAGCTGCGCGAACACCCCCTGAACCCGGTGACGGACGCCACGAAGCGCCGCGTCAAGGATGAAGGGGACGCGCTGCCCATCGTTTGGATCCCGCGCGAGGCCCGCTACTCCGAGAAGCTGGCAACCCCGGACACCTCCGTGGCGGATCTGATCGGCGACGTGGACCCGATGCGCGTGGCCGAAGGCCGCCGCCTGGGCGACCCGGAGACCATCCACTACGGCCTCATCCCGCGCTCCAACCGCGGCATCGTGGCCATCAACGAACTGCCGGACTTGGCGGAGCGCATCCAGGTGGCCATGCTCAACGTAATGGAGGAAGCCGACATCCAGATCCGCGGCTACATGCTGCGCCTGCCGCTGGACGTGCTAGTGGTGGCGTCGGCGAACCCGGAGGACTACACGAACCGCGGGCGCATCATCACCCCGCTCAAGGACCGCTTCGGCGCTGAGATCCGCACCCACTACCCCGTCGAGCTGGACGACGAGATCCGCGTCATCGAGCAGGAATCACAGCTCACGGCCAATGTTCCGCAAACCATTATGGAAGCCCTCGCCCGGTTCACCCGCGCGCTGCGCGAATCCGACGCGGTGAACCAGCGTGCCGGCGTCTCGGCCCGCTTCGCCGTCGCCGGCGCCGAGACAGTCGCAGCCTCCGCTGCCCGCCGCGCCGCCATTACCGGGGAGGCCCCGGTCGCGCGCCTAGTGGACCTGGAGGCCGCCGTCGACGTGCTCGGCGGCAAGGTGGAGTTCGAGCACGGCGAGGAAGGCCGCGTGTGGGACATCCTCGAGTACCTGCTGCGCAACTCCGTGGCTCAAGCTCTTCGCCCCCGGATCAAGGGACTCGACTTCACCCCGCTGATCGAGGCGCTCGACGGCTCCACCTTCATCACCACTGGAGAAAACATTACGGCGGCAGAATTCCTCAACGGCCTGCCCCAGCTCGAAGGCACGCTTTACGAAGACATTGCTTCGACATTCAACGCCGAGAGCGAGGGCGAGCGCGCTAGTGCCATCGAGCTCGCGGTGGAGGCACTCTACCTCACCCAAAAGATTTCGAAGGACTCCGGCGAAGGTGAGAGCATCTATGGCTAAGCAACGCAGGTACCGCAGGTACACCCCGGGCCCGGATCCACTCGCCCCACCGCCCGACCTGACCAAGGCGGTGCGCGCCATTGCCGACGACGTCATGTATGGCTACTCCACCGAGCAGGCCATGCGCGAGTATCTGCGCCGCGAGGGCTACGACGACTTCCTGCGCCAAATCGCGGAGCGCCGCAAGGAGCTGCTGCACAAGACCAACCTCGGGGGCACGCTCCAGGAAGCGAAGAAGCTTCTCGACGAAGCGGTGCTCGCCGAACGCGGCCAACTCGCCCGCGATGTGGATATGGACGATCTCGACCGCACAATGCGGGAGATGACACTCGACAACCTGCCCGTCTCCCCCGCGGCGGCGGTGACTGAACTGAACGGCTACGACTGGGCTTCCTCAGAAGCGCGCGAGAAGTACCAGCAGATCAAAGACCTCATCGGCCGCGAACTCTTAGACCAGCGCTTCGCCGGCATGAAAGAGGCGCTGGAAGGTGCCACCGATGAAGATCGCGCATCCGTCGCCGAGATGCTTCGCGATCTCAACGTGCTGTTGGGCAAGCATCGCGCCGGCATGGCCACGGAGCAGGACTTTCAGGATTTCATGGCCAAGCACGGGGATCAGTTTCCAGAGAACCCCCGCAACATCGAGGAGTTGGTGGAGCTACTTGCGCAGCGATCGGCGGCAGCCCAGCGCTTGCTCAACTCCATGACGCCCGATCAGCGCGCCGAACTCATGCAGCTCGCGGCCGAAGCCTTCGGCTCGGAGGAGCTGATGAACCTCGTTGGCGAGCTGGATGCGAACCTGCGCGGCATCCGCCCCGACCTGGACTGGACCGGGTCCGAATCGTTCGACGGCGACGAGGCATCAGGCGGCATGGGCCTGGGCGAAGCCACCCGCGCGATGCGCGACCTCGGGCGCCTCGACGAGCTCGCCGCCACCCTCGGAGGTGAACGCCCCGGAGACATTGACTTGGACGAGGTCGCCGACCTCTTAGGCGCTGACACCGCCACCAGCGCTAAACATCTGCGCGACTTGGAGAAAGCGTTGCGCGACTCCGGATTGCTGAACAAGGGCGAGTCCGGGTCGCTGCAGCTATCCCCGAAAGCGCTGCGCATGCTGGGCAAAGAGCTGCTGAAGGGCGCGACCTCCCAGTTATCCCGCGGCCAGCGCGATTCCCGCCTCGCCGGTCAGCAGGGCGAACCCACCGGTGGCACCCGCCCTTGGGAGTTCGGCGACACTCAGGCGTGGGACACCACCCGGACCATCACGAACGCGCTCCAGCGCAGCGCCGCCAGCGGCGAGCCGTTCGCGATCACCGTGAACGACATCGAAGTGGTCGAAACCGAAGCGCGTACGAAAAACGCCGTTGCACTCCTTGTGGACACCTCCTTTTCCATGGCGATGGAAGGCCGCTGGACGCCGATGAAGCAGACCGCGCTAGCGCTGAGCCACCTCATCACCACTCAGTTCCGCAGCGACGAGCTCGCGCTGATCGGTTTCGGCCTCTACGCGCAGACGCTGACGATCGAAGAACTCACCGCCCTGCCGCCGATGCAGGAAAAGGGCACCAACCTGCAGCACGCGCTGCTTCTCGCTAACGAGTTCTTCAACCGCCACGCCAACTACGACCCGACGCTTCTCATCGTCACCGACGGCGAGCCGACCTCTATCCTGACCGAATGGGGCGAGGCCTACTTCAACTGGCCGACCGACCGCATCACGCTCGCGCGCACAGTCGATGCGCTTGACACGGTGACCAAACGCGGGACGAAGATCACCTTCTTCCGCCTCGGGGATGATCCAGGGCTTGTTTCGCTTATCGATGCCCTCGCCAACCGCACCGGCGCCAACGTCGTCGCACCCGACCTCAACGAACTCGGAGGCGCTGTGGTGGGAGAGTACCTCCGCTGGTAACAGCGTTAAACGCTAAACGTTGAATTCGAACTCCACGGCGTGTCGGCGCAAAGAAACCTTCTCATTCGTGAATAGCAGCTAAAACCACCACACCCGGTTATGTGCGGCAAAGATAGAGTGCACACCAGGTAGCCTCAGCCCCCGCTCATCGTGCAGCAGCGTCCTTTAACAAGACGTACATGGGATTCGCCCCACATACGGTTAATTCAGGCTTTCGATGTCGCCCAAGCGATCCGTTGAAACTTAACCGAACGGTCCGTGCGGAACGCTCGGCCGTAAATAGGATTGATGCCGCGCAAAGGCGGGCGCGAATGCATTAAACGTCCTCCCTGCTACCCCCGCGTTCTACCGGTCCGAGTACCTGCCGGTGCACGATACCTGGACGCCGATGTGGGTGTAACCGCTTGGCGCGTAGCATTGGCGACATGCGCATTTTCACCGTGGGCCACTCCAACCTCGAGTTCGAGGACTTCGCTGAAATGATCAAGGCTGCCGGTGTGGCATCCATCGTGGATGTGCGCAAGCTGCCCGGGTCCAGGAAGTACCCGTGGTTCAACGGCGACCACCTTGCCGAACACCTTCCAACATGTGGCATCACTTACAGCAGAAGCGAGGCCTCTCCGGGCGGCGCAACGTGTCCCACTCGGTGCCGTTTGAGGTTAACGGCAACTGGCGTAACCGCAGCTTCCACAATTACGCCAACCATGCGCTGGGCGAGGAGTTCTCGGACGCGATCTCGCAGCTACGGGCGAACGCCGCCGAAACCCCCACCGCGATCATGTGCGCAGAGGCGGTGTGGTGGCGCTGCCACCGGCGTATCATCGCGGCCACCTCATCGCCCACGGTGACGAGGTTGGCCACATTATGGGCCTGGGTGCAGCCGGGGCGAAGGTGAGCGAGGCAACGCTCAACGACGGCGCAGTCATCGGCTACGATCTCCTCGTGCGCTACCCCGAGCGGGGCTAGCGCGTATACCAGAGGCCAGGGGGTGCGGAAACTCGGACTACGACTCAGTCAGCCACGGCATCCTCCTCGGCCTGACCTCAGGCGCGACCTACGCCTTGTATTCATGGAGCGCCCGCCACCTTATGAGCAGCAGCATCGGAGGCACACCAGCGGATAGCACGCTCAAACGAGCTTTAGGTTAGGAAATCTGAACCGCTCAATCTAAGAAGACCACCGGTAGCCCCGGTAGTGCCCCAAAGCGTCGAATCGAAAAACGTGCTACCGACTTGCCACGGCCCTAGACGTTGAACTTGAAGTCCACCACATTCCATATCCTTATAACGTCTCGAGCGATGTGCATACACACTCCAGCTCACAGTGTCCTGCAAACTCGCTGTGTGACGCGATTTATGCCGCTCAGTGCAGCCCGCGCCGGAAACGTTCTGCGTCCTCCTCGTTCCGTCGTGCGTCGTTTTCGTACGAGACAGCGATTCTCCTAAACAAACCAGCCACTCGAGGCGCGATGTCGGCGAATGCTTGGGCCTTGACTCGATAGTCCGCAGCAAGCCTGAGCTCCTGCTCGCCGCCGTCTTCCAAGCCGCGACTAGTAACTCCACGACTATTAAGGATATAGAGGTACAAGCCGGTCTCAATGTGATCAAGCTGCACTTCTTCAATGAGATCCCGCACGACGTTGCCCGGCCAGGTGCCGTCAGCGTCTGGTGGGGTGTGGCCGAGAACCTGGCCAATCTGCTGCAGGCCGACCTCGGTCCGGCCTCGTTCAGCCAGGAGCTCCATAGCTCGATCAAGCCAGGCTCGAAGCACCTCGGCATTCATGACGCCATCGACGAGGCCGTGCGGTGTGTCCCATGCATTGAGTAAGCGGTACGCATTGGTTGCCAGGGAAGCGTCGTGTTGTTCTTCGCCAGCCGGGTCCTCGGCGCCTTCTTCGTCCTCACCGCTCGGCCGGGCACGGTAAACAGTGCACACGATCTCGACGAATTTTGCAGGGTCGGCAGCTAAGCTTTCGGATAGCGCTGGGACTCTCGCGTCATAACCGAGCGCCGGAAGGTACGACCACTGCAGTCGAACAAGGCAGCCAGGCTCAAGGTGCTCGCGCATAGCTTCGAGGTAGGCGAAGAGCCGCTGAAAATCATAGGACGATAGATCGCGAGCAGCGGCAGATGGAGTTTGATCTGCCAGGAGCCCGTCCAGTGCTCGCACAATGAGTTTCGCTACCTGGGGACGCGGACCGTCCTTGTCGATGTGGGTGTACATGCTCATGAGATGTACAACGTCGGCGTGGCGGCCAACTTGGATCAAGTGCTCAGCAATCTCGTCGATCTTGTCAATGTCTTGCCCCAAGCCGATTGTCTGGAATGCCCTCCAGTACCGGGCCTCAAGATCCGGGTCCGTATCAACCAGAGCCCATACCTCCGCGAGGTTGTCGCGCGCGACAAGCAGGAGTCGAACACGTTGATCGACCGTAAGATCGCTCTGTTCAAGGAAGTCTGTGATCAGAGCGAAACCTTCTAGGGAATAGCGAGTCGAGAAATACGACATCGCGGTGCTGGCGAGATCCTGGTCGGCAGACGTCAACCAACCGAGCAACTCATCATCGTGCGACGAGCCGATTTTCGCCAAGGCGATACCAACGGCCCCCGGCACCGACGCGTCTCGTGCCAGTCTCGTGATGGCGTCAAAACCGCCCTCGGCCTCGATCTTCTCTACGGCTTGGACGCGTCGGCGCCCGAACTCACGTTCAAAGGCTTCATAATCATCTTGTTTGTGAGCGCCGATATACGGAGTCCATGATTGAAAGAGTCCGATCAGTCGGACATACGCAGACCTCGGCTGGTAGCGCGCTGCCAGTGCGTCGAGCTTGCCGAGTTCCTCGTCGGGAAGTGTCCAGGCAGCATCCGGAAACTTGCGGTGACGGCCGATGAGGTCCACCAGGGTTCGCCACACCGCTTCTCGAAAGTCAGCCGTAAACTGCGGCTGGTCGGCCATCGATTCGAGAGCATCCACCACTCGCGCTCGGTCTGCTGGTGGTAACTCTGCCGTGTGAGAAAGGATCGTTGACCAGCGCTGCGCATCCTGACCAGAATCTTCGATGCAACGCTCTACCGCGGCGGTCGTCATCTTCCAGAATTCGCCGTATGTCACAGATAGTTTGTCCGGCCTCCAAGTTCGGAACGCAGGTGTACTAATCGGGAAATGTGTCCCGTGCCCCTCAGGAAGCATGCTGCACTCCAACTTCCAGGCGACGCCAGGGCGTCTTCGGCGCAACGTGTCGAGGACAATAAGTCGCCGGTCAGGATCGACAGAGCTATCTGGATGCCACGGGCGGAATATTGCAGCCAAAGAGGCCGCGGGACGGTTAGCAAGCCGACCACCCGGATCGATCTCGTCAAGGCGTGCCAGGAGATCGACAGCACGTCCGAAATGATCAGAGGACCAGGACACGCACTCGAGCGCCCACAGCAGATTGCTGTGGGGAGTTCCGCCCGAGAAGATTCCCGATTCGTCGGCGTTGTCCTGGAACATGGTGGCCAATAGAGGGGCATCGCCCGCTGTTGCTGCACTGACCGCATCGAGGAAGGCGTCCGGCCCGGCCTCAGCGAGGAGGGGCAAGATGTCAGCTAGTGATTGCCACGCTCGCCCGGTATCATCTGTCGACGCCCATTCGAGTAGCTTCCCAACCAGATAGTTTGCGAAGTCTGACCCTGATACTCCACCCGACAAGACGACAGTTTCGCCGTACATTCCCAATAGAGCGAGCGACTGAGCGAGGCCGCGGCGGAGGTCACCGGAGTAGCGACGGGTTTTGCCATCAATCGATGCTCTCCACCGTTGATCCCGCGGTAGGTCGAGGGCCGGATCGTCCTCTGCGAAGACCCTCTCGACGATGGTCTCGAACCGCTTCATGTCATCGTGAGTCAGCTTCGGCACCAACAGCATCCAAGCATCCACCGGTGAGACAAGATGCCAAGCTTCGCCAGTGCGGATTACCAAAGGATCGGTAGGATTGTCGGCTATTCCTGTGATCGCCTCTCTAAACGACTCGTAGTCGGTTCCCGTGAGCGCCTCGAGGATCGAACGATCCCCTTCTGCATTGTCTCCCCAGGAGCCAGCCAACAGGATTGATCGGAAGTTTCGGGACGGACTCGCATCAGCCCAGGTCGGTCGATGCAGGACGGCCTTTACAGCCAAGTTTCGCCGCAGACCGGTCAAGCTTCGCCGTGCGAGCCTACCGAGCTCATCGGCCCTATCTCTATCTGTGACTCCGGCGCGCGTCAGCGCGACTGCTGCCTCAGCAGCATCCAACGCTGGAAGTGTGACGTCGGCACCTTCGTTGGAGACAACCGGCAGACAAAAGTTGTGCACAGTACCTGCGGGGATCTCGCTTGCCAACTCGGGCGTGCGAGGGACCAAGACGAGCGGTTGGGACGAGGTTGTCAACTGCCTCCATGTGGATATGTCGTCGACGAATGCGAGCCGTGCGAGCATCTGGCCGCTGCCCTGGTCATCAAGGTTGACGGCGATCGCAGCGATGAAGGCGCATACTTCCTCCATCGAGGCGCCAGCAATCGTAGTGACGGAGCCGGATGAACCAAGCCGGTCTTCAAGATCCTTGGCAGTGTCAGTTCGACCGGCGAGCACAACTTTCGGTATCAATGTTGGATTCGTTTGTGCTGCCCAATCTCGCCACCAGGTCAGACCGGTGCGAAGTCCGTATGGAGAAAGCCCCAGTTCTTCCGACAGCCACGCCCATGTAATTGGGGCGGCCTCAAGCCAGGTCTCGATATCATCAAGCCCGAAAGCCTTGACGTCTCTCCAGACCTGGTCGTTTCGCTTATTTGTAGCCCATTTGTCCCGTGCCGTCCAAGTGCGCAGGATCACTTCGATATACGTGCATTCAGCGGTCCGTGTGCCGTCTGGAGTGTCTGTTCGCTTAGAATAGTCCTCATCGGCCTTCTTGTTAGGGCTGGAATTAACCGACAGCTCCCATACCGACAAACCATCTGGAACCCAAGCCGTCGCTTCGGTTGCTCGAACAGAACCGTCCCAATCCCCTACTGCCACACCGTCGCCTGCGGGCATCCCTAGCTGGACCAACCCCGGTGTCGTTTCAAGGATGAGACGGCGAACCAGACGCGGGAGTTCAGACTCCGAATTACGAGTATCGGCCCAGTTCTTCAGCTTACCTCGGTCAATGTAGCCTGCTCTAGCCCTCACGGGATACGCCTCCAGTCGCGCAAGTTACTCCCCATAAACTAGGTCGCTCCAGATCCAGCTTTAGAGAGTTTAATGGATAAACGATTCCTTATACCTGAACGCGCAGCCCCAAATTGATCAATATCAGAAGAGTAATTACGGCAGAGCACTATATGTTGAACTGGACCACCACGTTTCACATAACTATAACTTCACAGCGCTCAGTCACGCTCTGGGCCGCTCATCCGTGTTATTCTGGCGTCACGTTGTGCTGGTGTGACTATCCTTCATCTACAGCATGACGGGAGTAATTGCCTGGGGCGTCATTGGATTGGACGTCTGGCGACAATGGTCGCCACTGGCCCGCGCGACGGAACGGGCTCGCCGAACACGCCTGAGGGGATGGACCCCGGGCCGGAGCGCCGATTGGCTCCGGTAGCGCCTTCTTGACGGAAGGAGAAACGCTACCGGGAGTTTCCATGGGCGCATTCGCCTTACCGTCACTAGAAGACGAGAAAACACTTGTTACCCTGCAGGATGCGGTGGCCGAAGGTTTCGGCGGCTACTCCACCCTCCGCAAGTACATCTCCGAGGGGTATCTGCGCGCCAGCAAAATCGGTGGGCGCATCAAGATCGAGAGGGCTGACCTCGAGGCCCTCAAACGCCCCACCGGCCGCCAGCCGACATTTGAGGATATCGAGTCGGCCGTGAGCCGCATCGCCGCCGCTGCTCCCCCGCTGAGTGATCAGCAGATCCACCGTCTCGCTCGGCCCCTGGGCGGTGGCCAGCAATGAGCGCAAATAAAAACCCCGCCAGCCTGGGTGAACTGCTCCCCATTAGTTGGACTGAGAAATCAGTTACCAACTAGTGAGGAGCAGTTTCCATTGAGAGCACGAAGTTCGCTGAGCGAACATCAGCGTGAGCAGCTGGTGGTGTGTTTCGAGCAAGGCATGAGCTACGGAACCGCTGCCAAGACTCTTGGTGTCTCCAAATACGCCGTCCGTACGCTGCGTCGTCGGTTTCAGCTGCATGGCAGGCTGTGTCTTGTGGAGAAACCGACAAAGCAGCAGTACTCGTTCGACATCAAGAAGGAAGTTGTCCAGCGCCACCTTGCCGGCGAGACAAAGATGGATCTTGCACGTGAGTTTGGCCTGTCGTCAGACCAGCTCGTCAAAGATTGGTCCTGGAAATGGCGCAAAGGCGGCGATGACGCGTTGAAGCCGAAGCCGAAGGGCAGACCCAAAGGCTCGGCCGCACCGAAGCGGCTTACAGAAGAAGACAAGCTGCGCCGTCAGATCGCGCGGCTGGAAGCGGAAAACGCTTATCTAAAAAAATTGCGGGACTTGAGGAATCAGGGACACGCCTGAAAGTCCAGGCGATCGTCATCCTCAAGTCGCACCACCGCTTGGAGCACCTCCTAGACGCCGCTGGCATCCCACGGTCGACGTTCTTCTACCACCAGAAACGACTCATCGAGCCAGATAAACATGCTGTGCTCAAAGACGCGATTCGGGAAAGCTTCGAACGCAACAAGCATCGCTATGGCTACCGGCGGGTGCTGCTGGACCTGCGTGACCAGGGCTGGGTGGTCAACCACAAACTCGTCTACAAACTCATGTGCGAGATGGGTCTTCGAGCCAAGATCCGCCAACGCAGGCCTTATGTTTCCTACGCTGGGACGATCAGCCACATCGCTGACAACACACTTGACCGCAAATTCACCCCGGATAAGCCAAACACCGTCTTTGTCAGCGACGTCACCGAGTTCAGGGTCCAAGGCCGCAAGGTGTATTTGTCACCGGTGATGGACTTGTTCGACCGCTCCATCGTCGCTCACACCGTTGCCACATCGCCGTCGACAGCGTTTACCACCGATTCTTTATCCAAGGCAATCGCGGCGTGTGCACCTGAACCCGGGTGGATGATGCACACCGATCAAGGCTTCCAGTACCAGCATTCCTCGTGGCGTGACCTGATCGGCGATAACGGTGGTGTTCAGTCGATGTCGCGTAAAGCCAACTGTTACGACAACGCGGTCATGGAGAACTTCTTTGGACACTTGAAGACAGAGATGTACCACGGTGAAGTCTTCGACACGGTCGCAGAGTTCAACCAAGCGATCGACGAGTACATCGGGTGGTACAACACCGAACGCGTCCAACAACGACTCAAGGGCCTGACCCCGATGCAATATCGGAATCAGACCCTTGAACCCCTAACAGCCTAGAATTAAACCAGTCCAACTTTCGGGGGCTAGTTCATGTATAGGGGGAGCTTGGCAGTGGTAGTCAAAATCTCCACCTCGCTCTCGATTCCACAGTCGTTCAGCGTCCTTGTCGGTGAACTACTGAGCTACGCTTCAAACAACCCCAATAACGCGAAGCGTCATTAACGCCCGGCGTTACACGTTGAACTTGAACTCCACGGCATCTCGTTGCAAAGTTACTCCCTCTCGTTAACACCATCAAAAGGAGTGTTATCCAATGAAAGCGTTCGGCTTCTTAAGCTTCGGGCATTACGCCTTCGGCAGCTAGCGCGGGCCATCTGCGGAAAAGATCGCCAAGACTCATCTGGAGATCACCCAGGCTGCGGACGAAATCGGCGTGAACAACGCGTCCTTCCGAGTCCACCACTTCGCGCTGCAGGCCTCCGCCCCGATGCCGCTGCTGTGTGCTGTCGCGGCCACCACCAAAAACATCGAGGTGGGCACCGGCGGCATCGACATGCGCTAGCGCATATCGGGGTTGTAGCGTTTGAGTCATTGACTCCCGTCGTCTACAAGTACCTACACACTTGATCGGGGCTGCACGTTTCAGGGTCCGGGTGCGCGGCGTCCTGTCTGAGGTCCGCGATAGTGTCGCGCAGCACGGAGAGCTGCGCGATCTGCTGCTCGATCTCAGCGAGGCGCACGTCAAGCAGGTCGCGCACGTGCTCGCAGGGCGCATGGCCGCCGTCGCGGATGTCGAGGATCTGGCGGATCTGGGCGAGGGTGAGGCCCGCGGCCTGGCCGCGGTGGACGAAGTCGATCCGAGCGACCATCTCGGGCGCATAGTCGCGGTATCCGGACGGCGTGCGCTCGGTCGGGGGCAGAAGGCCCTGTTCCTCGTAGAAGCGAAGGGTCTTCGCGGTAGTGCCCGCCCTCTCGGCGAGTTCTCCGATCCGCATTGCTGTCTCCCTCCGTGGCCGCGCTTGACCTTCCCCTGCACTGGAAGGTCCAGTATGGCTGAGACAGAGCAGAAAGCCAAGAGTTGACAGGAGCAGCGATGCCTACGAAGTACGATCTCGCCATCATCGGATCGGGAGGCGGCGCGTTCGCCGCTGCGATCCGCGCCAGCACACTCGGGAAGTCGGTGGTGATGATCGAGCGCGGGACGCTCGGCGGCACCTGCGTGAACACGGGCTGCGTCCCGTCGAAGGCGCTCATCGCCGCGGCCGGCGCGCGGCACGTCGCCGACGACGCCGCAACCCGGTTCCCCGGGATCGCGACGACGGCGGATCCCGTCGACATGCCCGCGCTGATCGCTGGGAAGCAAGCGTTGGTGGAGTCGCTGCGCGGCGAGAAGTACGCCGACGTCGCCGACTCCTACGGCTGGCAGGTCCTCCGCGGCGACGCCTCGTTCGTGGGCACCCCTGATGCGCCGGTTCTCGATGTTGCCGAAGCCGACGGAAGCGTCGAGACCATCGAGGCCCACCACTACCTGGTCGCGACTGGTTCTCGCCCGTGGGCACCGCCGATCGACGGCCTGGAGGAGACCGGTTACCTGACCTCGACCACGGCGATGGAGCTGACGGAGGTCCCCGAGTCGCTGCTGGTGCTCGGCGGCGGCTACGTCGCCCTGGAGCAGGCGCAGCTGTTCGCCCGCCTCGGCTCGCAGGTCACGCTGCTCGTGCGGTCCCGGCTCGTCTCGAAGGAGGAGCCGGAGGTGTCGAAGGCGCTCCAGGAGGTGTTCGCCGACGAAGGCATCCGCGTCGTCAGCCGCGCAGTGCCCACCCGGGTCTCCCGCGGCACGGGAGGCGAGACCGTCGTGACCGCCGCCGTGTCCGGCGGCTCGCAGGAGTTCCGCGTCGACCAGGTCCTGGTCGCCCTCGGACGCCGTCCTGTCACCGATGGCCTGAACCTCGATGCGGTCGGGGTGAATACCGGAGACTCCGGCGAGGTGGTCGTCTCCGACCGGCTGCAGTCCTCGAACCCGCGGATCTGGGCCGCGGGCGACGTGACCGGGCACCCCGAGTTCGTCTACGTCGCCGCCCACCACGGCACCCTCGTCGCCGAGAACGCGTTCGCCGACGCCGACCGGTCCGTCGATTACGCCCGCCTGCCGCGGGTGACGTTCACCGGGCCCGCGATCGGCGCGGTCGGGATGACCGAGAAGGACGTCCTCGCCGCGGGGATCCGCTGCGACTGCCGCGTCCTGCCCCTGCACCACGTGCCCCACGCCTTGGTGAACCGCGACACCCGCGGGTTCATCAAGATCGTCGTGAACGCCGAGACGAACGAGATCCTCGGCCTGACCGCCGTCGCGAAGGACGCCGGGGAGCTCGCCGCCGCAGGCGTCCACGTGCTCGGCAGGACCGTCGCCGAGGTCGCCGACGCCTGGGCCCCCTACCTGACCATGGCCGAGGGCATCCGGATCGCCGCGAAGGCCTTCACCACCGACCCGTCGCTGCTGTCGTGCTGCGCATGAACGGCAACGCAGGCAATCGGGGAGATCTCATCCTGAAGCGGTGCAGACGATGAGCGCCGATCTGGACCGCGACGAACGGCGCGCCGGTCCCGTCGTCGCTGCAGGGACCGGGCTGCTCTTGCTGGCATGCTGCGCGCTTCCGTTGCTGCTCTGCTGCGGCCTGCCGTTCATCGCGGCGGGCGGAGCACTCGCAGGCGTCGGTGGGCTCCTCGGTAACCCCTGGATCATCGGTGCTGGGACCGCCGTCGTGATGGCCGTCATGGCGGGGATGCTCGTCAGGCTACGGCGGCGGCACCGACGCCGCAGGTCCGGCTGCTGCGAAAATCCTTCGACCGCTGATCGGAACCGGTAGTTCGAGCGGATCCAGCGATCACTGCCACCTCGGCCACTTCGACATCTCGCGGCCCTTCCAGGTCTCCACGAGGCCAGCGACCCAGCGGACAGACGTGAAGAGGCCGTAGCCAGCCCCGGCGAGGCCCACACCGACCACGAGCCAACGCCCGATCCCGAGCCACAGGCTTCCGTCCACGTCCTGCGCCCACTGAACGCCCGTGATGAGCCCGGCGATGCCCATCCAGAGCCCAGCGATGACCACGGCCACCGGTAGGAGAGCAAGGCAGATGGCGGCGACGGCCGACCAGAGCTGTCGCGCCTCCAGCTTCGCAGTCGCGGCGATGATCCGCTCGGCCCGCGCGTTCGACGCGTCGAGGTTCGCGGTCATCGTGGCGGTGGCTTCCCCAGTGATCTGCTCGACGGCCTTCTCGACCCGCTCCTCGGTCCGCTTCTCGAACCGCTGGACCGCGCCACCGACCTGGCTCACGAGCTTCTGGTTCGCCGCGGCCTGCGCCTTCAGCCCCTCAATCGCCGAGGCCGTAGCCGCGCGATTCTTCTGCGCCTCCGCGACCAAGCTCCGCGACGCGGCGTTCAAGCTCTCGCCGTTGAGACTCTGCGCGAACTCGCCGAGCGTGCTCGCGATCTCGTTCTGCCTGCTCTCGATACTCGCGATCCTCGCGGACACGTCGCTGAAGGGCGAGGAGGTCGACGCCGGGGCCGTGATCCGCTCCAGCCGCCTCGTCGTCTCCTCGTCCATGACCTTCACGAACCCCGCGAGCTTCTTCTGCTGCTCGGTCAGCGTGGCGATCCTCGTATTCTGCGCCTCGACGGCGGCGAGGATCGAGGTCAACAGCTCCATCGTCTCCGGACTGCCGAGCGGCTGCGGCGACTGCACGGGCCCGTTCTGCTGCTTCAGCCTGTCGAGCGCTGCGCTCATGTTCCTGCTCCATCTGCTGCTGGTGGTAGTCGAAGAACGCCTGCGCGCCCTCCGGGGTGAAGTCCGCCGAGAGCGCGCTCGCGCGTTTGCGGCGATCGGCGCGGCCGGACTCGCCGCGGCGGTCCTCGATGTAGAGCGTCCAGGTCTCCTGCCCGGCGCGCTTGCCCTTCTTGCTGACGGGGCTGTGCAGCCGCATCCTCGGCACACGTTCCCCGGCGTCGTCGAGCTGCTAGTTCTGCTCCTCGATCACCGCTTCGAGACCGGCCTTGTCCACCACGCGGGGGTCGGCCAGTGCGGCGCTCATCCGGTCACCCATCTCGCGGTCGAGCCCGCCCTCCGCGAAGTCCTCGCGGTCGAGCCCGCCCTCCGCGAAGTCCTCGCGGCGCAGCTCCCAGTCCTTCGGCGCGTGCTCCAGCCGCTTCACGACCGAGAGCCCGTGCTCTCGCATCAGCTCGTCGTTCGCCGACTGCACGCCCCGCTGGTTCCCGGCCTTGCGATCGTGGAACGTCCGGTAGTCTGAGAGCGCCTTTCCGGTCCGGTTGCTGTGATTGATGACCAAGATGTGGTTATGCGGCTTTCTGCCCCGGCCATCCACGTGACTGACCACGAGGCAGTCCGAGTCGGGGTGCATCCTCTTCGCGAGCTGATAGCCGAGATCGTTCACCCGCTGCACGTGCTCCGGGTTCTTCGGGTCGAACTCCTCGTCGCTGAAAGACTGCCGGTAATGCAGCGCCTCGACCTCGCGCGTAGTGTTCTGCGTGAGCGCCCGTGCGCGCGCCGAGAATGCGCCAGGGCCTCCCGGCACTTCGCACGTGATCGCGACGCCCCGCTCGTCCTCCTTCCCGCGGATATAGTGCTCGGTGTCGGCGGCGCTGGTGCTCGGGCTGTAGTGGGTGGTGCTCATGCGACCGTCCGATCCCCGAGCAAGGCGCGGACCTCGCGCAGCAGCTCGATCAGCTCGGGCACCTCCGACGACAGCGCCACCGCCTCACCGGCGCGCGCGGCGATCCAAGTCGTTGACGTTGATCGCCAGCGGGCGCACCTGGGCAGCCGGCTCACGAGCGTCCGCCGACGCCTGCACACGCGCCTCGACCCCGAGCAGGTCCGCCGCCACGGCGGCGTCCAACTCCTCCGAGCGGGAGGCGTGGAGGGCATCGCGTACGACGGTCCGCACCCACGTGCTCGGAGCCAGCCCGAGCCGCTCGCGGAAATCAAGGAGTATTTGGAGTTTATCGATGAGAAGCTCGATGTTCTCCTTCGCCAGCGCAGAATTGATGCGCTGGCCCAGCTTGGCGGTATCCAGTACACGATTGAAGAAGCTGACGAACTCTACCGACGCAGTAGCAGCGTTTCAGCAACCACTTGGTCGAAGGTCGACCACCTAGGATCAGCGCTGAATGGCATCGAGTCTTACGCCATCGAACAACTCGATGACGCAGTTGATCAACTTCGGAAGCATCAGAACAATTCCAAGAAAGTTGAGGCCCTTCTTGAAGACCTGAAGGAGGATCTACCGCTTTGGTTAGGTGTCGCTGCTCGGAGCATCTACCTACATGATCGGATATATGTCATAGAGATCGCTCACGTGAACGAGTTTGAGCCGGCCCAGCTGGATTCTCATCGGGAAGGAATCGTCGAAGCGCGCAAGGCTCGATTGGAATCGACCACCCGCCGTTTGCTCGCGATGGATTCAGCCATCCGCGATGCAGCCAAACTGAGCAATCAGGTCTGGGTGACCAGCCCAATTCGCGCACGCCACATCACCGCACACGCGAACAGTATTCACGACATCATCAGCGCGTTCGCGCAGCATGTGCGGATGAGTGTGGAGGATGCGGAACGTCTCCAGGTCCAAGGCTGGCGTCAATCTGTGATGTCGCTAGCGGAAGACACAGTCAATGCCGCGAACCGCGCCCGCCAGTCTGCGGTGGATCAGGCGCAGAAAGCCACCGAGAAAATTCGCGACATGAACGACGACCGGCTGCTTGCGAAGGCCGCTGAAATCGAAGCCCGACGGGAGAAGGAGGAGCAAAAAGCACTCGACGCAACCGGCGACGAGGATAATACTGAGGCTGAATCCCGTCCGTCGCGACGCGGTCTCCGCTTCCGCCGAGACGAGAAAGGGTTGTAGCGCACCTAGGCTGGGCGGCATGAACGACCTGACCATCGCGCCCGGCCCGGGGATCCCCGACGGTGCGGTCATCGCCGTCGCCGATCTCGCGGAGCGTTTCGCGAAATCGTCGGTTCGGGCGGCCAGGGCGTCAACACGACGGACAGCAAAGTCCAGCTTTCCATCGATGTCGCCGAATGCACATCGCTTACCGACGCCCAACGCCGCCGCATCTTGCGCAACCTCGAGCACCGCTTGGACGGCTCCGTCCTCACCGTGTCTGCGTCGATCCAGCCGTCGCAGGTGCGCAACCGAGCTGAGGCACGCGAACGCATGGCCGTCCTGTTGCGCGAGGCCCTCGCCCCCCCCCTCTCCCGCGGCGCAAAACGAAGCCGACGAGTGGCTCGCTACGGCGCCGTCTCGAAGCAAAGAAGCGGCGCTCGGAGCTGAAGTCGACGAGGCGACGGCCCCAGATTCCCTAATTCGGGCCTATGCCGAGGCAGCTTGGACCGGCTGAATCTGTTCGATCTCGGCAAGGGCCTTGTCCTCCGCCACCTCAATCTCATACTGGTTCTGCAGATTCATCCAGAACATAGGCTCGACGCCAAAGTACTTTCCGAGCCGGAGCGCGGTGTCAGCTGTAATTTCGCGTTTCCCGTGCACGATCTCGTTGATACGACGAGGGGGCACCCCGATCGATACGGCAAGCTTGTGCTGAGTGATTTCAAATCCCTCAATGAAATCCTCGAGAAGAATCTCCCCAGGATGAACCGGAGGGTAAAGCTTCTCCGACATGGCGTTCCTTAGTGGTAGTCCTCGATGGTCACTTGCTCGGCCCCGCGCTCGTCCAGCGAAAAGTGATTCTCCACTGGTCATTGACCCGGATGCTGAAAGTCCCTTTCCTGTCGCCCTTGAGCGCCTCTAGGCGGTTCCCGGGCGGCACACCGAGGGAGTCAAGAGAGACTGCCGCATCGAGCTGGTGGAGTTTCTTGTTCGCCGACTTGTGGATCCGAGGATCTAATTTCGGAACCGGCTCACGCAGAAACACCAGTTCTGTTTGTCGATTCCCGAACGACTGAATCATGCTTCACCCTATCCCCCATAACGCGAAGCGTCAATAACGCTACACGTTAAATTTGAACTCGACCGGTTTTAAGTGTTCGGCCACCTTTAGGCCACAGTATCGACTGCAATTCCGTATTACGATATATTGCATGAAGACGATAAACGGCAAGCCGATTAGCGAAGAGCAGATTGACACATGGGTAGCCGAAGCCGAAGAAGGCTACGACGTGGAGATGCTACGGAAACGCGGGCGAAAACCACGGGATGGGGAAGCCGCGCAAGTTGTTTCCATCCGCCTCTCCCCTAGCGAAGTCTTTCATCTCGACCAGTATGCCGCCACACACGGGTTGTCGCGATCGCAGGCAATCCGCAAGGCTCTAAAAAACGCCATTTGAGATCGAGGTCCGCCGTAGCGCTGAAAAGCACGGTATCGAACCGGAATCCTCGCTCACTGCAGCCACTTCGGGATGTGTATACAAAGCGTCACTCGACGAGGATCGCCCGCAGCGTGAACCTCGGCTCGGATTTGATTCCTCTATGCGGTGGCTGGAGATTGTCGTTCTTCTCTGGGATGACGGTACTGAAGCCGTCATCCACTCAATGAAGGCGCGTAAGCAGTATCGTAGTTTGCTTGATTAGCCACGGAGATGAACCCCATGCATTTCGTCGCTAATATCACCAAAAGCTTGCCCACCGACTCCCCGGACCGTGAATTCTATTCGGGGCAAACAGATCAATCAACTCTGCTGATGGACTACTCGGAGGTCCCGCGCAAATCGAACCAAGTAAATGGCGGGCGTCGAGTCAAAACCCACGGAAGAAGCGGGTGCCATTTCCAAAGTGGAATTTCCCAATCATCCGATCCGCAGGCATCCCGAAAACCTTCAGCTACTACGTCCCAGTCATCGTCCCCAAACCGAGATTATCTATGCAAAGGAGGAACGTGCCCCGCTGCCGGATTTCTCCGGCCCGTCGCTGATGGAGGAGGGTGAGGAGATCAGCCTGTCTGATTTTGAAGGCGAGGTCGTCGTCCTCAATGCTTGGGGCCAGTGGTGTGCACCGTGTCGCGCGGAAGTCGATGACCTGCAGCTTGTCCACGCAGATCATGGAGATGTACTTGTACATATTTCCCAACGGCTGCGTATCTGGCAGCCGAAGGGTGCGGAGCGTGGCTTCTTCGGTGCTGTGGCCAAGCCGCTGCCGAGTGCGAAAAAGCTTGACGCCCTGGCCTACAAGTCCGCCATCATTACGTTGCCCGTGCTGGGGTTGGGCATTGTTCTGGGTGCGATCTGGGCGGAGGCCTCGTGGGGCCGGTTTTGAGGATGGGATCCGAAGAAGACCGCATCCTTTATCTCCTGGGTGCTCTATGCCGCCTACCTGCATGCCCGTGCCACGGCCGAGTGGCGCGATCACAAGGCCGCGTGGATCAATATCCTGGCCCCGGCCACGATAATCTTCAACCTGTTTTTCATCAACCTGGTCGTCTCCGGCCTGCACTAAATCCGGATTCGTCAACGCTTTGCCGGACACCCCCAGATCCACTGGGAAAGTACTGAAAGTTGCTGTAACATGACTCGAAAGATTGGGCATATATTCACAACCGAGCAGCAACCCGAAGAAGGCCGTGATCTCCGGTGAAGGCTAGTACTGCAGCAGACGTGACAGTCTCACGTCTTTCCCGGGGGATAGCCGGCGATAACTGGCGCAGATTGGCCGGTCCCACCGCGCTCATGATGGGAGCTGCGGTGGTCTGGTGGCTGGCGCTGCCGCCACGCGGTTGGTGGGTGCTGTTCCCGGTGGGCGTGACTATGTTCATGCTGGCTTTGGCAGGTCAACCACTACGTAACCGTTTGTGGCTCGGTGGGTTGGGCGGGGTGGCGCACTACGCTCTTGCTCTGCGCTGGCTCACCGACTTCAACACTGCCGGATATGCTGCTGTTGTTGCCGTTCAGGCGCTACTGTTAATGCTGGTTGCCGCGGTATCGCCTAACGAGGCGGCTTTTCGCAGCCGCTGGTCGGGCTGGTGGCTGCTCACCCCTGCTGCCCTGGTGTTATTGGAGGCTGTGCAGCACCGGTTCCCGTTCGGCGGTTTCCCGCTGTCCGCTTTCGGATACAGCCAGACCGATGGTCCTTTCGTGGCGGCAGCGCCCCTGGGTGGGACTCTCCTGGTGACCGCGTTGGCCGCAGTTGCGGGGGCCGTTGTTACCGCTGTCATCTTCGGGCCGAGACGAGCCCGTGCAGCATCCGTGGTCGCAGTGGTCGTGGTACTCGCGGTACCGGCGTTCGCGCCAACGATCGCAGATGATACGGCAGAAGGCAGCCTTGACGTCGTGCTCGTGCAGGGTGGAGGCCCCCGCGGGCTTCGCGCGGTCAATACCGATCCGTTTGATACGACCCGCCGGCACCTACAGGCTGCCGAAGATATCACCGGGGACCCTGATCTGGTTCTGCTGCCCGAAAACGTCGTCAATATCGACGGCTCAATCGACGGGACGCGCGTTGATGCAGCTTTCGCTGAACTGGCTAGGCAACTCGACACGAACATCGTTGTCGGAATTACCGAATTCGAGGATCAACATTTCCGGAACGCATCCATAGTGTGGGGACCGGACGGGACCCGGTTAGGACGCTATGAGAAGCATCATCGTGTGCCGTTCGGCGAGTACATCCCTATGCGCAATCTGATTGAACGACTCAGCGAGGACGCACGGTTCATCCCCCGCGACGCCATTGCCGGAGAGGGACCGGCGGTGCTCGATCCCAGCGGGACACCACGATTGGGGATCGTCATTTCCTATGAGGTCTTCTTCGCCGACCGGGTCGCCGATGCCGTTCGCAATGGTGGGCAGCTACTCCTCGCACCGACCAACGCCGCGTCTTTTGTGACCGAGGAAGTACCTGCAATTGAAGTGGCCGCATCCCGGATGCGTGCCCGCGAGTTTGGCCGCACCGTTCTCCAGGCTGCCCCCACCGGATACTCCGCAGTTATCCAGCCCGACGGCACAGTCTCACAACTCAGTGGCCTGGGCACGAACGAACTGCTGACGGCAACCGTTCCCCTTCATACTGGTTTGACGCCGTATGCGCGCATGGGGGATACGCCCCTGTTGGTTCTCGCGATGCTGGCTCTTGCATGGCCTGCGGTTACCGGCCTCGTCAGCTGGCGCAGGAGAAGGCAGGTTACGGAAGTATCCCACTAAACGTGGATTACGGCACCTGCTCCTCGTTGGCGGGACGCTCGCCGCCCCCATATATGACGAGCACGGACTGCCTCCCCTGTGCCCCGGTCTGCCCTGCCTGGATAAGCTATCAAGTCCGGGCTGTGTCGGCGATGAGTGAGAAGCGTCTCTGCCGTCTGAGGCGGGTGCCTCACGCCCAGTCACTGCCGCCGGTTCCGGTGCCGGGGCCGGTCCTGGTGAGTGCGGGAAGGTTAGAAGGTGACGCCGTGCTCGGCGAACCAGGGCAACGGGTCGACCGCCCCGCTGCCAGTCGGGTAACGCTCGAAGTGCAGGTGAGAGCCGGTGGAAAACCCCCGGTTGCCCATGCCAGCGATCCTCTGACCAGCGGTGACGCGTTTTCCAACGGTCACGTCGAGAGTCTCCATATGACCGTAGACGGCAATCGAGCCATCATCGTGCTGGATGCGGATCCACTGCCCGAAACCGGAGGCCGGGCCGGAGTCGATGACAGTGCCGCCCATCGCCGCGAGGATCGGGGTACCCACGACGTTGGCGATGTCGATACCCGCGTGGAGGGTTCCCCAGTGCACGCCGGAACCGGAGGTGAAGGTGCCTTCAGCGGGCTTGACCACCGAGGGCGCGCGGGCAGCGCGCTCGTTCTCGGCCCGCTCGGCGTTGTACTGGATGGCCTTGTCCAGCTGCTCGTCGATGTTGGCGACCGGCTTGAATTCGGAGATCGCGAGAATCTGCGGTGCGGCCTGCGTCCCACTCGAGGACAGGGCCGTGTCGTTGGTGGCCAAATCCACCTCGACGGTGGCAGCCTCCGGGGAGACCGGAGCCTCGACCTCGGCCGGGGCTTGCAAGGTGGCGGCCGTGGCGCCACCGACGCCGGCGGATGAGACCGTGCCGGCGGCTACAGCCACGAGGGTGAGACGCCCCTTGGTCTGCGAGGTGGTGATCGTGCGGTGTTTTCCTCCGGATGACCGCGAAGCCTTCAGGCGCATGACTCGGTCGTGCTGGTACTGGTATTTGGAGACGGCAACCATGGGCCCAGTCGCCATGGGTTGGGGATGCCGGCCGAGGGGGCGTTCCTGGTCCAGGAGCACCTCTAATGGCGAGAGTGATGACCCCACGAATACGCAAGGCCGCGCTGGTGGCACATGTGGTCTGCTCGGTCGGCTGGCTCGGGATGGTGCTCGCCTTTATCGCGATGGCGGTCATGGGGATAGTGAGCGCGGATGAGATGGCGGCCCGGGGGACGTATCGGGTGATGGAGCAGGTGGCGTGGTGGGCGCTCGTTCCCCTGGAGGTGGCCTCGCTGGTGACCGGCGTCCTTCAATCCCTGGGGACGACGTGGGGATTGTTCCGACACTACTGGGTGGTGTTCAAGCTGGGGCTCACTGTGGTGGCGACAGGTGTGTTGGTGCTGTACATGCAGACCTTCGAGTATCTTGCCCGGGTGGCGGCAGACCCGGGCGTGGGGCTGGAGGCCGTGCGGAATTTCTCCCCGGTCCTCCACTCCGTGGCAGCAGCCTTGGTATTGCTGGTGGCTACGGTGCTGGCGGTGTACAAGCCGCGGGGTCTGACCCGATACGGGCAACGAAAAAGGCCCCGCTAGCAGCCTGATGCAGCGTGCCTCAGCTGTCCATTCCTTATTTGTTCAGGTTCGGCAGTCATGCGTCATGCGCAGGAACGCCAGGGACCGGTCTCATCCCACTCAACGATGCGAGTATGAGTGCCTGTCTTCCTTGGAACCGAGACGCTGATCAGCTCACCGTCATTGACGGCCGTGGACTACCCAGCTACAGCACTCCCCGTCGCCGCCCCGCAACTTTTCCACTCCGCCGAGACGGCGGAACGTGGGCCAGGGCGTCGATGGCGGTGGCAATCACTGCTGCCATTGCCGGGCCAGCGTGCGAAGGGCTGTCGCAGTTGAAAGCTTATCGATGATCAAATACCGCGGCACAGGTATGGACAGGCAGGTCAGTCCAGTTCGAGGTCGGACGTGAACTCCTCGTGGGAGACACCGCCCGCCTCCTGGCGGGCAGCCGCTGCGGCACGGATATCCTCGCCATCCTCCAGCGCCTGAACCGCCCGGTCGTAGAAGTCCGGGGAGACCACCACCGCCCGGCGGCGGGGCCCGCGACTGAGGATGGTGACCGGTTCACGTTGGGCGGCATCAAGATAGTGGCTTTGTTCGCTGCGGAACTGACTGAGGGTGACCGTGATGCCCATACCCTTTAACGTACATTTTGTACAAGAAGTGCAGCAACGATCGCGGCCGTTCCGGAAGTCCTGCCCGCCGAACGGGACGCTTAGGGGCAGACACCTCCTTGACTGATACCCCCCATGGGTATAGGTTGAAGGTTGTTGGGCATCTCCACTCCTGCCCTTCAGGACATCAAGGAAAGGATCATCTGATGAGCGCCGTAACAAAGAAGTACATCATCGAAGGCATGACCTGCGGGCACTGCAAGTCCTCCGTGGAGGAGGAGATCGGCGAGGTCGCCGGTGTGACCATGGTGGAGGCCACCGTGGAATCCGGGCAGGTGACCGTCACGGGTGAAAACTTCACCGACGACGATGTTGTCGCCGCTGTCACGACAGCCGGCTACACCGTCAAGCCCTAATCCCTGGGCCCGGTCCCCGCCTCGGGTAGACACGGCCGGGCCAACCCTGCTGGATATGCCCATCAGGCCCAGCCATGCCGGTTCGATATCCCCGACGGTGCATCTGTGGGCGGGCCTTTTGGGACCTCGGAGATGCACCTCACCACTGTTTGCTGAAGGACTGATCACTGATGATTCAGACTCAACCGTCGGTTGACCTACTCCAGGTCGATCTGGGCGTCACCGGCATGACCTGTACGTCGTGCTCAGGGCGGGTGGAGCGCAAGCTCAACAAGCTCGATGGCGTGGAGGCCACCGTCAACTTCGCCACCGAATCCGCCTCCGTCAGTTACGACCCCACCAAAGTCGACGCCGATCGGCTGATCGAAACCGTGCGGGGTGCCGGGTACGACGCGTTCACCATGGGGGATCAACACGCCTCCGCCGTGGACAGCGGCCCGGAGGAGGACACCGAGGTGGTCGGTGACCGCCACGAACAGGCCCGCGAGGCCGAGGCCACAGACCTGAAGTCGCGTCTGATCGGGTCGACGATCCTCTCCGTTCCGGTGGTCGCGATCTCGATGATCCCGTCCCTGCAGTTCATGAATTGGCAGTGGGCCCTCCTCGTCATGTCCACCCTGATCTACTTCTACGGTGGCGCCCCGTTCCACCGGGCGACCTTAACCAACCTGCGTCACCGCTCGACCACGATGGACACGCTCGTGTCTCTGGGCACTACCGCTGCGTATCTGTGGTCGCTGTGGGCCTTGTTTTTCGGCAACGCCGGGCACCCCGGCATGGTCATGGAGGTGAGCCTGCTGCCCCGCCATGACGGCATGGACCACATCTACCTCGAGACCATCGCCGTAGTCATCACCTTCCTGTTGCTCGGCCGGTGGTTTGAGGTCCGCGCCAAGGGCCAGTCCTCCGCGGCGCTGAAGTCCCTGCTGGACATGGGTGCGAAAGACGCCGCGGTGATCCGCGACGGTGAGGAAGTCCGCGTCCCGGTCTCCCAGCTGACAGTCGGTGACGTCTTCGTCGTCCGCCCGGGTGAGAAGATCGCCACCGACGGTCGTGTCATCGAGGGCACCTCGGCCATCGACGAGTCGATGCTGACCGGCGAGTCCGTTCCCGTCGAGGCCGCCCCCGGCACCCCGGTCACGGGCGCGACGATCAACACCTCCGGTCGACTGCTGGTCGAAGTCACCCGCACAGGTTCGGAGACCACGCTGTCCCAGATGGCCAAGCTGGTCACTGACGCCCAGGCGAAAAAAGCCCCGGTCCAGCGCCTGGTGGATAAGATTTCCTCGGTCTTCGTCCCGACGGTCATTGTCGTCTCCATCATCACCCTGATCGTCCACCTCGCCCTCGGCAGCGGGGCGAACTGGGCCTTTTCCGCCGCAGTCGCGGTGCTGATCATCGCTTGCCCATGCGCCCTGGGACTGGCCACCCCGACCGCCCTGCTGGTGGGCACCTCCCGGGGCGCGCAGCTGGGCTTGTTGATCAAGGGCCCGGAGGTCCTCGAATCCACCCGCCAGGTCGACACCATCGTCATGGACAAGACCGGCACCGTCACCTCCGGGGTCATGTCGGTCACCGGCGTCCACGCCGCCGACGGCTACACCAACAACGAGGTCCTCGCCTTGTCGGCGGCCGTCGAAGCAGGCTCCGAGCACCCCATCGCCAAGGCGATTGTCGCCGAGGCCGAGCGCTCCGGGAACATCCAGGAGGCCACCGACTTCGACAGCACCGCCGGCCGGGGCGTCACGGCCACCGTCAAGGGTCACGTCGTCACCGTCGGCCGTCCCGCCGGCCAGCTGCCCCGTGACCTCACCACCGCCTTCGACCACGCACAGTCGCAGGGCGCGACCCCGGTGGCCGTCTACGTCGATGACCAGCCCGCCGGTGTGGTCGTGGTGCGCGATGCCATCAAAGACTCCTCAGCGGAAGCGGTCGCCCAGTTCCGCAGGCTGGGGTTGAGTCCGTACCTGCTCACCGGCGATAACGCGAAGGCCGCGGCCGCCGTCGCTCAAGAGGTGGGCATCGATGCGGCCAACGTGAGTGCCGAGGTCATGCCGCAGGACAAGGTCGCGGTCATCGAGAAGCTGCAACATGAGGGCAAGAAGGTCGCCATGGTCGGCGACGGCGTCAATGACGCGGCCGCCCTGGCCCAGGCCGATCTGGGTCTGGCCATGGGGGCGGGCACGGATGTGGCCATCGAGGCCTCCGATATCACCTTAATGAACAACGACCTGCGCTCCGCGGGCGATGCCATCCGTCTGTCACGTCGCACGCTGGGCACCATCAAGGGCAACCTGTTCTGGGCGTTCGCCTACAACGTCGTGCTGATCCCGGTCGCCGCGATCGGTTTCCTCAACCCGGGGTTGGCGGGCATTGCGATGGGCTTCTCCTCGGTGTTCGTGGTCTCCAACTCCCTCACGCTGCGTAGATTCAAGCCCTCCCACGACAACACCAGTTCCTCACCGCAGCCCGCTCGCCCCTCCGTGCGGCAGCCGGTCACCGCCTAATCCGCATCCTTTTCTAGCGATAAGGAACCCCGTGTCCTCCTCCTGCGGCTGAGTCCCTCCAATAACACTCAAACCTCCGTCCCCAAGTACCTGCTCCTGACCTCTCCCCCGGCCCCACCCGGCAGGCCCCTCCGGGCCGACAATTTGCCGACTACTTATCCGAATAACGCCACAGGGCGTGGGGACCATGAGGTCCTCACGCCTCATTCCATACCCTCGGGCTTTCCATCCTGATCGACCCGCAACTGACTCAGGACATACCTGCCCTCTTTTTTCAGCAAGGAGACCATTGTGGATACTCGCACCCCTGATCAGACCGTTTCCTCCTCGGGTGGGGCCGACACCTGTCACACCACCCATGGCTACATCAACGACAAGGATCGCTATCTCGCCCGCCTCAAGCGCATCGAGGGCCAGGCCCGGGGCCTGCACAGCATGGTCGACGAGGAACAGTACTGCATCGACATCCTTACCCAGATCTCCGCGGTCAATGCTGCCCTACGCAGCGTTGCCCTGGGACTACTCGATGACCACATGAAACACTGCGTCCGTGACGCCGCCCAGTTAGGCGGAGAGGAGGCCGACGCCAAGTTCCAGGAAGTCACCGACGCTATCGCCCGTTTCGCCCGGTGACAGGCCGGGACCCGACCACCACACCCCGTCGAGAACGGCGGCCAGGCCACTCTGACCGCCCCTGTTGCCGGCTGGAGGCTGGGAGTTCTGCTGCTAGCGGCGGCATGATCGGGTTGATGGCCACTGTGGTGCTGCTGGTCGAAAAGATCGCGCCACTGAACAACCTCGGCCACATCCCCACCTGCAACATCAACCGGTGCTGTTGCAAAGTTGGGGGGAAAGCCGCAAAAACTCAGTTTTTCATTCCCTGATGACCGCTGCGTGTGGGCGTTCTCAGGCCGTCTCGAAGACCCGGTTGACGATCACCACGTCCGGGTTCGGTTGCCCGTAGGCAAACATCGTGCCTTGCCCTTTCCGCAATGAGTGCATCGCCTCCATCCCTTTCAACGTCCGATATGCAGATGTCCGGTTCTTAAACGCGCCTTTCGGCCCGAGGATCCGCTTCAGCCGACCATGGTCGCCTTCCAGGATGTTGTTGAGGTATTTCACCTACCGGTGTTCCACTGTTGGCGGGCAGATTCCCTCTGACTTCAACTCGGCGATTGCCCTGGCTAGTGAGGGTGCTTTATCGGTGTTGATCACTCTGGGATACCCGGCTGACGCATTGGATCTGAGGGCCTTGGCCAGGAAACGCTTCGCTGCGGCCACGTTCCGCTTCGGAGAGAGGTAAGAGTCCAGGGTCTGGCCACCGGCGGTGATCGCCCGATAGAGATAACACCACTTTCCCCCGACCCGGATATAGGTCTCATCCACCCGCCAGGAACTGGCCTGCCAGTCAGGTACCTGCCGGTACCACCGTGTTTGCTTGTCCAGCTCAGGGGCGTATTTCTGGACCCAGCAGTAGATCGTGGTGTGATCGACCGGCACGCCCCGCTGAAGTCATCATTTCCTCCAGATCGCGGTAGCTCACCCCGTAGCGGCAGTACCACCGCACTGCCCACAGAATGATGTCACGGGGGAAATGACGACCGGAGAAGATACCCATGGCTGTGATTATTTCGCGTCGCTCTTCCTACTGCCCCAACTTTGCAACAGCACCGTCGATGGCTCCCCGCACCGCCTCATCGAGGCCGATGCCTTCGAATCCGCCCTGGAACAAGCTGGTCTGGACCCACTCCGCCTTCGCTCCACTGGCGGGGGTCTGGTCCTGCGGTTCGTAGTACACAAGTCGAGTATCACCGACCACAACCCGAGTAACTCTGGGCACGGTACGTAGCTGCTTCGCGAAGATAAGCTCCAACCAATGAGACCAGGTCATCCCCGGTGACGATGACCGGTGCGGGATTTGGTGGGGGGCTCATTTCGCATCCTGATGGCTATGGCCGGTTCACCCGGCAGACAAGCGGGCCACGATGTACCGTCTCTGCCCACTCAGAGGACATCCGCCACGCCGTCTAGAGCGGCCGTCACCAAGGGAACATCCCCGTCACGGGCAGCCACCACCGGTGGGATGCTCCTGACTCGTCCGCGACGTCGTCCGCCAGGGATGGAACGACCACGCCTACCGACTGGCCCGACAGGTGCTCACCCAGGACGAGGACTAACTCGTCCTAGGGCAGAAACCAAAGAGGTAAGCACCCAGGAACCTCAACCAGATGGTGGAGGAGCCTGGGGTGCTGAGGTTGCGGTTGGTGGGTCTTACTCTGCCGGGGCGATCTCGCTTTCGGTGACCCACTTGTGATTGGTCATGGTCATCCCGTCGACGGTGAGATCAACCATGTAGACCGTCTCATCCGTGGAATAGTCGATGGTGGCCTCCACACCCTTCATTCCCGACATGTGCTCGGCATCCAAGACGACCTCGGACCCCTCCGGCAGGGGGGCCTGGCCCGGATCGACAAGCTCCTCGTGGACCACCCACCGGTGGTCGGTGACCGGGTCCCCGCCGTCGGTGGGGGTGTAGCTGACCGAGTAGGTCGTGGTGTCAAACGCACCGGCGATCGTCGCCTCAGCACCCTCCATGCCCGGCATGTGGTCCGCGGTGAGGACGACCTCGGTGTCCACCGGGTAGGTGGGATTTTCCTCTGCTGCGATCCCTGCCGGGGGTTGCCCACCATCAGCCGGATGGTCATGGCCCTCTGCACCCATCTGATCGTTCATGCCAGTCTCCTCGGAGGACTGTGTGGCCGTCTCCGAGGTGGTGGTGGTCGTGGTCTCGGGGGCATCGGATGCAGTGTCGTCCGTGCAGGCGGCCAGGGCCAGGGAGGAGGTCAGGGCGAGGGCGGCGAGGGCAATGGTGCGCTTCATGATAATGCTTTCTAGGTTTCTTGGTTGGTGCAGGAGCTGAGACTCAGCGAGGGATGGTGCTTCAAGTGCGTCGTGGTTTATCACTCCTCCTGCTCGATAGGTGCCACTGGGTGGAGGCTGTGGGTAGGGCAGCGTCCGGCTCTTGGGAGCCTGTGGCCGACCCACTCGGCGTAGCTACGGCCGAGCATTCGCCACGTTACTTAGGGAGTTTCTAGCGGCTGGTAGCCGCTAGGTGGAGGTTGCGGTTCTTCATGAAATCTTCATGGTCCAGCCCTGGATTCCGGCCAGTCGGGCCTCTAGGGTCGAGGGTGTGGGCCGGTCGGCTCGACCGGCCCGCCTTCCCGGACCGAATTGAGATATGGAGCACGACATGACCCATCACATACGCGCCATGCTGGAGACCCACCCGAAGGACCTAGGCCAGATCGACAAGGACAAACTGGCCGAATGCATCGCCGTCTGCTTCGAGTGCGCCCAGACCTGCACCGCCTGCGCGGATGCCTGCCTGGGTGAGGACATGGTCGCGGAGCTGACCACCTGTATCCGCCTCAACCTCGACTGTGCTGACATCTGTACGGCCACCGGCCGGATGCTCTCCCGGCCCACCGACTGGAATGTCACCCTTATCCGCTCCGTCCTGGAGACTTGTCGTACTGCCTGCCAGGCCTGTGGAGAAGAATGCGCCCGCCACGCTGAGATGCACGAGCACTGCACGGTCTGCGCCGAGGCCTGCCGCCGGTGCGAGCAGGCCTGTACTGAGCTGCTCGCCACCTTGGACTAACCCCGACCCACGACCACGCTCACTGTTTCCGCCATATCTTTCCTATGCAGGGGTTTTCGACCTCCCGGAACATTGTGAACGAGACGTTGCTCCAGCACTAGTCTTCCGCTCCTGCGGTTTTGGCCACGAAGTGCAGGGCAGTAGCTCAGATCATCGACAATCCGAGGGAAAGCACAGAGGACATGATAAATAACACTGCTAGAACGCACTCTGATGGTGGTGTCCTGACACCGACCGAACTCACCCACCTTGACGCCTGGTGGCGAGCAGCGAACTATCTGTCCGTCGGACAGATCTACCTGATGGACAATCCCCTACTGCGCGAGCCGTTGCAGCCCGAACACATCAAACCTCGATTGTTGGGGCACTGGGGTACCACCCCGGGGTTGAACTTCATCTACGCGCATTTAAACCGCAGCATCATCAAACGCGATCTCAACATGATCTACATCATGGGCCCCGGCCATGGCGGTCCAGGCCCGGTGGCGGCGGGATGGCTGGAAGGGACCTACAGCGAGACCTACCCAGACGTGGGCCAGGACCTGGAGGGGATGAAACAGCTGTTTAAGCAGTTTTCCTTCCCCGGGGGTATTCCCAGCCATGTGGCTCCGGAAACCCCTGGCTCCATTCACGAAGGGGGGGAACTGGGATACGCTCTCTCACACGCCTACGGGGCAGCCTTCGACAACCCCGACCTTATTGTTGCGGCCGTGGTGGGCGACGGGGAGGCGGAAACCGGCCCGCTGGCAGCCAGCTGGCACTCCAATAAGTTCATGAATCCCGCACGCGACGGAGCCGTTTTGCCGATCCTGCACCTCAATGGCTACAAGATCGCTAGTCCCACCGTCCTGGCACGGATTGACCATGACGAGTTGGACGACTTGCTGCGCGGCTACGGGCATACCCCCTACTACGTTGAGGGTCACGATCCGGAACAGATGCACCAGGATTTCGCCCGAGCACTGGACACCTGTCTTGATGACATTCGGGAGATCCAGCACCGTGCCCGCGAAAGCGGAGAGACGGAAAGGCCCCGCTGGCCGATGATTGTGCTGCGTTCCCCCAAAGGATGGACCGGCCCGGCCGAAGTGGACGGGCAGGACGTGGAAGGGTCCTGGCGCTCCCACCAGGTTCCCTTCAGTGCGGCACGGGAAAACGATAGCCACCGGAAGGTCCTGGAGGACTGGTTGCGCAGCTACCGCCCGGAGGAGCTCTTCGACGACTCCGGGGAACCGGTCGAAGAGGTCCGCATTCTGCACCCTCCCGGGGACAGACGGATGAGTGCCAACCCCCATGCCAATGGCGGCGCTTTATTGCGGGACCTGCGGATACCCGATTTCCGCGACTATGCTGTCCCGGTAGAACAACCCGGGACCGGTCAGGTTGAGGCAACCCGAGTGCTCGGGCAGATGCTTCGGGACATTCTGGCTACAAATCTGCACAATTTTCGTGTCTTCGCCCCGGATGAAAACAACTCCAACCGCCTGACAGCGGTTTTGGAGGCCACGGACCGGGCCTGGAACGTCGGAACAGTCCCCGGGGATGATCATCTGGCCCGTGATGGGCGAGTCATGGAAATCCTGTCCGAGCACACCTGCCAGGGTTGGCTGGAAGGCTACCTGCTCACCGGTCGGCACGGGTTCTTCTCCTGCTATGAGGCCTTCATCCATATTGTGGACTCGATGTTTAACCAGCATGCCAAGTGGCTGGACACGACCAATGGCATCCCGTGGCGCAGGCCGATCGCCTCCTTGAACTATCTGGTGACCTCCCACGTCTGGCGGCAGGACCACAATGGTTTTTCCCATCAGGATCCCGGCTTCATCGACCATGTGCTCAACAAGAAACCCGAGGTCATCCGGGTATACCTACCACCGGACGCGAACACGCTGCTGTCGGTGGCCGACCACTGTCTGCGCAGCCGTCAGTATGTCAATGTCATCGTCGCCGGCAAACAGCCACAGCTGCAATACCTAGACATGGACGACGCCATCGTTCACTGCACCAAGGGCATCGGCATCTGGGACTGGGCCAGCACACACCCGGACACGGAACCGGATGTGGTGCTTGGTTGTGCCGGGGACGTTCCCACCATGGAGACCCTCGCCGCCGTGGACCTTTTGCGCTCCCACTTCCCGGATCTGTCCATCCGGGTGGTCAACGTCGTAGACCTCCTTCGGCTGCAACACGAGTCCGAAGGCCCGCACGGGCTGTCGGACACCGACTTCGACGCGCTGTTCACCACGGACAAGCCAGTGATCTTCGCCTACCACGGTTATCCGTGGTTGATCCACCGGCTCACCTACCGGCGGACCAACCACGGGAACTTCCATGTTCACGGCTTTAGAGAGGAAGGCACCACGACGACACCGTTCGATATGTGCGTACTCAACCGGATCGACCGGTTCCACTTGGCCATGGCGGTGATTGACAGAGTGCCGCGGCTCAAGGACGTCTCGGCCACCGTGCGCGAAAAATTCAAGAACGCCCTGATCGAACACCACCAGTACATCCGCACCCACGGCGAAGACATGCCGGAAATCAACAACTGGCAATGGACAGCTGTCCCCGGCCCCGGCCTTCGATGCGAGCAGGAAGCACGAGAGGAACCGCTCTAACATGGCACCGTCACATCCTCGGAAGACATCAACATCACCGCCCTTGTCGTCGAATCATCTCGCAACTTTGCCCTATGATGCGGTGCTGTTCGACATGGACGGGGTCGTTACCCGGACCGCCAGCGTGCATGCGGCGGCCTGGAAGGAGCTCTTCGACTCCGTCCTGGCCGACTCCAGATCCGGAGTGGGAGCGGATACGCCACCGTTCGACGCAGACCGGGACTACCGGCTTTACGTGGACGGACGCAGCCGCGAAGACGGCATCCGCGCCTTCCTGACCTCCCGCGGCATCCAGCTTCCCACAGGCAGCCCGGAGGACGGACCGGATGCCTGGTCTGTCGCCGGACTGGGGGCCCGAAAAAATGACCTGTTCCTCACCGCATTAGCCCGTGACGGTGTCGAAGTCTATCCCGGAACCGTGGCGCTGCTGGAACGCCTGCGCGGCGGCGGCATCCCCGTGGGCCTCGTCACAGCCAGCCGTAACGCGCAGGCTCTGTTGGAGGCCGCGGGCCTGGAGCCGGCATTTGATGTGATCGTTGATGGCCTGGTGGCCGCAGATCAAGGTTTGCCCGGCAAACCGGATCCGGCGATGTTCCTCGAGGCGGCACGTCGACTCGGCGTATCCCCGGAGCGTTCCGTGGTCATCGAGGATGCCGTGTCCGGGGTCAAGGCAGGACACGCCGGCGGTTTCGGACTGGTGGTAGGAATCGACCACGCCGGGTACCGGGAGCAACTGGACGCGGCGGGCGCCGACGTCGTCCTGGGTAGTGTCGGCCAGTTGGATCTGGGTGCATCGCGCACCGATCCCTGGCTGCTGGTCTACGAGGGATTCGACCCAGCCCACGAGGGGCATCGGGAGGCTCTGACCGCCCTGGGCAATGGTTACATGGCCACGCGCGGTGCGCGTCCGGAGCGCCGCGATGACGGGATCCACTATCCGGGGACCTACCTCTCGGGTGTCTACAACCGAACTACCGGCATCATCCACGGCCGCGAACTGGAAGAAGAGCACCTGGTCAACATCCCCAACTGGCTGCCGGTCGACGTCCGCATCGGCGACGGTCCCTGGTGGTCCACCGGAGAGATGGAGGTCTCCGAGGATCGCAGCGAACTTGACCTGCGCCGCGGTACGCTCACCCGCCGGGCCACCCTCACCGGCCCCGGGAACGCCCAGCTTATCGTGGTGCAGCGGCGGCTAGTCTCGATGGACAATCCCCACCTGGCGGCGCTTCAAACCACGGTGACGGCAAAAGGGTTCAGCGGTACGGTCGGCATCCGGGCCGGAATTGATGCGCAGGTCACCAACACCAACGTCCGTGACTACATCGGTAGCGGGCAGGCTCACCTGACGAACGCCGTCGTCACCGACATAGACGACCACACCGTCCTGTGTGAGGTGGAGACCAACCAGAGCCAGATTCGGATCGCCCTCGCGGTGCGCACAGAGTTCCCTGGCCAGGGAGTAACGGCCAGTGACGTTAACAATGGTGGCGGGAGATACCTACGGAACTGTGATGTTCAGCTGGTCGACGGAGAAACGGCCACGATGACCAAAACCGTGGCGGTAGTAACCTCCAGGGATGTAGCGATCGCCTCGCCGGGAAGAGCAGCACTCACCGAGCTCTCCCGAAATGAGGGCGACTTCGACATCCTGATCCAGAGCCATGAAGCAGCCTGGCGTCGCCTGTGGGATCGCTTCGGAGTCACCTTTGACGGAGACCGCCAGTCCCAGCTGAGCCTCAACCTGCACGTGTTCCACCTGCTGCAGGCAATATCAGAACACACCGCCGAGCTGGATGCCGGGGTGCCAGCCCGGGGCCTGCACGGGGAAGGATACCGCGGGCACATCTTTTGGGATGAACTTTTCGTCCTGCCCGTTATCGGGCTGCGGCTGCCGCAGGTAAGTCAAGCACTTCTGGAGTACCGGTGGCAACGGTTGGGCGCTGCCCGGGCCGCCGCCCGGGCGCAGGGTCTCAAGGGGGCACTGTTCCCGTGGCAGAGCGGCAGCGACGGGCGGGAGGAGACACCCCAGTGGCTCTACAATCCACGATCCGCCCGGTGGATGCCGGACAACTCCAGTCGACAGCGCCACGTCGGTCTCGCCATCGCCTACAACGCCTGGCAATACTTTCAGGCCACCGGTGACCGGGACTGGCTGGCCACCCGCGGAGCGGAACTGATCATCGAAATAACCAGGATGTTCGCCTCACTGGCCACCTACGACGACGCCACCGGAAGATATCACCTCACCGGGGTGATGGGGCCAGACGAATACCACGATGGCTATCCGGATCATCCCGGAGCGGGCCTGACCGATAATGCCTACACCAACATTCTTCTCTCCTGGGTCTGTGAGCGGGCGGTTGATGCTCTTCGGGAACTGGCCGGCCACCAAGAGCATGACCTCACCGACCGATTGCAGATCACCCCCGACGAGATCCAGCACTGGTCCCAGCTGGGCAGCGCACTGACCGTCGCCTTCCACGCCGACGGGGTCATCAGTCAGTTCGACGGGTATGAGGACCTGCTTGAATTGGACTGGCCGCGATACCGGGCGAAGTACGGCAATATCGGTCGGCTCGACCTGATCCTGGAAGCCGAAAACGACACCACCAATCGGTATAAACTGGCCAAACAGGCCGACGTACTGATGCTCATCTATCTGTTGGGACCAACCGGTGTCATCAACCAACTCGGCAGGCTCGGTTATTCTTTCTCCGAAACTGACCTGAAACGCACCGTAGAGTACTACGTGTCCCGCAGCTCAGAAGGATCCACACTCAGCCGGGTGGTCCATTCCTCGGTGCTCTCCCGCTTCGACGAAGACCAGGCCTGGGCCCTTTTCCGCGAAGCCCTTGTCGCGGACCTAGATGACACCCAGGGGGGAACCACCCGCGAAGGAATTCACCTGGGTGCGATGGCGGGCACGGTGGATATCCTAACCCGCTCTTTTGCCGGTCTGCAGACCGAAGCCAACGCCCTTACCTTCGATCCCCGACTGCCTACCCACCTGGAAAAAGTGGAATTCCAGATCCAGTACCGCGGGCACCTGATCGATGTTGCCCTGAGCATCGATAGTCTCCTGATCCGACTACACCCCAGTACTGCGCCACCCATCTACGTGGGGAGCGCGGGAGCGTATGTGGAACTCGCCGGCGGGGAGTCAACGGACCTATTCGAGGCACGACGCGGCCTGCAGAACAAATCTACCCCGGACCTAACCAGGTGAGAAAACCCATGATGTCTACCAAGCAGGCCGAAGCCAAGAGCATGACCGGTTCCCTTCGGCGGAGAGCACAGCTGCCGAAGACCCACGCTGGCCGGGCACCACCGGGGAAGAACCATCATGACGCAGATCCTCGGTATTTACCTAACTGGACTGGAACCGTACCGGGATACGACAACGAGCACAGTTGCCTGGGACCGAGGCACAGTGGGCTCCACGACATGGTCACAACTCGCTAGGCGGAAGGACGTTTCATGGACGTAGGAAAATACGACAAGGTCAGGGCCGGTACCGGCTTCATCGCGGCGTTGGATCAAAGCGGGGGCAGTACCCCGAAAGCGCTGAAACTTTATGGGATCAACGAGGACGCCTACTCCAGTGAGGAGGAGATGTTTGATCTGGTGCATAAGATGCGCACGCGCATCATCACCAGCCCCAGTTTCGACGGTGACCGGATCCTCGGGGCGATTTTGTTCGAGGACACAATGGACCGCGACATCGGGGGAATGCCTACAGGGGATTATCTGTGGAAAGTCAAAGACATTGTGCCGTTCCTCAAGATTGACAAGGGCCTGGCGGAAGAAACCCACGGGGCTCAGGTCATGAAGCCCCTCCCTGATCTGGACAACCTGCTCGAGCGTGCGGTAAGCAAGCACATGTTCGGCACCAAAATGCGCTCGTTCATCAAGCTTCCCGGGCAGGGGGTGGACGCTGTCGTTGCGCAGCAGTTCGCGATCGCTCAGCAGATCCTCCGGTTCGGGCTGGTACCCATTGTCGAGCCTGAGGTCGACATCCACAGCCCCCGCAAGACCGAGGTAGAAGACCAGCTCCGGGTGGCCCTGCGCAAAGAGCTCGACCAGCTGAAGGAGGACCAGGCGGTCATCCTCAAACTGACGCTTCCCGAAACTGATGACTTCTACCGCGGGCTCGTGGAACATCCGCGGGTGATCCGGGTGCTGGCACTATCAGGCGGCTACTCCCGCGCGGAAGCTAACGCTCGCCTGGCACGCAACCCCGGAATAATCGCCAGTTTCTCCCGCGCCCTGACCGAAGGGCTCACCGTCACCCAGGACGACGTCGAATTCGACGCTGTCCTGGATGAAACAATCGGCACTATCGCGGAAGCCTCACGCACCTGACTACGCCTTCCGAGAAGGCGCGGTGCGCCTGATCAACTGCTTATACAGCGGTGCCCGACCCGGACATGAGCGATCTGGGTCGGGCACCGCCGTGGGTGTCTCCTGCTGGAATCAGCCGTTGGGCAGAGGTGAGAAAAAGTCCGCGCGCACCCCCAGGGCACGGTCGGTGCGCTGGATGGATTCATCACCGTCTTCCACGGTGCCAGCCAGGGCACGGATTGCGTCGATGTTCTCGGGGACGACGATGGCCTGGTTGTCGACCGTGTACGTCCAGTACAACTCATTGCCCTGCACGGTCAGGATGTCCTCCCAGATGGCGACCTCATACATATCGCCCCGCGGCCGGCCTAGATCTCGCATCAATTCGACGGTGCTGTTGACCGCCACGATGCCATCGGAGCGTCGCACGAAAGCGATCCGCGGCATCGCCTTCAACGCCTCGAGAACCTCTTCTGTGTCTGCCGGACGGGTCAGCTCGATGGTCCAGAAATGCAGGTGGTTGTGGGTGTGCGCTCCCTTGGCCGCCATGGTCACCACATCCAGGTCGGGGACCACCGACTGGGCGTCTGGGCCTTGATGGCTGGGAATACGACCTTCGGGAACTATGGTGTTCATGATCCCCGAGTGGTCGGATTCCCACGGATCGGTGGCCCGGCGGACAAGCACTCCCCGCGCTTTGGACAGCAACCCAGCGTCCTGGAGTGCGGTCAGAGTGCGGACAGTTCCGGTGGTGTTGCAGGAAACCACGCGGGTGGTGTCGCGTCCAAGCGTGGAACTGTAGTTGGCGTGGGCAACGAAGGAGTGGCCGGTGAGACTGTGCTTCTCCCCGCCCTGGAACACGGACTTGACTCCATGGGTGCGATAGAGGTCGAGGTTGCCGGCCCCGATGGTGGACGGGGTGCAGTCCACCACGACATCCGCGTTGTCGAGCAGGTCCGGTAGTTTCCCGGCGATGGGATATCCGGCAGCGCTCATCTCTTGGTGGGCTTTTTCGGTGGAGGCATAGACCGGGATGCCCTGCGTGATGGCGGTGGTGACCCGGTAATCGGTGGTGACGTCGCTGACCCCGAGGAGTTCCATGTCCTCCTGGGCTCTCACCGCGTCGGCTACACGTTTACCGATGACACCGTACCCGTTTACTGCAACCTTGATTTTATTCGGCATGTTGATTGTCCTTCCCGGAAATCCTGGTTTGGCCCGATGGCCGTATGGTCGTGTTTCTCATCTGGGGTGGTCGGGGAATGTCCTTGTTCAGAGCTCGTTGAGCATCTGCTCCATCTCGGCGATCTCGGCCTCCTGGTCTTCAATGACCTGCTCAGCCAGAGCGATGGCCTGCGGGTTCTGGCCATCAGTGACCTCATCGCGGGCCATATCGACCGCGCCCTCGTGGTGGGCGGTCATCTGCTCAAGGTAGAGGCGGGCAGCCTCGGTGCCCTGGGCGTCCTCGAGGGCTGTCATGTCCTCCTCGCTCATCATTCCACTCATCCCGCCATGGTCCATCTCACCCATATCACCGGTGACCGGATCTTCTTCCCAGGTCTCGAGCATGGTATTCATCCGGTCGATCTCCGGGCCCTGGGCATCGATAACACCCTGGGCGAACTCGATGACCTCGGCCGGGATATCGTCCTTGGCCAGGAGGATTTCACTCATCTCCACGGCCTGTTGGTGATGCGGGATCATCATCTGCGCGAACATGATGTCCGCGTCATTGTGCTCGGCGGAGACCTCTCCGTCCGCCCCCGTCTCTGTCTCAGGATCCGTGGTGGCCCCGGTCGTTTCGGTGGTGTCGGGGGCGGACGTAGTGGCGATGGTCGTGGTATCGGTGTTTTCTCCCTCAGTGTTATCTGCGCAGGCGGACAAAACCAGGGTGGAGGTCAAGGCGAGAGCGGCGATGGTGATGGTGCGCTTCATGGGGTTCCCTTTCGGAGGTTGTGTATAGGGGAGTCGATGAAGGATTGAAAGTCAGCGGACGGGGGCTGCAGAGCTCACAGCAGCCTTCTCCTCCTTCCCGTCGGTCGGAGCCAGGTGGGCCGGATCCAAATCAATGCGGCGCAACAGCTGGGCGTTCAGGGCCACCACGATGGTCGAGGCAGACATCAAGATCGCGCCCACGGCCGGGGACAGCACGAACCCGATCGGGGCGAGCACGCCGGCGGCCAGCGGCACGGCGAGGATGTTGTAGCCAGAGGCCCAGATGAGGTTCTGGATCATCTTGCGGTAGCTGGCCTGCGAGAGCTCAATCATCGACAGCACTGCCCGCGGGTCATCACTGGCCAGGACCACTCCGGCGGATTCCATGGCCACATCCGTGCCGGCCCCGATGGCGATACCGACCTCCGCGCGGGTCAGAGCGGGGGCGTCGTTGACACCATCGCCGACCATGGCCACGCTCAGGCCACGCTCCTGTAACTGGGTGACCTTGGTGTCCTTGTCCTGGGGCAGGACCTCGGCGAAGACCTCATCGATCCCCAGGTCCTGGCCAACCGCCTGGGCCACCTGCTGCGCGTCACCGGTGATCATCGCGACCTTCACCCCGCGGTCCTGCAGGGCTTTCACGGCGGCGTGGGATTCGGGGCGGATCTTGTCCTCGACGGCCACCGCACCGATGATCTGACCGTCGCGGACAATATGGAGCACACCGGCCCCACGCCCGGTCCAGGCGCTGGTGGTGTCGGTGAGCTCGGCCGGGGTGGTGAGGTTGAGCTCGCGCAGCATGTTCGGCCCGCCCACGAGGATCTCAGCGCCATCGACAGTGGCCCGGACCCCCCGGCCGGAGGCGGCGCTGAAACCAGTTGCACGGATTTGCCGACGGGAGGCCTCGGGATGGGCGGCCGCGGCCGCCACGATGGCGCGGGCCACGGGGTGCTCGCTGTCGGCCTCGGCGGCGGCGGCCAGGGCCAGCAGCTCGCCCTCGGTGACGCCGCCAGCTGCCGCGACACCGGTGACCGCGTGCGCTCCCTCGGTCAGGGTGCCGGTTTTGTCGAAGAGTATCACGTCGATGGTGCGCATCCGCTCGAGCGCCATCCGGTCCTTGATGAGCACCCCGGATTTCGCGGCCCGCTCGGTGGAGATCGCAATGACCAGCGGAATCGCCAGGCCCAGGGCATGCGGGCAGGCGATGACCAGTACCGTGACCGTGCGCGCCACGGCATCGTCCGGGCTGCCGATGATGGTCCACACCACCGCGGTGATCAGAGCGGAGATCAGCGCGAACCAGAACAACAACGCCGCCGCCCGATCCGCCAGGGCCTGGGCCCGTGAGGAGGACTCCTGGGCGTCGGCAACCAAGCGTTGGATCCCGGCCAGGGCGGTGTCCCCGCCGGTAGCCTCCACCCGGATGCGGACGGTGTTGTCGGTGGCCACAGTACCGGCGACCACCTTGTCACCGGTGTCGCGGAAGACGGGTCGGGATTCGCCGGTGATCATCGCCTCATCGAATTCGGCGGCTCCGTCGAGGATGGTTCCGTCGGCCGGCACCCGGGCACCGGCCCTCACCAGCACGACGTCGTCGACGGCCAGCTCGGAGATGGACACGGTGCGGGTGGTCCCGTCGATGACTTTCTCGGCCTCATCCGGCAGCAGGGCAGCCAGCGCGTCAAGCGCGGAGGACGCGGCCCCGAGAGCACGCATCTCCAGCCAGTGGCCCAGCAGCATGATGGTCACCAGCAGGGCCAGCTCCCACCAGAAGTCCAGGTCAAGATCGCCCAGCCCCAGAGTGGTGACCCAGGAGGCGACAAACGCCACGGTGATGGCCATGGCGATCAGGAGCATCATTCCGGGTTGGCGGGATTTCAGTTCGTTCCATCCGCCCTTGAGGAAAGGCGTTCCGCCGTAGACGAAGATGATCGTGCCCAGCACCGGGGGGATCCAGGTGGATCCGGGGAATGCCGGGAGGTGGTAGCCGAGCAGCTGGGCGACCATGGGGCTGAAAATAACGACGGGAATGGACAGAATCAGCGACCACCAGAAGCGGTCCCGAAACATTGCGGTGCTGTGTCCGGCGTGTTCGCCGTGACCATGAACGTGGTGGTCTTCGTCCATGGCGGAGTGCGGGTGATCGTGGGGCATCGCCTGGCCGTGGGTGTCGGCATCTGCGTGGTGTTCGTGGCTGGCATGATCCGGGTGGTGGGTGTGGTCTGTTTCCGGAGTGGGGTGATCATCGGAATGGTGGGGAGTGCTCATGAGGTTCCTTCCGCTCAACCCGGTCGGGGTCGAGATGATGGGTAAAACTGATCAGGATAAGACGGTGTAGCCGGCCTCCTCGATGGCCCGGCGAACCATCTCCGGAGGTACGACACCGGTGACCGTGACGGTGGAAACACCACCAGCAGCGAGATCAATCTGGACATCGTCGACCTGGGGGAGGGCATGAAGGGCCTGGGTCACGCTTTCCGCGCAGTGCCCGCAGGTCAGACCAGTGACCTGGTAGCTCGGGGAGGATCCTCCTGCTGACGAGTCGCTGGCGGCAGGGATGGAGGCGGTGTCGGCACGTGAGGCAGGTCCGCAACAGCTGCAGCCGTGAGAGGCCATCGGCAAGAGGTGGGGCGGGGAGGTGATCATGGGAAAGCTCCTATGGGTCGGTGGGATGCGGTAACGCTCGCTAGCATATACCCCCCCGGGGTACATTTTCAAGGGGTGGAGGGCACGGCCCTCACGCGGGGCAGGGTGTGGTCACCGAGCAGCCTCCTCACTGTCGGGAGGGGACAGCGGGAGGCGGAGGGCAAACACCGCTCCGCGACCGGGTCCGGGGGAGGTGGCGGTGAGAGTGCCGCCGTGGGCCTCGACCAATGCCTTGGAGATGGTCAGACCGATACCGGCCCCGCCGTTGTCCCGGCTGCGGGCGGCATCCCCCCGGTAGAAGCGTTCGAAGATGTGTCCGAGCTGGCTAGGTGGGATGCCCTCGCCGTCATCGGCGACGTGGATGAGCGCGGTGGACGCCCCCTGTCGGTGGACGCTGATCCGGACCTGCCCGCCGGCCGGGGTGTGCCGTAGCGCGTTCGACAGGAGATTGCTCATCACCTGGCCGAAGCGTTGCCGGTCCACGAGCACCCGGGCGGTGTCCGTAATGGTCTCGACCTGTAAATCGACGCCTTTGTCAGCATAAGCTTCCCCCGCGGCAGCAGCGGCGGTATGGAGCAGATCCCCGAGCCCTTCCTCCGCCAGGTCCAAATCGATCCGGTGTTCCTGGGCCCGGGAGACATCGTCGATGTCTTCCATCAACCGGGTCAGGCGGGTGAGTTGGTCAGCCATGATCGTGTGGGTGGCATTATTCCAGTCCACGGCCCCGTCCTGGAGACCATCGAGGTAGACCGTGAGCACCGATAAGGGGGTGCCCATTTCGTGGGCCAGATCAGAGAGCATCTGGCGGCGGACCTGTTCGGTGTGTTCCAGCCGGTCGGCCATGGTGTTGAAGGCATGCGCCAGGGTGGTGACTTCGGGGCCTGCTTCTCCGGCGGGCACGCGGATACGATAGTCGCCGGCCGTCAGGCTGGTAGCGGCGCGGGTGAGATCCTGCAGGGGGGTGCGAAGGCGATGCGATAACCACAGGCTGGCCAGCAGGGCGCTGATCAAGGCGGTGGGCAGGGCGACGGCCAGGGTGATCAGGTTGGCGTCCCGGTAGGCCTGCTCGGCATGGAACAGCTCCAGCGAGGGGTACTCTCGGCCGGTCATCAACATATGATCCTGGAACAGGGTCGGGCCCACCATCGTGGCCACGGCCGCGGCCACCAGCAGGCTAATCACCACGACCAACACCTGGGCGGCCAGGAAGCGGAAGGTCAGGCCGGGTCCGTGATTCATGGCTGCCCCACCCGGTAGCCCACGCCACGCACGGTGTCGATCAACCCCCGGCCCCGGGTGTCGGTACCGAGCTTGCGACGCAAGTTGCCGATGTGGACATCGACGATGCGTTCATCACCGACCCAGGTGGTGTCCCAGACCTCGGCGACCAGGTCGTGGCGGGTCAGCACCTGGCCGGGGCGCAGGGCCAGGGCAACCAGCAGCTCGAACTCCGTGCGGGTGAGCTCCGCGGTCGTCTCCCCCACCCGCACCTGATGGGCGACGGGGTCAAGGATGAGGTCACCAACGATCAAGGGGGTGGTCACCTGCGGTGGGGTGGTGCTGGTGCGCGGGCGGCGCAGCACCGCATGCACCCGGGTCACCAGTTCCCGGATGCTAAAAGGTTTGGTGATGTAGTCATCCGCCCCCAGGGTCAAACCGCTGATCTTGTCGTCCTCGCTGCCACGCGCGGTGAGCATGAGGATGTAGCAGTCCGAGAAGGTGCGGATCCGTCGGCACACCTCCAGGCCGTCGAGTTCGGGCAGCCCCAGATCCAGCACCACAACATCGGGGGAAAAGTGACGGGCCTCGTCCACGGCCTGGGTGCCGGTGTGCGCCTGGCGGGTATCGAAGCCGGCCCGGATGAGGTAGGAGGCCACCATCTGAGCCAGGGGTTGTTCATCATCGACGACCAGCACCCGCTCCGGGGGCGTGGCGGTGGTCGGTGTGCGGTCAGCCATAGACCCCAGTATCGCTCCGGCCGGGGGGAATACCAGCCTCACTCAGTGCCTGGCGGGGAAATCTTCATCAAATCTTCAAACATCACCCTTCGACCGCCATCACCCCTGTGCCCCACCCCGGGCCGGCGGCATCGCCTCCCCTGGTCGGTTCAGCAGGCGCCACCAGGGATTTCACTGCCTGCACCGCATACCCGGGGTGGGTGGAAGGACATCGCCCACGGCTGTGGGGTGGTGTCCGGGTGGTGACCCAGCCCACCGAATTCACCCCCTTTTCGCCCTGTTATAAGGCTGTGAGCAGGGTTTTTGATTTCTGGGCCGTCAGGCACCCGTGCTAGATAAAGGTATGGCATCGACCTTGAGGCGGTGTCTTCTCACGGTCTTACTACGATCCAAGGAGATTGACGTGAAACGAGCAGCGATCGCAGCCGCCGCCCTTGCCCTCGCCCTCACGGGGTGTTCGGCCGCCGACCCGGAACCCACCGCCGATGGGACGGTGTCCCAGGATACATTCCTGACTACCCATGGCCTGGCCGCCATGGACGCGGTGGAGATCATTGATCACCTCGACCGGCAGAAGGTCACTGAGCGTCCCACGGATCTGATCGCCTCAGTGCGTAACGATGAACTGCTGCTCTCGAGCGATGACCAGGAAGTCGTGGTTGATCTTCCCGACAATCAGACGTATGTCTCGATCGCACCCTATCTCACCTCCACCCACGAGTGCTTCTACCACAGCCTCACGACCTGCCTGGGGGAACTCAACAATGAGGATATCCAGGTCACGATCACCGATGAGGCGACCGGTGAGGTGCTGGTGGACGAGGCGACAACCACCTTCGACAACGGGTTTATTGGCTTCTGGCTGCCCGATGATGTCACCGGCCTGATTGAGGTCAGCTACCAGGGGCGTACCGGCACCACGGAGTTTTCCACCACCGACGACGGTGCCACCTGTGTCACAGACCTGCGCCTGACGTGATGGCTCAGCAGGGTCCTCACCTGCGACTGTCTCCCGTGTCTCTGAAATCTTGCACCAAGGAAGGTTAAATCATGACGAACGCGTTTTCCCGACGACAGTTTCTGCTCGGCGGGCTCGTCCTCGCCGGCACCGGGGCCTTGGCCGCCTGCACCAGCGACCCTGGACCCGCTGCCTCGGCACCAGGTCCCTCTCTTCGCCCCACTCCCACCCCCACTGCGCTCGGTGAGCCGACGGTGCGCCGGACGCTGACCGCGCGGCCCCTCTCCCTGGATATCGGCGGCATCGAAGCCAAGACGTGGGGATACGTCTCTGACACCGGGGATGCGGCCATTGAGGCCACCGCCGGCGACGTCCTCCAGGTCGATATCACCAATGAACTGCCTGAGGCCACCTCCATCCACTGGCATGGCATCGCACTCCACAACGCAGCCGACGGTGTGCCCGGCATGACCCAGGACCCCATTGAACCTGGCGAGTCTTTCTCCTATGTTTTTGAAGTCCCCCACGGTGGCACCTACTTCTACCATTCCCACACCGGCCTGCAGCTTGATCGCGGCCTCCGCGCCCCACTGATCATCCGTGACCCGCAAGACGCTGAGGACCAGGACGTCGAGTGGACCATCGTGCTCGACGACTGGGTCGATGGCATTCAGGGCACTCCCGACGATGAGCTCGACAAGCTCACCGGAATGGGTTCGGGCGACCATAACGGGAGGATGGGAATGGGAGGTCACGGCCAGATGATGCACGGCACCCCGGACCGGGTACTGGGCGGGGATGCCGGCGATGTGATGTATCCGCACTACCTTATCAACGGACGTATCCCCCGTGCTCACCGGACCTTCGAGGCTCGCCCGGGCGACAAGGCCCGCCTGCGGTTTATCAACTCCGGCGGTGACACCATCTTCAAGGTGGCCCTCGGTGGTCACCGCATGACCGTCACCCACACCGACGGCTTCCCTGTCCAGCCCTGGGAGACCGAATCGATCTACCTGTCGATGGGCGAGCGTGTCGACGTCGAGGTCATCCTCGGCGACGGCATCTTCCCGCTCACGGCTTTGGCGGTGGGTAAGGACGACCGCGCCTTCGCCGTCATCCGCACCGCCGGCGGCCAGGCCCCCCGCCCCGATGTCGACTTCCCCGAGTTGTCATCCACCGGACTGCTTCTGTCCTCCCTAAAGCCAGCAGACCGTGCACTCCTGCCCGAGGGCACACCAGACCGAGAAGTCAGCATCGACCTGGGCGGGCAGATGATGCCGTATGAATGGAGCATTCTCACCGACGGCCAATCCTCCTCCGCGACCGTGCAGGCGGGCCAGCGCCTGCGGATGGTCATGCGCAACAGGACCATGATGCCCCATCCCATGCACATCCACGGCCACACATGGGCGCTGCCCGGCAGCGGCGGGCTACGCAAGGACACCGTCCTTCTCCGCCACGGTGAAACCATGATCGCCGACCTGATCGCTGACAACCCCGGTGAGTGGGCATTTCACTGCCATAACGCCTATCACATGGAAACCGGGATGCTCAGCTCGCTTCGCTACGAGTAACCCCGACAGCAGGGTTGAGTGCCGAGGTGGACAGAGTCGCTGCAGACCACCCACCGGGCAGCACGATGACCTTCCTCGGTGTTGTGGTCTTCCGGGACAACCAGAACACCGTCTTCTTCCCCACCGCCCCGGAATATGGAGATCTAATCCATGCCGAGCACACCCCGCAGAGCCGCCATCGCGGTTGCCGCGGTGCTCACCGCCGTGACCCTGACGGCCTGTTCCTCAGGCGACGGTGCCCGAAACGCCGTCGCCGTCGGGGGCACCTTCCAGTTCCACTCACCAGGAGGCCAAACCGAGATTATCTACGCAAAGGAGGAACGTGCCCCGCTGCCGGACTTCTCCGGCCCGTCACTGATGGAGGAGGGTGAGGAGATCAGCCTGTCTGATTTTGAAGGCGAGGTCGTCGTCCTCAACGCTTGGGGCCAGTGGTGTGCACCGTGTCGCGCGGAAGTCGATGACCTGCAGCTTGTCCTGGAGACTCTCGACCCCCTCGGTGGCACGGTGCTGGGCATCAACGTCCGTGACTACAACCAGACCATCGCCCAGGACTTCGGACTCGACAACGCGGTGACCTATCCCTCGATTTACGATCCGCCGTTTCGTATCGCTGCGGCCCTGGGTGGTGTGCCGACCTCGGTCAGCCCGACCACCATTGTCCTGGACCGAAGCCACCGCCCGGCCGCGGTGTTCCTGAGGGAGGTCACCGCCGATGACATCTTTGATGTCGCCCTACCGCTGGCCGAGGAGGCACCAGCATCATGACCGTTGATGTGATGGCGCAGTTGGCGATCGGCCAGCAGTTCGCCGATGCCGCGGCCACCGGGCCACTGATGATCGGCACCCTGGCTGCAGCAGCTGCAGGTCTGATATCGTTCACCCCCCGTGCGTCGTACCCCTGGTACCCGGCTATATGTCGTATCTGGCCAGTGTGGTCGGCGAGGAGGTCGACTACGACGCCGAGGGGGCACGGTGGCCACCAAACGCCAGTGGGCGGTAGCGGGTGCGGCCGGGTTGTTCATTCTCGGTTTCACCATCGTCTTTGTGCTGGCCACCGTCACCGGGGGTGTCCCCCGAGTAGTTGAACACCAGCGCCCTTGCTCAGCACGCTGCTGTTGCGCGCGTGACAGCCTCGCCCCTTTACGCTCGACTTCACCGCGTGCCACGGCCGCCTTGATGCGCGCGAACATCCGGCCTCCGTCAGTACTGAGGTCCGCATCACCATTCGCGGTAACAAGCTTCAACCCGTGCTCTTCCGCTTTCTCGATCCACTCTTCGAGCTGCGAGGGCTGCCGTGTTAGACGATCCAAGTCCCAGGAGATAATCGCGCCTAGCTCGCCTCGCCCATAGCTAGCGACCATCGCGTCGTAGTCAGGACGTTCCACGTCTTTCTTAGAGGGCGAGATCGACTGATCCACATAAGGGGTACACGACCATCCAGCCACGCTGCTTTGCAATGGCTTCACAGTCTTCGCGCTGACGCTCGATGGCAAGACCGTCCATTGCAGCATCGAGCTAGATGCGAAGGTAAAAGGCAGCCCGTGTTGTCATGCGACTAACACTAGCGCGCCTTAGGTTACATTGAAACGAAACTCCACGACGTCGCCGTCAGCCATCACGTAGTCCTTGCCCTCTTGGCGGACCTTGCCGGCGGCGCGGGCTTCGGCCATGGAGCCGAGCTCGTCGAGGTCGTCGAAGGCGACGATTTCGGCCTTGATGAAGCCCTTTTCGAAATCGGTGTGGATGACACCGGCGGCCTTCGGGGCGGTGTCGCCCTTGTGGATGGTCCAGGCGCGGGACTCCTTGGGGCCGGCGGTGAGGTAGGTCTGGAGGCCGAGGGTTTCGAAGCCGGCGCGGGCGAGCGTCGATAAGCCGGGCTCGTCTTGGCCCACGGCGGCGAGGAGCTCTGCGGCGTCCTCATCGTCGAGCTCGAGGAGCTCGGTCTCCGTCTGGGCGTCGAGGAAGACGGCCTCGGCGGGAGCGACGAGATCGCGTAGTTCCTGTTTCTTCGCGTCGTCGGTGAGCACGCCTTCGTCGGAGTTGAAGACGTAGAGGAACGGCTTCGCGGTCATCAGGTGCAGGTCGCGGATGAGGGCGAGGTCGATCTCGCCGTCCTTGGAGGCGGCGAACAGCGTCGTGTCGTTCTCGAGGATGGCCTGCGCCTTCTTGGCCTCCTCGGCCTGGGCGGCGAGGTCCTTGTCCTTGCGGCCGTCCTTCTCCAGGCGGGGCAGGGCCTTCTCGATGGTCTGGAGGTCGGCGAGGATGAGCTCTGTGTTGATCACCGAGATGTCGCTGGCCGGGTCGACCTGGCCGTCGACGTGGATGACGTTGTCGTCGGAGAATGCGCGCACGACCTGGCAGATGGCGTCCGCCTCACGGATATTCGCGAGGAAGGCGTTGCCCATGCCCTCGCCCTCCGAGGCGCCCTTGACAATGCCGGCAATGTCCACGAAGGACACCGTGGCCGGAAGGATCTCCTCGGAGCCGAAGATCTCGGCGAGGCGGTCGAGGCGCTTATCCGGCAGCGGCACCAGGCCGACGTTCGGCTCGATGGTGGCGAACGGGTAGTTCGCGGCCAGGACCTCGTTGCGGGTCAGTGCGTTGAACAGGGTGGACTTGCCAACATTGGGCAGACCGACGATTCCAAGAGTAAGGCTCACGGTGGCCAATGATAACGCACGCCCCAGCCACCCCGGGCGACGGGCGTGGACGGGGCGTGCGGACAGATCTAACGGCTGAAGCTAGCGGTTAAAGCTGGATGCCGAACTGCGCGGCGAACTGGCGCGCCTGCGGGATCTGTGCTGCGAAATCACGCAGCTGCGGCGCTGCAAGCACTGCCCCGCCAATCAGGCCGAGCAGGACCGCGATGCCGATGCCAGTGGCCTAGGAGGCATAGATCTCGCCGGGGGCACCGTCGGAGGAGCCGCTGGATCCTTCTTCGCCCGCGCCGCCCGGGGTGACGACACCGGGGTTGCGGGTTCCCGGCGCGGGGCGGTCGGTGGAGGACTTGTCGAGGGTGAATTCGTCGACAAGCGAATTGTCTACGACGTTGAACGTGCGCATGGTCAGCGTGTTCTTGTCCACGTCGACGACGGCGTAGTCCGGCGTTTTGTCCTGCGTCCAGATGGCAATTTCCTTGGCCTGCAGGCCCGTGTCACGCGTCTGGGTGTAGCTGGTGTACTGCGGGTGCTCCTCGCCGTCAGGGCTGTGGAAGTTGTAGTATTTTCCGCCGCCGGCTGTGGTGGTGGTGACGTACATGACCTCGCCTGCCTTGGGCTTGAGCACATCGCCAGACGCGGGGTATGCGTCCGGTGCGGTCGGGGTGAGGCCGTTCATAAGGTGGGTGCGGTTGTACATGTGGTCGTGGCCGGACATGACCATGTCCACGCCCGCCTCGGAGAAGACCGGCGCAAGTCCCTCGCGCAGACGCTTCACGTCCGAGTCCTTCATCGCGTGGGAACTCTGCGCATACGGCGCGTGGTGCATGACCGCGATGATCCAGTCTTTGTCCGTGCCGTGCTCAGTCACGGTTTTGCGAACGAAGTCGGCGTGGCGCTGGATATCGCGGCTGAAACTCTCGTTCGAGTCGAGCACGACGAACAGCGCGTTGTTGCGCTCGAAGAAGTAGTTCGCGCTGCTGCCCTGCTGGTTCGGGAAGTTGCTGCGCTCATCGAAGTAGCCGGGCAGTGCGTAGGTTTCGTGGTTGCCCTTGGACATCGCGACCGGGTAGTTGCGCAACTCGTCGGGCGAGAAGAACGCTTCCCACTGGATGGTCGGAGAACCCCAGCCTTCGGTCTGGTCGCCGGCGTGCAGGATGAATTCGGAATCCGGGTAGTTGCTGGTCGCCTGCTTGACGGCGGCGCGCCACGCGTCGGCCTGCTCGCGGACCTTGAGGTCGACGCCGATCTGGGCATCGGCGAAATTCAGGAAGGACCAGCTGTCGCCCTCCGGCTGCACGCGGAAGGTCTCGGGTTCGCTCCAGCCGCCCAGGTCCGAGCCGAGCTGGTAGGTGTATTCCAGTCCCGGCTGCAGACCTGAGATGCTGGCGTGCATCGAGCGTCCCACGACGCCGTAGCGGGCTTCCTCGGCCAGGACGGTCTGCGCGGCGTCCGGCTGGCGCGACGGGTAGTACTTCACGGATTCCGCGCCACGGTAGTTCGTGCGCCACGAGAAGTTCATGTCCGTGGAGGTAGCGCCGACGCCGATGTGGCTCACGGACACCGGGTTCGATCCGCTAGACGACTGCGCCGCGGCATCGGGGACGGAGGCGAACGGGAGGGTCAGGGTGAGCGTCAGCGCGACGGCTGCAGCAGTGGTCTTCAGGCGCATGTCAAACCTCGTAAGAACAGTGGTCAAAAGCGGTACGGGAAACGCGTGAGACAGGGAATAGACAGCTTCCCCTGCGTCTGCGCACAAGAATGTAGCACGGGTCACTTTGGAGCGCTCGTCGAAAAGCAATGCGCCAACCCGTAGCTCCCACCTCGAAGCCTTAGGGCACAATAGGGCGCGTGAGTTCTGCAGAGTTGGGCCCCGCCGCGGGCGAGGACGCCGTGACCGACGACGCGCAGGCGCTGGCCGAAAAGGTGCAAGCGACTGACGCCCGGACCAACGGCTCCGGCGACGTGCACGAATACGCCAACCGCGTCGACCGGTCCGTGATCGTGAACGCCTGGACGAAATCCGCCGCGCAATTCTCGCTGCGGATGCTCATCATCGTGGTTCTGCTCGGCGCGGCCTTCTACCTCGTCGGCAAATTCTGGGCGGGCGTGCTGCCGGTCATCCTGGCGCTGATCGTGTGCACCGTGCTCTCCCCCATCACGAACGGGCTGCGGCGCCTCAAGGTGCCCGGCGGGCTCGCGGCGTTGTTCTCGCTGCTCGTTTTCTTCGCGGTACTCGTCTTCTTCGTGGCCATCATCCTGCCGGATATCCTGCGCAATTCCCGCGTTCTCGTGATTCAAGCTGGCCAAGGCATCCAGGGCCTCCAACTGTGGCTGCAAAACCAAGAGAGCCTGCCGTTCGACATCGATGCGGAGCAGGTCGACAGCATCGTCCAGGATGTGGCCACGTGGATGCAGGACCGCGCGGGCGCGATCGCCGGCGGCATCTTCAGCGGCATCAGCACCGCGACGTCGATGTCGATCACGCTCGTCGTCGTGGTGGTCCTGACCTTCTTCTTCCTCAAAGACGGACCCAAATTCCTGCCGTGGGTGCGCAGCGCTACCGGCGGCCGCGCGGGTCTGCACGCAACGGAACTGCTCACGCGCGCGTGGGACACGCTCGGCGGGTATATCCGCGCGCAAGCTGTCGTGTCGCTTATCGACGCACTCTTCATCGGCATCGGCATCTGGATCGTCGGCGTGCCGATGGCGTTCACCCTGGCGGTGATCACGTTCATGGCCGGGTTCATTCCTCTCGTCGGCGCGATCGTCGCCGGAGCCCTGGCCGTCCTGATCACCCTGGTCTCCCTCGGCTTCACCAAGGCTCTGATCGTGCTCGCCATCGTCTTGGCGGTGCAGCAGCTGGAAGGCAATGTGCTCTCCCCGCTGCTGCAATCCCGCGCGATGAAGCTTCACCCGGTGATTGTCTTGGTCTCCGTCACCGTCGGCGGCGGTCTCTTCGGCCTCGTCGGCGCCTTCCTCGCCGTTCCGGTCGCGGCGACCGTGGCCGTCGTATTCCGCTATATCCAGGACATGCTGCGCCTGCACGCAGGCGAAGTCAGCGCCGCCGATCTCAGCTTCGCCACCGATGTCGGGCGGGCGCTCGCCGAAGCTGAGGAGCGCGAGAGCGATGCCGAACGCACCGAGCTTCTATCCGAGCATGTCTGGACGCCGCCCACCCTCGACGGCGACGACGAGGACCGCGGTGAACCCGCACCCCGCAGCCGGCCCGGATACACGCTGGTCAAGCAGGTTCGGGGCATCAACCTGCGGACACCCAAAGACTGGCGGATCGAAAATGTGTTCGGTTCCCGCAAGCGCGGCGGGGACGACGTGTCCTAGCCGTGTGCAATTGTGTGGTGCATGAGCACCACCACTGCCGTCGTCCTGATCCTGATCGTCGCGGCCCTCGCGTTCGCTGCCGGTGCGTTTGTCGGTGCAGCGTTCTACGCGGTGCGTTCAGAGCGGTCTGAACGCACCGATCAAACTGCGCCCCGCGCACCCGAACTGGAGCCCTCCCCCGAGACGCGGGCGCTGGAGGCACAGCGCCAGCGCGAATTCGACCGGCTGGGCCACACAATGGAACAGCTCTCGGAACAGCTCCGCGAGATGGACGAGGACCGCGCCGTGGCGTATTCAGCCCTGGCGGGGCAAGTGCAGGCGGTGACTCGGGCGTCGTCGCGCTTGGGCGATAGGACTGACCAACTCGTCGCCGCCCTGCGCTCCCCCAACACGCGCGGACGGTGGGGCGAAATGCAGCTCGAGCGCGTCGTAGAGCTCGGCGGCATGACCCGGTACTGCGATTTCGACGCCCAGGCCTCCGCCTGGGTCGACGGGCAGATGGTGCGCCCCGACATGGTGATCCGGCTCAGCCGCGGCCGCAATATCGTCGTCGACGCCAAGGTGCCGTTCAGTGCCTACCTAGACGCGCTGGGCACGGAGGATCCGGAGGAGAAGCAGGGCTACCTGCGGCGGCACAGCCACCTGGTGCGCAGCCATGTGAACACGTTGGCGTCAAAAAGCTATGTCGAGGCGTTCTCCCCCACCCCGGAATTCGTGGTTCTGTTCATGCCGGCTGACCCGTTCCTCGACGCCGCGCTCGAGCAGGACCCTGAGCTGCTCGATTTCGCGTTCGGCCGCGGCGTCGTGCTGGCCACGCCGACGACGCTGTTCGCGCTGCTGCGTACCGTCGGTCTCGGCTGGCAGCACGAGACCGTCGCGGAAAAGGCCCACGAGGTTCAGCGGCTCGGGGCGCAGCTCCACACGCGCCTCGGCACCATGGCGGAGCACTACAACCGGCTCGGCAACTCGCTGGACAAAGCCGTCGAGGCTTTCAACGCCACCCTCGGCTCCATGGACTCGCGCGTCATGGTCACCGCGCGGCGACTCAAAGACCTCGACGTTCCCGGCCATTCCGCCACCGCCCCCACCACCTTGAACCCGGTCTCCTCGCGCACACGCTCCGCGGTCCCGCGCGCGGACACCGGCGCCACCGACGAAGAAAAATAGGGGTAGCCCCGCCGAGTGAACACGGGACCAGCAACCCCGGCGGGTAACATGTCTCAGCGTGTCTCATGCTTCACCCCGCTCGTCGTACACGTCTGCATCGACGCTGACCGGCTTCTCCACGGGTTCCGGCATCGGCATCATCGTCGCCGCGCTCGTGACCGGCGGGCTGATCGCCCTCTACAACGAAGCAATTGGCCTGCCGTTTCTCGTGCTGTTCACGGTCGCCTCCATTGTGGTCGCCACATTCGTGAACCCCCGCGGCCTCTTCCTCACCGTCGCGTCGATCCCGCTGCTGTACACGTTCTTCATGCTGCTCACCGGCGTACTGATCGCGTACTTCCAGCTTCCCGAAGGGCAGACATCGCTGGGCAGGACCTCCGCGGTGCTCATCCTTTACCCACTCACGCAGTACTTCCCTGTGCTGCTCTTCGTCACACTTGGTTCGTTGCTCATCGCGCTACTGCGCCTGCGCCTGTTGAAGAAGCAGAACGACGACATCCGCGCCCGCGAGGAACGCCAGCGTCGCAGCATCTCCGCAACCAATAGGCGCACCCGCCGCGAAGCATCACTCTCGCGTCAGCGCAGCTCGGGCACAGACACGAGAGTCACGGTCGAGGAGCTCCTTGCCCGCCGCGCCGAGCGCCAAAAGGAGAAAACGGACAGCGGGAGCAGCCGAGGGTTGAGCCGCAGGCTTAGCGACGACCTGTACGACTCCTAACCCGCCGCCGTAAAGCCGGCGCTGCTATGCCTTCGTCCGCGGTGCGCGCAGGTCGCGCGGCAGGGCGAACGTGATGGTCTCCGTGGTCGTGGTGACCTGCTCGACATCGGTGAAGCCGCGCTCGTCCAGGTACTCGACGACCTCGCGCACGAGGATCTCCGGCACCGATGCGCCGGAGGTGACACCGACGGTCTCGACGTCCTCGAGCCAGGCTTCATCAATCTGGTTCGCGTAATCGACCAAGTAGGCAGCGTCCGCGCCGTTCTGGAGGGCGACCTCCACCAGTCGCTTCGAGTTCGAGGAGTTCTGCGAGCCCACGACGATCATCAGCTCCACGCGTTCCGCGATCGCCTTGACCGCGACCTGGCGGTTCTGGGTGGCGTAGCAGATGTCGTCGCTCGGCGGATTCTCCAGATTCGGGTACTTCTCGCGCAGGCGGGTGACGATCTCCATGGTCTCGTCCACCGACAGCGTGGTCTGCGACAGCCACACCAGCTTCTGGTCCTCCGGGAAGTCCGGGGCGGCCTCGACGCCCTCGACACCGTCGACGAGGTGCACGACATCCGGCGCCTCGCCGGCGGTGCCCTCGACCTCCTCGTGGCCCTCGTGGCCGACGAGCAGGATGTGGTAGCCGTCGCGGGCGAAGCGCTTGACCTCGTTGTGCACCTTGGTCACCAGCGGGCACGACGCGTCGAGTGCCATGAGGTTGCGCTGCTGCGCGGATTCGCGCACCGCCGGGGACACGCCGTGCGCAGAGAACACCACGTGGGCGCCTTCCGGAACCTCGTCGGTCTCCTCGACGAAGATCACGCCGCGCTGCGACAGCGTCTCCACCACGTACTTGTTGTGCACGATCTCTTTGCGGACGTAAATGGGGGCGCCGTATTTCTCCAGCGCCTTCTCCACGGTCTCGACTGCGCGGTCCACGCCGGCACAGTATCCGCGAGGGGCTGCAAGAAGGACGTTTTTTCCGGTTGTCGACATGGAACCAAGGGTAATGGAAAGGCAGTCTAAAAGGTAAGCTGGCTTGCTCGAGCAGCATCGGATCGCAGAAGAAAGGGGGCGCAAGTCGATGGCAGGACAACAGGTGGGAGGGCCGCAGGCGAGTACGCCAGAGACTCCGTGGTCGGTCTCCAAGGTCAACCAGACGGTCAAGCAGTGGATTGAGCGGCTGGGCTGGCTGTGGATCGAAGGGCAGCTCACCCAGGTGAACATGAAACCGACGTGGAAGCTGTCATATCTGACACTCCGCGACACGCAGGAACAGATGAGTTTGCAGCTCACCGCGTCGACGGAGCTGTTGCGCAGCATGCCGACGCCGCTCAAAGACGGCGACCACGTCGTCGTGCGCGGCAAGCCCGCGTTCTACGCCGGGCGCGGGTCGTTCTCGATGTGGGTCACCGAGATCCGCCAGGTGGGCGAAGGCGAACTGTTGGCCAAGATCGAGCAGCTGCGCAAAATGCTCTCCGCAGAGGGGCTTTTCGACGTCTCCCGCAAGCACCGCCTGCCCTACCTGCCGAATCGCGTGGGACTGATCACCGGCCGCGGCTCCGCCGCCGAGCGCGACGTGCTGTCCGTGGCCAAGGACCGGTGGCCCGCCGTCGACTTCCGGGTCATCAACACAGCAGTTCAGGGAGCCAACGCCGTCCCGGAGGTCGTCGACGCGCTCAAGCTTCTCGATGCCGACCCGGCCGTCGACGTCATCATCATCGCCCGCGGCGGCGGTTCCGTCGAGGACCTGCTCCCCTTTTCCGAGGAAGTCCTCCAGCGCGCGGTCGCCGCGGCCCAGACTCCCGTGGTCTCCGCCATCGGCCACGAACCCGACAACCCGGTGCTGGACAATGTCGCCGACTTGCGCGCCGCCACCCCGACAGACGCCGCCAAGCGCGTCGTGCCCGATGTCGCCGCCGAGCTCGAGCTCATCGCCGAGGCCCGCTCCCGCACGGCCGCCGCCCTACGCGGCTGGGTGCACCGCGAACGCGAGGGCCTGCGCCAGATCCGCTCCCGCCCCGTCATGGCGAATCCGCTGACCCCGATCACCCAGCGCCGCGAGGAGCTCGACCGGTCCCGCGTATCCATCCGCCGCGACATCACCCGGCTGATCAGCACCGAATCCGCCGAGGTCCGCGCGTTGCGCGCCCAGGTCTCAGCGCTCGGCCCCTCGGCCACCCTGGCCCGCGGCTACGCCGTCGTCCAAGTCCAGCCGCGCGACGGTACCGAGGCCCAGGTGGTCACCAGCATCGACCAGGCGCCGCCCGGCTCCCAGCTCCGCATCCGCGTCGGCGACGGCTCCATCACCGCCGCCGGCATGTCCACCACACCCGCCGAGTGACCGCACACATCAAGCAGACATCGAGGAGAACACAATGGCAGACAACACCTTCGGACAAGGCACCCCCGGCGACGAGGCATTTCCCGACCCGGCCACGCTCACCTACGAGCAGGCACGCGACGAGCTCATCGAGACCGTCAAGATCCTCGAGCTCGGCCAAATGAGCCTCGACGAATCACTCAAGTACTGGGAGCGCGGCGAGGCTCTCGCCAAACGCTGCGAAGTGCTTCTCGACGGCGCCCAGCAGCGCGTCGAAGCCGCCCTCGGCTCCACAAAAGCTGAAGCCGCAGCCGACGCCAGCGAAGAGGACTAAGACCCGGCCGGGGCTTCTACTCCGGCTTCTTCCTGCGGCGCGACCTCGTGCGGCAGCGGCTCCGTGTTGATAGCGGTGGCGAGCAGCTCACGGAACTCGTCCTCACCGGCTTCGCCTTTCACCAGCAGACGCACATCGCCTAAGTCGACGACCCACAGGTCGCGGATGTCTTCCTCGGGGGAGGAGTAGACGGTGGCTTCATGGGAGTCGTCGATAAGCTGCGTGCCTGTTTTCTCGCGCGGCGCGGAATCGACGCGCTCAACCGCCGTGTCGACGTCCGCGTCCGTCTGCGTGATCTGCACGTACCCCTCCTGCGGTGTCACCCAGCCCACGACCGGTGCCGGCGCCTCCCCGATCGTGGAACGGCGCGCCGAGTTATTCACCCAGCCTTCCGGCATCTGCGGGAAACGCACCGGGAAATTCACCGCGCGGGCTTCCATGCCCATGAACGTCGCGCCGTCGACCTCCTGGACAGGCCCGTTCTCCGGGCGTCCCGGACTGAAACTGCACATGCCGGTGAAGCCGACCGCGCCGACCATCAACAAGACAATGACGATGACATTGATCGTCATGTCCTTGCCGTCCTGGAAAATCCGGGGTTTCTCCTTAGCCACGCCTGACAGTATGGCACGCCGCAGCACCACTCCCGAAATACGTCGAGCGCCCCCGATCAGGTGAGAAACCAGACATACCGGGCACCCAAAGGTGCCACAATGGACACAAAGGTGACATTATTTCAACGAATCTCACCGTAGGACTACCCCCCCATTCACTGCCCAGGAGGCGCACACAATGTCCAACTCCGTCGAAGCACCGGACCGCAACCTCGCGATGGAACTCGTTCGCGTGACAGAAGCGGCGGCGCTCGCCTCCGGCCGGTGGGTCGGCCGCGGCAAGAAGAACGAGGGCGACGGCGCCGCAGTCGACGCGATGCGCAAGATGATCAACTCCGTCACCATGGACGGTGTCATCGTCATCGGCGAGGGCGAAAAGGACGAAGCGCCGATGCTCTTCAACGGCGAGAACGTCGGAAACGGCCAGGGTGCTCCTCTCGACATCGCTGTCGACCCGGTCGACGGCACCCGCCTCATGGCGGAAGGCCGCCCGAACTCCATCTCCGTTATCGCCGCCGCCGAGCGCGGCACCATGTACGACCCGACCGACGCGTTCTACATGAACAAGATCGCCGTCGGCCCCGAGTCCGCAGGCAAGATTGACATCACCGCACCGGTGTCGCACAACATCCAGGTCGTGGCCAAGGCCAAGGGCATCGACACGCGCGATGTCACCGTTGTGGTCCTCGACCGCCCACGCCACTCGCAGCTCGTCGCCGATATCCGGGAGGCTGGCGCGAAGGTCCGCTTCATCATGGACGGCGATGTCGCCGGCGCCATCGCCGCGGCACGCAACAACAACTCCATCGACATCGCCATGGGCATCGGCGGCACGCCCGAAGGCGTCATCACCGCCTGCGCCCTGAAGTGCCTCGACGGCGAAATCCAGGGCATGCTCGCGCCCCAGTCCGACGAAGAGCGCGAGAAGGTCCTCGCCGCCGGCCACGACCTCGACCGTGTGCTGGGCATCAACGACCTGGTCAGCTCCAACAACTGCTTCTTCGCCGCGACCGGCGTCACCAACGGCGACATGCTCCGCGGCGTGTCCTACCGCGCCGACGGCGCCACCACCCGCTCCCTGGCGATGCGCTCCAAGTCCGGCACCGTCCGCCTCGTCGAGTCCCGCCATAAGCTGACTAAACTGCGCGAGTACTCCGCGATCGACTACTCCGGCCCGGCCAACTAGCGGCACCTCCGGCACAGCCCCCTCAAAGCGGGGGCACCATTCGGGCATTTATGCGCCCGATCACCTCCGGTTGGGGCATAATCACGGGTGGAAAGGCACGCGCGGATCCGCCGCATTTCACTGCGCGCTCCGCGACGTGCACGCGACTCACGCAAAGGATGATTATGGCTGATCAGGAATACCGCATCGAGCACGACACCATGGGTGAAGTGAAGGTCCCCGCGCAGGCTCTATGGCGCGCGCAGACCCAGCGTGCGGTGGAGAACTTCCCCATCTCCGGCCGGGGCCTCGAGACCCAGCAGATCCGCGCGCTCGGCCTTCTCAAGGCTGCGTGCGCGACGGTGAACAAGTCCTCCGGCGCCCTCGACGCAGCCAAAGCCGACGCCATCGTCGCCGCCGCGAAAGAAATCGCCGACGGCAAGCACGATGCTGAGTTCCCGATCGACGTGTTCCAGACCGGCTCCGGCACGTCGTCCAACATGAACACGAACGAGGTCATCGCGTCGATCGCGAAGGAAAACGGCGTCGAGGTCCACCCCAACGACGACGTGAACATGGGCCAGTCCTCCAACGACACGTTCCCGACCGCGACGCACGTCGCCGCTACCGAGGCCGCAGTCAACGACCTCATCCCGGGCTTGAAGGTCCTCCAGGAGTCGCTGGAGAAGAAGGCCGAGGAGTGGAAGTCCGTGGTCAAGTCCGGCCGCACCCACCTCATGGACGCAGTCCCGGTCACACTCGGCCAGGAGTTCTCCGGCTACGCACGCCAGATCGAGCTCGGCATCGCCCGCGTCGAGTCCACCCTCGAGCGCTTGGGCGAGCTGCCGATCGGCGGCACCGCCGCGGGCACCGGTCTTAACACCCCGGCCGACTTCGGCGCGAAGGTCACCGAAGAGCTCAAGAGCCTCACCGGCATCAACGAGCTCACCGAAGCCGGCAACCACTTCGAGGCGCAGGCCAACCGCGACGGCCTCGTCGAATTCTCCGGCGCGATGCGCACCGTCGCCGTCTCCCTGTACAAGATCGCCAACGACATCCGCCTCATGGGTTCCGGCCCGCTGACCGGCTTCGCCGAGATCCACCTGCCGGACCTCCAGCCGGGCTCTTCCATTATGCCGGGCAAGGTCAACCCGGTCCTGTGCGAGACCGCGACCCAGGTCTCCGCCCAGGTCATCGGCAACGACGCCGCCGTCGCGTTCTCCGGCACGCAGGGCCAGTTCGAGCTCAACGTGTTCATCCCGGTCATGGCCCGCAACGTCCTCGAGTCCGCCCGCCTTCTCGCAAACACGGCACGCCAGTTCGCCACCAAGCTTGTCGACGGCATCGAGCCCAACGTCGGACGCATGCAGACCCTCGCGGAGTCCTCCCCGTCCATCGTGACCCCGCTGAACTCCGCCATCGGCTACGAGAACGCCGCGAAGGTGGCTAAGACCGCCCTCAAGGAAGGCAAGACGATCCGCCAGACCGTCATCGACCTCGGCTTCATCGGCGACGATCTGACCGAGGAAGAGCTGGACCGCCGCCTCAACGTCCTCGACATGGCTAACACCGACCGCAACTAGCGGAAAGTTGCAAGGAAACTAGCACCGAGCTAGCCGCTCCCCTTCCCGCCCCAGCTCGCTGGAAATGACCTCCCCGCCGCGGGAGAAATTCTGGCGCGCTGGGGCTTTTCGGTCTGCACGCTGCGTCGACAAGCGCGATATTGCGCTTTCCCACACCGGGAGTAATGTTGCAGGCCGCATTAAATAATTACACTGCACGGAGGCTCGAATGGCAGATACCCAGCAGAAAAGCCCCAACGTCGGGCTCGTCTTCTCCGCGCTCATCATCACCATGCTGATGAGCTCGCTCGGCCAAATGATCTTCTCGTCGGCGCTTCCCACCATCGTCGGTGAGCTCGGCGGCGTCGAGCACATGAGCTGGGTCATCTCCGCGTTCATGGTCACCATGACCATCGCACTGCCCATCTACGGCAAGCTTGGCGACGGCCTCGGCCGCAAATGGTTCTACATCTCCGGCATCGCCTTCTTCGTGATCGGCTCCATCCTCGGCGGGTTCGCCAACACGATGACGCTGCTCATCATCGGCCGCGCCGTCCAAGGCTTCGGCGCCGGCGGCATGATGATCAACTCGCAGGCCATCATCGCCGAGGTCGTGCCGGCCCGCGAACGCGGCAAGTACATGGGCGTCATGGGCGCCGTGTTCGGCATCTCCTCCGTGCTCGGCCCTGTGCTCGGCGGCTGGTTCACCGACGGCCCCGGATGGCGCTGGGGTCTGTGGATGAATATCCCGCTGGGCCTGCTCGCGATGACCGTCGCCTCGATCGTTCTCGACCTGTCCAAGGGCAACCGCGACGGCTTCCGGTTCGACTGGCTCGGCGCAACGCTGATGGCGGTGTCCACCTCCACACTCATTCTCGCCACCACCTGGGGCGGGCTGCAGTACCCTTGGGGTTCCGCCCGCATCATCGGCTTGCTGGTCACGTCGGCTGTCGCGGCGGCGATCTTCGTCGTCGTGGAGCTTCGCGCGAAGGATCCACTCGTACCGATGCACCTGTTCCGCAACCGCAATATGGCGCTGACCACCGCTGCCAGCGTCGTGCTGGGCATCTCCATGACGGGCGTGATGGCGTACCTGCCGACCTACCTGCAGATGGTCCACTCCATGACCCCGACCGAGGCGGGTCTCATGATGATCCCGATGGTCGGCGGCATGATCATCACCTCCATCGGCATCGGCGCCCTGATCACTCGCACCGGGCACTACAAGGCGTTCCCGATCGTGGGCCTGATCATCGTCGCCGTCGGCTGCTTCCTGCTCTCCCGCCTCACCGTTGACACCGGGCTCTGGACACTCGGCTCGTACATCTTCATTTACGGCTTCGGCCTGGGCATGGTCATGCAGGTTCTGATTCTCATCGTGCAGAACTCGTTCCCGATCTCCGTCGTGGGCACCGCGACCGCCGCGAACAACTTCTTCCGCCAGATCGGCATGTCCGTCGGCGCGTCGATCGTGGGCACCGTGTTCATCCACAACATGCAAAACAACATGGAAGAACGCCTCCCGGACGCGCTCAAAGCGCTCGGCCCGGAAGGCGCGAAATACGCCGAAGCCTTCGACGGAGGTGCCGCTCAGTCGATGACGCCCGGCACCGTCAACCATTTGCCACAGCCGCTTCACGACGCCATCGCCTCCAGCTACAACGACGGTTTGACCCCCATTTTCCTCCTGCTCATCCCGCTTGTCGTGGCAGCAGCACTGCTGCTTGTGCCAGTGCACGAGGACACGCTGAAAGAAACGGTTGAATAGGAAGTAGTGGGGCAGACGGGACGCCGATAAGCGAAAAGCGTTTTTTAGACGTCCGCGTCCGCATCCCCTGCCGCCGGCTTCTTGCCTGGCTTCGGCAGCAGCAGCTCGTAAATATCCGTGTCGCGCCACGTGCCGGCGAGCTCGCCGTACGTCATCTTCGCCATCTGGTGGTAGGTGCCCACCTTGACGAAGCCGCGCGAGACATGCAGCCCCGCCGACCCTTCGTTCTCCGGGAAAATCCACGAGTGGATGGCCCACTTATTCAGCGCTTTGCAGGTCTCGATGAGCTTGTCCAGCAAAGCGCCGGACACGCCGCGGCCGCGCGCATCCTCGTGAGTGTAGATCGAGTCCTCCACCACGCCGTGAAAGACCGAACGCGTGGAGGCCTGGGCGGCGGCGACCCAGCCGAGAACCTTGTCGTCGTCGTCAGGTTCGACAGCGACGAACACGGTCTCGATGATTTTGTTTGTGGCAAATTTCGCCCACGTCGGCCCCTCCGTCTCGTACGAAGCATGGCCTGTTCCCAAGCCCGACTCGTAGATCTCGCGGACCTGCGGATAATCCTCAGGGCGGATCGGGCGGATCGTGAAATCGCGATTCGACATGGCGACCATCGTACAACCGCCCTCCCCTACCTGTGAATTGGCTGCGCAGCGTGCATCTCAGGGCCCCTAGGCGTGGTCCTCGAGCAGGTCTGTGACCAGCTCCGCGATCGGCGAACGCTCCGAACGCGTCAACGTGACGTGCGCGAAGAGATCCTGTCCCTTCAGCTTCTCGATCACCGCCTGCACACCGTCATGGCGCCCCACCCGCAGGTTGTCGCGCTGCGCGACATCGTGCGTGAGCACCACGCGCGAGCCGCGGCCGAGGCGCGACAGGACCGTCAGCAGGACATTGCGCTCCAGCGACTGCGCCTCATCCACGATCACGAACGCGTCATGCAGGCTGCGCCCGCGGATGTGCGTCAGCGGCAGCACCTCGAGCAGATCGCGGGAGGCGACTTCGTCGAGCACATTATCCGACACGACGCCCTCCAACGTGTCGTAGACCGCCTGCGACCACGGATTCATCTTCTCCATCTCGTCGCCCGGCAGATAACCCAAGTTCTGGCCGCCCACCGCATACAGCGGGCGGAAGACAATGATGCGCTTGTGCTCCCCGCGCTCCAACACCGACTCCAGACCAGCGCACAGGGCAAGCGCCGACTTACCGGTGCCGGCGCGGCCGCCAATGGAGACGATGCCGACCGTGTCGTCGAGAAGCAGATCGAGCGCAACCCGCTGCTCAGCGCTCCGGCCGGACAAACCGAACGCGTCGGCGTCGCCGCGGACGAGCTTGACCCCTCCGCTCGGTGCCACGCGCGCGAGGGCCGACTGCGAACCTGCGTTCAGCGTCAACCCGCAGTGCACCGGCAGATCGCCCGTGTTGATCGCCGCGAACCCCGTCGCGTACAGCTCGTTGATCTCTTCCCCGGAAACCTCGAGCTCAGCCATGCCCGTGTAACCCGTCAGCACGACGTCCTGGGCACGGTACTCCTGCGCCACCAGACCGACAGCACCTGCCTTCACGCGAAGCGGCACATCCTTGGTCACCAGAACCGTGTCCTTGCCCTCCTGCATGAAGTTGTAGGCGCAGGCGAGGATCCGGTTGTCGTTCTCCGGGCCGCGGAGAGCGACCGGCAGATTGGACTGGTCCTGGTGGTTCAACTCGACACGGACAGTGCCGCCGTCGACATTGACCGGCATCGGCTCATCCAGCCGGTCGTAGTCGGCGCGCATGTCCTCCAAAAAACGAAGAGCTTGGCGGGCGAACCAGCCAAGCTCTGGGTGATGACGTTTCTGCTCGAGTTCTGTGACGACCACGAGCGGGAGGACAACGCTGTGCTCCGCGAACTTTCTCAACGCCCACGGGTCGGACAGAAGAACCGACGTGTCCAGCACGTACGTTTTCAGTGCGGTGGGTGAGGTGAGTTGTTCGGGATTGTGGCCGATGCTTTCCATCCGAGCGTCGGCGGTGTCGATATTGCTAACAGAAGGGTCAAACATGAACTTGCTCCCCTAGTGCGGTTGGTGGTAGCCAGCACCGTTCTTCGCGGTGCCTGACACCCGCCACACTAGGGGGGCAAAGTGTAAATTACATCGATGTAAGGTTAACTTCCGTTAAACCTCATCGCTCCGGTCGGCGCAGCTAGTTAGTTGATCTTGGGGCCGAACTCGCCGTTCTCCTCAAACCACTCGATGGTGCCGTTCTGGAAGTCCTGGATCCAGCCGTTGTTGTCGTCGCGCTTATCCTCGGCCTTGGTCGGCAGGCCGACCTCGCTGTTCAGGCCGCCTTCCTTCTTCCAGGTATTAGCGATCTCGCCCACCAGCGGGACAGCACCCGTCTCCTCGGAGTAGACGATGTTCTTGTCTGCGTCGTACTCGATCAGGGTCGCGCCGTCATCGTTGGTCTCAGCTGCGATCGGCTCGCCCCAGTTGCCCAGTCCCAGCTCTTCCGTAGCGTTGGCAGCCGCGGACGGAACGACGACCTTCTCGCCGTCCTGGGTGGTCAGCTCGGTGGTGTCACCCTCGGCGCCAGCGCCTTCAGCGTCGGAAGCGTCTGCGTCCTCGGTAGCGGTGTCCTCGGCAGCAGTGTCCTCAGCAGCGGAGGTCACGGTGTTGGTTTCGGTGGCCTCGACTTCGTCGACGTCGCCCTCACCGTCGGAGCAGGCGACGAGGCCTGCGGACAGTGCCAGTGCTGCGACAGTTGCGCCAAACTTGCGGTTCATAAACTCAGTATCCTTTCGTAAGCAATTTCTAATGTTGTCCGTTCACCATTATGCAAACTCGGCGTCATCGACGTCGCCTGCGCCCCCCTCTTTTGGGGCGATTTCCAGAGAACCCCTTGCGCTGCGCACCAGTTTCGCTCTTATTATAACGGTTTGATTTCGATCGGCTTCGCCCGCTTTTCGACGTCCCCCTCCCCCTCGAAGAGTTCCTCGTCCTCCCCTTAGCCACCCCGACGAAATCCTGGATCGCCTCCGAGTCTTTTTCGACCTTCCACACGAGCGCGATCTCCGTCTCCGCCCCCTGAGCTTCCTCCACCTCGACCGCCCCGGCTGCTTCTTGGCTCTCTTCCACCGCCCCGGCCGCGCCCCCGCCGGTTCCGCGGAGTCCAAGCACGACGACCTGCTTCTTCGACAAGACCTTGAGCAACGGCGCGGGCGCGTACGCGACCCCGACGTTCGCGGCGACGACCTGGAGCGCGGCTCGCAATTCGTCGATGTCGGAGCCGAAAGGCGCAACGTGAGCAGAGGCGGAGTCCGTAGCCGCGTCCGCCCCCTCACTCGTCCCCACACCCGCGCCGGAGCCGGAGCCGGGAACAAACCGGTAGTTGACGTGCTCGTCAGCGAGGTCGGAAGGGCGAACAGCTTCGCCGACCTCGGCGTAGACGGAGTCTTTCGGCACGGCGACACCGGGTTTTTCGGTGTACAGCCGCACTTGGTGGAACTGCTCCCCCGGTTCGCCGATGCGGGGGTCGGGGAGGCGGAGGAGGGCGAGGTGGGCGGTGTCGTCGATAAGCGATGCGTATGGGTCGTCGCTTGGGACCGCCTCGAGGCCGTGGTCGGTGGTGTCGCGGTAGCGCGCGAACCATTTTCCGGGTTCGGTTCCGGTGACGAAGGCGAGGCGAAGCATGCCCCGATGCTACCGTTTGGGCATGAGCGAACAGCCGTCAAGCACAGCGATGAAGCCCGCGACAGCAGCGAAAAAGCTCGGCATTTACCTGCCGGCGACCCCGCAGGAGTTCCAGGACGGCGGCGTCACGCACGCCGAGCTGCGCGAGCTGCAGGACAACCCGCCAGAGTGGCTCACAGAGCTGCGCGCGAACGGCCCGCACCCGCGGCCGGAGGTGGCGCGCAAGCTAGGCATTTCCATTACGGCACTCAAGAAGAACGGCATGGATAAGCCGCTGACCACCCAGGAGATCAAGGAGCTGCTGAGCGATCAGCCGGCGTGGCTCTCCGAGGCGCGCCGCGTGCACGCCGAGGAGCGGGACGCTTAGAGCAGCTTCCAGTCTTCGAGGCCCGGGTAGAGGGGGTACTCGGCGGCAAGCTTATCGACGCGCCCCTTCAGCCCCTCCACATCCGCATTCTTCCCCTGGGCGAGCGCGGTGCCGATGATGTCTGCGGTCTCAGTGAACGCTGCAGCGTCGAATCCGCGGGTCGCCAGGGCTGAGGTGCCGATGCGCAGGCCGGAGGTGACCATCGGCGGACGCGGGTCGTTCGGCACGGCATTGCGGTTGACGGTGATGCCCACTTCGTGGAGCAGGTCCTCGGCCTGCTGGCCGTCGAGCTCCGAGTTGCGCAGGTCGGCGAGCACGAGGTGCACGTCGGTGCCGCCGGTGAGCACGTCGACGCCGACTTCTTTGCAGTCGGACGCGGTGAGGCGCTCAGCCAGGATGCGCGCGCCCTTGAGGGTCCGCTGCTGGCGGTCCTTGAACTCTTCGGTGCCGGCGATCTTGAGCGCGGTCGCCTTAGCCGCGACGACGTGCATGAGTGGGCCGCCCTGCTGGCCGGGGAAAACGGCGGAGTTGAGCGCCTTGGCGTAGTCCTGCTTCGCCAGGATCATGCCGGAACGCGGGCCGCCCAGCGTCTTGTGGATCGTGGTGGACACGACATCCGAGTGCGGCACCGGCGACGGGTGCAGCCCAGCGGCGACGAGGCCCGCGAAGTGCGCCATATCGGTCCACAGGTACGCGCCCACCTCGTCGGCGATCGCGCGGAACGCCGCGAAGTCCACGGTGCGCGGGTACGCCGACCAGCCGGCGATGATCACCTTCGGGCGGTGCTCCAGGGCCTGCTCGCGGACCTTGTCCATGTCGATGAGCATGGTCTCCGGGTCGACCTCGTACGCCACGACGTTGTACAGGCGACCGGAGAAATTGATCTTCATGCCGTGCGTCAGGTGCCCGCCGTGCGCCAGCGACAGACCCATGATGGTGTCGCCCGGCTTGATCAGGGCGTGGAGGACGGCGGCGTTCGCCTGGGCGCCGGAGTGGGGCTGGACGTTGGCGTACTCGGCGTCGAAAAGCGCCTTCGCGCGGTCGCGCGCGATGTCCTCGATGACGTCGACGTTCTCGCAGCCGCCGTAGTAGCGGCGCCCCGGGTAGCCCTCGGCGTACTTATTAGTCAGCACCGAGCCCTGCGCCTGCAACACGGCGCGCGGCACGAAGTTCTCCGACGCGATCATCTCGAGGGTGTTGCGCTGGCGGGACACCTCCCCGAGAATCTGCTCGTAGACATCCGGGTCGAGCGACGCGAGGTCTTGGTAGCGGAGATCATCAGTCATGTTCCGGGATTCCTTTCCGTACGGCAGTTCCCCGCCAGTATGCACTACCCGGCACACAACACGCCCCATAAGGCAAAGTTTGCGCCAGCGAGTGCAACAATGGTGGCCATGCCGCGACCCGCAGACCCGAGCCCCTACCTGGATTTCCCGCGCGACGCGTGGAGTCAGCGCCGCGCGACAATGCCCCAGGTGATCGACGAAGACGACCTGGAACAGCTCCGCGGCATCGGCGAGAGCATGGATCTGCAAGAGGTCGCGGATATCTACCTGCCGTTGTCGCGTCTCATTCACCTGCAGATCCGCGCACGCCAGAAGCTCACCGCGGTCACGGAGACATTCTTAGGGGAGAATCCGGGGCATGTGCCGTTCATCATCGGCATCGCGGGGTCCGTCGCGGTGGGCAAGTCGACGACGGCCCGCGTCCTGCAGGCGCTGTTGCAACGGTGGGATTCGCACCCGCGTGTGGATCTCGTGACCACCGACGGTTTCCTCCTGCCCGCCGCCGAGTTGCGCGAGCGGAACCTGATGTCGCGCAAAGGCTTTCCGGAATCCTACAACCGGCGCGACCTGCTGCGTTTCGTCACGGAGGTCAAGGCGGGGCGCGACAATGTGAAAGCGCCGCTTTATTCGCACGACGCGTACGACATCATTCCGGGCGAGTACCAGGTCGTGGACCACCCGGACATTCTCATTCTCGAGGGCCTCAATGTCCTCCAGACCGGCCCGACGCTGATGGTGTCCGACTTGTTCGATTTTTCGGTGTACGTGGACGCGAGGACGACGGACATCGAGAAGTGGTACATCGACCGCTTCATCAAGCTGAAGAACACGGCGTTCCGCGAGCCGGGCGCCCACTTCGCGCGCTTCGCCGACCTCACCGACGAGGCGGCCGCCGCCGAGGCCCGCCGCATTTGGCAGACAATCAACCTGCCGAACCTCGTCGAGAATATTCAGCCCACGCGTGTGCGCGCGTCACTCGTCCTGTCCAAAGCCGCAGACCATTCGGTCCAGCGTGTGCGCATGCGAAAGCTTTAAAAGCACGCTTATCGACGCCCGCGCTCCCCCGCTCCCCAATTCCTGTGCGCTTCGCTTCCGCGCGCCTTGCTTGTCGCTGCCTGAATCCCGCGCGATTCAATTCCCGCGCGGTTCTGCTTCCCCCGTCCTGCTTCCCGCGTTCTGCGTCCCGCGCGGCCCTTATTTGCCGAAGCGGCGCGACCGCTGGGAGAAGTCACGCAACGCACGCAGGAAGTCGATCTTGCGGAAGGCCGGCCAGTACGTGTCGGTGAACCAGATCTCCGAATACGCTGACTGCCACAGCAGAAACCCGGAAAGGCGCTGCTCACCAGAAGTGCGGATCACCAGATCCGGGTCGGGCTGGCCGGAGGTGTAGAGGTGGGCGGAGAGGGACTCGACGGAGACTTCGTCGGCAAGCTGCTCTGCGGGGATTCCCTCGGCGACCTTGGCTGTGATGAAGTTCTGCACGGCATCCACAATTTCTTGGCGCCCGCCGTAGCCCACCGCAATATTGACGACGATGCCGTCCTTGTCCTCCGTCGCCGCCGCCGCGGAGCGCATGCGGTTGGCCACTTTCTCCGGCAGGAGGTTGAGGTGCCCGACGAGGCGGATGCGCGCCTCGTACTCGTCACCCGACAGCTCGTCGACGACCCCGGAAATGATGTCGTAGAGCAGCTGCACTTCCTCCGGTGTGCGCGACAGGTTCTCCGTGGACAGTAGATAAATCGTGACGACGTCGACCCCCATCTCCGCCGACCACTGCACCAACTCCCCGATCTTCGCCGCGCCCACGCGGTGCCCGTGGGAGATATCGGTGAAGCCCGCCTCGCGGGCCCAGCGGCGGTTCCCGTCCGCCATGACGGCGATGTGCTTGGGGCGGCTCACTCGATCGCCGAGAAGCTCGCGCTTCAGCCGATTCTCGTAGAGCGGGTACAAGAGACGGTCGAGCATAATCACGCGCACAAGCTTACTCCGCACGGCCCGTTCAGGCTGAGGTCTCAAGCGGGGTTGCTGTTGGCGGGACGCTAGAAGAAAGACTTCTTACGGCGGTCCAGAAGGCCCTCTGCTTCCATCGCTTCGTCGACGGCCTTCTCGTCGAACACGTCCAGTCCGCGCTCCTCCGCAAAGCGCTTCCTGCGGTTGAAGCGCGAATAGCGACGGTGGAACGCCCACCCGATGAGCAGGATGACGGCCATCATGCTCACCACGATCAGCGCACCAATCGGCTCCGCCTTCCCGAATTCCGGGCCCACCGGCGCATCCTTATTCATCTGCTGCGCGAGCACCGTCAGCGTCTCGATTCCCATGGTCACTCTCCCTCGTTTCCGGTCGCGCGGGTGGCGTCTGGTTCAGCGTCGGCTGCGGCTGCGTCGATTCCCGCGAACAGATCCGTTTCCGGCAGCGACGTCTGCACGCGTGTCTGGGCCAATTCGAATTCCTCGGTCGGCCAGACTTCCTTCTGCACTTCGACGGGGCTGGCCAAGAACGCGCCAGCCGGGTCGATCTGGGTGGCGTGGGCGGTGAGCGCCTCGGCACGGTTGCTGAAGAAGTCGCTGCACTCCACCTGCGTAGTCACGCGCTGCATGATGTCGGAGGCGTTTTCCTCCCAGCGTGAGAGCATGGGCTCGTAGGGGCTGGGCTTGCCTTCGTCGACAAGCCGGTCGTGGAGGAGGCGCATGCGTTGCGCGACGAAGCCGTGGCTGTAGTACAGCTTGAGCGGCGTCCACGGCTCGCCGAGCTCCGGCGCGAAGTCCGGGTTGCCGGCTTCCTCCCACGCGATCATCGAGACCTTGTGGACCATGATGTGGTCCGGGTGCGGGTAGCCGCCGTTCTCGTCGTACGTGATGATCACGTGCGGGCGGAATTCGCGGATCTTGCCCACCAGCACTTTCGCGACCTCGACCGGGTTCTCGAGCGCGAAGCTGCCCTCCGGCAGCGGCGGTAGCGGGTCGCCTTCCGGCAGGCCGGAGTCCTCGTAGCCGAGCCACTCGTGCTCGACGCCCAGCGCGGCGGCCGCGGCTGCCATTTCCTCGCGGCGGATTTCCGTCATCCGCTCGATGACCCCCGGCCGGTCCATCGCCGGGTTGAGAATGTCGCCGCGCTGCCCGCCGGTGCAGGTCAGCACCTTGACGCGGTTGCCCTCGTGGGCGTATTTCGCCATCGTCGCCGCGCCCTTGCTGGACTCGTCGTCCGGGTGCGCGTGAATGGCCAGCAAACGGTATCCCGTCACTTAGTGTTCCACCTCTACTTGGGGTTAAGGTTGATCGCGAGACAAGTTTAGTACCTCACCTCATCAGAAAGAGAACCCTCTGTGGCTGAGCCCGATTCCCCGTCCGCTACGCCCGCGGACGGCACCCGCGCCCGCTACGGCGGCGCCCCCAAAAAGGCCGCGCCGACCATCACTGCGGGACGCATCGTCGCCATCGTCAGCGTCCTGTTCGTCGTGCTCATCGTCGGTTTCACGGCCCGCTACATCATGCAGAACCGCGCGCAACCAATCACAGCGAGCCTCATCTCGCACGAGCGTATCGACGACTCCACCTCCCGCGTCTGGATCGACGTTTCCCGCAACGACCCTGCTGTTCCCGGCTACTGCATCATCACCTCATTGAATTACGAGCACGCAGAGATCGGCCGCCGCGACGTGGTGCTGCCCGCCGGCGGCGAGGAGCTGACGCGCATGTACGTCGACATCCCCGTCCGCGACCTGCCCGTCTCGGGAGGCGTGTACGGATGCTCCACCACGATCCCGTCATTCCTTGACGCTGATACGGAGTTCGTGGAGGCGAGGTAGGGGGCGTCGATAAGCGATGCTCATGTTAATATCCGAACGAATAACCAACCGACCGTGAGGAAACGAGGGTCCGAACTCCATGGCTGACAAGCAGCAGCAGTACATCACCCCGGAAATGAAGGCCAAGCTCGAGGCCGAGCTGCAGCAGCTCATCGACAACCGTCCGGTGATCGCCGCCGAAATCAACGAGCGCCGCGAAGAGGGCGACCTCAAGGAGAACGCAGGCTACGACGCCGCCCGCGAGCAGCAGGACCAGGAAGAAGCCCGCATCAAGCAGATCTCCGAGCTGCTGGCCAACTCCACCACCGAGCGCGCCGGTGTGGTCGACGGCATGGCTGTCGTCGGCTCCGTCGTCCACGTCTACTACAACGGCGACAAGGACGATAAGGAGACATTCCTCATCGGCACCCGCGCCGCGTCCACCGACAACAAGGACCTCGAGACTTACTCCGAGCAGTCTCCCCTCGGTGCTGCCGTCCTCGGCGCCACCGAAGGCGAAACCCGCACCTACACCGCCCCCAACGGCCGCGAGATTTCCGTCACCATCGAATCCGCGAACCCGTATGATTCGGTTAAGGCCAAGACGCCGCGCGCGCAGTGACCGCGCCCGCTACATGCTTCGCCTCCCCGGCGCTCCCCGGGGAGGCACCCCCATTGATTGAAACTGATAAGGACTCCGCAGTGACTACCCGCATTTCCCGCAAAGTTGCCGCCCTCGCTGTCGCAGCCACCACCGCCCTCGTCGTGACCGCGTGCACCCCGCCGAACCAGAACGATTCGGATCAGAAGGTCGATACCGCGACTAGCCAGAACCCGGACTCGCTTCCGAGCGCCGGCCAGTCCACCGCGACCGGCACCGCCACCGTCACCGAGGTGGCGACCGAGACGTCCACTGTCGACGCCGGTGCCGTCGACCCGGCCGACGCAGACGCTGCCGCCACCGATGCTGCTGAGACCGCCGTCGTCGAGCCCGGCGAGACAGCCGCAGTCGCACCCGTGCAGCCGTAAGCGCAGCGGCGTGAACGCTGCGCCGTGAAAATCGCGCGCCGAAGTGGCCGTGGACATTCCTGACCCGCGTGGTCAGCCCGTGTCTGCGGCCGTTTCGCTATTTTCCGAATAGTAGGTGCATGGCACCGTATTGGTGGGTGGTGTTCGGGACTGGTGTTCCGCGCGGGGAGACCCATGTCGGGGTGCCGTTGCGCATGTGTATTCGACCCCGGTGGTGTCTGTCGGGGTCGTCGTCGTTGGTGCGGTTGTGGTACCTGCACAACACCGACAGGTTGTCCATGTTCGTCGGCCCGCCACGCGCCCACGGTGTGATGTGGTGGACCTCGCAATTATCCGCCGCATGCCTACAATCCGGCACCGGACACGTCGTCAGCGTCGCCCGCGCCAGATCGCGTTGCTTGGCGTTGGCGAACCGCTTCGCGTGGTACAGGTTCACCGCACCCGCCTGCGGGTGGAACAACGCCACCTCCAAATCCTTCGAGTAATAGTGAGTCAGATACTCCGCACCAGTCATGGTGGTGCCGTCCGACAACCCCAGGATCGTCTCATCCCCCTCGCCGGCGAGGATCCTGGTGTGCTCGGAAAGCGGGACCTGGATCAACGGACGCGGCACAGCCTGCGCGACACCGGCACCGCCGCGCAGCAGCTCCGTGAAGGCTTCGTACATTTGCGGGCCCTCAGGCCGGTTGGGGTCGAGCCCCTTCCGCAGGGCGTGTTCCAGGTCGGCGATGTCGCGTTCTTCACCGGTGGCGATGACCGTGCGTTTGCCTTTCCGGGTCCGGCCAAACCGCACCGTGGACTCCGCGGCGGGTGTATCGGCGTCCGGGTCGGGGATGATGTCTTTGGCGCGGCGCTGCAGCGTCTTGTAGTCGCCGCGCACCGATAGCAGGGCCAGGCGGAGTTTCCATGTCTCCCGGTCGGAGGACACAGCGCGCATTTGCTGCTCAATGAACAGAATCTGATCCAGAGACTTCCCCGTCTGCCTAGCAACGGTCACGGCGTGAGCTTGCTGGCGGCGAAACCGGGTCGCACCGAAGTAGACCTCGTGGGCCTTCTCCCACTCGACATACGAGGTGGGCTTGACGCCGGCAGCACGAGCAGCCTGACGGTCAAAACCAGCCAGGACATCCATCGGGCTACCAAGTGATCCAAGAAACGCGTCAAAATCGCTCATGCCCCACACGCTAAACAGAACAACAACCCCGAAAAAGAAGCCCCTAAAAATCTGTGGATAACCCACCCACAAACAGACTTATCCACAGGGGAGCGGTAGGGAGGGTTGCGGGAGGCGTCGATAAGCATGCAGAAAGCGGCCCGCGCACAACGCGCGAGCCGCGGAAACCGCCTGGAGTTAAGTGCTAATCCCTGAAGTAGGACAGCAGGCGGAGAATCTCGGTGTAGAGCCAGACCAGGGTGACCGCCAGGCCGAGCGCGACGCCCCAGGCCATCTTGGCGGGCGCGCCGGTGCGGACAAGCTTGTCGGCTGTGTCGAAGTCGGTGAGGAAGCTCAGCGCACCGAGGACGATGCAGACCAGGGAGAAAACAATGGCGATCGGGCCGCCGTCGCGGAGCGGGGACATGCCGGTGAAGATGAACAGCAGCAAGTTGCCCAGCGCGAGAACGGCGACGCCGATGATGCAGCCGGTGATGATGCGCGTGAACTTCGGGGTGACGCGGATCGCGCCGGTCTTGTAGACGAAGAGCATGCCGGCGAAGACGCCAATGGTGCCCAGGACCGCCTGGAAAATCAGCGAGCCGGCAAAAGCGCCCGCGGCCGGGTCACTGGCCAAACCTGTGACCAGCATGGAGAAGCCGCCGACGAACAAGCCCTCGAACGCGGCGTAGATCAAGGTGACTGCGGCGGAGCCGTACTTGCGGCCGAAGGAGTGCACGAGGACGGTGATGAAGCCACCGATCGCGCCGACGAAGGTCAGGCCCATGGCGACAGGCATATTGAACATGCCGATGCCGAAGTTGATCACGGCGAACGCGACGATCACGGCGAGGGTGATACCGGTCTTGGACACGATGTCGTCGACCGTCATGGGGCGCTCGGCGGGCTGGCCGTAGCCCTGCTGCTGGGCGTAACCGAAATTAGGGGTGTCGCCGTACTGTGTCTGGCCGTACGGGGATTGCTGCGGGTAGCCGCCTTGGGGCTGGGCGTACCCGGCATTCTGCTGGGCCTGCGGGAGGCGCGTCAGGACTGGGTTGTTGGATTTCACGCTTGTGGAGTTCCTTTCTCTTTCCGCTTTCAACGATCTCCAAGCGGCGGTCAAACCGATCATCGATCATACTGTTCAACGCATCACCTCGCTGTTTCGTTCCCGCGCTCGTCGAAATAGTATGAGGGCATGGGCATAAGGTGGGGTTTTCTCGGGCGCGCGGCGAAGCCGACGGGCGGCGACTACCTGCTCGAGCACCTCGAAGAATTCTCAGGCCACTCGCCGGTAGAAGTCCACGGGGAGTTGACGTTCACGGACGATATCGCGGTGCTCGTCTACCGCTTCGAGGAGCCGGTGCCTCATTATTTGTTCGTGACGTACGGGTTGTCGAGCACACGTTCGTCGGCGCCCGTCGCGGGGGTGCAGGACGAGATGACGCTGCGCACGCCGGCGGTGGGTGCGCCGGCACGGTGGGCCGTGGATAAGCTGCGGCGCATTGCGCGCTACCGACGCGCGTCGGGCAACCCGATCGAGCCGGGCCATTACATGGATCTACGCGCGCCGGTCGCGGAGGGTGCGTCGTTGTCTGGCTTCATCTTCGTCAACGAGCCGCTTGTTCCGCCGCTCAGCGCGCCGACGGGCCGGCTGAGTTTTATCGACGCGGTGCCCGTCACCGCGGACGAGCTCGATGCGGCCCTGCGCTGGGACCCGCTCAAATTCGCAGGTTTGCTCGGGGAGACGCTGCCACTCGGCCTCGGTCGGCTTGATCGCCCTTCATTGCTTAACGACGCCTCCTTCGCCCGACCCCTGACCTCCCTCACCGAGAGGGACGGTTCCTCCGTCGCGGCGGTGGCCTCGAGCTATTTCGCGGTCGACGAATCGGGGCGCATCGACCTGACCACCCACGCCGCCCCGCACCTGCTCCGCGCAATGACGTGGCGGCTGGGGTACGAACGCCCCTTCGCTGTCGTCGGCGATGACGCGTGGGCACGGTTCGTTCCCGCCGACTCCCCCGGCGTCGAATACGGCGACGATCCTGATCCCGGCCCGCACTTGTCGGTGAGCGTCGACCGGGCGCTGCGCCACGAATTCCTGGCGGTCCTCGACACCGCCCCCGGCGCGTACCGCCTCACGACAGCGCCACTGGCCGTCCATGTCATTGACCCCGCACGCTGAAAGAAATAGTGCCCCCACAGGGACTCGAACCCTGACTGAATCGATTTTAAGTCGACTGCCTCTGCCAATTGGGCTATAGGGGCGTAACGGTCAATGAGTGTACGGCACCGCCCACGGAACCCTGACAACGGTGTTCCATGGACGCGGTGCGGTCACCGCCGCGTGGGACGAACCATCAGGAATTGCGCCGCGATATAGGGCACGAGACCGAGCACGCGCAGCGGCTTTTCCTTGTACACCCGGCGTGCCAAGTCCAGCGACGAGAGTAGCCACGCTCCGCGGGTCCACTTATTGGGCCAGCGGCGGGCGATCCAGTTGAAGTCGAGATTGAGGGCGGTGGCGAAAGCAGTCTGGGAGGCGGGCGCGGAGAAGGGGCCGAAGCCGAGAGTGGCCTCGAGGGCCTGGGAATCGTCGCGCTCGTTGATGTCGGCGACTGTGGGGACCATCGTCACCGCCTGGGTGAGGTTGAGCGGCAACCACCATGCACGTCCGGGCGCCCACAGCGACCAGAGAGCGGCGATGACGTGGAACGTGGTGGCGACCTCACCGTAAGCGCCGGGTGCGGTATCCCGTGCGGCGACCCGTACAGCTTCGGCAAAACTCTGGTTGCCGCCGGCTGGCGTGCCCACGAGTTCTTCGAGGTCGCGTTCTTTCACCACGGTGTCGACGGAGACGCTTTCGAAGATGGGCAGGATCTCGTCGTCCGACAACGAGGTGAGAAAGGACAGCCCCGCAGAAGCCATGCGGCGCGTCATGATCGGCGCGGTGAAGTACGGACGACGGTGCAGGCCGACAGCCTGTGCGTAGCGCTCCATCATGTCCACATACGGCATGGTCTCGGGTCCGCCGACGTCGAAGGACCTGTTCACATCGGCCGGGAGGTCAGCCGCTTTGACCAGGTAGTGGACGATATCGCGTTCGCTGATCGGGGTGATTTCGTTTCGGATCCAGTCGGGTGCGATGAACGTGGGGGCACGCTCGGTGATGTGGCGCAGCAATTGGAAGGACAGGGACCCGCTGCCGATGACCACGCCGGCTTGCAGCGCGGCAGTCGGAACCCCGGACCCCATGAGCATCTCCCCTACCTTCACGCGCGAGGCGAGGTGCTCGGACACACCGGAAGAATCGGTCGGGTGCAGGCCGCCGAGGTACACGATGCGGCCGACACCCTGCTCGGCAGCGACCTCGCCAAACTGCCTGGCCATCTCGGCTTCGGCATCGGCGAATCCGGAGCCGCTGTCCATGGAGTGGAGCAGATACCAGGCGCAGTCCGCGCCCTTTAGCGCCCGCGCGACATCGCTCCTCTCAGTCGCGTCGCCTCCGACGATCTCTACCTCGTCTCCCCAAGAGCGCTTCCTTGCTTTGGCGGAGCTGCGGCAGAGGATGCGGACACGCCAGCCGTCGTCAAGCAATTGCTTCACGACGTTTCCCCCCACGTACCCTGTCGCCCCTGTCACGAGCGCTGTGCGTTTCTGCTGCCCATCTCGCATGGCCCCCACCCTATACTCGTGCGGGAATAATCGATCGCCGATTGCTCACCGGTGGGGGCACATGACTCAGACATCAACGACTTCTTCCTGGTGGTTCCTGCTGCCGTGCGTGGTGGGCGCGCTGGGGTTGTTCGCCGCGCGGCAGGCCGGCGATGGTTCCGTCGGCTTTTACGCCTTCACCGTGTTCACCGCCTGCGTCTACGCCGCGGGCTGGTGGTTCTGGGGCTCGCGCGACGCGTTTTCCGGGCCCAGTGTTGCGCCCCAAATTCTCCGCGGTGTCCTGCTCGGCGCGGCGCTGGCGGTGGTGTTCGTCGCCGGTGCCCTCGTGGTCGCGCGAATTCCGTTCCTGGCGGGACCCGTCGCGCAATTGCTGGACACCCCGGATCAAGGTGGCCTGGCGCCCACGCTCGCGGTGCTCGTGATCAACGGCATCGGCGAGGAGCTCATCTACCGCGACGCGGTGCCCAGACAACTTCGGGGACGGTTCACAGAGCTCGGTGTGGGGGTCGTGTCCACGCTGATCTACTGCGCTGTCACCGTCGCGATGGGCGTGCCGTTGCTCGTTTTCGCGGCGGGCGTGCTCGGCGCGGTGTGCTTCTACGAGGCTTCACGGAGCGGACGTCTCTACTCCCCCATCGCCGTGCACCTGACGTGGAGCACGACAATGTTGTTGGTCATGCCACTATTCCTATCCGGTTAAGGATTCTCGAGTCGTTGCCCTCAATTTTCCAAGAGCTTAAGGATAGATGTCAAAAAGCCGATCTGGTGGGAAAGAAGACCCAAAAAACGCTTCAACTTAAGGGCACGAATTAAAGAACTGTCGGAAACGTCTTCTATGTCACGCGACTCAGCTTGCGCGTAGCTCGCATTGCCCGAAGATGCCACAATTGTGTCGTGGTAGGCTTTGGAAATTTTGGGAAATTGAACCGAAAGTGGTTTCGCCTCGTCCGCGAGAGTGGCCTCAGCTAAATGATCTAACCATCGAGTAGCACCAACTAGGTACGACGAAACCACCTTGCAGGTCTCTGTAGTCTCATTCAAAGACAACGAGAGCTGAAAGTCGAGAAAGCTTGAATTACTAACCGGCTTCGCGGTTCCTCTCTCAAACTCGAACAACGGGTTTCCACTGTTAGCGTTAAGGCTGTGTTCTAAAGCTATCTGAAGATTCTTTTCCGCCCTGTCGATCACGATTCGAAGAGGTTGGAGGTCTCTCAAGGAGACCGGCAATTGAACTGTCGAATCTCCTTGAACGGCAAGAGCGGTTTCCCTAGCCGCGTTGAGCGTCTCCCAAGCTTCTTCGAATAGATCACGCATTTCAGAGTTAGTATGAAGAGCGACTCCAGCACCAAAATACGAGCCATTCATTAGGCACATTAGATCCCCTGCGCGTAGATCTGGTTCACTTTCGAAAAGCGATTTTGCCAACCATGCGCCAGGTACGACATCTCCACAGCCGTACGAGGCCTCCAAATCAATTTCCACGTTAGTCGGGGGGGTCTGAAAGGTTTCTATCAAGAGATCGAAAGTTTCAGGCGAAATCCCAGATCCGCCATTCGACAGTTGGCAGAGCTTGACTGCAAGAATGGATCTGAATAGATCCTGAGTTATTGGGCTTGGTCTTCCGACCGTATGTCCTTCGAGAAGTAGTGCGCTGGGACTCGTTGCGAAGGCGTCTAAATGTCCAAAGAGCGTTGTGAAACCATAGGCGACTCCTCCTGTTTCGAGATACCGATCAACCTGTTCCCTCTGTTGTTCAATAACTTCCCGTTTTTCAGTCAAGCGTGTGCCCAAATGACCGGAAAGTACCCACTGTGATACATCAGAAACGCGAAACATCGTTTGTACCCTTCCAAGTACGCCTACTCCACGATGAAAAACCTAAGAGGGAAAAAACCAGCAACAGTGTGATTAAGGCCGAGACCATGACGATTGACGATGCCCCTGTCTCGAGAAAGAATCGCATTATCCAGCCTTCAGGGCGCGCACCGTCCTGGGTTTCGGAGTAAGCAGTCTGGATAAAATCAAGGCAGAGGGAAATCAGCGTCGTGCCTGCGAGGACGAAAAGTATCCAGTCCATCCTCCTACTTTGCTCACGCTGGAGTAGCTCTGAACGACCACCGGCAATATGCTCCAGTCGTTCGAGCCTTCTGTCTACGCCCCGCAGAACTTCGCCGAAGTTCCAGGACTCCAAAATCGCGTCCACCACAGCTCTAAAATCGGGTCGATCCTCAATTCTAGTCCGTTCTCTCATAAACGAAACCATAGCGAGCTCATAATGAAGAGAAATCACGCCATGCAGAAGGTCACTCTTAATGGCGGTGGTGGAATGCAGCAGAGCCAGGTACGAGATTGAGGCGCTCTCGACATCAGCGAGGAAACACCAGATGTACTGTGCATGGAGAATTGGGTGCATTATCTTAGCCTGGCCAGAACCGGAAGAGTTCTCATAGAGGTTGTTCCCCCATGCACCGTGGAATGTGCTTCCATCAACCAGTTCGGCAATCTGACGACGGTCATCCTGGAACCACATATGCGGACAAGACTCTTCTTCTTCTAAAAGGAGAGTCCTATTCACCCATCGAACGCTTCTCTCGCCCAGGTACATGGTGCTCACCAGATTGAAAAAATCCGTCGTCTCTTCTTCGAAGTGAGCAATATTTGCAGGCGATAATTTGCTTGGGGAAGTGACTTTCAGCCACCCTACGAGAAATGCCATCCCGTAGTGGTCGTAGCGATCCACTCTCTTGACTTCGAAAGAACTAAATTTACTTCCCAGAGTCCTAACCACACGCTGCGAGACCACAACCGAAGCGCGAGACGCAAACGTTAAATTGGAATTTTCTTGGTTCCTACTCACAAATCCGGTAGTGGAGTTCACTCCGAAGAGAATATTTCGATTCTCCACTGAGTAGAGCTCATTTTCTCGAACAGGCGCTACGCACAGCACATACATGTCCGAGAGATTACAGGCGCTGCATTATTTTTAACTGAAGAACCGTCCTTTTGCCCCCGTAGCTTGTAAATGAAACTACGGGCAGAGACGTTGCCCACACCGTGGACAACTACTCGCTGACGGAAAAGACGCGCTTTTTCGCAGGCTTATCTGCGCCCGCTCCCCGCACGTCGATCTCCTCCACGTCGAACATCCCGCTCAAGAAATCCGCGATCCACTGCAGCAGCTCCTCATCACGCAGGTTGGGCGCGTTGAGTGCCTTCTTGGCTCCGCCTTCGCGCGGGAACGGCACCTGGACGGCCTTGGCGGCGGCGCGGTAATTGGATCCCGGGTGGAGGCGCTTGAGGCGCACCTGCTTGGAGTCGGGCATGTCCACCGGGTGGAATTTGAGGCGGGTGCCCTGCATGGTGATGTCGGCGACGCCGGCGCGGCGCGCCTGGTGGCGCAGGCGTGCGACGGCGAACAGGCGCTGGACCTCCTCGGGCATCTCGCCGAAGCGGTCGACGAGCTCGTCGGAGACGTGGGCGAGTTCGGCGTCGTCGCGGGCGGCGGCGAGCTTCCGGTAGCTCTCCAGGCGGAGGCGCTCGGAGTTGATGTAGGACTCGGGGATGTGGGCGTCGACGGGCAGGTCAATGCGGATCTCCTTCGGGCCTTGGTCGGTGGCGTCGACGACCTCGCCGGACATGAGCGCCTTGTAGGTCTCCACCGCCTCACCGACGAGGCGGACATACATGTCGAATCCGACGCCCGCGATGTGGCCGGACTGCTCCGCACCGAGGACGTTGCCTGCGCCGCGCATCTCCAGGTCCCTCTGCGCGACGGCAATACCAGCGCCGAGATCGTTGTTCTGGGCGATGGTGGCCAGACGGTCGTAGGAAGTCTCGGTGAGCACCTTGTCCTTCGGGTACAGGAAGTAGGCGTAGCCGCGCTCGCGGGAACGGCCGACGCGTCCACGCAGCTGGTGGAGCTGGCTCAAGCCCATGTTCTGGGCGTTCTCGACGATCAGGGTGTTGGCGTTGGCGATGTCCAGGCCAGTCTCCACGATGGTGGTGCACACAAGCACGTCGAAATCGCGGTTCCAGAAGCCCTGCACCGTCTGCTCGAGCAGCTGCTCCCCCATCTGGCCGTGGGCGACGACGATGCGCGCCTCAGGGACGAGGGTGCGCAGGTGGCGGGCAGTCTTCTCAATGTCGGAGACTTTGTTGTGGATGTAGAAGACTTGTCCGTCGCGAAGCAGCTCACGGCGGATTGAGGCGGCGACCTGCTTGTCTTCCTGCGGCCCCACGTAGGTGAGCACCGGGTGGCGGTCCTCCGGCGGGGTCGTGATCGAGGTCATCTCGCGGATGCCGGTCAGGGACATTTCGAGAGTGCGCGGGATCGGGGTGGCGGTCATGGTGAGCACATCGACGTGCGATTTGAGCGCCTTGATGTGCTCCTTGTGCTCGACACCGAAGCGCTGCTCCTCGTCGACGACGATGAGGCCCAGGTTCTTCCACTGCACGCCGGTCTGCAGGAGGCGGTGGGTGCCGACGACGATGTCGACGGAGCCGTCGGCAAGCCCAGCCATGATCTTCTTCGCGTCGACGGCGCTGGTGAAGCGGCTCAATTCGCGGATCTCGACACCGAAGCCGTCCATGCGCTGGGTGAACGTGGAGAAGTGCTGCTGCGCGAGCAGCGTGGTGGGCACGAGAACGGCGACCTGTTTGCCGTCCTGGACAGCCTTGAACGCGGCGCGCACGGCGACCTCGGTCTTGCCGAAGCCGACATCGCCGACGATCACTCGGTCCATCGGCGTTGGCTTTTCCATGTCGGTCTTGACTGCCTCGATGGCGGCCATCTGGTCTTCTGTCTCGACGAAGGGGAAATTGTCCTCCATTTCGATCTGCCACGGCGAGTCCTCCGCGAAGGCGTGGCCAGGGGCGGACGCGCGCTTGGCGTAGAGCTGCACGAGCTCGCCGGCGATCTCGCGGACCGCTGCGCGCGCCTTCTTCTTGGTGTTCTTCCAGTCGGAGCCGCCCATCTTGGACAGGCTCGGCTGCTCGCCGCCGGAGTATTTGCTGAGCAGGTCGAGCGATTCCATGGGCACCCACAGCTGGTCGGCGGGCTGGCCGCGCTTGGCCGGCTGGTATTCGAGGACGATGTACTCGCGGCGCGAGGAATCGTCGCCGGTGCCGATGGTGCGCTCGGCCATCTTCACGAAACGGCCGATGCCGTGGGTGTCGTGCACGACGTAGTCGCCGGGCTTCAATGCCAGCGGGTCGACGCGGTTGCGGCGGCGCGGAGCGCGGCGCTTGGCGCCGGCGATATCGCCCACGCGGTTGCCGGTCACGTCGGTCTCGGTGAATACGACGAGGCCGGGTCCGGGAAATGTCAGGCCGGCGTGCGACAGCGCCTGGTAGAGAGTGACCTGGCCATCCACGGGCTCGAGACCCGGGGTAGCCACGCGCGCGGAGATGCCGTTCTCGCGCAGGCGCTCCGCCATGCGGTCGACGGTGCCCTTGGCAGGCGCGGCGAAGGCGGCGCGGCCGCCGTTCTGCAAATGCATTTTCACCTGTCCGTACAGCGCCTCGATTTGCTTCGGGTCGCCCTTCGGCGCGGGCGCAGGCTCGAATTCGAGCGGCAGAGTCGCCGAATCGTCTTCCTCCGCGGCGAACATGCCGGGCGGTGCGAACGTCCACCAGGCGTTGCCCGCCTCGCGCGCGGACACCTCGAGGGACTCGAAGGAGCGGTACGAGCTCGCGGACACATCCAGGCCCTCGGCGGCGACGGGACCGTCGGCACCCATTGCCGCGGCTTCCCAGCCGGCCTCGAGAAATTCGTGATCGGTGGCCTGCAGGTCGGAAATGCGGGTGCGGACCTTCTCCGGCGAGGTCACCAAAACCACGGAGCCAGCCGGCATCAGCTCCGGCAGCACGGAATAGGACGATTTCGTCAGCGCCGGAACGAGCGCCTCCATGCCATCGGCGTAGGAGCCGTCGGAAATCCGGGTGAGCAGCTCCACCAGAGTCCGGTTGCCGGGGTGAACCTCGGCAAGGGAGGCGGCGGCGGACTGGACGGCGTCGTCGATAAGCAATTGGCGCGCGGGATGAAGCTCGACGCGCGCGATGTCGTCGATCGTGCGCTGGTCGGCGACGGCGAATGTGCGCAGGTCCGTGACCTCGTCGCCCCAGAATTCGATGCGGACGGGGTGCTCGGCCGTGGTCGGGAACACGTCGATGATGCCGCCGCGCGTGGCGAATTCTCCGCGGCCGGACACCATGTCCACGTGGTCGTACGCGAAGCTCGCAAGCGAAGCGGTGAGCTCCTCGAAGTCGTACTCCTCGCCGTGCTCGATCACGACCGGTTCGACCGCGGGCAGCACCGGCTGGCACGTTGCGCGCGCGGATGCGACCACCACGGACATGCCCGCGAGATCGTGCAGCACCTTGTTGCGGCGGCCCACGATGTCCGCGGCGGGCGACAGGCGCTCGTGCGGCAGCGTCTCGTACGCCGGCATGAGCGCGACTTTCTCGGCGCCGAGGAGCGCGCCGAGCTCCGCCGCAAGGTCCTCCGCCTCGTGCCCTGTCGCCGTGACGAGCAGCACGGGGGTCTCGCGCGCGATCGTCGCCGTCGCCCACAGTCGCACCTGGTCGATACCTGTGACATGCAGCGACGGCTCCCCCACCCTTTTGCGCAGACCCTTCAACTTCGGGTCGGTCATGGCCTGGGTGAGCACCCCGGCAAGCATCGGAACATTCTGCGGCTGGTCAGCCATCGAACCCCCTGGGTAAAGCGTAGTCCGGGCGATAAAAAAGCTTCCCCACCAGGACTCGAACCTAGAATGACGGTACCAAAAACCGTAGTGTTGCCAATTACACCATGGGGAAAGACGGTCCACAGCTTACCGCATGGCCCGCGCGAATCGAATTCCCCTCTGTCTCCATGTTCGCAACGTGTGTGCCAGCTACGCTGAACCTGTGACGAAGACGAATAAGATTCTCCTCGCAGTTCTGGTCGTGCTGCTTCTCGTCCTCGCGGCGATCGGCGGCACGATCGCCGTGCGCAGTGGCCTGTTCGGCTCCAGCAACGACATCGCCCAGCCGTACAACGAGACGCGCTACAGCGGCACCATCGATCAAGCAGAAGGGCTTATCGACGCCGCCGACCCCGTCCCCGTCGTCCTCGTCGTTCGTTTCCACGACGGCGGCGAGACCGGCGAACTGACCTCCCCCACCTTGAAGCGCCACTCCATCCTGACACGGACCGACGAGTACACCTACCGTGAGGACATCGTTCACGGCGAGGACGTCGACGCTGGCGACAGCGGCGTCGAGTGGACCTTCGAACCTGGCGAGAACGACGCCATGGACGTCTCCTACACCACCTCCGACGGTGCTACAGCCTCCGCCGAACTCCCCCAAACCGACCCGGAGGAGACCTCCGGCGAGGTCGGCATCAACCCCGAAGTCGCCGGCGCCGAACCCGACGGGATCGAATTTTCCGGGTACTCCGCGCGCAGCACCGGGCCCATCGAGTTGGTCCACGCCGACGACCCGTCGAAGAATATCTCCGACGAGGTCATCTTCCGTATCTCCTCCGATGGAGAGACCCACACCGTGACCTACCCCGGACGTGGCTGCTACGGCACTATCGATAGCACTGACCCCAACAACCGTGTCGAAAACATCACCGTCGGCGATTGTGAAAGCGGCGGAACCTGGCACTTCATCTCAGGCGATATGGGTGGCGGCACCGCCGAATACACATCCGCCGACGGAAAACTCACCGGCTCTTTGGACTTCCGCCACAGCGAATGGGGCACCATTGACGGCGAAATCGGCATCGCACGCTCCGGCCCCGTCCTGGACTTCTACCGCGACTTCACCGGCGGCGACGCCGACACTGCGGCCGAGGCGAAAGGCTCGTGCGACCCGTCTGAATTCGCGGCGTTAGTGGATGACTGGGAGGAAAACACCACAACAGTCATCTACTGCGACGGAACATGGGCCTCGGCGGGGTTGACCGGCTCGGACTATGTCGGAGACTTCCACTTTGTCGACGGGGAATGGGAAGTACTCCAAAGGGACGAAAGAACCAAGGAGACCCGCCACCAGTGCCACGATCCGGATAAGCTCCGGGAAATGGGCGCGCCCGAAGAATTCACCGACAATCTGATCATTTGCGAGTAGCCATGACGAACCGCAACAAGACCCCCTGGCCATCCTGATCGTCCCGCTTCTCGTCCTGGGCACTATGGTGGCGCCCGCTGTGTTCGCCGCGCGCGGCCATGATTCGGACGCCGCTTCCGAGGCGAAGAAAGAGACGGCCGCGACCAAGCAAGAGCAGGATCCGGCGACCCGTCCGCCGTCACGAACGAGTTCATTGACAACTACGAAGGCCAGATCCAGTGGCCGCCCGGCCGCGGCGGGGGGTTGAACGAAATCGGGATCACCTTCACGCACGATCGCCGAGCGCCGGCTGCTTACCGGGGTCGACGATGACGTACTGCCCCATCATGCCCTGGTCCTCGTGGTAGAGCATGTGGCAGTGGTACATGTACGCCAGCGTCGGGTCCGGGTAGTGCCCGAATTCGACGAGCAGGGTCACAGTCGACATTGGCGGGATATAGATCGTGTCGTGCCAGCCGGCGGTGAACGCCACGTCGCCGCCGTCGACGGATTCGACCATGAACCGCGCATTGTGGATGTGGAAGTTGTGCGGCCAGTCGGCGTTCTCGTTGGACACCCGCCAGATCTCCGGGCCGTCGTGGTCGATGACCACATCGACGCGCTCCATGTCCATTGTCTGGCCGTTGATCTCGAATCCGTTCAGTGCGAACTCGCGCTCGGGCGCGCCAGAAGCATCAGGCTTATCGACGTCCACCAGCGCCCCCGGCACCTCCCCCACCTCCGGGGCGTTCTCGTCGGGCCCGGTGATCTTGAGCAGGTCGAAGGTGTCGCGGAGACCGAATCCGTTGGCAGTGTCCTCCTTGGGCAGGCCGCCGCCATCGGGGACACCATCGCTGCGCAGCATGAGCTCCTCGCCGGGCTCGAGGTCGACGAGGATCTCGGCCCGCTCGCCGGGGCTGAGCAGGATCGCGTCCGTCTCGACGGGTTCGCCGAGCAGGCCCTGGTCGGTGGCGATGACGTGGAAGGGCTTGCCCACGACCAATTGGTGGAAGCGCATGGTGGCGCCGTTGACCAAGCGCAGGCGCACCCGGCGCGTGGTCGCGGTGAACTGCGGTTTGGTGATGCCGTTGATCACCGGCGTGTCCCCCAGCAGCCCGTAGTCGGGGTCCAAGGTCTCGTCGAGCCTGCCGCCGGCGTGGAATTTCGCGTCGGTGATGATCACGGGGATGTCGTCGACACCGTACTCGTGCGGCAGGTCGAGTGCGTCGGATTCCTCGTCGGCGACGATAAGCCCGCCGGCGAGACCGCGGTAGGCGTGCAGGCCGGAGACATTGTGCGGGTGCGGGTGGTACCAGCACGTCGCTGCCGGCTGGTCCACATCCCAGGACGGCTCCCAGGTTTCGCCGGGGTCGAACATGAGCGCTGGGCCGCCGTCGGCGGCCGCAGGCAGGTGGAGGCCGTGCCAGTGGACCACGGTGGGCTCGGTGACGTCGTTACGCACTGTCATCTCGATGTGCTCGCCGCGGCGCATGTACAGCGTCGGGCCGAGCCATGCGCCGTTGAAGCCCCATGTGTCGGTCATTGTCCCCGGGAGAATCTCCGCCTGGCCGGTCTGCGCGGTCAGCTCGAAAGTACGTGTGTTCCCCTCAAGTTCGCCTTCGAAGAGCTCGGGAACGGGCAGGTCGCGGTAATCTTCCCTCGCACCCTCGGGAGCCGCCTGTCGGAAACGGACCCCGCCCGGACCCGCGCACGCGGTAGCTGTCGCCGCGGTGGCGAGGAGCATGCCTTTGAAGAAGGTCCGTCGCCCAAATTCCCGTTGCACTGTGTGTTCTCCGTTTCTACTTTTCGGAACTCAAATTCAGCTGCTGCCCCATCATTCCGTGGTCCCGTGGTTGAGCATGTGGCAGTGGTACATGTACGCCAAGGTCAGCAGGATCTCATACTCGTCTTCCTGCGCGGTGAGCTCGAAGCGGCGGACATCGCCGTCGAGCGTTCCTTCGTACAGCGGCTGGATCGGCAACGGTCGTGTCGAACCTGTCGCGCCGGTCATTGAGCGTTCACTGCCTCTCAGTTCGCTGGTGTACAGATTCGACCCTACTATCCGAGTTATGTCTTCCCCCATGCCGCATGAAGAGCACAACGCGCGCCGTTTCATCTGGTCGAATGGCCTGCAAAACATCGGTGACCAGGTGGTCGCCCCGAAAACTGTGCTGCCGTGGCTGTTCACCGCCGCGGGCGTTCCCGCTGGCTTCACGTCGTTTCTGGTACCGATCCGCGAATCCGGCTCCATGCTCCCCCAATTCGCCCTGAGCCCGTGGGTGACCTCGGCAGCCTCCCGCAAGCGGGTGTGGCTGATCGGCTCTTGGGGGCAGTTCATCGCCGCCGCGCTCATCGCTGTGGCGGCGATGTTCCTGAATGGCGCGGCGCTCGGCATCGCTGTTCTGGTGCTGCTCGGCATCCAGGCGTGCTTCCGCGCCATCTGCTCGATCGCGGGCAAGGACGTGCAAGGACGCACCATCTCCAAGGGGCACCGCGGCGACATCACCGGCCGCGCGACAGCTCTCGGCGGCGGGTTCACCCTGGCGGTCGGTTTGGCGCTGACCTTCCTGCCGAATGACCTGCCGCGCTGGATCCTCGTGCTGCTGCTCGGCGTTGGCGCGTCGACGTGGGCATTCGCCTCGCTGGTCTTCTCCGGCATCAAGGAACCGGAATCTGAAACAGACGATAACGCCGCCACCCACGGCTTCAAAGAGATGTGGTCGCTGGTCACGGGCGACAAGGACCTGCAGAAATTCCTGGTGGTGCGCTCGCTGATGCTGGTCACCGCACTGTCAACGCCGTTCATTGTGGTGCTCGGCCAGGAGCAGGGCTCCGACCTGACGGGGCTCGGCGCCTTCATCATCGCCTCCGGCGGTGCGGCGCTGCTCGGCGGCCGCGTGTCCGGCAAGTGGTCCGACAAATCCTCCAAGGCGGCAATGGGCTGGGCGGCTGGCGCGGCCTCGACGGTGCTGATCCTGCTCGTGCTCAGCGCACGGTTTCTTTCCGCCGATGTCAATGCCTGGGTCATGCCGGCGGGCTTCTTCCTGGTCAACCTCGCGCACACGACAGTGCGCGTGAGCCGCAAGACCTACCTAGTGGACATGGCCACCGGCGATAACCGCACCCTGATCACCGGTGTGTCCAACACCGTCATGGGTGTCATGCTCCTCGTGGTGGGCGCTGTGTCCTCGGTCGTCGCCGCCTTCGGCACACAGGCGGCGCTGATCTTCCTCGCGGTCATCGGCTATATCGGTGTCATCGGGGCGTGGAATCTCCGAGATGTCTCTGCCGGGGCCGAATAAGGCGTTAAGCTGGTCCACGGAAAAATCCCGGAATCTTTAAGGAGAACCCAAGCGTGGCAACCCATTCCGAGTGCGCCGTCGTCGTCCTGGCGGCCGGCGCCGGAACCCGCATGAAGTCGACGACGCAGAAAACGCTCCACGAAATCGGCGGGCGCAGTCTCCTGTCCCACTCGCTACACGCGGCGGGTGGACTCTCTCCCGCGCACCTCGTGGCAGTCGTCGGCCACCAGCGCGACCAGGTCTCCCCCGCTGTGGACGCGATCGCGGAGGAGATGCAGGTCTCGATCCTCCAGGCCGTCCAGGAGGAGCAGAACGGCACGGGCCACGCAGTGCAAATCGGCCTCGGGGCCATCCCGGATTTCGACGGCACCGTCGTGGTCACCAACGGCGATGTGCCGCTGCTGCAAACGGGGACGCTGGAGGCGCTCGTCGATAAGCATGAAAGCGCTGATGCCGCTGTGACCGTGCTGTCGCTGGAATTCGAGGACCCGACGGGCTACGGGCGCATCATCCGCGACTCTGACGGCAACGTGCGCGAAATCGTCGAGGAAAAAGACGCCAACGACGAACAGCGCGCCGTCACCGAGGTCAACTCCGGCGTGTTCGCGTTCAACGGCGCCGTGCTGCGCGAGGCGCTGACCCGCATCAACTCCGACAACGCGCAGGGCGAGCTGTACATCACCGATGTGCTCGGCATCGCGGTCGGCGACGGCCGCACGGTCACCGCGTTCACTGCCCCCGACGCCCGCGAGCTCGCCGGTGTCAACGACCGCGTCCAGCTCGCCGCTGCCGGCAAGGAGCTCAACCGCCGCCTCGTCGAGAAAGCCATGCGCGGCGGCGCCACCGTCGTCGACCCGGACACCACCTGGATCGGCGTCGACGTGGAGATCGGCCAGGACGTGGTCATCCACCCGAACACCCAGCTGTGGGGTTCCACCGTCATCGGTGACGGCGCTGTCGTGGGCCCCGACACCACCCTGACCGACTTCGAGGTCGGCGAACGCGCCTCCGTTGTGCGCACCCACGGCGAGCTCGGTGTCGTCGGCGCTGAGGCAACCGTCGGGCCCTTCACCTACATCCGCCCCGGCACCAAGCTGGGCGCCCGCGGAAAGCTCGGTGGCTTCGTCGAGGCGAAGAACGCCGAGATCGGCGACGGCTCCAAGGTGCCCCACCTGACATACATCGGCGACGCCACCGTCGGCCGCGAATCCAATATCGGCGCATCCAGCGTCTTCGTGAACTACGACGGCGTGAACAAGCACCACACCACCATCGGCGATCACTGCCGCACCGGCTCCGACACCATGTTCGTCGCCCCCGTCACCGTCGGCGATGGGGCATACACCGGCGCGGGTACAGTAGTGACTGAAGATGTGCCCGCCGGCGCCCTGGCCGTCAAGGAAGGACACCAGCGCAACATCGAAGGCTGGGTGGAGAAGAGCCGCCCCGGAACGGCAGCGGCCAATGCCGCCCAGCGCGCACGCGAGAGTGAACTGAAAGGTGACACCACCAATGACCGGTAAGAAAGTCGAAAGCCACAAGGACCTCAAGGTCTTCACCGGCCGGGCACACCCGGACCTGGCCGAGAAGGTCGCCGAGGAACTGGGCATCGACCTCGTGCCCACCACCGCACGCGACTTCGCCAACGGCGAGATCTTCATCCGCTTCGACGAATCCGTCCGCGGCGCCGACTGTTTTGTCATGCAGTCCCACACCCAGCCGTTGAACAAGTGGCTGATGGAACAGCTCATCATGATCGACGCTTTGAAGCGCGGCTCCGCCAAGCGCATCACCGCGATCCTGCCGTTCTACCCGTACGCCCGCCAGGACAAAAAGCACCGCGGCCGCGAGCCGATTTCCGCCCGCCTCGTCGCGGACCTGCTCACCGCCGCTGGCGCGGACCGCATCGTGTCTGTCGACCTGCACACGGACCAGATCCAGGGCTTCTTCGATGGCCCGGTCGACCACATGCACGCGATGCCGATCCTGACGGACTACATCAAGTCCAAGTACCCGCTGGACAACCTCGTTGTGGTCTCCCCCGACGCCGGCCGTGTGAAGACCGCTGAGAAGTGGGCCAACACGCTCGGCGACGCACCGATGGCGTTCGTGCACAAGACCCGCGACATCGACGCCGCGAACAAGGTCGTCTCCAACCGCGTCGTCGGCGACGTCGACGGCAAGGACTGCGTGCTGCTCGACGACATGATCGACACCGGCGGCACCATCGCCGGCGCGGTCGGCGTGCTCAAGGACGCCGGCGCCCGTTCTGTGGTCATCGCCACCACCCACGGCGTCTTCTCCGACCCGGCCCGCGAGCGCCTTTCCAGCTGCGGCGCGGAGGAAGTCATCACGACCGACACCCTGCCGCAGTCCACGGAGGGCTGGAGCAAACTCACCGTTCTCTCCATCGCGCCGCTGCTGGCGCGCACGATCCACGAGATCTTCGAGAACGGCTCCGTGACCACCCTCTTCGAGGGCCAGGCCTAGCCGCGATTTTCCAGGTACCTATTCCAGGGCACCTATTCACCACCGGCCACAGCGGGACTGAATAGGCGCCCAGGAATAGGTTGGTGCTGTTGCAAAGTTGGGCGGAGAGCAGCGAAGACTCAGTTTCTCATTCCCTGATGGCCGCTGCGTGTGGGCGTTCTCAGGCCGTCTCGAAGACCCGGTTGACGATCACCACGTCCGGGTTCGGTTGCCCGTAGGCAAACACCGTGCCTTGCCCTTTCCGCAATGAGTGCATCGCCTCCATCCCTTTCAACGTCCGATATGCAGATGTCCGGTTCTTAAACGCGCCTTTCGGCCCGAGGATCCGCTGCCTCCCTGAAGGCGTGGCATCTCGGCGACCCGATCCCGTTCCTGCTCAAGCGGCGCGACGGGTAGACGGGGCCGGGTGCGCCCCTAGTAGGAGGCGGGCGGGTCGCTTGCCGGGAACGATTCGTCGATGCGCTCGTCGACGAGCTCGTCGACGTTCATCGTCCCGGCCGCGCCGTCGTCCTGCGGCGACAGAGTCGCGTCATGCTCGCGCGCGTCGTTTGTGTCCTCGGCGGGATTGCGGTCTGAATTCGTGCTCATTATGTCCTCCACGGGCTGCATCGTTCTTGCAATCCGAGATTACTCGGCCAGCGCAGGCCCCGCAGGCACGCGTGCCGTGAATTTCCCGGATGCCCGGCGCGGGGTGGACCACCCGACTACCATGTCTAGAAACATAAGTAAGTAGGCATATGAGCACGGGAGTGCTCGGAAGGGTACCCCAGTGCGATGCTGAGCCGATTCAACGAACCGCCCCGCCCAGACCAACCGTTGATCGTTATTCTCAGCGACGACACCGATGAAGAAGACCACAACGTGCTCTTCCCGGCCCTGCGCGACCGGGGCACCTCCGTGATCCGCGTCCACCCTCACGAGCTGGTGGTCAATATCCGGGACGGGGTGCAGTCATTCTCTGCGGCGGGCCTGGAATTCACACCCGATCTGGTGGTCGGGTGGGTCCTGGAGGATCTGTTGTTCCCGGGGATGGCCCATCTGGAGGCGTTCGCCGCCGCGGGAGTCCCCGTGATCAACTCCGCGCTGACCCTCTTCAGGGCGCAGAACAAGTACGTTACCAGTGCCCACCTGGCTGCGGAGCGCGCCCTGGGCTACCCGGTCATCACAGGCCGGGACCCGGTCGCGCTCCGCTCGTGGATGGCTGAGCTCGGCGGCCCGGCCGTGACGAAGCCCGTCTTCGGTTTCGGCGGCCGTGGTCTCCAGCGCGCGGACACCGCCGCCGACCTCCAGCCAGTCCTGGCCGGGGTGGAGCAGAGCGGGGAGAACTACTACGCCATGCCGTGGGTTCAGAACCCGGGCCGCGACATCAGGGTCTACACCGTCAACCACCACGCGGTGTTCGCGATGTACCGTTACGCGCCCGCGGGGCAGTGGGTGACCAACGTGAAGGCGGGCGGCCAGATCGCGATGTGCCCCCTCACCGAGGACATCAGTGCCCTCGCCTCCCGTGCATCCCGCGCCGTGGGAACGCTGATCGGGGGAGTGGACATCGGAGAGGACACGGCCACGGGCGAACTCGTGGTCTACGAGGTCAATTCCTGCCCTACCTGCGAGCCGCCGGTCCTCCTGGCCGCAGCGGATTTCCTTGCGGCCGCAGCCCGCGACGTCGACGCTGCCGTACGCACGTGGCGGCCGGCGAAGGTCTACGACGGCGTGGATGACGACCCGGCTCTCTTCCACCCGAGCAAGCACGGGCTCATCCGTCAGCGGTGACGGCCGGCCCGCAAAGTAAACAGCCGGGCCGCCCGGGGATCACCCGGCGTTCCGGCCAGCCGCAGAGCGCAGCACATCTGCGGCGTCGCGAACTCGGCGGCGCGCCTGGGTGCGGGTGGAGATCCAGCCGCGGGTGACATACTCCTCGCGGGTTTGCACCACGGTGGCCTCCTGCCCCTCGGCGGACGGAAAGGTCAGCAGCGTCGTGTCGGGCAGCGTGCCCAACCCCCACAGAACCACGTGCGTTGCGCCGCTACCGCGGGCCGAGCGCACCGCGGCAGCGGCTGCGGCGGGGTCGGCGATGTCGAGGATCGTGGTTCCCGACAGCTCCGCGGCGCCAGCTACCTCGGGGCGCCAGAGGAACTCCCGGGCCTGCGGCCCGAGCCCCGCCGCGCAGGACACCGCCCATGCCCCGGAAGGGTGGGAGGGGGTGAACAAAGCGCCCAGGTCGACCTCGCTCACCGACACCCCGCCGGCGTAGGCGACACCGGGCATGGCGTGGTCGACGGCCGAACCGAGCATGAGCATCGCCGCGTGGGTGAGCCGGTCCGGCAGCAGCGCGAGGTACCTGTCCGACGGCTCGCCTTCGAGCGGGTAGGTCGCATCCATGTAGGAGACCAGCTGCTCCAGCTGCAGCTCGTCCGGCAGGAGGCGCTCCACGCCGCCGACGTTGAAGTCGGCGTCGCCCTGCACGTTTTCCGGGTAGGAATCGTCGAGCGAACCCTGTTCGAGCGGTTTCCTCACCAGATTGCCACCCGCTTCGCCGGATCGATCCACATCGTGGATCCCTCGTCCACCTCGAAGGCCTCGTAGAACTCGGGGATGTTGGCCGCGATCACGTTGCAGCGAAACTCGTTGGGCGAGTGGGGGTCGATGGCCAGCAGCTGGGCGGCCATCTCCGGGCGCGCCTTCGAGCGCCACACCCGTGCCCACGCCAGGAAGAGGCGTGGTTTCTGTCGTTTTCGAGCGGTGTGCGCGCTCTTTCGCATAAACTTCGCAAGCATGGTTTCAACACCGAAAGCAGCAAGCGCGCCGCTTAACGACGACGCCTCCCTCACCTCCGAACGCCGCCGCGTGGTGGCAGCCACGACGGTGGGCACTGCCATCGAGTGGTACGACTTCTTTCTCTACGCCGCCACCGCCGGCCTGGTGTTCAAGGCCGCGATGTTCGCCCCGCTGGGTCCGGCCGGCGGCACTTTAGTCGCATTCCTCACCGTCGGGCTGTCGTTCCTGTTCCGCCCGCTCGGCGCGTTTTTGGCGGGGCATTTCGCGGACAAGCTCGGCCGCCGCGTTGTGCTCATGGTGACGCTGCTGGCAATGGGGGGCGCCACCACCCTGATCGGCCTGCTTCCCACCTACGAGACGATCGGTGTCCTCTCCCCCGTCCTGCTCGTTCTGCTGCGCCTGGTGCAGGGCATTTCCGCCGGCGGCGAGTGGGGTTCGGCAGTCCTTCTGGCCGTCGAGCACGCCCCGGACGGCAAGCGCGGCCTCTTCGGCGCGGGTCCGCAGATCGGCGCCCCTGCCGGCCTGTTGCTGTCGTCCGGCGCGCTGTACCTGATGAATATCATCGCGCCGGGCGACGCCTTCCTCGACTGGGGCTGGCGCGTGCCGTTCCTCTTCTCCGCCCTGCTGGTTCTGCTCGGCTGGTGGGTGCGCAAGGGCGTGGACGAATCCCCGGTCTACGAAGAAATGACGGAGATTTCCGCTGGACAAGCTTCCAATCCTATCGGCGCATTGTTCCGAAACTACACTCCCGTCGTCATCGCTGGCGCCCTTCTCTTCGCAGCGAACAGCGTGCTGGGATACATGACCACCGGCGGCTACATCCAGAACTACACCACCGACCCGGACGGAATGGCCATGGAGCGCGGGCCGATCCTCTTCGCCGTCACCGTCGCCGGGGCAGTCTGGATGGTCTCCACATTCTTCACCGGCTGGCTCTCCGACCGGCTCGGGCGGAAGACCACCCTCGTCGGCGGTTTTGTCATCCAGATCATCGCCGCTTTCGTTCTCTTCCCACTGGTGAACACAGCTGAGATGGGCAAGATTTACGCTGCTCTGATCTTCCTCGCCCTGGCACTCGGCTTCACCTACGGGCAGATCGCGGCGCTGTATTCGGAGCTCTTCCCCGCCTCGGTCCGCGCGTCTGGCACTTCGATCACCTACGCGATCGGCGCGATCCTCGGCGGCGCCTTCGCCCCGTTCATCGCATCCTGGATCTATGAAGCCACCGGTTCCTCGTGGGGTATCACCGCCTACTTGGTCGGCGCGAGCGTCGTCGGCCTCGCCGTGGCTGTGAGTATCCGCGAGCGCGCCGGCATTCCTCTCGACACCGGCCACGAACACCTGCAGCGCACCGGCCATTTCATCTGGCAGCGCTAGGTTTGGTCCGGCCCTACCCGCTCTGCTAATCTCATGAGCTGTCTCGGCGAGGGACCCCACTTGCTCGGATTCGCGCAAGCAGGGCCGTTATCGACGCGATGAATTATCACAGACTTTTCTCCCAAAAGCCTGCGGTCACTCGACGAGCACACGTGGCCGCAGGCTTTTTCTGTGGCTCATCGAATCTAAGCATCACTAGAAGGAGAAAGCATCATGGCGAATAAGTTCCCGACCATCCAGGCTGACAAGCGCGACGAGTTCGGCAAGGGCTCCGCTCGCCGCCTGCGCGCCGCGGGCCGCGTCCCGGGCGTTCTGTACAGCAACGGCGAGGACAACATCCACTTCCACGTGGACATCCTCGAGATCACCGCTCTCGTGCGCAACGACGGCACCAACGCCATTCTCGAACTCGAGGTTGAGGGCGACAAGAACCTCGCGATGGTCAAGCACGTCGACCAGAACGTCCTGACCCTGAACATCGACCACATCGACCTCTTCGGCGTCAAGCGCGGCGAAAAGGTAACCGTCGAGGTCCCGGTCGTCTACGAGGGCGAGGCTGCCCCGGATGCTGTGGTCCTGCAGGAGATCGACGTTGTCGAGATCGAGGTCGACGCGCTGAACATTCCGGACGAGATCACCGTGTCCATCGAGGGCAAGGAGATCGGCGACCAGATCCTCGCCGGCGATCTGCCGCTGCCGGAGGGCGCCGAGCTCATCACCGATCCGGAGTACCTGGCCATCAATGTCACCTACCAGCAGGTTGACGAAGAGGTCGAGGCTGCTGCTGAAGAGGCTGAGGAAGGCGGCGCTGAGGCTGGCGCCGAGTCCGCGGACGAGGCACCGGCTGACGGCGAGGGCGAGGGCACCTCCGAGGAGTAAATCGCTTATCGGCGCCAACGGCTAAACGGCCGGCCACCCCACCGCGGGGTCGCCGGCCGTTTCTCTATTTGTATCTTTATTGTTTCCGCTCTGGACGAGCGACAGAAAGAAGCACCAGTCCCGTGACGATCCACAGGGCGAGCACCCACCAGGCAGCCCCTGCCCCGCCACCGTCAAAGAACGACAGCGAGCGGACGAGGTGGCCGGTCGCACCGATCGGCATCCACTGGCCCAGGGTGGACCACCCCGACGGCAGCAGCCACGGACCCGTCGACAAGCCGGACAGGGGGTTCGCCAGGAAGATCGTCAAGACGGCACCGATACCCACGCCGGGAACGCCCATGAGCGCCCCGAGTCCCGCAGTAAGCATCGAGGTAGCCAAAATACCGGCGGAGATAGCGAGCCACTCCATAGCGAAGCTGCCCGTCAACGTCCCGTTTGCCTTGGCGATCGCCTCTCGCCCGCTACCGGATTCATCGATCATCAATGCCACAGCGCCTCGCATTCAGGAGCGACTCATCGACCTCTTCCTCGAGGGGATTGAAGGCCCGCGCGACCTGAGCCACGGTAAGTAGACTCGATTCTCGTGACTTCCGATTCTTCGCCAGTTCTCATCGTCGGCCTGGGCAATCCCGGGACGATCTACGCACAGACCCGCCACAATGCGGGAGTGATGGTGATCGAAGAGCTGCTCGACCGCACCACTCCGATGCCGGCGCAGTTGAGCGTGCACAAGAAGACGAACACCGAAGTCGCCGAGCTCACCGCCGGCCGTCTCACCGGCCGCCGGACGATTCTCGCCCGCACCCGCAGCTTCATGAATGTCTCCGGCGGCCCGGTGAAAGCCCTCGCCAGCTATTACGGTGTCAAGCCCGCCGATATTTATCTCATTTACGACGAGCTCGACCTCGACTTCGGCACGGTCAAACTCCGCCTCGGCGGCGGCGACCACGGCCACAACGGGCTGAAGTCCGTGACCAAGTCGTTGGCCACCCCGAACTACAACCGTCTCGCCGTGGGCATCGGACGCCCACCCGGCCGCCAAGCCCCCGCCGATTACGTGCTCAAGCCCTTCAGCAAGCAGGAAGCAGCCGAGCTGCCCATCACGCTTGCCGACGCGGCCGACGAACTCATCGCCGCTCTCTCGTAGCGCGTAGCTAACGCCCCAGCAGCTTGGCCTCGATCTCCGCGGCGGGACCTTCGTGGAGTTTGCCGGCGAAATCGTCGCCGACGAGGCAGTAGCCGTGGTCGGGATCATTGCGCAGCGGTTTCTGCATGGCGTTTAGCTGCGGGTACAGCGGGGGAAGATCGTCGTGCTCGCGGGTGAAGCGGGTTTCCACGCCGCGGGCGTAGCGGCCGGAGAAGGCGCGGGTGGACACAGAGGTCCCGCCGGCTCGTAAGGTGGCGCGGTTGTTTTCGGAGGTGCCGGCTTCGTCGGCAAGCAGGAATGCGCTGCCGCAGGCGACGGAGTTCGCGCCCCACTCGATAAGGCGCTCGACATCCTCAGCAGTGCGGGCGCCGCCGGCGGCGATGATCGGGATGTTGACGTGGCGGAAAATGCCGCTGAGCAGTTGCTCCAGGTCGCGCCCGTCGGGCTCTTCGGTGATCCTCCACGTGGAGCGGTGGCCGCCGGCCTTCGGGCCCTGCACGATCACACCGTCGGCGCCGAGTTCGGCTGCCTTGAGCGCGTCGACCTCGTTCGTCACTGTCACCCACGCCTGGATGCCGGCATCGTGGATGCGGCGGAATTCTTCTTCAGTGAAACAGCCGAAGGTGCACGAAATGATCGCCGCGCGGCCGTCGGCGAGCGCGAGGTTGAGCTTCTCGTGGAAGCCGAAGGTGTAATCCGGCTCAGGGATCTCCGCGTTAAGCTCAGCCGCGACTGCTTCCAAGTCTTCCCGGCGCGGGGTTTCCCGTTGGGGGTAGAAGAGGTTGATGCCGAAGGGTTCGTCGATATGCGAAAGCTCCTCGCGCGCGTGCTCGAGCGTGCACGTCCCCCACGCGAGGAAGCCGAAACCGACAGCGTTCACGAGTTCCGGCGTACTCGGGCCACCCGCCATGGGGGCGGCGATCACGCGGGGCAGACGGGCGGGAAGTTCTGGTGGCATGGTGGCCACTCTAGCGGAGCGCTGACTTAGACTGGGCTGCGTGTTCGACAAAATCCGCGCCCTTTTCGCACCCCGCCAGCACGAACCCGACCTCGACGCTGACTGGCTCATCGTAGGTCTGGGCAACCCCGGCGCGAAATATGCCGCCACCCGCCACAACGTGGGCTACATGGCGCAGGACATGCTTATCGACGGACAAGCCCTGCGCCCCCTGCCCTCCTTCAAAGCCCAGGGCGTGCTGGTGCCGGACACGACTGCCCTCGCGCTGCGGTCGACGACCTTCATGAACAACAGCGGCGAAGGCGTTGCTCCGGTGGCGGAGAAGCTTGAGATTCCGCCCGAGCGCATCATCGTCCTCCACGACGAACTCGACATGCCTGCCGGGAAAGTCCGCATCAAGCAGGGCGGGAACGAGAACGGGCACAACGGCCTGAAGTCTCTGACTGAGCAGCTGGGAACCCGCGACTACATCCGCGTGCGCATCGGCATCGGCCGCCCGCCGAAGGGCATGCCGGTCCCCGAATGGGTGCTCAGCCCCGTCGATGACGAGGGGCTGGACGAGCGGATCGCCACCGCCGCGGACGCCGCGCGCCTCGTGGTTGAGGAAGGCCTGCAGCGCGCGCAGAACCAGATCCACGCGCGCTAGCTAGTGCTGCTGCGGTTGCGGAACTCGATCTGCTCGTTGACTGCATAGGCGTGCAGCCACGGCACGAGACCGTCGATGCCTGTGCCGAAAACCCACAACTCGCTGCTGAAGTCGGGTGGCGAATAGTCGATGTCCTTCTTGATGAATCTGAACACAGGCCGCGCCTCCCGCATGACCGCCGCGTATTCGGCGCAGATCCCCATGAAGATCTGGAAGAACTGCGGCGACACAAGGTCGCCCTTCAGCGCCCGCGCCCGGCGCGTCACCGCGACAATGCCGTCGCGCACCGGGACACGCTTTGTGTCGTCCAGCGAGCAGGAATCGTACGCGAAGGCAAGGTCCTCCAGCAGATCGTCGACGATGGTCAACCGCGCGTCCTCGTCGCCATTTTCCGCCGCGGCGAGCACTGCAACGCGCCGCGACATTCTGTCGATCCTCCGTGCCGCCCGCATCGGGCCGGTCGCTTTGGCGCTGCTGTTGCCGCCTTCTGGCAGCGGCGTGAGCGCCTGCTTCGCCTGATTCCACTGCTCGACCATGCCTGCGGCCAGCGGCGAGCGCAATTGGTGGATCAGCCGGTCAGTCGCAGGAACGGAGTTGACAGCGCGGCGGTACAAGGCATCGTCACGCGGAATGATGGGTTCGGTGTACGCCTCGATACCCCCGCGCGCGGTCTGGCTGATATTCGGATTCAGGTACCGGATCAACGCGACGATGCCGGCGACGATCAGCACGCCGACAACGGCAACGGGCGCCCATTCAGAAACAGTCTCGATCATCGCTCCACTCCCCTCCGCCACCGTCGGTAGACCTGCGCTTCCGTGCACGGCCTCAGCAGCCCGTCCGGGTCGACCAGCCACTTCGCCTTGTATTTCACGGTTCTATTCCACGCCGCGCCGGCGGGCACGAACCCGCCCACACCGGCGGCGGGGCGGAATTCCCGGCTCGTGATCGTCACCGGCACCTCACCGAAACGCATTCTCGAAAACCTGCCGACGGAGTGCACCACACGCACATAGTCCTCGACGAAGGTCGGCGCGGCCTCCTTCCCGCGCAACGCCGCGATATCGCGGAACACAGGTTGGGCGTTGACCGTGCGGACTTCAGTCATCAGCTCGTTGACCGCTTGACGACGGCACCCGACGTCCCCTCCCTCAATCCCCGCCACGTATCGGACGTTGTCGTAGGTGGCGTAGATTTTCTCGATCGCCGTGACCGACCGCGGATCATCCGCGAATTCCTGCTTCACTTGATCCCAATTAGCCCGCGCATTCAGCGGCAAAAGCGGCGAGCGGATCCCCCGGATAATCCGGTCGGTCTCTCCGATTAATGCCCCCGCGCGCTGCCCGTGCGTGTCCGCGAAGGCCCTGCCAGCCTTATTCTTTTTGCGGTTTTCCCTAATCAGCATCACACCGATGATCACGACCACCACCAGAACTGAGGCTGCGAACAAGACAAGCGCTGAGCTCAACGGCATGTCGGTGTCCGACTGCGCCAATACCTGCCCGTCCATTCTCGTGCGCGCCATTCAGCCGGTGGACAATCCGTTTTCACCCTAAACTGTTTTCCATCGCTCGCGCGCTGGGGAGGAGACGCAATGTTGCCCGACCACGAACTCATCGCTGATGTCGGCAACGGCTGGAAACGCTACAAGGTGGCTTCCAAGATTCTCGGCAACGGCTTCCTCGTCTGGTCGCTCGCGTTTCTCCTGGTATTCCTCTTCACCAGCGGTGTCCGTGTCGACAATCAGCGGATGTATTTCGACGGCGACACCGGACTGATGATCCGGTCCGCGATCGGCGTCGTCGCCTGGTTCACCGCTATCTTCCTCATTTACGTGTTCAGCCGGGGCTGGCCGCTCTGCACGCCGTGACTGTTGCGGCCGCATGGATCTGGGTCGCGCCGACATTCCGCCGCAAGGGCTTGTTCACCTTCATCCGCCGCCTCGTTGGGCTGGATGACGTGCACCGGCAAGGCGCCCACCGCGTTGCCGCCATCGACGGCTATGGGCCGTGGCCGCTGTGGTTTGAACCAGTGCCGACGAGGCACGCCACTCCACGCTTCTCCTCCATTGAGCTGCACACTCCCCCTACGTTCGCGCGAGGCGACGTCGTCGCGGTCAACCGCAGCGGCGAGGTTGAGTTTTCCGGCACGATTTCCTGCCGCATTTGACGGCACCCCGACTCAAGTTGCACAGACCATGCAAGTTTGCGTACACTGCGCAGCATGTCTAAAATTCTCTATCGGCTAGGACAATGGTCGTATAAAAAAGTCTGGCCTTTTTTGGCTGTATGGTTGATCCTCCTCGGCGCTCTCGGGTTCGGCGCCGTCAACTTCGCAAAATCTCCGAGCCCGACGTTCTCCATGCCGGACATGGACTCCACTGTCACTCAGCAGGAGATGAACGAGCGCTTCGGCACGGATGAGGACGCGATGAGCGTGCCAAGCGCCACCGTCCTCGTCCAGGCACCGGAGGGAAAGACTCTGAAGGACCCGGAGGTCATGGGCGACGTCGACAAGCTGCTCCACGAGCTCAAATCCACCGGTGACTTCCGCGATCCCGACGCCATCGTCAATCCGGTGCTCGCGGCTGGGGGCATGGCCCAGCAAATGGGCGAGGCGAAAAGCGCCCAGGGCATGCCTCAAGAGCAGATCGACTCGGATCTCGCCGCATTGTCCCCGCTGAGTCCCGATGAGACCACCGGCACTGTGAACGTGACCTTCGACGCCGAGACTGTCATGGAGATCCCGGAGGAGACACTCACCGAAGTCCAGGACATTCTGCAGCGCTACGACGACACCGATCTCACCGTGAAGTACAGCGGCAACGCGTTCAGCGGTGCAGGTGAAATGGACGGCACCGCAGAGCTGATCGGTATTGCCGTCGCAGCGATCGTCCTGCTGGTCACCTTCGGTTCGCTGGTGGCAGCGGGCCTGCCGCTCATCGCCGCGGTGATCGGCGTGGGTGTCGGCATCCTGGGAGTGCAGCTGTGCACGCTGCTCACCGACTCGATTTCGGACATGACTCCGATGCTGGCTTCGATGATCGGCCTCGCAGTCGGAATCGACTACTCACTGTTCATTGTCGCGCGATTCCGCAACGAGCTGATCACATCGTCCGGCTTGAACGACCTGACCCCCAAAGAACTCGCGCAAGAGCTGCGCAAGATGGACAAGGACACCCGTGCCCGCGCCATGGGCATGGCTCTGGGCACTGCTGGCGGCTCCGTCGTCTTCGCAGGCACCACCGTTCTCATCGCTTTGGCGGCGCTTTCCATCATCCGGATCCCGTTCCTCACCACGATGGCCCTCGCCGCAGCTGCGACCGTCGCGATCGCTGTTCTTGTGGCGCTGACCTTCTTGCCGTCGCTGCTCGGCCTGCTGGGCACCCGCGCCTTCGCGATCCGCGTCCCAGGGCCGAAGGTCCCCGACCCGGAAGACGAGAAACCGACGATGGGTCTGCTGTGGGCGCGCCAGATCCGCGCACGGCCGTGGCTGAACCTCATTGCTGGCGCACTTCTGTTGGGCATTTTGGCCATCCCTGCCGCGAACCTGCGTCTGGCCATGCCCACCGACGGCACTGCGAAGCTCGGGTCGCCGCAGCGTGAAGCCTACGAGATCACGGCCGAGAAATTCGGCGAGGGACGCAACGCACCGATGATCGCGTACGTGGACACCGCTAACGTCGCAGAGCAAGACCGTATGGGCGCTTACCAGACCCTTCTCCAGGATTTCTCTGACACTGAAGGCGTTGTCAACGCACAGATCGTGCAGACCACTGACAACATGGACGCGGCCCAGATCCTGATCACCCCGAATTCGGGCGCGACCGACGAGGCCACGACCCAGACACTTGAGCGTCTCCGCGGCTTCAAGCAGCCGTTCGAAGACGAGACCGGTGCGACCTTCGGCATCACCGGCATCACGCCGATCTTCGACGACATCTCGGAAATGCTCTCCAATGTCCTCGTCCCCTACATCGCGATTGTGCTTGGCCTCGCATTTATCGTGCTCATGCTCGTCTTCCGGTCCTTCTGGGTGCCTCTCATTGCCGCGCTCGGCTTCGGGCTCTCCATGGCAGCGACATTCGGCGTCACTGTCGCGATCTTCCAGGAGGGCATGTTCGGGATCATCGAAGATCCGCAACCGTTGTTGTCGTTCCTGCCGATCATGCTCATCGGCCTGACCTTTGGCCTGGCCATGGATTACCAGGTCTTCCTGGTCACGCGCATGCGCGAAGGTTACGTTTCACGGAGCAAGACCGCCGGAAATGCAGTTTCCAACGGTTTCAAGCACGGTGCCCGCGTGGTCACAGCCGCAGCGCTCATCATGATCTCCGTGTTCGCCGCATTCATGCTTATCGACGAGCCCTTCATCAAGGCCATGGGCTTTGCTCTCGCCGTGGGCGTTCTCCTCGATGCCTTCGTGGTTCGCATGACTCTGATCCCAGCCACGATGTACCTGCTCGGCGACCGGGCGTGGAAGATCCCGGGGTGGTTGGACAAGGCTCTGCCCAACTTGGACATCGAGGGCGAGAAGCTCCAGCACATGCATGCCCGCCAACCCGAACCGGCTACGGTGTAGGCCATGAGCCTGCGTGAAGAAAAGAAGGCCGCGACCCGGTGCGCCATCTCGGAGGCGGCGGTGACGCTGCTGGTCGAGGAAGGCATGGGAGCGGTCACCGTCGCGCAGGTGTCGGAAAGAGCCGGAGTGTCTGCGCGCACATTCCACAATTACTTCGCCGACATCGACGAGGCCTATTACGAGTTCTTGGGGAAGGTCTTCGCCACGATCGCAGAGCAGATCGCCGCGATGCCGGCCGACATGTCTGCCGCTGAGGTCATGGAGTCAATCATCGCCGATGCATTGGCTGAGGAGGGTTTCGACTTGTATTCAGCTTCGACATTGGTGATCATCGGCGACCAGGCCCGGGCTGCCTCGAGCGCCCCGCCCACTGAAGAGACGATCAGCCAGCTTGCAACTCCCCTCATTGAGAGCATGCGCGAGCGGGTGCCTGGCGCTTCATTTTTCGACGCGGAAGTACTCCTGAACGCGTTCGGCATCGCTGGCGCAACCGCGGTGCGGGCCTATCTCTCCCTCCCGGAGCCCCGCGATCCGGAAGAAGGCAGGAAGCTCGTGCGCCGCGCGTACCGAGTACTGCATAAAGCCGTCTAGCCTGTAGCCATGGACGAACAGGCGAAGCTCGAGCGGGTAACATCACGCTGCGCGATTTCTTCGGTCAGGCCACGCTGGACCCTGGGGCGGAACTCATCACCGGCAGCGTGTGCGGCGTCCGCGTCGAGGAAGTCGAGAACCCGCTCATGCGCAAGATCCGGATGATGGACAAGATCGTGGATGAGCTGGCCCGCGGCGAAGCCGTCATCAAGATCATTGGCAGTTCTTAACCGCGCAGCTTGCTCGTCAGCTCCTCAAGCCGGTCGCACATCGCCGCGAGCTCCTGTGCGCGGTGCGGCATCGGGTTGAAGCCGTCGCACATCTCCATCGCCTGGATGAAGCCGAGTTGTTCACGGATGTCGTGCATGTGGAAATTCGCGGCGATCTGGCGCCAGTGCTCAATCGCGCGGATCGCGCCGACACCGCCGTAGCCGACGAACGCAATCGGCTTGCCCACCCACTCTGGGCCGAGGGTGTCCACGGCGTTCTTCAACGCCGCCGGAACGGAGTGGTTGTACTCGGGCGTGATGAAGATGAAGGCATCGCACGCATCGATCGCCTTCGACCAGCGGGTGACCTCATCGTTGTCGTACTGTTTATTCATGAGCATGGGGAGCCCGGCGCCGTCGTAAAGCGGAAGCTCGAAATCCGCGAGGTCGATGAACTGGTATTCAGCGCCCTCGCGCTCCCCGATATTCTCTTTCATCCACCCCGCGACCTTCTCAGCGGTACGGCTCTTGCGGATGGATCCGACGATCACGCCGATCTTCATACTGTCTCCTCTCGTTTGTGTACAAGTCACCTATCTCAGCTCCACTCTAGTGAAGGCCATCTGAACCTCCCGCGACGGAGCTCGAGCAACTGGTGTCTTCAACGCGAGAACCAGTCCAAAGAATTCCAGAAAGACGATGTTCGGCCGCTTTTCTGCTGGTTCGCCCTCCCACCGCCCGAGCGACTACCCTCTACAGGTCATGAGCACCGTTTCCGAGGCCGCCCGCCGCCGCACGTTCGCCGTCATCGCCCACCCGGACGCCGGTAAGTCGACGTTGACGGAGGCGCTCGCGCTGCATGCGCACATCATTTCCGAGGCCGGCGCGGTGCACGGCAAGGGCAACCGCAAGTCGACGGTGTCCGACTGGATGGAGATGGAGAAGGACCGCGGCATTTCCATCGCGTCGTCGGCTCTCCAGTTCGAGTATTTGCCGGAGGGACAGGACGGCGAGCCTTACGTGATCAACCTCGTGGACACCCCGGGTCACGCGGACTTCTCCGAAGACACCTACCGCGTTCTTTCCGCGGTCGATGCCGCAGTCATGCTCATCGACGCCGCGAAAGGCCTCGAGCCGCAGACGCTCAAGCTCTTCCGCGTGTGCAAAGCGCGCGGGCTGCCGATCGTCACCGTGATCAACAAGTGGGACCGCGTCGGCCGCGAGCCGCTCGAGCTTGTCGACGAGATCGTCACCGAGATCGACCTCCAGCCCACCCCGCTGTACTGGCCGGTGGGCGAAGCGGGAGACTTCCGCGGGCTCGCGCACGTCAATGACGACGGAGAAGCCGACAAGTACATCCACTTCATCCGCACCGCGGGTGGATCCACCATCGCGCCGGAGGAGGAATATTCCCCGGAACAGGCTCTCGAACGCGAGGAGGATGCCTGGGATACCGCCGTCGAGGAGGCCGAGCTGCTCGCCGCCGACGGCGCAATCCACAACCAGGAGCTCTTCGAGCAGTGCGTGACCTCACCGCTGATCTTCGCCTCCGCGATGCTGAACTTCGGCGTACACCAGATCCTGGACACCCTGTGCGCGATCGCCCCGGCACCGGAGGGCCGAGAGTCCGACCCGAAGGCCATCGAGCAGGCTGAGACCGGCGGCGGGCAGGCCATCGACCCCGAGCGCGAGGTCGGCGACGAATTCTCCGGCGTTGTGTTCAAGGTCCAGGCTGGCATGGACAAGAACCACCGCGACACGCTGGCTTTCATGCGCGTGGTCTCCGGCGAATTCGATCGCGGCATGCAGGTCACGCACGCGCAGTCTGGCCGCAGCTTCTCCACGAAGTACGCGCTCACCGTCTTCGGCCGCAACCGCGACACTGTGGAAACCGCGTTCCCCGGCGACATCATCGGCCTCGTCAACGCTGGCGCACTCGCCCCGGGCGACACGATCTACACCGGCAAGAAGGTGCAGTTCCCGCCGATGCCGCAGTTCGCTCCAGAGCACTTCCGTACGCTGCGCGCGAAGTCGCTGGGCAAGTACAAGCAGTTCCGCAAGGCCCTCGAACAGCTGGACGCGGAAGGCGTCGTGCAGATTCTGCGCAACGATGCCCGCGGCGACGCCGCCCCCGTCATGGCCGCCGTCGGCCCCATGCAGTTCGAGGTCATGCAGGCCCGCATGGAAAACGAGTACAACGTCGAGACCGTCACCGAGCCGATCCCCTACTCCGTGGCCCGCCGCACCGACGCGGAATCCGCTCCGGAGCTGGGCCGCCAGCGCGGCGTGGAGATCTTCACTCGCACCGACGGCGAGCTCATCGCCCTGTTCGGCGACAAGTGGAAGCTCGCCTTCATCGAGAAGGAGCACCCAGACCTGACCATGGAGCCCCTCGTCGCGGACTAGCTGTAATTTCAGCCGGGCTTGTGGGCTACCGCGCCGTCAACGAAGTGTTGGGAATCCGTCCTTCGTGCGCGACCTTGGCTCCGTCCCAGTAGTAAGTCACCGTGCTGTTGTAGTTCGGGGACTCGGAATTCGCCGCGCCAGCCGCGTCCAGTGCTTCCCAGCCTTTGTACAGCACCGTGAACGAGTCCCCGTCCGGCGTGATCTCCTTCGCCTGCTGCGGATAGATGGAGTCGATACTGATGTACTCGCCCTTGTGGAACATGAGGATCAGCGTGCCGAACTGCGCGTTTCCTTGTTTCGCCTGAACCACTGAGGCGTAGCTCAAGTCACTGCACGAGTCATAGGTGGTGCGCCGGGTGAACTTCCAGCCGCCGAATCGATTCGGGTATTCGTCGTTGACCTCATCGACGGCTCTGTGGATTTCGGGGTTGGCCGGGTCCGTGTCGCACTCTTCGTGCCCCTTCGGATTCGTCTCTGTTTTCGGTTTCGGATTCTTCCGCTTCAATCTCAGACACCGTCGTGACCGTCGTGCTGGGCGGTTCCTCTTGGGTGCTCTCTGCCGTATTCTCCGCTGGCTGGAGCACTGTTCAGCCAGTTCTTCGCTGCCACAACCCGCCAAGAATCGACGGTGCCGAGACATGGTTTCCTTCAAGTCCTTTGAGAGGGCTTCGGTGGTTACGGGGTCAGCGCGCCGCCGGTGACAGCGAGGGTCTCCCCCGAGACATAGGATGCGTCCTCGGAGGCCAGGAAGACGTACGCGCCAGCCAATTCGGCAGGCTGGCCCGGACGGCCCATCTTGGAGCCCTGACCGAAATTGTCCACGACCTCTTTCGGCTGGCCCTCCGCCGGCTGGATCACAGTCCAGATCGGACCGGGTGCGACAGCGTTCACGCGAATGCCCTTGGACGGAAGAAGCTCCTCTGAAAGACCTTTCGCGAAATTGTTGAACGCGGCTTTGGTGATCGCGTAGTCCAGCAGCTCCTTCGACGGCTGGTAGGCCTGGATCGAAGTGGAGAAGATGATGGACGAACCGGGTTCCATGTGCTTGACGGCCTCTTTGGTGACGCGGAAAGCGGAGTAAATATTCGTCTTCATCGTCGCGTCGAAGTCCTCGTCGGAGATGTTCAGCAGACCGTCATTCCACACCTGACGGGAGGCGTTGTTGACCAGGATGTCGATGCCGCCGAGCCCCGAAACAGTCTTTTCAACCGCGGCGACGCAGTTTTCCAGCTCGGTCAGGTCACCGGGGATCGCCACCGCCGTGCGGCCTTCCTTCTCGATGGCCGCAATGATGCGCTCTGCATCCTCCTGCTCCTCGGGTAGATGTGAGATCGCCACATCGGCTCCCTCACGGGCAAAAGCGATGGCGGTTGCCGCGCCAATGCCGGAATCGCCGCCGGTGATCAATGCGCGGCGGCCGTCCAGCTTGCCGCTGCCTGTGTAGGAGTCGAGGCCGAGATCGGGTTCGGTGACCATCGCGGTATCACGGCCCGGATTGTCCTGACGCGGCTCGCTGGGGAATTCGGACGGGTATTTCGTGCGTGGATCAATGAGTGCCATGACCGCCAGCCTACGCGCTAATACTTCAATGGGCATTTGTTCACGAAAGGGTCACGGGAGCGGAGAGAAAATCCACCCACTCGTCCCATTCGCGCTCTACCTGGGCTTTACCCATCAGGTAATTGGCGCTGAGTTTGACCACGTTGCGCTCCGAGGCGTCCACGCTCATGGACTCGGGAAAGAACACCTTGGCGCGGCCCTGCTGCTCCAGCTCGAGGATCGTGTCCTTCGAGGCGTTGTAGCGCGGCGGGCGGGCAATCAACGCTTCAGCTACCGCCGGATGCTTGGGAAACAACCGGCGCGTCGCGATCGGCCGGGTGTTGTCGGGCCGGACATAGTCACGCTCTTTCGTGGCAAGGACGAGGAATTTGGAAAAGCCGGCGGCGATGGCGGCGTCGATAAGCAATCCCCCCGACACCCCGAGTGCGCCGTCGACGTACGGGATGCCGTCGATGGCCCCCATGGGCATGACCTTCGGCAGCGTGGACGATGCGCGGGTGACTTGCCCGATGATCTCCGTCGAAGTGAGGTCCTTGCGGTTCCACGTGACCGTGTGGCCGGTGTCCGCGCGGACAGCTTCAATGTGGACTTCCGTGTCGTGGTTCGCCTCGAAGGTCTCAAAGTCGAACGGGAGAATGTGGTGCGAGCCCTCGTAGATGAATTCCGCGTTGAAGTAGCCGTTGCCGCGCGCCAGCGAGACCCAGCCACCGAATTTCTGGTGCGCGACGAAATTCGTGAACGATTCCCGCGCGCGGTGGGCGTCACGCGAGACGTAATTCACTGCGTGCGCCGCGCCCGCTGAGACGCCCCCGACCCAACCGAAACGCACATCCTCCTGGATCAATCTGACGATCGCCGGAGCCGTGTAGGAGTTGCGCATGCCGCCACCTTCGATAACGAGGGCTGTGTCGGTGGCGTCGATCATGCGGACGATTGTAAAGGCTTGCCCCTTTTAGCGCTCGAGGAACTCCTTGACCGCATCCCACTCGCGGTCGAATTGCTTCTTGCCCGCCGCGAAATTCTTCTGCAGTTTGGGCACCTTGAATTCGGCGTTTTCCACCATCATGTTCTCCGGGTAGAAGACATAGGCCTTGCCGTCGGCGGCGAGCTCGTCGATACGCGCCTTGGCCTGGTTGTAGGCATCCGGGCGGTCGATGGTGCGGCGGGCGACCTCCGGGTACTTCGGGAACATGCGGCGGACCATGCCCGGGCGGTTCACCGGCTCGCGCACGTAGTCGCGCGGCTTGGTGGCCAGCACGAGCAGCTTGGAAAAGCCGGCGTTCTCAGCGGCGCTGACCAGCAGGCCGCCGTCGTCTCCGAGGGCGCCGTCGACATAGGGAACACCGTCTATTGTCGCCATCGGCATGAGCATCGGCATGGTGGAGGATGCGCGCATGACCAGGTTGATCGTGTCCTCGTCCTGCAGGTCGGCATTCTTCCACGCCACCGATTCGCCGGTGTCGGCGCGGACCGCCTCGATGTGGACCGGGGTGTCGTTAGCTACGAATGCGTCCAGTTTGAACGGCAGTTCGCCGCCGCGGTCCTGGAACATGAACTCCGCGTTCATCAGCCCGCGGCCGATCGCCAACGACCGCAGGCCGCCGATCTTCGGGTGGCCCATGAACGTGGTGAACGCTTCCTCGGTGCGCTTCGCGTCCCCCGACAGGAAGTTGATGGCGTGAATCGCGCCGGCCGAGACACCGCCAACCCAACCGAATTGCACATCTTCTTCGATGAGTTTCATGATCGCAGGGGCGGTGTACGAATTACGTGTTCCGCCACCCTCAATGACGAGGGCGGTATCGCGTGCATCAATCATGGTTCCCCAGTGTAAGGTGCTTCACACTATTCGTGGCGTTTTGACGCCGCTTCTTCTTTGACATCTTCCGCCAAACGGTGCAGCCAGAGGCGCACTTTGCGCTGAAACAGCACCGCGTCCTGGGAGCGCGGCGGGGCCTGGATGAGGACCTCGGAATCGTATCCTGCCTGCAGTTCTTTTGCCCTCAAAATCTCCGCGTCGAGCTTCACGCCGAGCAACAGAACGATATTCATCGCCCACACCGCTACCAGGACAGTGAGCACAGTTCCGAACGCGCCGTACGCGCTCCGCAGCCCGAAAATAGACAAGTACACACCGAACAGCGCCCATTCCGCGCCGATGACGAGCATCGCGAATACCGCGCCGACAGTCAGCAAGCGGAAGCGGCCGGGGCGCACATTCGGCGCGAAATAGAACAGGCACGTCACAAGCACGACAGCGGCTACCACCACCGCCGGGTACCGCGCCCACTCCCACACCGGCAGCAGGATCTGGTTCAGATAATCCAGTGCGCCGGTCAGCCCGAGGGGTTCAGCAATCGGCCCGAGCACGGCGTTGATGACGGATTCGCGCAGCACGAGCGCGGCGACCACGACAACGAGTCCGACGACGAGCAACAGCGTGATCGCCCACATGGTCAGCCACGTCACGGGCAGACCGCGGCCTTCCATCCGCCCGTAGATCACGTTCGTCGAGCGCGAGAATGCGCGCACATACGCCGATGCCGCCAGCAGCGACACGAGCAGGGAGATCACCAGCGCGACAGTGCTCTGCGCCGGCGTTCCCACGACGGACACAAATAGGTCGAAAGCTTGCTCGCGCAGTGCCTCGGGCACAGCCTCGTCGATAAGCCCGCCCACCATGTCGCGCAGCTCATTCTCGTCCGCGGGAAACAGCAGCGTCACCGTGGAATAGAACGCCAGCAGCATCGGCGCGAATGCCGTCACACTGAAATAGGTCATCGTAGCGCCGCGGTCCATGAGAGCGAGGGGGGCGAAGTCCAACACGGTGCGCGCGAGAATCAGCTTCCATGATTTCTTCGTCAGCCGGTTGCTCCGCCGTAGGGGGTCGTCACGCGCGTAGCGGGGCTCGACCGTCTCGATCTGACCGGGCCCGTACGGTTGCACGAATTCCGCGGCGTGCGAGACGGTTTCTTGACTCATGCTCCACACATTATCCGGCGCATGGCTGTTCTCGTTGTAGGGTTGGGCCATGTCATGGGCGCAAAGTACTGAGCTGGGCTTCCAGACGAGCATCTGGGAGCCGATCCTCATCCTCGTTATCATCTTCATGCTGATCGCCATCCCCGCCATCGCGATCGCATTCGGCGTGATCCGCAAACGCGACCGCATGACCGTCTACCACGCTGACACGCTGTCGGTCCGCACGGCCAATATCAGCCCGGAATCGGACGACATCATCGTGATCGTCACGCTCGAGGAAGACGCGTTTCAACGCATTTCGCTTATCGACGCCCCGTTGCGCCTCTCCTCCCCCTCATCCCGCCCCGTCACGTTCTACCCGGGCACATCCGGCCCACCGGTCCTCGACCCGAATGAGGGGTGGATCATTCCGGTCTCAAAGGAGACCCAGGCTGAATTGCGCGCTTTGCCTTCGGGCAACGAGCACGAGCTGACCACCACCAACGTGGCGTTCGTCGTGGAGAATTAGCCGCGCCGCAGGTACCCGGAGCGGATCTGCAATGTCCTGATCAGCGCCGAGCACAACGCCAGTCCCGCGAGCACCCAGTACGGCAGCGACGGCCCGACGAATCCTGCCAGCCATTCGATGAGCGGCGGGTAGCCGAAGCCGATGTAGGTGGCCACGTAGTAGACACCGATGACAGCGCCGCGTTTTGCCGGGGGGCTGAAGGTTTCCACGTCCAGCAGGCCCTCGCGCAGGCACAGGCCGTAGGCCAATCCGAGGAACACCGAGGCCGCCACGAACATTGCGAACGACGGGGCCGCGCCGCCGATCGCCGCGAGAATAAAGCCGACCGCCGAGCACACCGCACCGATCACGCCGGAGGACGGCCCGAATTCGAAGCGGCGGCCAAGCGCCTGGATGACCAAGCCCGAACCGAAGGCCGTCACCGCGGCCACGCCGGGCAGGAAAGCACTGGATTCGAAGTGCTGGCCCACGCGGCCGGAGAGCACCACGATCGCACTCGTCATCGACGCGAAGACCCATAACCCCATCGGGAATGCGGTGAGCAGAGCCTTCTTCGCGGACCGGTCCTCTGCAGGCGCCCGGACGCCGTCTTCTTGCTCAGCCTTCTCCACGATCACCTCGCGGGTATTAGGCGCGTCGCCGACCATCATGGAAAACACCACCGCGGCGAACGACAGCACGATCGAGGCGATGTATGGGATATAGATCGCGTTGTGCGCGCTGACGAGGTGCGCGATGATGCCTGAGGCGATGGGCCCGAGCATGAAGCCCGAGGTCAAGAAGATGCCCGCCAGTGTCGTGCCTGCCGCGCCCCTCAAGCGCCCTGCCCACGCCGTTCCTGCGCTGACCACCAGCCCCACGCCGAGCCCGATCACGAACCGGGCGCCGAGCATGACCGCCGGTATCTCCTGCCAGAACATCAGCGCGATATTGCCCAGCGCGGCGACGATCGCGCCCACCGTCACCGCCGGACGCGAGCCGAACCGGTCCGCCACGAGGCCGCCGAGAATCAAGCACGGGAACAGGCCGAGCGCGTAAATGCCGTAGGCGCTGTTGACCAGCAACGTGGACATGTGCTGGTCCTCGCGCAGCACAACGAGCACCGACGCGAAGTGGTTCGCCGCCCAGCCGGCAGTGATCAGAAAGGCCACTACGCTGGCGAAAACCAGCTGCGGTCGAGACTTCTTTGTATCCATATTCTGTCTCCTTTCTGACCTACGCCACCCACAGTGAACGGTGTGACCCACGTAACTGTACACCGGTGCGACTCGTACAATGGATCCCCATGACCATGCCTTGGGATCGTCCAGCTCACCCCACCCCCGCACCGCTCTCGCTTCCCGACGCCATCTCCCGCAGCCAAGAGGTCTCCTGGGCCCCCGCTCCCGGCAGCGCTCTCGATCCGGACGTCGTGTCAGCAGTGGAGGGCGCCGCCGCCCGCTTCGACCGTTTTAAGCCATGGGTCGCCGAGCATTTTCCCGAGACCGGCGACGGCACCATTGAATCCGAGATCCAGCCTGTCCCCGAGACTCGCGACTACCTGAACCGCCTACTGGAGCGCGACCTTCCCAGCGAGCTGTGGGTGAAACGCGACGACGCCTTGCCGATCAGTGGGTCCATCAAGTCCCGCGGCGGCGTCCACGAAGTGTTCCGTCTCGCCGAAGAAGGCCGTCACGAGAAGCTCTCCGTCGCCTCCACCGGCAACCTCGCTCTGTCGATCGGCACCGTCGGTCCCCTGCTCGGCTTCGACACCGAGGTGCACATGTCGGTGGACGCGAAGCAGTGGAAGAAAGACCTGCTGCGCTCCCGCGGCGCCCGCGTTGTCGAGCACCCCGGCCTCTTCACTGACACGGTCGCCGAGGCGCGGGAAAATACCCACGACGCCTTCTTCATCGACGACGAGAACTCTCTCGGCCTTTTCGCCGGTTATGCGGTAGCCGGTCAGCGCCTCAAGGAGCAGTTCGCAGCTCAAGGCACACACTTCACTCCGGCCAACCCCCTCTACGTCTACCTTCCTTGCGGTGTCGGCGGCGGACCGGGCGGAGTGACCTTCGGCCTCAAAATGGCATTCGGCGAGGCTGTTTCCTGCCATGTTGTGGAGCCCACCGCCAGCCCGTGCATGCTGCTCGGCGCATTCACGGGAAACGCCGATGTCACCTGCGCCGACTACGGCCTGTCCGGCCGCACCATCGCCGACGGCCTCGCCGTCCAAAGCCCCTCCCCGCTCGCCATGGAGCACGCGGCGCATCTCGTCAGCGGCTTCCACACCCTCGACGACATCACGTTCCTCGCCGCCGTCAATTGGCTGGAGCGCACTGCCGACATCATCGCCGAGCCGTCCGCCACCGCCGGGCTCACCATTCCGTGGCGGCTTCCCGACGCACCTGACACAGCCACCCACCTGGTGTGGCTCACCGGCGGCTCGCTCATCCCCGACCAAGACAAAGACCGCCTGCGCGGGCAGGCGGCCACAGCCTCACTTCACTGGCAGCGCTGATCACTCACGCGCGGCGTGCTCGCCGACCCGCTTGCCGGAGTGAATGCAGCCGCCGAGGAACGTGCCTTCCAGAGCGTTCTTGCCGTGCATTCCGCCCCCGCCGAAACCGGCGGCCTCGCCGCAGGCGTAGAGGCCGGGGAATACGGAGCCGTCGGCAAGCAACGCCCGACCTCCCAAGTTCGTCTCGATTCCTCCGAGCGTCTTGCGCGTCAAAATGTGCAGCTTGACAGCAATGAGCGGCCCCTTCTTCGGATCCAATAAACGGTGTGGCTCCGCGCAGCGGACGATCTTGTCACCCAAGAAATTGCGCGCGGTGCGGATGTAGTTCACCTGCGCGTCCTTGGAGAAATTGTTGGTTAGCTGCGCGTCGCGCTCCACCAGCTGTTTGTGGACCAGGTCGCCGTCGACTTCGACGCCGTCGTCGCCGAGCTCGTTCATCTTGCGCACGAGATCCTCGACGGAGTCTGCGGTGACCCAGTCAACGCCGTTGTCCATGAACGCCTTGACGGCCGGGTGCGTGCCCGGGCCGATCTTGCCCGCCAGCTTCTTCAGCGACTTGTCCGTGAGATCCGGATTCTGCTCCGAGCCGGAGAAAATGAACTCCTTGTCTGCGATGTGCTGGTTGAGAATGAACCACGAGTAGCCGTAGCCGGTCCGGCCGACGTGCGCGAGCGCGGCGATATTGTCCGAGCCCGGGAACAGGTTCGTCGGCAGGCGCTTTCCCGTGGCATCGAGCCACATGGAGCTCGGCCCCGGAATAATGCGGATGCCGTGGCCCGGCCAGATCGGATCCCAGTTGATCATGCCCTCCGGGTAGTGCCACATGCGGTCGGTGTTGACCAGGTTCGCGCCGGCAGCCGCCGCGATATCGATGCCGCGTCCGTCGACATGCTCGGGCACGCCGGTGACCATGTCCTCCGGGCACGGCCCCCAGCGGTCCTCCGGCCACATCTCGCGTACCTTGTTCAGGTTGCCGCCAATGCCGCCAGTGGAGATCACCGCTGCCGCACCCCGCACCTCGAACGGCTCTACCTCGTCGTTGTTCGAGGCGACGCCGCGGGCACCTGAGTCATCTGCCAGCTTCACGCCCTTCACGCCCACGGCGCGCCCACCTTCGACGATGATGTCGTCGACGCGGTGGCGGAATTTGAACTCCACCTTGCCCGCCTGCTCGGCGCGCTCGACGGGCTCGCGGAAGACACGGACGACCTCCGGGCCGGTGCCCCACGTCAAGTGGAAGCGTGGCACGGTGTTGCCGTGACCGGACGCGTCGCCGGAGCCGCGCTCCGCCCAGCCGACCGTCGGCAGAACGCGAAGCCCCAATTCCTTCAGGTAATCATGCATCTCATTCGAAGCGAAGCGGACGTATTCACGGCCCCATTCGCGCGGCCAACGGTCATACTCCTCGTCGTCGTAATCCGCGGAATTCTCCCAGTCTGCCCAGGCGAGATCCTCGAAATCCTTGGCTCCCATGAGCTTCTGCTCTGGGGTGCCCACCATGAACAGGCCGCCAAGCGACCAGAATGCCTGCCCGCCGAGATTCGCCCGGCTCTCCTGCTCCACAAACACGACCCGGCGGCCAGCTTTGACCGCCTCGTGCGCTGCGACGAGGCCCGCCAATCCGGCCCCCACGATGATGATGTCTCCCGAGTTTTGTTTCATACCCGAAACATACATAACGCTTTCCAGGTTGTGGCCGTTTTCACTTACCCGGCGGAAAACCCGGAGGGGAGGTAACGTAGCCGGGAAGCCTGAAAATGGAAAGGTAGATACATGAAAATCGCGGTCCTCGGCGGCGACGGCTTTTGCGGCTGGCCTGCATCTCTGCATCTTTCGGACATCGGCCACGACGTGACCATCGTCGATAACCTCTCCCGCCGTCGCATCGACGAAGAACTCGGCGCAGAATCGCTCACGCCGATCGTGTCCATCGAGGACCGCATCGCTGCCTGGAAAGAGGTCTCCGGCAAGGAGATCGCGTTCCGCAATATCGACGTCGCACAGGACTACGAGGGCCTCAAAGAGTTCATCTCCACCGAGCAGCCCGAAGCGATCATCCACTTCGCCGAACAGCGCGCCGCACCGTATTCCATGAAGAACCCGGTGACCAAGCGCTACACCGTGGACAACAACGTCAACGCCACCCACAACCTGCTCGTCGCCGTTGTGGAGTCCGGCCTGGACATCCACATCGTCCACCTGGGCACCATGGGCGTCTACGGCTACGGTACCGCCGGCATGCAGATCCCAGAGGGCTACCTGGATATCAAGGTGGACACCGGCGAGGAGTTGGTCGACCAGCAGATCCTCTACCCCACCAATCCAGGATCGGTGTACCACCTGACCAAGGTGCTGGACCAGAACCTGTTCGCCTACTACGCCAAGAACGACGAGCTGCGCATCACCGACCTGCACCAGGGCATCATCTGGGGCACCCACACCCCGCAGACGGAGCGCGACGAGCGCCTGATCAACCGCTTCGACTACGACGGCGACTACGGCACGGTGCTCAACCGCTTCCTCATGCAGGCGGCGATCGGCTACCCGCTCACCGTCCACGGCACCGGCGGCCAGACCCGCGCGTTCATCCACATCCGCGACATGGTCAAGTGCGTCCAGATCGCGCTGGAGAACCCGCCCGCTAAGGGCGACCGCGTGAAGATCTTCAACCAGATGACCGAGACCCACCGGGTCCGCGACCTGGCGGAGCTGGTGGCAAAGATCTCTGGCACCGAATACGCGCTCGTCCCGAACCCGCGCAAGGAGTCCGCGGAGAACGAACTGCACGTCTCCAACGACACCTTCCTGAGCTTGGGCCTTAAGCCGACGAAGCTCGCCGAGGGCCTGCTGCAGGAGGTCGAGGACGTGGCAAAGAAATACGCCGACCGCGCCGACCGCAGCAAGATTCCGGCGCGCTCCCTGTGGACCCGCAACCAGTCAGAGGGCGTCCCGGAGAACGCCTAGGATGCGGATCGCGATTTTCACGGAGGTCTTCCTTCCCAAGATCGACGGCGTGGTCACACGTGTGATCCGCACCGTCGACCAACTGGCGGAGATGGGCCACGAGGTGATGATCTTCGCCACCGGCGACACCCCGGATACCTACGCCGGCTTCCCGGTCGTGCGCGCGCCGAGCTTCTCCTTCCATTTCATCTACCCGGAGATCAAGGTGGGCCTGCCCACCCCGGCGGTGACGAAGAAACTCAAGGAGTTCGACCCGGACATCGTCCACGCCGTCAACCCGGTCTTCTTCGCTGGCTACGGAGCCCTTCTTGCGAAGCGCCTCAAAAAGCCGCTACTCGCGTCCTTCCACACCGACGTGCCCGCCTACACGGAGGCGCTGAAGATTGGGCTCGTCAAAAAGCCCGCCACAGCAGCCATCCGCGCCTTCCACAACCGCGCGCAGATGAACCTGGTCACCTCCGACCCGATGCTGGACACCGCGAAGGGCTATGGTTTCCGCGACCTCGCCGTGTGGCCGAAAGCGGTCGACACCGTCGGCTACCACCCAGACAACTACTCCGCGGAAATGCGCAGCACGCTCACCGACGGCAACCCCGATGCCCCGCTGCTCATCTACGTCGGCAGGATGAGCGCGGAGAAGAACCTCTCCATCCTCAACGGCATCATGCCGATCCTGCGCGAAAAGGTCCCCGGCACCCGCCTGGCCATGGTCGGCGCGGGCCCGCAGCTGGAGCAAATGAAGAAGGAATTCGACCCCGCCTACACCGTCTTCACCGGTTACATGTCGGGCACTCCCCTCGCCCAAGCCTTTGCCTCCGCCGACGTCTTCGCGTTCCCGTCGCTGACGGAGACCCTCGGCCTCGTCGCGCTGGAGTCGTTCGCGTCCGGCGTCCCCGTCGTGGGCGCACGTGCCGGCGGCATCCCGTTCGTCATCGAGGATGGAAAAACAGGCGAACTCGTCGACAGGGATGCAACGCCTGAGCAGTGGGCGGACGCATTCGAGAGCATGCTTATCGACGACACCAGCCGCATGTCCGCTGCCGCCCGGGCAGAGGCCGAGCGCTGGTCCTGGCGCGCGGCGACGGAGAAGCTCGTCGACTACTACGAGGTCTGCACCACGAAGAAGTCCGCTGAGGAGAACTGAGCCTCAACCTCCCCGTCATTGGCAGCAACAAACGCCGCCTCGCCGGAAGAAAGCACCAATTCTCCCAGCTGGACCTCCCCCGCCACAGCGAGAACAATCGCCGGCCCCGCCACAGACGCGGAACCTTCCCCCTCAAACCGCGTCACGGCGAAATCATCCACCGGAACAGGAAAGTCCGTACGGTTCCCCGACACCTCCGACACGAGCACCGGATCGTCGATCGGGGAAAACACGACGATGTTTTCCAGCTCGTCGACATCGATGTGCTTCGAGGTCAACCCGCCGCGCAGCACATTATCGGAATTGGCCATGACCTCCACGCCGAAGCCGGACAGGTAGGCGTGCACATTGCCGGCGGGCAAGAACAGCGCCTGACCGGGTCTCAATTCCACGTGGTGGAGCAGCAATGCCGCGAGCACACCGACATCGCCGGGGAACGCCTCCCCGATGAAGACGAGATTGCGCGCGACCGGGGAGTCCAGTTCCGCGGCCCGCTCCAGCACCGCATCGACCACAGGCTCAGGATCCTCCAGCTGCAACCAGCCGGACAACACAGAGCGCAGGCGCTTATCGACGGCCACGCTGCCGTCGTCAAGCATTGCGCGAACATCCGCTAACTCCGGCACGGCGAGCTCATCGAGCAGCGCCACCGTCTTTTCCAACGGCTGGAATCCCGCCATCGCGCGGAACGGCGTCAACGCGATGAGGATCTCTGGTTTGTGGTTCGGGTCCTTGTAATTCCGGTGCGCGGCATCCCGCGGAATGCCTGCAGCGTCCTCGCGGGCAAAGCCCTCCCGCGCCTGCTCGATCGACGGGTGCGCCTGGATCGACAGTGGACGCGCGGCCGCCAGCAGCTTCACTAGAAATGGAAGGCGCCCGGCCTCCCCCACAGTGCCCTGCGGATCAGCCGCAATGACCTCATCCAACGGCCCCTCATCGGTGGCCGACGGCGCGGACGGGTGCGCCCCGAACCACGCCTCCGCCTCCGGCTGTCCCGAAGGCGTGCGGTCTTGCAAGTCGGCGATGCTGCTGGTGTCGCCCCAGGCGTAATCCTGGATCTTGCCCGTGAGTTTGAGCACTGTGGCCGTCCCCTTTTTAACGGATCTCCTGCGGTTCCTTGCGAGTCGGGAGAATCTTCGGGCGCACGCCGGCGATCTCCTCGACGATGCGGATCACCTGGTTGGAGTACCCGAACTCGTTGTCGTACCAGACGTAGAGCACCAGGTGGTTGCCCGTAGCGATGGTGGCTAGACCATCCACGATGCCCGCGTGGGTGGTGCCCACGAAGTCGGTGGAGACGACATCCGGCGACTGGATGTAGTCGATCTGCTGGCGCAGGCTCGAGTCGGTGGAGACGCGGCGCAGGTAGTTGTTGACCTCCTCGCGGTCGACCTCGCTATCCAGGTCGAGGTTGAGCACGGCCATGGACACGTCCGGGGTGGGAACGCGGATGGCGTTACCGGTGAGCTTGCCCTCGAATTCCGGTAGGGCCTTGGAGACTGCCTTGGCGGCGCCGGTCTCGGTGAGAACCATGTTCAGGCCGGCGGCGCGGCCGCGGCGCGGGCCCTTGTGGAAGTTGTCGGCCAGGTTCTGGTCGTTGGTGTAGGAGTGGACCGTCTCCACGTGGCCGTGCTTGACGCCCCAACGGTCGCCGACGACCTTGAGCACCGGGGTGATCGCGTTGGTCGTGCAGGACGCGGCGGACAGAACGCGGTCTTGCTCGGAATCGTCGATGGTGTCGTGGTTGATGCCGTAGACGATATTCTTCACGTCGCCCTTGCCCGGCGCGGTCAGCAGTGCGCGCGCAACGCCCTTGGACTCCAAGTGCTTGGACAGGCCTGCGCGGTCGCGCCAACGTCCGGTGTTGTCCACGACGATCGCATCGTTGATGCCGTAGGCGGTGTAGTCGATCGACGCCGGATCGTCCGAGTAGATCATCTGGATCGGGGTTCCGTTGGCCCAGATGATCTCGTTCTCCTTGTCCACGGTGATGGTGCCGTTGAAGGCGCCGTGGACCGAGTCGCGGCGGAGCAGGGACGCACGCTTGACCACGTCGTCGTCGCCCTTCTTGCGCACCACCACGGCACGCAGGCGCGCGCCGCCGTACTGCGCCTCGCGAGCGATCAGGATGCGGGCAAGCAGGCGGCCGATGCGGCCGAAGCCGTACAGGACCACATCGCGCGGGACGCGGTGACTGTCAGCGCCGATGACCTCTGCCAGCTCCTCCTCCAGGAAGGAGCGCAGCTCGGTGCCCTCGGTGCGGGAGTAGTTCTTGGCCAGCCGGCCCAGGTCGATGGAGGCGGTGCCCAGATTCATAGTGGTCAGCTCGCGCAGGATCGGCAGGGTGTCGTCCAACGGCAGCTCGCGTGCCACGACGCGGCGGGCGTAGCGGTGCGCCTTGATGATCTCGATGTCCGTCATTCCCACCAGCAGACGGCCGTAGATGGAGGTGACCACGTTGTTCTCGCGGTGGAGCTGGCTGATCAGCGGCAGCATCTCCTGGGCGAGGAGGAGTTTGTGGTCCCAATCGTCCATCGGGTTGTCGTGCGGGTTCGGGTTGACCGGGCTTTCAGCGTTCACGCTGCGTCCTTTCACATGTCGCGTTGCTCAAACGGTTTTTATTCTAATATGTCCCGGTATTTATCCGGCTCCGGCTCCGGTGCGAACGCGGCGTCGTTCGTTTTGTCGACGAGGACAGCGCGGACCCCCTCGTGGAAATCCGGCTCGCGCAGCAGCAATTCCGCGTAGTGGCGTTCGTTTTCCAGGCTTGCGGCCAGATCGTTCGTGGAGTTCGCGAGCATCAGCTCCGCGGTCGCTACCAGCGACGATGGGGATGCCAGCTTCAAAAGCGGCTCCACGACTTCCGCCAGTTCCGGGTCGGCGGCGATGTTCTTCTTGATCTGGGACCAGGGTGCGGAAAACGCTCCGTCGATAAGCGGGTACAGCTTTTCTAGTTCCGACTCCCCCGGTTCTACGGCTACCTCATCGAGTACCCCCGGCCCCTCCTCGATGATTCGGTCAAGGAGCCCGTCGAGTGAGTCCACCAGATGCGTGGCCAGCCCCGTCGCCATCATGTCGTCTGCCTTCAACCGGTACCCGGTCAGTGCGAGAAACATACCGAGATCGAGCGACGGACGCTTCCGCAGATGCTGCAACCGGTAGCTCATCCCCACGTCCGTGAAGAACCCGATATTCATCTCCGGCATCGACGCGAATGCGTCCGGAGTGACCACCACGTGGCTGCCGTGCGCCGACAGGCCGAGCCCGCCGCCCATGACCACCCCCGAAATCAGCGAGATATACGGCTTCGGGTACTCCGCGATCATCAGGTTCATCGCGTACTCGCGGGCGAAGAACTCGTCCGCTGCTTCCCCTCCTCCGGACAGCGCGGCCTCGCGTGCGTAGCGCACGTCGCCGCCCGCACAGAAATGCTTGCCAGAGGACGTGACGGCGACCTGTTCCACCCCGTCGTCGTCCCTCCATTCGTCGAGCGCCTCGATGATGGGAAAGAGAATCTCCGGGTTGATGGAGTTCAACGCCTTAGGCCTGTCCAGAGTGATCACTCCGGTAGACTGCCGGACGGCAATATGTACTGGTCCACTGGTGCTTTCTGCCATGAAGCCAGTGTTCCACAGCGTGTAAAGGACTGCTATGACTTTTCCCCGCATTGTTGCGCTCGACATGGACGGAACGCTTATCGCTCCGGACGGCAACATTCCGGAAGAATTCTGGCCCGTCCTCGACGAAGCGAAAACCAAGAACATGGTGATCGCCCCCGCTTCGGGACGCCAGCTGGCCACATTGCAGGACATGTTCTCCGGCCGCGGCATGGAGACGTTCATCGCCGAAAACGGCAGCGTGGTGTGGCACAAGGGCGAGATCGTGTCCACGAAGCCGATCAACGATGATGCCGTGGCCGCTCTGCTCCGCACCGCCGCCGAATCCGAGACGCCGATCCACCCGGTTGTGTGCAATCCCGAATTCGCTTTCGTCGGCGCAAACATGCCGGAACACGCATTCGAGGAGATTTCGAGGTACTACCACTCCCGCCGCCCGGTGGTCTCCCTCATCGACGCGGCACAGGAATCGACCGAGCCCACCATCAAGGTCTCCTTCTTCGTCGAGACAGACGCGGAGCGAGACGGCCTGCCGGTCGCGCAGGCAGCTCCCGACCAAAACATCGCCGTATCGAGTGCCCATTGGGTCGACATCATGTCCCCCGACACAAATAAGGGAAACGCACTAACTGCGCTCGCCGCCACCTTAGGCATCGACATCGCCGATACCGCCGCCATCGGCGACTACCTGAACGACTACGAGATGCTCGAGACTGCCGGCACCGCTGTCGCCATGGCGAACGGCCACGACAAGCTCAAGGCGATCGCCGATATCGTCGCCCCGTCCAACGCCGAGTACGGCGCCATCAAACAGATTCAGGAGTGGCTGAATCAGTGATCGATTTCTCTGCACCAGCCGATATCGTGGCACCGCAACTACTCGGCTGCACGATCACCCACAACGGCGTGACCATTCGGCTCACCGAAGTGGAGGCGTATCTCGGGTCGGATGACGCCGCCGCGCACACCTACCGAGGAAAAACGGCCCGCAATGCCGCCATGTTCGGCCCGCCCGGCCGCCTGTACGTCTACCTCTCCTACGGCATCCACCTGAACGGGAATATCGTCTGCGCCCCAGAGGGAACCGGCCAGGGCTGCCTGATGCGCGGTGGCGAGGTCATCAGCGGCGAGGAGCTGGCACGCGAACGCCGTCAAGCGAACGGCAAGACGATCGCCTACGAGAACCTGGCCCGCGGACCCGGAAATTTGGGCCGCTCTCTCGGCTTGTCGCTAGAAGACAACGGAACCCCCATCATGCTCGGCGAGCGCGATTCCGAACCCGAGTGGGTGGCTGGCCCACGCATCGGCATCAGCAAGAACGCGGACGCGCCATACCGTTTCTGGATCCCCAAAAACAAGACGGTGAGCACGCCCCGCGGCTACCCGAAATAGCTACTTCTTCTGCTTTTTGTCTTTCTTGTTCTTCTTCGCGCTCTTTTCCAACTTCGCGGCTACATCCGGCACGTAGCGGAATTCTTCGCGCGGCGGGCGCTCGTAGTCATCGGACTCCGGACGCTCCGGCACCTCCGGTAGGTCGCGCTCGAGGTGCTCGTACGGGATCGTCGACAACAAGTGCGCGATGACGTTGATGCGCGAGCGCTTCTTGTCCTCGGATTCCACCGTGTACCAGGGCGCGGTCGGGATGTCGGTGTGGATGAACATCTCGTCCTTCGCGCGGGAATAATCCTCCCACTTGGTGATGGACTCCAGGTCCATCGGTGAGAGCTTCCACTGGCGAAGTGGGTCGTTGCGGCGCGATTCGAAGCGCGCGTGCTGCTCCTCGTCGGAGACTGAGAACCAGTACTTGCGGAGCAGAATACCGTCCTCCACCAGCAGACGCTCAAAAATCGGTGCCTGGTGCAGGAAGCGGCGGTACTCCTCCGTGGTGCAAAAGCCCATGACGCGCTCGACGCCGGCACGGTTGTACCAGGAGCGATCGAAAATCACGATCTCGCCGGCGGCAGGAAGCTTTTCGACGTAGCGCTGGAAGTACCACTGCGTCTGCTCCCGCTCCGTCGGCTTCGGCAGTGCCTCAATCCGACACACACGCGGGTTGAGGTACTGGGTGATGCGCTTGATCGCAGAACCCTTGCCCGCCGCGTCGCGGCCCTCCATAACCACGACGATGCGTGCCCCGGTGGCCACGACCCACTGCTGCATTTTCACCAGCTCCGCCTGGAGGCGCAGCAGCTCGGTCTCGTAGGCCTTCTTGGACAGTTTCGGCGGTTTAGTCATGCTTACAACGGTAATACGCCTGCTACTGGACCTTGAATTCGGCCATCTCGTCCCACTCGGTCTTGCCCTCGATCAGCGTGTTGATGATCTGCGGGGTCTCCTCGAGGATCTGCGGGAACAATTCCTGGGCCGCCTTGAAGTGGTCGGAATTGACGTGCGCCTCCGCGGCGTCGTCCTTGAACCCCTCGACCAGGATGTACTCGCGCGGGTCATCGGTGCTGCGGTACCACTCGAAGAACAGGTTGCCCTCCTCCGCGCGGGACGCCTCGGTGAAGTCGTTCACGAGCTCGCGGAAGTTCTCGGTGTTCTCGGCCAGGGGACGGAAACGGACGTTAATCAAAATCATGTGCCCCAGTGTACGAGCTACACGACGGTCACTTCAGCGCTGCCGGTGAACGGCGACAGCGACCCGCCAATAGCGCGCGACACTCCTTCCACCTTAACGGCGTACGTGCCCGGATCGACTCCGTCTGTGTCCCACGAAATGCGGGCGTTGACCACATCGGCATTCTTCACGAACTCGATGATCGTGCTCGAGTGGAAATCGTCCGCCACGATCTCGCCCGCCGCATTCGTGATGGTGTGGTAGCCGACCCCACGCCGCAGATCCGAGTTGGGGTTGGCGAACGAGAATGTCACCGAGGCAGTGTCACCGGCTTTGACCTGCTCGGTCGCGGTGATCACATCGCCGAATTCCTTGCCCCAGGCCGGCCTGTCGATACCCGGCCTGCCCGCCAGCGACTTCGGGATCCACCCGGTCAGCTCACCTTGTTCCCCATGGCGGAAACAGTACAGAGAATGTCGATTTATTTTCGGGCTTTGAACTATTTTTCCTCAAAATCTAGTTCAGCGCGCTTACCCTTCCAGCCTCTCACCGAGATCGAGCCACTCCAGTTCGAGCTCCTCCCGCTGCGCGCGAAGCTCCGCGACCTGCCCGGTCTTGGCGCCGATCGCCTCGAAATCCGGGTCCGCCTCCCCGGACATCTGCGTGATATCCGCCTCGAGCGCCGCTGCCTCTTCGTGGAGTTTCTCCATCTTGCGGTCGAGCGATTTCATCTTCTTCATCAGCTCGCGGCGCTCCTGCCCGCTCAGGCCATCGGCGGGCTTCTCCTTCGGCGCGGTGTCACCGAGGTCGAGCACGCCAGTCTCGCTCGACATCGCTTTACGGCGCTCCAAATACTGGTCGATGCCGCCAGGCAAATTCGTCAGGGCCCCGTCACCGAACAACGCGTAGGTGACGTCGGCAATGCGCTCGATCAGGTAGCGGTCGTGGGAAATGACCACGAGGGTGCCGGGCCAAGAGTCGAGCAGGTTCTCCAGTTCCTGGAGGGTGTCGATGTCGAGATCGTTCGTCGGCTCGTCGAGAAGCAGCACATTCGGCTCGCTCATGAGTACGCGCGTCAGCTGCAGGCGGCGCCGCTCGCCGCCGGAGAGGTCCCCCACGGGCGTGCGCTGGCGCTTCGGGCTGAATCCGAGGCGCTCCGCCAGCTGCGACGCCGACATCTCCTTCTTGCCCAACGCGATGTAGGTGGCCACGTCCTCCACCGCGTCGATCACCCGGCGGGACGGATCCAAGTCGTCGAGCTCCTGCCTCAGCCACCCGATCTTCGTCGTCTGCCCCTCGATGCGCCTGCCTTCCGCCAACGGGTAGTCCCCGGCAATGGCGCGGAGAAGCGTCGTCTTGCCGGAACCGTTCACGCCGACCAGGCCGATGCGCTCACCGGGGGCCAGGCGCCATGTCAGGTGGTCGACGAGTGTGCGTCCGTCCGGCGCGTCGATACGTGCATCTTCCAGCTCCACAACCACGCGCCCTTGGCGCTGCTTGGAGAACGCCATGAGTTCTACCGTGTCGCGCGGCGCTGGAACATCCGCGATCAATGCCTCCGCCGCTTCAATGCGGTAGCGCGGCTTCGACGTGCGGGCGGGAGCACCGCGGCGCAGCCAGGCAAGTTCCTTGCGTGCGAGATTCTGCCGGCGCTGCTCGATCGCGTCCGCTTGGCGCGCGCGCTCAGCGCGGGCGAACGTCCAGTCGTTGTAACCGCCCTCATACACATCAACGCGCCCATCGTGCACTTCCCAGGTCAGCGTGGCGACGGTGTCGAGGAACCAACGGTCGTGCGTCACCACCACAATCGCGACCTTGCGCTTGAGCAGGTGGTCCGCGAGCCACTGAACACCTTCCACATCCAGGTGGTTAGTCGGCTCGTCCAGCACGATCAGGTCCAGGTCCTGCACCAGCGCCGCCGCAAGATTCACACGGCGGCGCTCACCGCCGGAGAGCTGCCCGACCGGTGTGTCCAAGCCCAGATCCGCAACGCCCGTGCCCGCGAGCACCTCGCGCACCTTCGCATTCGACGCCCACTCAAAGACCTCGAGCCCGAGCGGCTCCACGACGGCCTGCCCGACTGTCACCTCGTCCGGGAGCGTGAACCGCTGCGTGACTACCGCCATCCGCAGCCCGTTGGTGTGCGACACCCGGCCGGTGTCTGGCGGCTCAATGCCCGTGAGCACCTCCAGCAGCGTCGTTTTGCCGCCGCCGTTGAGCCCCACCACACCGATGCGGTCCCCGGTTTGCACACCGAGCGACACCTCGTCCAGCAGGGTCTTCAAACCCCACGTCTTGGACACATTTTCCAGGTTGATCAGGTTCGCCATGATGGGGCCATTCTAAACACGGGCTGGGTCTGCAACGAACGCACGTGCCCACCAAAGGATTTCACGCAAACAGGCAGCGCTCACACGGCCAATTTCTCCTTGGACGCGATCACGCGAGAGTGTCCTCATTTGCTCCGACATTGCCCAACTCTCTTTAGGCAAGACCGCTGCGGGGTCGAGCCGGATGTGATTGTCCCACCCACGGTTTCGAGATGTCACCGGAACTACCGAAACCAACGTGGGCACCACCCTCAGATGATTACGGGAAGACACGACCACGCATGGACGCCGTCCAGCCTGTTCATTCTCCCTTGTCGGATCGAGCACCGCCCACACGATGTCCCCCGGCATCAGCTCTTCGCTCACCAGTCGTACGCCTTATCCCACTCAGCAGTTTCAGCTATGTAACTTTCTATCTGTTCTGGGGGAGTCGCCTGGACCTGGTTTTCAAGCCTACGCATGCGCATCTCTTCCCGATAGAGCTCGAGCATTTCCTCGATAATGCTCGGCATGCTTTCCCCCCGCTGCTGCGCGATCACCTTGATCTCATCACGCAGATCAACGGGCACCTTGATCGTTGTCTGCTCAGCCATACCCAAAGTATACCGATTCGTATACCCCCGCATGCTACAGCAGCCGCGCACCACCAACAGGCCCGTGAGCAGCGAAAGCTTCGATCGAAGCAGAGCCGAGCTTATCGACGACCGCCCTCGCTGTCCCCTCATCCGCACACAGTGCCGCGACGGTCGGGCCAGAACCAGACACCATCGCCCGGATCGCGCCGGCATCTTCGGCGTCGTGGATGAGCTGCTGAAGCGACGGGCGCAGCGCGAGCGCCGCTGCTTCCAAATCATTGTGCATTGCTGCCCCCACCAGTTGCGGATCCCCTGACACGAGCGCCCGCGACAGCGTGGTGGTGTCCATGTGCGGAACCATCGACGCGTACGTGAAGCGAAGATCGTCGAGTTTCTCGAACACGGCCTTTGTCGACAGCCCCACCTTCGGGTTCAGGAAAGCGAACCAGTACGTTCCGCGCCCCATCATCGGCACCAGGGCATCGCCGCGGCCGGTCCCCAACGCGATGCCGCCCATCTCCGCGAACGGGACATCCGCCCCGAGCCCCGGAACCAGATTCGTGAACAGTTCCTCAGGCATCGGCCGGTCGTGGTGCGCGATCAAAGCGCTGATGGCCTGGACGGCAGCGGCGGCATCGGAGGATCCGCCCGCCATCCCGCCGGCGACAGGCACGGTTTTGTCGACCTCCAGCCGCATCATCGGCAGGTCCGGTTTGAAATTCTCCCGCTTCTCGTCCTGCGCGAGAATCCCCATGTATCCGGTAGTGATCGAGTCCACGGCCTTCCACGCCAGGTTCTTCGGATTGTCCAGATCCTCGTCGGGTTCCTGCACGTGGTACGTGGTGCGCATCTCGGACACATAGCTCAAGGGAGAAGCATCGGGATGCTTGTCGACGTCCCCCTCCAGCGTCGTCAGCGTCACCGTCTCCGGCCGGTCAACAGCCATGAACACCGTAGCCATGTCGTGGTAACCGTCGCTGCGGACCTCCCCCACCCCGAGATGGAGATTCACTTTGCCGTTCGCGCGTGCCGTGAATTTCACTGCCCGCCCACCTCCGTGAGTCGCACGAAATCTTCCACTGCCAGTTTCTCGCCGCGCAGCTGCGGATCAATGCCGGCTGCACGCAGCGCTTCTTCCGCAGCTGCGGACGATCCGTAGATCCCGCCCAAGCAGGCGCGGAGGGTCTTTCGCCGCTGGGCGAAGGCTGCGTCGATAAGCGGAAAAACGCGCTCACGCAACGAAACTGGCCAGCCCTTGTCACGGATATCGATACGCACGAGCCCAGATTCGATATTGGGTGCGGGCCAGAAGACGTTCTTGCCGATATTGCCCGCCTTGCGCACGTCCCCGTAGAACGATGCCTTGACGCTGGGCACCCCGTAGATTTTCGAACCGGGGTCCGCCGCCAACCGGTCCGCGACCTCGAGCTGAACCATCACGAGAACGCGGCGGATGCTCGGGAATTCCTCCAGCAAGTGCAGCAGCACCGGGACGGCGACGTTGTACGGCAGGTTCGCCACCAGCGCTGTCGGCTCCTCGATCTGGCCGGCCTGAACCTTGAGCGCATCCTGGTTGAGCACCGATAGCCTGCCCGCTGCCCCCGGCGCGAATTCTGCGGCAGTCTGCGGCAGCCTTTCCGCCAGCCGCGAATCGATCTCGACGGCCGCCACCCGGCACCCGACTTCGAGCAGGCCGAGAGTGAGCGACCCTAATCCCGGCCCCACTTCGAGCACCGTGTCGTCCGCAGAAATATCCGCCGCCCCGACGATGCGGCGCACGGTATTCGGGTCGTGGACGAAATTCTGCCCCAGCTTCTTCGTCGGGGTGACCCCGAGCTCGTCGGCGAGCGCCCGGATTTCCACCGGACCGAGCAACTGGATATCGGGGCTATTCATGTCCTCCGAGGTTAGCGGATTCCCAGGCTCGCGGTGCATGCGGGCCACGCGCCCCAGCCCTGGCCCTGCTGAACCTTGGACGCGACCGCGATCTGCTGCTCGCGGGTGGCCAAGTTCGCGGTAGGCGCATACTCGGTGCCGCCGTACGCGGCCCACGTCGACGCGGTGAACTGCAGACCACCGTAGAAACCGTTGCCGGTGTTGATGGACCAATCGCCGCCGGACTCGCACTGCGCGAGGGAATCCCACACCGAACCACCAGCAACGGCGGGAGCAGAACCACTAGCGGCGACGGGGGCAGACTCTTTCTTACCGCGGGCGATCACTGCTGCACGGCCCTTCCGGGTCTCCTTTCGCTTCACGATCTCGTCGGATTCGACCGCACCGTTCACAGTGACCACGCGGCGTGTGGTCTCGCGCTGGCCCTTCTCGCCCTTCTCGCGGACCTGCTCCTCGCCGTCCGCCAGGTTCTCGTCCTCGACGTATTCCGGCTCGAGCTCGAATTCCTCGGTGAAGGTCCGCTCGTCAACGTGAACGCGGTCGATGGTGATGACCATGTTGCCGGTCACTGGCGCATCCATACCCGGGGAAACGCGGTCGTTCGAGTCCACCAGCACGCCGCGGGCGGCGAGCAGCTCGGAGACCGTCTTCGCGGCGGCAGCGGTGTAGGTGGTCTTGCCGCCGTCGTGGATGGCCACGATCTTCGGAGAAGTCAGATCGATGGTCATATTGTCGGTGACCGGATCATCCTCCGCGTAGGCGTGGGCCGAGCCGCCGGCGCCCGGCAGTTCCTTCAGGAAGTCGGAGACCGTCGCTGCGGTCGTTGTGAATTCCTGCGCCTGGCCGCCGTCGATGGTCACTGCGACCGGCTTCGCGGTACGCACGGTGACCGTGTCGCCGCTATTCAGCGCCTCGGAGGGGGCGGGATAGACCAGATCCTTTTCGCCGATCTCGACGCCTGCAGCTTCAAGTGCGCCGCTGACATCGCCAGCGGAGGTGGTGAGCTCGATGGGCTCGCCGTTGACGTCCACCGTCACCGACTTCTGAGCGGCGACTGCAGTGGTGGCCCCGCCGATGGCGAGGGCGCCGACAGCCGTGGAGGCGATGACGGCGCGGGTGGTCGAGGTCTTATTGATGCGACGATGACGCGACATGAAAAGAAATCCTCACTTGGGGGAAGCGAACTCAAATAACAATACGGTGAAGATCGCTCTCACGCCAGAAATTCACCTGGCCAGAGTGTTGCTTACCACCACAAGAATCACACGCGCCACCGCAAGCACGTGCGCCACCCCAGCCCTGCAGAAATGCAAAAGTGTGCCATATCACACTCCGAAAACTCGGCGGAAAGTTCCGTGCACCTCTTCCGCCAAATCTTCCACCGCCATTCCACGAGCTTCTGCCACCACCTTCGCGGTATGCCCGATCAGTGACGGCTCGTTGCGTGCCCCACGGAACGGCTCCGGCGTCATGTACGGAGCATCCGTCTCGATCAGCAGCTGGCCGACCGGAGCCAGCCCAACAGCTTCGCGGAGCTCGTCGTTCCGCTTGAACGTCACGTTGCCAGCGAACGAGAGCACATACCCCCGCTCGATCGCCTGGCGCGCGACGTCGAGGGGCGAAGAGAAGCAGTGCAGCATGACATGTTCCGGCTGCGGCGAATCAGCGAGAATGCGCATCATCTCCTCGTCGCCCTCACGGTTGTGAATCATGAGCGCCTTGCCCGAATCAACAGCCAGCTGAATATGCCAGCGGAACGCCTCCTCCTGCACGTCGAGTGGCGCCGTCCTGTCCGGGTCATGCTTGATCCAGTATGTGTCGATGCCGGTCTCCCCCACCGCCACGCACCTCTCGTCCGCCGCCATTTCCGCGAGACGTGTACGCGCCGCTTCATCAAGCTCGCCCGCGCGCGTCGGATGGATCGCGCACGCCGCGAACACACGCTCATTGAAATGCGCGGCGTGCAGAGCCAATTCCGCCTCGTCGAGCCCGTCACCGACAGTGCAGACCCTCTCGACACCAGCATCGACTGCGCGCTTCACCATCGCATCCACGTCTTCTTTGGTGCGCGCTTTAGCGGAGGCGAGGTGAGTGTGGGCGTCGATAAGCCCGGCAACTCGCTCGGCCGGAACGGGCGTGGGGCGTGGTTTCTTCTTCGACATGCATTCCAGCCTATCCTCGGGCGCATGGAGTTCCACGACATCGATGCCGCAACCCGCTCCCAGATCGACCGCGACCTCGCCGAAGCCGCCGTCGCGGGCGTCAACGGATCGATCGACGACATCGTCGCCTCATTCGAAGAGGTCTTGAGCGAATACCTCGCCCTCGACCCCGACCTCCGCCGCGAATATTCCCGCGGCGACGTAGCCCGCATGTACGGCACAGCGCTCGGCGACGCGTTCATCCGCGAGCACGACTTCGCATGGCAATTGCTTATGGACGACTACGGCACCGACCTCGTCGTCACCTCCCCCGACCACGACATGTACACCGCACCCCTGGTGGTCGTGGATACCCGCTTCGAAGACGAGGAACCGGGAAAGTTGACTGCCTTCATTAAGCAATTCTTGGGGAATTAGATCTCGAAGCTGACCACGTCGACTGGGCCTTCATGTTCACGGAGATCACCAGCGCAGGAATAGTTACCACCTCCCCGGACTCTTTCTCGAAGACGAGCTGCGCGCTGCCTTCAGCAACGCCGCCGCGACAGTGTGGTCGCAGCCGTCAGACTCGCGCGGATGGAAGATCACGTTGTTCAAATCGGACTCGTTCACAACCGATTTGCCAGGTTGCCAATGCCCTCATTAATGCGGGGACGTCAACATCTTCACTGCTCAGATTAGCCTTTACCTGTGGGCTGGCCATTACCAGAACATCGCACACACCTTCCAGGTCGAACCAACGGGCAGAGCTCGCGAGAGCTGGAGCCTGCACGCGCGCCATCGGTATCCGCCGGCTCGAGTACCACCGGACATGCCCGTTCGGCACCCTTAGTTAGGCGAGCGCGGTATGTAAGCAAAGGCTTATGTTTCTGTCGAATCGCTCGCAAATCCTGTTGGGTAAGCTTAGCTCGCTGCCGAGCAGGCCGAGCAGGCCTACGCTTGACCCTGTGGCTGACACAGCTGCTGCACCAATACTCAAGCCCGAGAACTACCGCGAAAGACGAATGATGAAACTTCTTCCCAGCCGTGAAGCATCCCAGAAACACGCCCGCCATCTCCTCGGTGGCATGATGATTACCGCAGGTATTGGCCACTTCACCTTCGCGCGGAAGGATTTTCAGGCCCAAGTACCGAACTGGTTCCCGATGGATAAGGATTTTGTGGTTCTTGCGTCTGGCGTAGCCGAAATTGCAGCGGGCGCAGCCGAGCTCTTCCTGCCAAAGCACCGGAAGTTGACCGGGGTTACCCTCGCCGCTTTCTACTGGTTGATCTACCCGGGAAACATTGGGCAGTATGCCGAGAAGCAGTCGATGCCCGGCTTGGACAACGACCGTGCGCGGCTAATCCGGTTGTTTGGCCAGCCAGCCCTTATCGCACTGGCACTTTGGGGCGCGGGTATTCCAGAAAAGTAAGCTCCTTCGCTCAACTTCTGGGAACTCCCGCCAAGCTTGGGTTAGAGAGCGGGGAAGCCGAATAAAGAAGTTTGGGTTTGACCCGCTAGGGTCTGCGCCCCCACCTTCCCTATTCGTTGGCAACTACCGCGCGTACCTTGACAGGTTGAATGCGGCCGCCGTCGAAGGCTATGAGACCCATCCGTCACCAGAGGAGTTGCCAAAGCTTTCGCATCCGGTGCTTCGCGACAGCGCGGACATTCCCTTCACCCCGATGGCAGAGTGGCTCGCTCGCAACCGGTGAGGATTGCTACTGGACGCGAGCCCACTCCGGGCCGGTCTCGCCGAGTTCCGGATCGAGTTTGGCGATGAGCGGCTGCGGCTTCTCCAGCTTCGTGCCCGGAACAACGTCGACTCGGGACCACACAGCCTGCTGGGTCGCGTAGTCGCCGGTGATGACCGGGTAGGTCTGGCCCTGCTCAGGCAGACCGACTCCGACCAGATCAAGGTCCTCATCGTCGGTGACTTCCTCGACACGCGGGGATGCCGCCCAGATGCCGTCGCGGCCAAGAGTCGCGTGCACCTTCTGCGCGGTGTGCGGGATGAACGGGGTCAGCAGCGCATTGCAGTCGGACACCACCTGGAGAGCAGTCCACAAAACAGTAGCGAGACGCTCACGCTGGGACTCGTCCTTGGCGAGCTTCCACGGCTGCTGATCGGCGATGTAGGCATTTGCTTCGCCAACCACATGCATGACCTTGGTGATCGCGGCCTTGAAGTGGGCAAGCCCCAATTCGTGGCCGGCAGAGTCGAAGGTCTGGGAGGCGAGGTCGAGGATGGCACGGTCGGCGTCGATAAGCTCGCCGGGCTCCGGAACTTCCCCGAAGTTCTTGTGGGCCATGGACACGGTGCGGTTGACGAGGTTGCCCCAGCCGTTCGCGAGCTCGTTGTTCACGCGACGGACAAACTCGTCCCACGTGAAGTCCGTGTCGTTGTTCTCCGGACCGGCGACCGCAATGAAGTAGCGCAGCGGGTCGGGCCCGAATTCGGCGAGGAAGTCCTTGACGTAAATGACCACGCCCTTCGAGGACGAGAACTTAGAGCCCGACATGGTGAGGAATTCGGAAGAGACGACCTCGGTGGGCAGGTTGAGCTCACCGAGCTCGTGGAGGTTCCCGCCCTTCGACCCCTTGCCGGCGTAGCCGAGAAGCTCACCCGGCCAAATCTGGGAGTGGAACGTGATGTTGTCCTTGCCCATGAAGTAGAAGCCGCTTGTCGACGGGTCCTGCCAGAACAGCTTCCACGCGTCCGGATTGCCGGTGCGCGCAGCCCACTCGATGGAGGCGGACAGGTAGCCGATGACGGCGTCGAACCAGACGTAGAGTTTCTTGCCCGGGTCGTTTTCCCAGCCTTCGACGGGAACGGGGATGCCCCAGTCGATGTCGCGGGTCATGGAGCGGGGCCGCATGTCCTCGAGCAAATTCAGGGAGAATTTCAGGACGTTCGGGCGCCAATCTCGGCGGGCCTCGAGCCACTCTTTGAGGGCATCGTGGAGCGAGGGAAGGTCGAGCATGAAGTGCTCGGTCTCGACGAACTCCGGGGTCTCGCCGTTGATCTTGGACACCGGGTTGATCAGATCGACCGGGTCGAGCTGATTGCCGCAGTTATCGCACTGGTCGCCGCGGGCACCGTCGGCGCCGCAGATCGGGCAGGTGCCTTCGATATAGCGGTCCGGCAGGGTGCGGCCGGTCGACGGGGAGATCGCGCCCTGGGTAGTCTCCTTGATCATGTAGCCATTGGCATACAGGCCCTTGAACAGCTCCTGCACCACCGCGTAGTGGTTGCGGGTGGTGGTGCGGGTGAACAGGTCGTAGGACAGGCCCAAGCCCGCGAGATCCTCCACAATCTGGCGGTTGTAGCGGTCGGCGAGCTCCTTGACAGTCACGCCTTCCTTATCCGCCTGGACGAGAAGCGGCGTGCCGTGCTCGTCGGTGCCGGACACCATGAGCACGTTGTTCCCCACCATTCGCTGGTAGCGCGCGAACACATCGGAAGGGACACCGAAGCCGGCGACGTGGCCGATGTGGCGCGGCCCGTTCGCATAGGGCCACGCCACGCACACGAGGACATTTTCGGAGGTGGGATTGTTCGGGGAGACAGTCATGTCCCCCAGCATAAGTGACTACTGCTTCGTGCCGAACATGCGCTGGCGTTTGCGTGCCTTAGCGATAGCGTCGCGATGCATGCGCCGCTCAATAGCCAGCTGGTGATTGAAGCGCTGCTCTTCCTTCATATCCAGGTAGATGGTGTCGTTGCTGACATCCTTCACGATGGCGAACATCAGCAGGATGAGGACCAGCAGGAACGGTGTTGCTGCGGCGATGGTGACGCTCTGCAGGGAGTTCAAGGCGTCGTCGCCGCCAGCGATGAGCAGGGTCAGACCGACAGCTGCGGTGGCCAAGCCCCACATGCCGGTGAGCATCGGCTTCGCGTCGGTCTTGCCGTTCTGGGACAGCGAACCCATGACCGTGGATGCGGAATCCGCGGAGGTGATGAAGAAGGTGCTCAGCAGGATCAGGGCAAGGACACCCATGATGAAGCCGCCCGGCATCGTGTGCAGCAGGTTGAAGAGCTGTTCCTCGGATGTTCCTTCGCCGTAGATGGACTCACCCTGCTGCTCCATTTGGATGGCGGTGCCACCGAAAATGCAGAACCAGACGGTGGACAGTCCCGCCGGCACGAGGGTGACGCCAAGGCAGAACTCGCGGATTGTGCGGCCGCGGGAGATGCGGGCAAGGAAGGTGCCCACGAACGGGGACCAGGAGATCCACCATGCCCAGTAGAAGATGGTCCAGCTGCCCAGCCACTCCCCTGCTTCAGTGTCAGCGGATTCAGCAGTGCGCGAAGCCATGAGGAAGAACTGGTCCAAGTAGGAAGCAATCGCGGTGGGCAGCAGATTGAGCTGGGTCAAGGTCGGCCCGAAGACGAAGACGAAGATCGCCAGCACAGCAGCGACTGCAAGGTTGAAATTAGACACCCACTGAATGCCCTTGCCGACGCCCGACATCGCAGACAGCAGGAACGCGAGAGTCAGCACACTGACGATTCCGGCGGTGAGCACCGTCGACGGGGAATCGACCAAGCCCGAAGCCTCCAGACCCGTGGAGATCTGCAGGGCGCCGAGTCCCAGGGAGCACGCGGTGCCGAAGATGGTGGCGAAGATGGCGAGGCCGTCGATAAGCTTGCCCAGCCACCCGTTGGCGCGAGTCTCGCCGATAAGCGGAATGAACGCGCTCGACAGAAGCTGTTTACGGCCCAAACGGAAGGTGGAATATGCGATCGCGAGACCGATGATCGCATAGACGGACCACGGGTGAAGGGTCCAGTGGAACATCGTCTGTGCCATGGAGGTGCCGACGGCATCCGCACTGTCCATGCCCGGGACACCATCACGGTAAAAATTGAGCGGCTCGGAAGCGCCGAAGAACATCAGACCGATGCCCATGCCAGCAGCGAACATCATGGCGATCCATGACCTGGTGCTGAATTCCGGTTGTTCGTTGGAAGCGCCCAAACGGATCTTGCCGAACTTCGACAGTGCGATCACGAGGATGAAGACCACGAAAACGCTGCCGAAAAAGACAAACGCCCACCCGAGATTCTCAATCACCCAGGTGAACGAGGCATCCGAGAAAGCGCTGAAGCTCTCCTTCGCCGCGAGACCCCAGATCACGACGGCAATGACGATCGCGGCGATAGGTCCGACGATCGCCCAGTCGATCTTCAGGTTCTCGTCCTCCGAGGCTCGCTCAATGGCGTCCTCCGGATCGGAAATGGACTGCTGCGCTCCCGCATTTCTCGCATCGAGGAGATCCTGTAGCTCCGCCGTCGCGGGGCGATCGTTCTTGATCGGATCCTCGGCGTGCGGATCCGCGTCGGGATCGTGGGGGTCTTTGATCATGTCTTCACTACTCATCGGGTTCCTTTCTCGCCCAAATGACCGTAACGGAGATGTGCACACGGTGCACGTCCGCTGGCTAGGATCTGCGCGAGGCAATGAAAGCGTCGTAAAGCTCGCCCGCCTTGATCCCGGCGGACTTCGCGACTTCCTTGACCGCGTCCTTGGCCCGCATCCCGTCGTCGACGCGCTGCTGCACGAGCCCGAGAACGTCCTCGGGTTCCGCGATGTCGGTACCGCCGTCGATCACGACGGTGACCTCTCCTTTGACGCCCTCGCGGGACCATTCGGCGAGCTCTACGAGGCTGCCGCGCTTGACCTCTTCGAAGGTCTTCGTCAACTCGCGGCACACCGCGGCCTGACGATCCCCGAGCACATCGGCCGCTTCAACGAGCGTTTGCTCGAGGCGGTGCGGGGACTCGAAGAAGCACACGGCCCGCTTTTCATTGCGCAACGACTCCAGCCAGGCCTGCCGGGCACCCTGTTTCCGGGGAGCGAACCCATCGAAAATGAACCTGCCTACTCCTAAGCCCGACAGGGCGAGAGCCGTAGTCACCGCCGAAGGGCCAGGCAGACACGTCACCGGAATCTGCGCATCGTGGGCAGCCGCGACGAGGGAGTGGCCTGGGTCGGAAACCAATGGCATTCCGGCGTCGGTGACGATGAGGACGGTGGAGTTGCGGGCGACGTCGATAAGCTCAGCAACGCGTTTGTCCTCATTGTGGTCGAAATTCGACACGACGCGTCCGCGGATCTCCACGCCGAGAGCGGCCGCGAGATTGCGAGCGCGGCGTGTGTCCTCCGCCGCGATGACATCCGCGTGCTCGAGGGCGTGCACGAGGCGGGGCGACGCGTCACCGATGTTGCCCAAAGGAGTGGCGGCCACCACGACGCCGTGTGCGGGGAGAGTGTTGTCCATGCCCCCCAGCTTGTCACACGCGGCTGGAGGCACACAGTAAGATCTTCATCCGTGAGTGCGACAGTAGTGGCCGAGAAAGTGCGCGTGGACCGCCCCGCCCCCACCGCCCCCGTGACGGTGCCGTGGTCCCAGCGCGACACGATCACCACGACGGCGATCGCCATCCTCGCCTTCTTCACGCGATTTATCGGAGTGACCACGGCAGAGTCCAGCGGCACCCCCGTCTTCGACGAGAAGCACTACGCCCCGCAGGCCTGGGACATCTTCCGCTCTTCATTCAACCCGGTCATCGGCGGTATCGAATCGAACCCGGCGTACGGCCTCGTGGTGCACCCTCCGTTGGGCAAGCAACTCGCCGCGCTCGGCGAGGCCCTGTTTGGCTACTCCCCCCTCGGCTGGCGTTTCGTGGCGGCCCTCTTCGGTGCGCTGACCGTGGTGTTCATCATGCTGCTGGCCCGCCGTATCTCCCAGTCGTGGGTGGTGGCGCTGTTCGCCGGCATCATCGCGCTGTGCGACGGTGTGCTGCTGGTCATCGGCCGTTTTGGCATGCTCGACGTGTTCATTCTCCTCCCCGTCGTCGTAGCCGCATGGACCCTCGCCGGCGATATGCGCCAAGTGCACCGCAGGCTTGACAGCGCCTACCGCACCGGCACCATGGGTTCCTCCCCCTACGGCCCCCGCCTGGGCTTCCGCTGGTGGAGGTTCGCCACCGGTGTCGCGCTCGGGTGCGCCCTGTCCGTGAAATGGTCCGGCCTGTACTACATCGCCTTCTTCGGGCTGCTGTCGTCTTTCTATGACTTGTGGCTGCGGCGGCGCTATGGCGTGGAAAAGCCAGTGGCTGGAATGCTGCTACGCGACGTGCCTTCGGCGCTGGCTTCCATCGTGCTCATCCCCGCGGTGGTGTACATGTGGTCTTGGCGGGCCTGGTTCGCCTCGGAGACCTCCGTGTACCGCCACGCGGCTGTCGACGGCACCATCGCAGACTCCGACTGGCCGTGGCTGACTCACCTGCCCGACGCGCTCGGCGGGTGGCTCTACTACCACTTTTCCGTGCTCAACTTCCACAGTGAACTGACCTCCTCGTCAGGCCACTCGCACCCGTGGGACTCGAAGCCGTGGTCCTGGCTGGTGGCATCCCGCCCGATCCTCTACTACTCCTCCACCGGAATCGAATGCGCCGGCGGACAGGAGTGCCGGCGGATGATCTACCTCTTCGGCACGCCCGCCATCTGGTGGCTGACCGTGCCTGTGCTGCTGTGGGCAATCTGGGCGTGGATTTCCCGTGGCGACCGGCGCGTCATCCTGCCGCTCGTCGCCTTCGGCGCGGGATTCCTGCCCTGGCTCGTCGCCTTCGACCGCCAGATGTACTTCTTCTACGCCGCGCCCCTGGTCCCCTTCACGATCGTGCTGCTGGCCCTGGCGTTGGGGAACCTGGCCCAGCGGGGCGGACCCGTGCCGCGCCTGCAGAAGATCGCCGGCTACCCGATCACATGGGGGCAGTTTGCGGTGCTGTGTTACCTGGCGGTGGTCATCGGGATGTTCTTCTACTTCTCCCCCATCCTGTACGGGTTTGTCATTCCCGACAGCTGGTACAACCAGCTCATGTGGCTGCCGAGTTGGAAGTAGAAGTTGGAAGTAGAAGCGGCTAAGACAAGGGCCGAGAGCTCAATCCGAGCAATGGGTTTTTCAACCCCTTGTCCGCAAACCACATGAAGACCAACGCAGCGCAGGTGAGCAGCAACGTAACGAACTGCCACCACGGTGCTGTGCCGCTTCCCGAGACCGCCTCGAGCACGACAAAGCCGACCGTGAAACCGAACATGGCCCCCACAATGAGCAGGATCCCGGGGATCTGACTCGGCTTCCAGGCGGCGAACAGCAACGCCGCCGTGATACCCACGTGCACGGCTGCCGTGCCGATGAGCAGCTGCGACATCGAGGTATCCACCGTGGCAGCCACGAGGGAAACGATGTCCTCTCCGGCCCAGAAGGCATGAACAACCGCCAGGAGAACCAAGAGCATCCGGCCCACGGCCAAGGCGACGACGCGCCGGGCAGAAACGCGGCGGAACTCGCCCTCCACGCCGGCGAAGATGACCTTTGAGAGGTCGGCGGGAGGGGCCATGGCGCCGTCAGCGTCGACAAGGCTCAGGGAGCTGGTCAGGCGCAGTGACCGCTCCCAAAACGCCAGGCATTCGGGGCAGCCGGCAAGGTGCGCATCGAGGATGGAGTTGTCGATGCTGGGGTCTTCGCCGTCGATACGCGCGGAGAGCGCTTTTTGCACCTCGCTGTGGCTAATCATCAACCAGCACCCGGTCCAAGCTTGCGCGGCCTGCCCCGAACACGACGATGAGCCCCAGCAGCACCGCGAGAATCAGCGGGTACTCCACACCGCCGTCTTCGGCGAAGAACCCGTTGGGAAGATGCACAAAATACGCGGCTACCAGCACCATCACGGCCATTAAGCCCGCCATGATCGTGGTGAGCAAACCAATGATGAGCATGGCGCCGCCAATCAACTCGACGGAACCCGCCGCATACGCAACCAACCGTGGCTGCGGCACGCCGGCCTCGGCGAACTGCTGCGCAGTAGTGCGCATGCCCACGCCAACCCAGTGCTGGTACCCCCGGGCAATGAACACCACTCCGACGATGAAACGCGCAAGGAGCAGCGCAAAGTCACGCACGGCCGGTCTATTCATGAATTCAACCCTACAGCGTGGAACCAAACGAGCCTCTCAAGCAGTCTAACTAGGGCATGACGACTTATTTCGACATCGAGACATGCTGCACCTGTTCCTACGACCACCGCCCATTCGACTTTTTGAACATCGATGACTGCCCGCTGCACTCCCGCCTTTTGGCGCCGCTGCTGAAGAACAAGCCCGCAATCGTTGGCCCCGTGCTGTGCGAGGACGGCACGTACCGCCCGCCGTGGGCCGCCACTGATTCGCTGACGCGCCTGTACTACGACACGACCTGGGGTGTCCCCGCTGTCGACGAGAACGACGTCTTCCGCGCCCTGTGCTTCCAAGTCTTGCAGTCGGGTTTGTCCATGCGCGCTGCGCTGGCGAAGTTCCCCGCCCTCAACCGAGCGTTCAGCGGCTTCGACCCCGACATCGTTGCGCGGATGACTGACGGCGACGTGGACAAGATGATGGACACCCCCGCGCTGATCCGCAACCGAACCAAGCTCCGCGCGGTGATCGTTAATGCCAAGGCGACAGTGGGGCTGCGCCAGGACGGCAAGCGCCTGTCTGAACTTGTCTGGGCCCACCGCCCCGCCGACATGCCGCAGCCGGAAACCATACTGGACATCCCGGAATCGACTGCAGAATCTAAGGCGTTGGCCAGAGAGTTGAAGTCCCACGGGTTCACCTTTATCGGGCCGAAGTCGGTGTGGCTGTTCATGCAGGCGACGGGCATTGTCAACACCCATCTCGTTGCAACGGGGCGGCGCACCTTTGTGCCGTCGCTGCTGCACTTCGACCTTTAAGCCAGTGGCAGGATCCGGCGTCGCAGGGCACTCTGGTTGGGGTACGGTACCCGAAATCCAAAGGAGAACCATGCACGTCGGTTCCGCCATCGCCCAGACCCTCAAGAATCACGGGACCGAGCAAGTCTTCCTTGTTCCCGGTGAGAGTTACCTCGCTGTGCTCGACGGCCTGCACGACACCGACATCTCCACCATTGTGTGTCGCCACGAGGGCGGTGCGGCCTACATGGCAGACGCATATGGCAAAGCGACGGGCGAACCCGGCGTGGTCATGGTCACCCGCGGCCCGGGTGCCGCCAACGCGAAGATCGGCGTGTACACCGCCTGGCAGGATGCCGTCCCGCTTGTGCTGTTCATCGGTCTGATTCCACGCGAGGATCGCTACCGCGAGTCTTTCCAGGAGTTTGATCCGCACCAGTGGTTCGGGTCCATTGCGAAGGGCGTGTTCATTATCGACAAGCCTGAGCGGGCCAGCGGCATCGTGTCCAACGCAATGCGCCTAGCTAAACAGGGCCGGCCAGGCCCCGTCGTGGTCGGTTTGCCGGAGGATGTGGTGGCCGCTGAGTTCCCCGCTGGTGCGGAGCTCGCCCCGCCGATCCAGGTCGCTCACGGGGGCGTGTCCGACGCCGATGCCGCTGTGCTCAAGGACAAGCTGGAACAGGCGCAACGCCCCCTCATCTTCGAGGGCGGCCAAGGCTGGACGCAGCAGGCCTGCGATGCCGTCCAGCGTTTCGCTGAGGCTCACGAGATTCCCGTCGTGGGCGACACCCGCTCCTCCGACCGTATCCACTTCGACTCCCCCGCCAACGCCGGCTGGCTGGGCACCGCACGCAAGGAGGAGACCGCCCAGCTTCTCGACGACGCTGACCTCCTCATCACCGTCTGTGGCGTCCTGTGGGACAAGCCCTCGGACAACTTCACCCGCCGGCAGGACTACAGCGCAGACAATATTGTGGTCACGCCGGACTCGGACCTCGTCGGCCACACCGCCGCTGTCACGCGCCACATCATCGCATCCCCGCAGGCCTTCGCCGAAGCCTTAGGCAGCCTCGCGCTCGATTCCACCCCCGACACGAGGCAGTGGTTCAATCACGCGCGTGAGCTGCATGTGCAGCACTCCACGCTGCCGACAGTCGCGGAGCGTTACGACGAGCCTGCCGGATGCGTCGATATGCACGACGTCATGGATGCGCTGCTAAAGAAGCTTCCCGACGACGCCATCTGCACCTACGGTGCCGGCAACCACTGCTTCTGGCCGCAGCGGTTCTTCCCCACGCGGGCGTTCCCGTCGATGATCGCGAATCGTTTGGGGTCGATGGGCTACTCGCTGCCAGCCGGTATCGCCTCGAAGCTGGCGTTCCCCGACCGCTTCACCGTTGTGTTCACCGGTGACGGCGAGTTCATGATGAACGGCAACGAGCTGATCACCGCCGTGCGCTACCACACCCCGATGCTCATCGTGGTTGTGGACAACGCCCAATACGGCACGATCCGCATGCACCAGGAAAAGCACTATCCCGGCCGTGTGAGCGGCACACAGTTGGAGAACCCCGAGTTTTGCGCACTCGCGGAAGCCAACGGGGCGTGGGCTGCGAAACTCGACGACCCCGCCGACGTAGACAACATTGTCAGCGAAGCCGTCCGCCAAGTCGAGGACGGCCGCGTGGCGCTGCTCCACGTCCGCGTGGACCAAGAGCAGGCGGAGCCGCTTTCCTAAGCGCCTACTTCTTGGCCGTGACCCACACGTCGATCTCGGCGGTGATGGGCTCGACGCCGGCATCGTCGACGATCTCGCAATTGATGGTGACCAGCTGGCCGCCGCTCTCGCGGGTGATCGTGTCGAAGTCCGGGAAGTCGCCGGTGGCGGTGATGGTCAGGCCGCCGGTGGACTTTGCCGGGTAGTCTGCGCGCATGCCGCGCGGAATCCAGCGGTGCGAATCCGGCACTGTCACCTCGCACAGCAGCCCCATGGCCGCTTCTGCGCCGTTCAGGCCGGCAATGACATGGAAGGTGCCGATATGGTTCTGCACACCCCACCACTTGCCCAGGCGGACAACGCAGCGGCCGGGTTCTGCGACCTGCACGCGCGGCATGACTGTGCGGAAGTACGGTGCCTTCACCGAATAGAACGCGGAGAAGATCAGGCGTTTGAGCTTCGTGTCGCTGAATTTCTCCCACAGTTGGGCGGACTTGCCGGGATTATCGTTTACCTGAGAAGAAAAAGTAGTCGTCATACCCGGCGATTTTACCGGCTATAACGACCTCGTATTGGTAGAAAAACTACGCGATTTCGCGGATCCGCTCGGATTCTTCGCGCGGCACGGTGTAGGTGGGAAGGTTAGCGAAGTCGGCGCTCTCATCGTCGACCTCGACCACCACTGCGCCCGGGCGGCGCATGTGCGGTGGCACCGGCGCATCCTCGGCAGCCGTAACAACACCGAGGCGTGCACGACGCAGCTGGCGCACACGGCGGGCCTGCAGCGCGCGCTCCTTCTTCACTGTCGTGCGCAGCGCGGTCATGTACCAGGCCAGCAGGCCGGCAGCCGCGGCCGGCGCGAGCCAAGCCCAGCCGCCAGAGACAATGCCGATAACAAAGCTGGTTCCGAAGAGCACGACCAGCCCCAGCAGGGTGCGCTGACGGCGGCGGAAACGGTCCTCGCGCACGCGCTTGGCCATCTCCGGATCCCAGCCCCCGCGGCGCGCACGCGCAAAAGCGAGCTCGTCTTCGGTGGGCTCGGAGGCTTCTTCAACCTCTGCTTCAGCTACAGATTCGGCCTCTTCCTCAGACTCCGGTTCCTTCTCTTCGAGCTTGGTCACGGTGGTGTAGCCGTAGTCTTCCGGCGAGAGGTAGGAGGCGTCGAGTTCGTACTCGGGAGCGTCGGCTGTTTCGGAGTCTGTTTCGGAGACTTCTTCAGAATCTGCTTCTGCTTCGGCGTCAGCTTCTGCCTCAGCCTCTGTTTCCTCAACGATCTCTCCGTCGATCAGCTTCTTCAGGGAGGTGGAGCCGGAGGAAGATTCGTCGACGGGTTCTTCGGAAGGGTTGTCAGACATTTTGGGGCGGGTGTCGTCGATAAGCACTGCTTCTTCGTCGAGCACCTCGTAGTCGTCATCTTCGTCGAAGCTGTGGATGTCGTCTTTGGTCACTCGCGGACGGCGACGTGCCGCCAGCGGAGTGTTGCCCTGGTGCAGCACACGCGTCTCGTCGTATCCCTCCCCGGAGCGGCGGATCGGCTTCGAGTCCCCCAACACCATCGGGGCGAGAACAATCGCCCACACCACCACGATGAGGACGATGATCAGGCTCAGGCTGCCGGACATGTGCGCCACGACCTTTCTGGTTTTCTGGCAACTTTTCCAGGCTGAGGTTATAGAGATCTTCCGCAGCAATGACCGACCCACGCCGCGAAACGGGGCGGGAATTTCTAGATCCAGAGGCGGCCGCGGGCAGCGAGCCGCTCCACGGCGGATCCGGGCAGGTCGTCAATGTTCTGGGCGACGAAGTAGTGGTCGCGCCACGCGCCGTCGATATGCAGATTTTCCCGCAGGTAGCCCTCTTCGCGGAACCCGACATTGGCAAGTACTTTCCCCGACGCCGGGTTGTCGGGGAGATACGTGGCGGTCACGCGGTGCATGCCGACGCGGGCGAATGCATGGTCCACGCCGAGGGCGCAAGCGACGGTGGCGATGCCGCGGCCCGAATAGCGCGAGTAGACCCAGTAACCGATCCAGCACTCCCCGATCGCCCCGTGCTGGATATTGCCCAGGGTGACCTGGCCGATGAACCGGCCGTCGAGCTCGATCGCGAGCGGGACAATGATGCCGTCGTGGGCGAAACGGCGCAGGTTCTGCCAGTTGGAGCGCCACGCGGCCTGCGAATGCCCGTCCTCCCATGTGCCGGGGACGGTGGGTTCGACGGGCCGGAGGATCTCTTCGTCGCGGATGCGCATGCGGGACCAGTGCTTGCCGTCGCTCGAGGCCAACGGGCGCAGACGCAGCGAGGCCCCCGGGATATTCACCGTGGGGGTCGCTTCAGGCCAGCCGGGGTGTTTCGCCCGGCCGAAGAAGTTGAACATGCTTACGCCCGCTGTTGAAGGAAGAGAACGTCGACGATGTCGCCGGGGCGCACTTCGGAGACATCGGTGGGAATGCGGATGATGGCGTTCGCTTCGGCCAGGCCTGCCAGTAGGTGGGCGGGGCTGCCGGAGACACCGCCGATGCCGTCGACGAGGTAATCGTGGGTCTCCGCATCGCGCATGAGGCGGGCGCGAATGAAGCCGAGACGGCCCGGGATCGATTCGACGCGGCCCAAGGCGCGCGCCTTCACGGTGCGGCGGGTGGGCACGCGCTTACCCAGGGATGTGCGGATCGCCGGGCGGATAAGTGCCTCGAAAATGACCAGGGCACTCACCGGGTTCGACGGGAGCAAGAAGACCGGGATGCGGTCCTCCCCGATCAGGCCGAAGCCCTGCGCGGAGCCGGGGTGCATGGCCACGCGGGTGGTGTCGATTCCGCCGAGCTCCCCGAGGGCTTCCTGGATCGGCTTTGCGCTGGAGCCGCCGACGGCGCCGGTGATGACGATGAATTCGCTCTTCTGCGCCTGCACCGCGAGCTGTTCTTTGAGTCGGCGGGGTTCGGCGTTGATGATGCCGACACGGTTCACGTCGGCGCCAGCGTCCTTCGCGGCGGAGGCCACCGCGTAGGAGCTGACGTCGTAGACCTGCCCCAGGCCGGGGTTGCGGTCGATGTCGACGAGCTCGAGGCCGTACGACATGACGGTGACGCGCGGGCGCGGGTAGACCAGCACTTTGTCGCGGCCGGTGGCGGCGAGCAGGCCGATTTGTGCGGGCCCCAGGACTGCGCCGGAGCGGACAGCAATATCACCGGGCTGGATGTCGTCGCCCTCGCGGCGGATGAAATCTCCGGAGCGGACCGGGCGGTGCGGAGTGACGCGCTTGCGGCCGCGGTCGGACCATTCGAGGGGAAGAACGGCGTCGGCGAGCGTCGGCAGCGGCGCACCCGTCGCGACGCGGACGGCCTGGCGGGGCTGGAGGCGCAGGGGCTTCTGGGACCCTGCGGCGACTTCACCGACGACGGGCAGGGACGCTTCAGGAGCCGGGGAATCTTCTTTGTGCCCCAGGCTTGTTCCGCCCCCGACGTCAACGGCGCGGACTGCGTAGCCATCTACCGCGGCCTGGGAGAATCCGGGCAGCGGCGAGGTCGCTTGCACCTCTTCGGCGCACATGAGACCGAGCGCGTCGGTGATGCCGATGCGGATGGGCTCGGGCGTCATCGTCGCATCGATGATCATGGCGAGGTGGTCGTCGACACTACGCATGGTCCCCTCCTGGAAAGTCCTAGAGTTCCGCCTCGTAATCGGCGATGATCTGCTTGATCGCCTTGTACAGCGCCGGGCCGTACTTCTCGTGGCGGAGACCGAAGTCAACGTTGGCCGGAATATAGCCGGCAGGGTTGCCCAGATCGTGGCGCTTGCCGTTGTGCACCACGACGTGGACCGGGTGCCCCTCGCTGATCATCAGCTCGATCGCGTCAGTCAGCTGCAGCTCGCCGCCTTTGCCGGGGGTGATCCGGCGCAGCGCGTCGAAAATCTCCCGGTCGAGCAAGTAGCGTCCGGTGGCCACGAAATTCGACGGCGCATCAGCCGGATCCGGCTTCTCCACCATGCCGACCACACGCTTGACGTCGTCGTGGCCGTCGACATCCCGGACATCGAAGACACCGTAATTGAAGACCTCTTCCGGACTGACCTCGAACGCGCACAGCACAGAGCCGCCGAGCTCGGCGCGCACGTCCGCCATTTTCTCCATCACGCCCGTGGGCAGCACCAGATCGTCGGGAAGCATCACGGCGACGACATCCTCGTCGTCGTCGAGGATCGACTCCGCGCACCCCACCGCGTGACCGAGGCCGAGCGGGCTTTCCTGCACGACAGCCTCGGCCGTGATGATCTCCGCCGCACGGGAGACCTTCTTCGCCTGTTCCTCTTTGCCGCGGCCGAGCAAGGTCTCGCGAAGCTGCTCGAACGGACCGAAGTGCTCCATGACCTCGCCTTTACCCGGCGCAGTCACCACAGCCAGGCGCTGTGCGCCCAACTGGGCAGCCTCCTCCGCGATCAACTCGATGCCCGGGGTATCCACCACAGGCAGCAGCTCTTTCGGAACAGTCTTGGTCGCCGGCAGGAAACGCGTCCCCATGCCAGCGGCCGGCACGACGACGGTCTTGACGGCGGCGTGCGGGCTCTGGTCGGAATTCTGCATGAATGCGCAGTTTACCTACAATGATCCCGTGTTCCGTGTAGGCCACTCCGCAAAAGACGCAATCCGCACCGAGGCGCGTTCCCGCCGCGCGAAAATGGAGCATTCGCTTATCGACGCCACCCTCGTCTCCCACCTCCTCACATGGCTCGGCCCAGCCCGCCGCATCGCCGCTTATTCCCCGATGGCCAATGAGCCAGGCGGAAAAGAGCTGCTGCCGGCACTGGCGGAGGTGCACGAAGTGTGGCTGCCGATCACGCCGGCGCACGGCGGATTGCGGTGGGGGCTCTATGACGGGTCGTTGCGCCGGGGCGCCCATTTCGGGATCGAAGAGCCGGAGGGGCCGGGCGAGCCGTCGTTAAGCGCGCTCTCACTCGATGCTGTGCTCGTGCCCGCGCTCGGTGTTGATCGCTCGGGGGTGCGGCTCGGACAAGGCGCCGGCTATTACGACCGCGCCCTCGACGGGGTCGACTGCCCTGTCGTCGCACTCGTCTACGACGGGGAGGTGCACGATTCGCTGCCGTCCGAGCCGCACGACTGGCCCGTCGACGCGGCGGTGACGCAATCCGGTTTCGTGGAACTGGGAACCGGACGGGGTGGCCGGGCAGTCCAATAAGGCATGGGCCTGACTGATTCTCTGAACTTTCTACGGACCCCCGGCTACCGCCGGGCTGTCGTGCTGCGCAGAAGCGCTGCCGCCTTTTTGGTCGCGTGCGCTGCGGTAAGTGCTCTGCTGAGCAGGGCGGACGCCGATCCCGGTGTGGTCGTTTTCGCGCGCGATGTGGCACCGGGCGATGTCGTCGAGGCCGGCGATCTTCAGGTCCGTCCGCTGCCGGAAGAATTCGTTCCGCCTTCGACGGTGGACACGGTCGACGCTGCCGCCGGCCAGATCGTCGCTTCGCATGCCTCCGCGGGTGAAATTGTGACGGCGACGCGGCTGATCGGCCCCGACCTCGTGAGCGCCCTTGTGGGCGATGATGCTTCGAATTTCACAATGGTGCCGGTGAAGCTCGCCGATCCCGGCATCATTCCGATGCTCCACCACGGCGACCGCGTCTCAGTCGTGACCGCCGGGGACGGCAGGCCGCGCACTGTGGCTGACTCCGGCATCATTGTCACCGCAGGATCGACGGAGGAGGAAGGTAGCTCCGGCGTGCTGCTGCTGTTAGCCCACGACGACGCCTCGGCGGTGGCGGCTGCGTCGCTCGCATCGCCGCTCGCCGTGGTGGTGAACTTGGCGAATTCTGGTTGAAATCTCCGCGAACTTGAACAGTTGATAATGGCCTAATCGAAATCACTGTAGTAACTTCTGTCGGGCACTAAACTTTTTCAATTCCCCGAGGAGGGACACCCCCATGTTCCAGGGCTTCAAAGATTTCATCATGCGCGGCAACGTCATCGACCTCGCAGTCGGTGTCGTGATCGGCTCCGCGTTCACCGCCATCGTGACCGCCTTCTCCGACAACATCATCAACCCGCTGATCAACTCTGTCGGCGGCGCCGACTTCTCCGGTCTCGGCTTCAACATCATTCCGAGCAACGACGCCACCTTCATGGACTTCGGCGCTCTCGTCACCGCCATCATCAACTTCCTGCTGATCGCCGCTGTCGTCTACTTCCTCATCGTCGCCCCGATGAACAAGCTGGACGAGCAGCAGAAGCGCCGCAAGGGCATCGACCCGGAGGCCGAGGACCCGACCGAGCAGGAGCTGCTCACCGAGATCCGCGATCTGCTCGCACAGGGCAAGAACCCACAGATCAAGGGCTAACCTCCGTGGTGCGGCGGCCGCTCCTCTTCGTAGTTAGCGGCTCCTTCACCCTCCGGGACCGCGTCGTCTAATTCGACGATCCGCTCGCCGTCCCCAGCGGACCGTCCAGTAACCGGACGGTCCGCTTTTCTATCGTAGTCAACGTCGGCGATGCGTTTTATCCGACGCCTAGGGCGCGGTCCCATTTACTGCACGCTGTACTTACGCAGCTCGCTGATCAAGTGGGCGACGAGCGGGGCGATGGTGGACATGCCGTCGCGGATCGCCGCGCGCGAAGGCGCCAAATTGACCACGACAGTGGAACCGGAAACACCGCAAATACCACGGGACGTGCACGCGTCGACCGCGCCGCAGGCTTGGCCCGACGCACGCACCGCCTGCCCGACGCCGGGGACGAGCTGGTCGATAACCGCGCGCGTGGCCTCCGGAGCCTTGTCGCGGGGACCGACACCGGTGCCGCCGATAGTGACCACGAGGTCGACACCGCCGACCACCGCAGTCTCGATGACCTTGCGGATCTCCGACTTCTTCGACTTCACGCTGACCACGCCGTCGACCTTGTAGCCCATCTCCTGCAGCAGCTCGAAGACCAGCTGGTCGGAGCCTTCGTCGATCGCGCCGTTCCGCTTGTGGTCGCTGATAAGAACAGCGAGCGCACACGGCTGGGCCGGAAGCTCAACTTCCGCTTCCGCTGCGAGCAAGAAAGCCTCGTCGGGTTCTTTAAGGTCTAGCGCGTCAAGACTGTTAGACATGGTCCGGCTCCTCGTGGGCTGATGCGGTCAATAGCTAGTTTTCTTTGCTACTTAGGGAATCTACTCGGAACTTAGAGTCACCTCTACCGTTCGGGATTCCTCGGAATCCTTGGAGTGGACTTCCAGCGTGACCGTCTCGCCGAAATCGAAGGAACGTGTTGCCGCGACTAGTGCATCGGAGGATTCGATCGGGCGGTCGTTGATGCGGGTGACGATGTCGCCGGCCTTCAGTCCGCCCTTGTCGGCCGGGCTGCCCGGCTGCACGTTGCTGACGAGCGCACCGCCCGTCTGGGCGCGGATGTCCACCTCGACGCCCATCATCGGCTGGCGAGCCTCCCCCTCGTTGATGAGTTGGTCAGCGACGCGGCGGGCGAAATTCGACGGAATAGCGAAGCCAAGGCCGATCGAGCCTGCCTCGCCCGAATCCCCCTGGGACAGGGACGCGATGACGGAGTTCATACCGATCAGGTGTCCATTCATGTCCACGAGCGGGCCGCCGGAGTTGCCCGGGTTGATCGCCGCGTCCGTCTGAATGCCGTCCATCAGGGAGGACTCTCCCCCGCCCTGCGCCGCGCGCACCGGCCGGTTGAGAGCAGAGACAATACCTGTGGTCACAGTGGCCGACAGGCCGAGCGGCGAACCGATGGCCACGACCGACTGACCGACAGCGAGATCGTTCGAATCGCCGAACTGGATCGTGGGGAGATCCTTGACACCCTCAATCTGAATCACGGCAATATCAGTGTTCACGTCGGAGGCGATGAATTTCGCGGGATATTTGGTGCCGTCGTTGAGCGTGACGCGCATCTGCGCGCCCGCGCCCGCGGCCTCGGCGACGACGTGGTGGTTCGTGAGCACCTTGCCGTCGGCGCTGATGATGGAGCCCGAGCCTTCCGCCCCACCCTTGCTCGTCGCCACTTCGATGGACACGACCGCGGGGAGAACCGAATCGGCGACCTTCTCCACGGAGCCGTCCGGCGCCGGGGTGCGTTCCTTCTTCACGGGCGCTTCCAGCGCATTGTCGTTGTTGCTGGCGCCAACCGACGAGTCGTCCCCAGCGAGCGATGCACCGATAAAGCCACCGCCCAGACCGGCGACAAGGCTGGTGATAAGCGAGATCGCGACGACGGTGCCCGCTCCCGGCCCTTTCTTCTGCGGCGCTGGCTGCTGAACGGGAAGCGGCTCATTGTATTGCGGGGCGAAGCCGGGGTTTGTGGGGTATCCAGGATTGGTCATGGTCGGTCATTGTCCTCTTCATCACTGTGCCAGTTCTCTATTCTCAACCGCCCTTATCGTAGTAGTTGCTGAACGGTCACTGTGAGCGTTCAGCGGGCCAGCCGGGGAACACGACGCGGATGCGGGCGCCACCGTCGTCGGAGTCCCCGATGTCGATGTTCGCGCCGTGGCGTTCGAGCACTTGACCTGCAATAGCCAGTCCCAGGCCCGATCCGGGCATGGACCGCGATTCAGGTGCGCGGTAGAAGCGCTCGAAGACCTTTTCGCGCTCCTCCGGGGGAATGCCTGGGCCGGAGTCGTCGATAATCAGCACGGCGCTATGCTGCGCAGACCGCAACGAGACACGCACAACGCCGCCCGGCGGGGACCACTTCGCGGCGTTGTCGAGCAGGTTCACGGGCGCGCGCGACAATGCTGCACGGTCGGCATCGAGGATCCACGGGTCGGCGCGGTAGCGGAAGTTCACGTCCGGGCGCCGGCGCTGCACGCGTGTGACGGCCTCGGTGAGCAGGGAGTCCAGGCGGACGGGCTCGAATTCTTTCTGCAGGTCGTCCTCGCGGGCGAGGTCCACCAGGTCGCCGATGAGCGTCGACAGTTCCTGCATCTGGGCCTCGACATCGTCTTCGAGCTCATCGAGATCCTCCTGCGGCATCTGCGCCATCTGCCCGGTGCGGTGAAGCATGATCAACAGCTCGATATTGGTGCGCATCGATGTCAAAGGGGTGCGAAGTTCGTGGCCGGCGTCGGCCACCAACTGGGCCTGGCGGATGCGGGACTCATTGAGCGATTCCATCATCGAGTTCAGCGATTCGGTCAACTTGGCGTACTCGTCGCTGCCGGCCACCTCGATCGGTTCAAGCGTGCCTTCCGTGGACACCCTGTCCATCGCGCGGCGCAAACGGCCAACGGGACGCAACGTCCCCCGCGCGATGATGCTACCGGTCAGCGCCACAAGCAGAGTTCCCAGGCCGACAATGCCCGCCAACGTCGCTTTGAGACGGCCCTTCAGGTGCGCGAAATCGGAGCGGTTGTGAGCCACCGCCACGGTGGTGCCGTCATTGTCACGCAGCACGGACACCATTTCTTCGCCATTTTCGAACCGCGACCAGTTCGCCGCGCCACCGTCGCGCGCCATCCGGTCGACAGGCACGGGGTCCCCGACAAAGAAATCGTGCTCCCGCAACGAGACAGACGCGCGGTAGCCGGGATTATCAGAACGGAACTTATCGACGATCCGATGCAGTTCTTCCTCGCTCGCAGAATCGTCTTCCACCTGCCGCATCAATGCGATGGTGCGGGAATTCAGTGCACTGAGCTCATGTTCGTCCATTGCCCCGAACACCGCAATATACGACATCACCGCCGTGGTGCCCACGGCTGCCGCCACTCCCGCGCCGGCGAAAGCGGCGATTTTGCCGCGGACGGGAGACGGGCGCGTCGGCCTCAAGTCGGTGTCACCGTCCGCACTGATGCGGCGGAGGATCACGGGGCTGTCTCCCGCAACACGTAGCCCACGCCGCGAACGGTGTGGATCAGGCGGGATTCCCCGCCCGCCTCGGTTTTCCGGCGCAGGTAGCCGATGTAGACCTCGAGGGCATTTCCGGAGGACGGGAACTCGTAGCCCCAGACTTCCTCGAGGATCGTCTGGCGGGATAGGACGCGACGCGGGTTGCGCATGAGGAGTTCCAGCAGGGAGAACTCGGTGCGAGTCAGGGAGACGTGCCGGTCCCCGCGGTAGACATCGCGGGAGATCGCGTTGAGATGCAGGTCCGCAAAAGTGAGCTCGGCGCTCGTGCTGCGCTGCTGCGAACCCGCCGAATCCGCCTGGGCGCGGCGGAGCAACGAGCGGACGCGAGCGAGCAGCTCCTCGAGAGCGAAGGGTTTGGGCAGGTAGTCGTCCGCGCCAGCGTCGAGGCCGGCGACCCGCTCGGCGACTCCGTCGCGGGCGGTGAGCATGAGGATCGGACGGTCGTACCCGGCGGAGCGGAGCTCGCGGCACACACCGAGGCCGTCGAGACGCGGCATCATCACGTCCAAGATGGTCAGATCTGGTTGCTCTGCTTTGATCGTGTCCAAAGCTTGGATGCCGTCTTCCGCCAAGATGACGTCATAACCGTTGAATTTCAGCGACCGCCGCAGGGACTCGCGGACCGCCTGCTCATCGTCGACCACCAAAATTTTCATGCACTCTATTATGTCAAGATCAACTGCACATAAGAAAAGCCGGCCACCACATAAGTGGTGACCGGCTGCGTGCCCGAGCTTAGAACTGCTCGACGTCGATCAGGCCCTGCTCGGCGGCCTTGATCAGGCGACGCGGGATGCGCACGGTCTGACCGTCGATCTTGACCTCCTGCAGTGCGGCGTTGTCGGCCTTCCACTGCGAACGGCGGTGGTGAGTGTTCGAACGGGACTTACGGAACTTCGGGGTTGCCATGGTGTCTTTCCTCCTTTACCGGGCGCGTTAGTTAGCGGACTTCTTCTTGCGGCGGGCCATGCCACCGAAGCGGCGGTTGAACTTCTCAACGCGGCCGGCGGTGTCCATGACACGCTGTGCGCCGGTCCAGAACGGGTGGGACTCGCTGGTGACGTCGACGACGATCAGCGGGTACTCATTGCCGTCCTCCCACTGGGCGGTGCGGTCGGAAGTGACGGTAGAACGGGTCAGGAACTGGTGGCCAGTGCCTGCGTCCTGGAAGATCACCGGGTGGTAATCGGGGTGGATGTCTTTTTTCATCTCTTCGTTTCCCTCAGGATTGATACTTCAGGTCGGTTCCGGGCTCTCTTCCCGGATCGTGCCTGAGTTGGGTGCGAAAATGGTCTTTCATCCGAGCAGGGCGAATACGCCTGATCAGACAACTTGATACATAGTACAGGCGATGGATACATTCCCGAAATCGCGGATGGGCCTACTCCTGGTGTTGGCGGCGAGCATTCTCTACTTGGCCGTGGCAGCTTCAGAAGAGGTGAAAATCACTGCGCTCCGGCTCGCGCCGGTGCTGCTTTTTGTCGCGGGGATGTCCGTGACGGTCAACCTGGCAGCCCGCGGTCGTACCGGCTGTAGCGGCGGTCGCAGTCGCGGTCGCCGCTTCCTGAGCGGTTTACCGTTTCGCCCCGTCCGAACCGGAGTCGCGGGATTCGGTGAGCACTGCGCCCACCTCCCCGCTCCTGAAGAAATCCCTCATCGTGCTGTCGCTGCTTCCGCCGGCGCTAGTGTCGCCACTGCCGTACTGGGCGGTCAGCACGGTAGCGGCGGCACTTCTCCTTGCTTTCGTGAGGCCGGGAGGATTGCCGCGCGGCTCTCTCACCGGATTGCCGCGCGGCTCTCTCACTTGTCCCGTGGAACTCGCACTTGCTCGCAGCGGCATTCTCTTTCAGTGTCGGCGCTGTACTCGTTCTCGCCGGCGGCCGTCTCAGCCTCGAAATGGGCCCCGCCACCCTTGCCGCGTTAGGTGCAGTGACCGCGAATATCCTCAATAATATTCCGGCCTACCTTCTCCTCGAGCCAGCGACATCGACCCCGCAGCACACTCTCGCCTTATTAATAGGTGTCAATTGCGGGGCGATCGTCACGCCGTGGGCGTCGCTCGCCACCTTGCTGTGGCATGACCAGCTCCGCCTCTCCGGCATCGAGATCCCGTGGAGAACTGTGGCTGCGAAGGGAGCCGTTCTTGCGCCGTTCGCAGTCTCAGTGCCGCTGGCCGGGCTCAGCCTCGTGAGCTGCTCCAGTGGATCGTCGATAAGCGTGCAAGCGATTATGAAATGAGACCCTGCGCGTGTAGTGTTTACTCTCGCTGTTGTCGAAGTACACGTTTACGCTTAGTCAACCGGTGACTTGCGACGCCCTCGCGCATCACGGCCATCCTCACATTTCCGGCCGGTAACCAGTAGCGAGCGCGGCGTCCACCTCATAGTCTCCGTGGCTCAAGCGGCTAGGAGAAAGAAGTAACCAATGTCGGCACATTGCCAGGTCACGGGAAAGAAGCCGTCTTTCGGCAAGACCGTGTCTCACTCGCACCGCCGCCATTCGCGCCGTTGGAACCCCAACGTGCAGAAGCGGCGTTTCTACCTGCCCTCCGAGGGCCGTACCATCACGCTTAATGTTTCCACCAAGGGTCTGAAGATCATCGATCGCGACGGCATCGAGTCCGTCGTTGCTCAGATCCGCGCCCGAGGGGAGAAGATCTAGCTCATGGCACGTAACGATATCCGCCCGATCATCAAGCTCAAGAGCACCGCGGGCACCGGCTACACCTACGTAACCCGTAAGAACAAGCGCAACAACCCGGACCGCATCACGCTGAAGAAGTACGATCCGGTTGCGCGCAAGCACGTTGAATTCCGCGAGGAGCGATAAGAATGGCGAAGAAGTCTAAGATCGCTAAGAACGAGAAGCGCAAGGAAATCGTCGAGCGTTACGCTGAGCGCCGTCAGGAGCTCAAGGCGATCATCCGTAACCCGGAGACGTCCGACGAGGACCGTCTCGAAGCTCAGTTTGAGCTCAACCGTCAGCCGCGCGATGCCTCCCCGGCTCGCGTCCGTAACCGCGACTCGCACGACGGCCGCCCCCGCGGCTACCTCCGCAAGTTCGGCCTGTCCCGCGTCCGTATGCGCGAGATGGCCCACCGCGGTGAACTGCCGGGCGTCCGCAAGTCCTCGTGGTAAGCAAGGGAGTGCATGTAAATGAAGCGCAATAACAACCGCAAGGTGCGGATGGAGCAGTCCCGCCGCCCGAAGAAGAACCCGCTCAAGGCCAAGGGCATCGAAGCTGTGGACTACAAGGACATTGAGACCTTGCGTCTGTTCATCTCCGATCGCCACAAGATCCGTTCGCGTCGCGTCACTGGCCTGACGCCGCAGCAGCAGCGCCAGGTCGCTACCGCTGTGAAGAACGCGCGCGAGATGGCTCTCCTGCCGTTCACCACCCGCTAATTAGCCAGGGTTGACGATGACAGCGTAGAGTTTCGACGAATCTCCCCCACTTCCACCTGTTGGAGGCGGGGGAGATTTTTTATCTGCAGGCGGCTTCGGGCGCGGCATCAAGGGCCGGGCCGAGCTCGACGACGAGCTGCGTGAGCATCACTTGCGCGGATTCGTAGGTGCCGTCCGCCGCGCTTGCGGCAATGGCCACAGGAATGATGCGGCCGTTCGCGTCCGGCACGAGCCCCAGTTGGCGGACCTCGTACGCACCGCTTATCGACGGGCCCCATCCCCCTTTGAACCGCGCCCCCGGAATGGTTCCGAGACCGTAGTTCTGCGCCACATTCCCCATCATCACTAGGATCGGCGCGGATCCGTTCACACATGCCAGGTTCGACGCGAACCGTGCCTGGTCCGCGACCGACCACTGCGTCTGGCCGAAGGTGGAGAAGCCCGGGCGGGTGATATTCCGTTCTACGGGGACGGGGGTGCCCCCTTCTGCGAGCACCGCTTCCACCGCTTCCGGAGAGGTGGTATTCCACAGCATGTCCGCTGCCCCGTTGTCAGAGACCTCGATGGCGTTGGTGGCTTCCACGGTCATCTCCGGGTGCTCTCTCAGCGCGGCGATAGCGACAGGGACTTTCATCGTGGACCATGACGCGAAACCGGATGCGTCGCCGGCAGAAGACTCCCCCACCGACACCGCCGCGGTTCCCCCGTGCGCGGCGACGACCTGGTCGACAGCGGATGTGAGCTCGGCAGTGACGTCGGAGCCGGATGGTTCTCGTTTCTCAGGGGCTTCTGGTGTCGTCTGCTCGGTTGATGCGGTCTCTGTCACGGTGGTGACCTCCACGGTCGCTGGCTCTTCCAGGGGCTGGTCGATCGTGCATGCTGTCAGACCCAGCGCCACCCCTAGCGCGCCCCCGGCGAGCGTCCTTCTCACGAGATGTAGACCGCGGCGTTGCGTCCACCGGTGCACACGACCTGGTCGCCGCGGTCGCGGCAAGTCATCGTGTAGTACTTCTCGGTGCGCGGACTGTAGACATCCACGAGCGTCACGTTCGGGCCGCCCTCTTCACGGCAGGCAGCCTTGAAGTCGCTGAAGACATTCTCGGCAAAGCCCGGGGTAGTCACCTGCGAGTCCGTCACGTCCCAGGAGGAATAGTCGCACTTGGGCTTTTCCTCCTTCGTCGGCGGCGGCGCGTCGACCGTCTGTGTGACCGTCGACTTCGATGCTGGAGCCTGCTCCGGAGCAGGCTCAGCAGAGATGCTCGACAATGCGGCGGTCTCCTCTGGCTCATTCTGCGAACCGGAGAGGAAAGAGAACGCAAGGAAACCGACGAGGGCCAGGGCCAGCAGCACTGCGATCGTGCTGACGACGATCAACGCAGTGTTCGAGCTCTTCGGTGCCGCCTGCTGTTGCTGGGGCTGCTCATTCTGCTGGTACTGGGGTTCGGGTCCGCCCCATGTCGGCATGCTCACGTTGGCTTTCCTTTGATCCGCGTGGAAGGGTCCTTAAAGCCGCCTAGTTTAGCCGCTAGTGGGCGAAGTGGCGCGTCCCGGTGAAGTACATGGTGACGCCGGCTTCGTTCGCCGCGGCCACGACCTCCTCGTCGCGAATGGAGCCGCCCGGCTGGACAACGGCCTTCACACCGGCATCCGCGAGAATCTGGAAGCCGTCTGCGAACGGGAAGAAAGCGTCCGAAGCGGCGACTGCGCCGTTGGTGCGGTTGCGGCCCTCGTCGAGGGTGTTGGCGCGGTCGACGGCGAGCTTCGCCGAGTCGACGCGGTTGACCTGGCCCATGCCCACGCCGACAGCGCCGCCGTCGCGCGCGATGAGGATGGCGTTGGACTTCACGCAGCGCACTGCATTCCACGCGAACTCGAGATCCTTGAGCGTTGCCTCATCCGCAGCCTCACCGGCAGCGAGCGTCCAATTCTCCGGCTTGTCGCCCTCCGCCTGGTAGATATCGCGGTCCTGGACCAGTGTTCCGCCGGAGATCTGCTTGAACTCTTCACCGGCACGTTCCGGCTTCTCTGCGGTGAGGATGCGCAGGTTCTTCTTGGTCTGCAGGAGTTCGAGAGCATCATCAGCAAAACTCGGTGCAATGATGACCTCAGTGAAGATCGGCTTGATCTGCTCCGCCATCTCGAAAGTGACCTCGCGGTTTGCCGCGATGACGCCGCCGTAGGCGCTGACCGGGTCGCAGGCGTGGGCCTTCTTGTGGGCCTCAGCGATCGACTCGTCGGACACGGCGATGCCGCACGGATTAGCGTGCTTGATCACGGCCACGCACGGACGCTCGTGGTCCCACGCGGCGCGCCAGGCGGCATCCGCGTCCTGGTAGTTGTTGTAGGACATTTCCTTGCCGCCGTGCTGGGTCGCGCCGGCCAGGCCCGTGCCGTCAGAAAGCAAGCGTGCCGACTGGTGCGGGTTCTCGCCGTAACGCAGCTGCTTAGAGGTCCCGAGCTGCTCATCGAACCAGGAGGAAACAGCCGCATCGTACTGTGCCGTGTGAGCGAAAGCATCTGCCGCGAGCTGGCGGCGCTGGTCCTCGTCGAAGCCTCCGGCCCTGACGACATCCGCAACGTCCCCGTACTTGGCGGGGTCGACAACGATGGCCACCGACGGGTGGTTCTTCGCCGCTGCACGAACCATGGACGGGCCGCCGATATCGATCATCTCGACGATCTCGTCGAAGCTCGCGCCGGAAGCAACTGTCTCGCTGAACGGGTAGAGGTTGACCACGACGAGCTCGAACGGCTTCACTCCGAGGTCAGCGATCTGCTTCGCGTGGTCTTCTTTCCGTAGGTCCGCCAAGATGCCGGCGTGCACGTGCGGGTGCAGCGTCTTCACACGGCCCTCGAGCACCTCCGGGAAGCCGGTCACGTCCGCGACTTCGGTGACATCCACACCGGAATCTTTGATGCGCTGCGCGGTGGAGCCGGTGGAGACGATCTCCACACCAGCCTCTGCGAGCGCTGCGGCGAGTTCCTCGATGCCCGTCTTATCGAAGACGCTGATCAGTGCGCGTTTGATGGGAGTGCGGTTGCTCATGCTGGGAATTCGACCTTTCCGGTTGTTGAGGTTTCGGCGCGGTTCAACGTGTCCACGATGAGCGCGCGCTCGACTTCCTTGATACGTTCGTGCAACTCTTCTTCAGTTTCGCCGTTGCGCACGTCGACCGCACGCTGAGCGATGATCTCGCCGGTGTCCACCCCGGCGTCGATGTAGTGGACGGTAGTTCCCGTGACCTTCACGCCGTACGCGAGAGCGTCCCGCACCGCGTGCGCTCCAGGGAATGCGGGCAGCAGCGCCGGATGTGTGTTGATCAAGCGGCCTTCGAAACGCTCGAGGAACGCCTCCCCGACGATCTTCATGAAGCCGGCGGACACCACAATATCCGGGTCCCCCACCGTATTAGCGAGCCGCCGGTTCCACTGGTCGCGGTCGCCGTCAAGCGCCACCACCTCGGTGCGCACGCCCGCCTTCCGCGCCCGGTCCAACGCCGAGCATTCCACGTCGGCGACCACGAGGTCCACGCGGTACGAGCTCTGATCGTCCAAGATTGCCTGGAGCAATGTCCCCGATCCGGAGACGAGCACCGCCACAGAAGTCTGAGAAGTCTCTGCCACGGAAGATCAGTCTAGCTTCTCGTCGCGCAGGACCGAGATCGCCGTCGATCCGCCCTCAGAAGCAGCGGGCTTATCGATATCCCCCTCGTCCTCGTCGTCCTCTGCTTCCCCGTCAGATACATCTTCCGGCTTTTCTTCGGTTTCTTCCGGCTTTTCTTCGGTTTCTTCCGGCTCGTCCTCGTCTATCCCTTCTGCATCGATCACCTGAGGCTCTAGTTCCTCAGATCGTTCGGCCGGTTCTTCAGCTTCCGGTTCTTCGGTCGCGTCCTCTTCCAGCTCTTTCGCTTCGGCGTCTATGACTTGAGGCTCTGGTTCTTCCTCGGGCTCTTCTGCTAGCTCCTCCGCGTCTCTCTTCCGCATGAATTGGGCGACGAGCCAGGCAGCGCCCGAGATGAAAGCAGTCCACAAAGCAGCGGCGAGGGCGAAGAACCACTGATTCGGGCCGACCCAGCCATACGCACCGACCTCGCCGCCGGACATGAGGCCTGCCGCGGCGGCGAAAGCGGCCGCCAGCACGGACGCGAAAAGGATGCCGAGCGCGTCCAGACGGCGCGAGAGCACGAAGTGGATCATCACCGCCGCGGGCACGGCGAGCAGGACCGGCGCCCACACCGGGACATCACCCGGAATAGCAGCGAACAGCGGGAACGGCGGCAGCGGCACCAGCACCGCACCGAAAAGCGAGACACCGCCCTGCGCGATGTCGACAGGAGCGCCCAGAAGCACAGCCAGGGTGGAGACCACAGCATTCGGCAGATACAGCAGGCTCAGCGCGAAGAGAGCGAACCCGCCGCCAGCCCCCAGAACAGGGAACTCGCCAAGCAGCTCGGTGATACGCCCGTAGCCGAGCGCGAGCAGAATCACGTACACGACTGCCGCAGCGGCAAGCAGGCGGAGGGAGAGGCGAACGGTGGCGCGGGCGGCGTCGTAAAGCGAATCCGGTGCCCCGAGACGCGTGAGCAACGCTTTCCACAGCTTCCCGCTCATGCCGCATGCCATGCCCGCGAGGTGGACGAAGACAGGAACGAAAAGCGCCTTATGGATTGCGGGCGGGGCGAGCGGGAAGACCGATGCCGCGTCGTCCACCATGAACCACGCGACCGCGCCGAGCGTGAACGGAATGAGCACGACCAGACCGAAAATGGCGTAGAGGTCGAGAATGCTCACGCGTTCGCGGGTTGCTGTGCGCACGCGCCACGCAATGAGCGCCGCCACCCCGATCGCTGGGGCCAGCGGCACCGCGCCGAGCGTGACGCCCTGAAAACTAACGGGAACGCCGTGGAGCACGAACCACAGTTCAGCGATCGACGACGGCAGCGCGGCGAGGCGTCCGCCGGTCAGCAGGATCGTGGCCAGGCACACGACGATCACGCCCAGCACCACCACGAGATTCGGCACGCCCACGTACGGCAGGTAATGCCGCACGCGTTCCTTCATCGTCGTGGGGGCCTGCTCAGCTGCGGACATGCGGTTCGCGGCGTCGTTACGCTCCGCGCGGAGGCGGCGACGGCTTATCGACGGCGCAGTGGCCGTCGACCTACTTGGCGGACTAGATTTCTTGCTCATCGCCTTTAACCTTGGCACGCGGACAGTGCAATTGGGCTCTGGGACACGATTGTGTGACCTCCGTCAGCCCCTATGTAACGCATGAAGATACGCACACGAATATAGAAATCTCGCCTCTTAGGTTGCTAGCCGGACCGAGACTCGCTAGTGTTACAGCCCAGTAGATAACAAAGAGGTTACGATTCCGGAACGAACCGTTACCCAATGACGATCTCAACGAGGTACACCTTGAACTCTTCGAGCGCACGCCGCACCGCAGGCAAGCACCGCAAGCAGAGCCCGAACAAGGGCCGCGTCGCCCTAGTCGCGGTCGCCACCGGTGCAGTTGCATCCGGCGGCATCTCCGCCGCATCCGCAGCGAACGCAGACCACGCGAGCGCAGCCCAGGCAGCGCTCGAGGACGCTTCCGAGGCAGCTGCCCAGGCAGCTCCGCAGATCCTCACCATCAGCGAGTACAAGCCCGTGGACAACCTGTCTGAGCAGCTGGGGAAGGCTGTTGAGTACGCGAAGGTCCGTTCCGCCGCTGACGAGGCTGCCCGCGCGCCGCTGTCCGTGAAGCCGGCAGAGGGCGCATTCACTTCCGGCTTCGGCTCGCGCTGGGGTACCATCCACAAGGGCGTCGACATCGCCAACGCCATCGGCACCCCTATCGTCGCGGTGACTGACGGAGAGGTCATCGACGCTGGCCCGGCCAGCGGCTTCGGCAACTGGGTCCGCCTGCGCCACGAGGACGGCACCATCACCGTCTACGGCCACATGGAGACCGTCGACGTCACCGTCGGCGAGAAGGTCCGCGCCGGCCAGAAGATCGCCGGAATGGGCTCCCGCGGCTTCTCCACCGGCTCCCACCTCCACTTCGAGGTGTACCCGAACGGCGGCGACGCCATCGACCCGGCACCGTGGCTGGCCGCCCGCGGCATCAAGCTCTAAGAGGTTTTCGATTCCCCTCGGTTTTCACCGGGGGGAATTTTTTATGCGCTTTTCACCCCCGGACCGAAATTCACATAGATCACTTAAGTTACAGTAGTTTACTGCAGTCACCTGCGATTTCGTGCCGTATTTCCTTTTTTCTGCACGTCACAGGCAAATTTCGCCGTTGATCGGGATGGTTTCTGCCGATAGCATGTTCCAAGTTGGAAACACTCGGGAGAATATCTGTGCCCGTTTTCGAGTTCCGCACTGAATCACCGAAACGAAGAAGGACGACAGACGACATGAAACGACGCCTCCTCGTCGCCGCCGTTGCGCTGAGCATTCCCTTGACCGCGATCCCCGCCCACGCCATCTCCGTATCCGTCAACGGGCAGCAAGTCGACGGGGTCGGCCCTGCCCTGCCGTCCATCGGCGCGGCTCTCGACGACATCTTCACCAAGGGCGCGACCTTCTCTGCCGCCGGCTACAAGATCGTCTACGACCCGCGCGCACTCCCCGAGTACAACGAGGAGGAGGCCATCGCCGACGTCCCGGATCCGAATGTCACGCAGCAGACCGGAACCACGTCCAACGGCAATAAGGTCGTCATGCCGACGCAGGGACGTTTTACCTCCGGCTTCGGTCCGCGCTGGGGCACCGTCCACCAGGGCATCGACATCGCCAACGACCTTGGCACTCCGATTCTTGCGGTCATGGACGGCACCGTCATCAACGCGGGCCCGGCCCGCGGCTTCGGCAAGTGGGTGCGCGTGCGCCACGACGACGGCTCCATCAGTGTTTACGGCCACATTCGCTCGTTCAATGTGAACGTGGGCGACCGTGTCAGCGCCGGCCAGCAGATCGCCGAGATGGGCAGCGAAGGCTACTCCACTGGTTCGCACCTCCACTTCGAGATCATGCCGGACGGCGAGACCAAGGTGGACCCGGTGCCGTGGTTCGCCGAGCGCGGCATCACGGTCTAGGCGCTAAATCTTCTCCATCGGCACACCGCCGATGAGCATGAGCCGCACAGTGCCGCTCGAGCCGAAGTCGATCGTGACCGTCTCGCGCGGACCGACACCGTCGACGCTCATGACCGTGCCGAGCCCGTACTTCGCGTGGTTGACGCGGTCCCCCTTGGCCAGCTGAAGGTTCTTATTCACCTTCACGCTGCTCTCGCTCCGGCGCCGCGTGCGCCGCGCGGGAACGGGGCTGCCCCATGCATCGGAGGAGAAGGAGCGCTCCGGTTCCTCCCGCCGCCAGTCGAGGAGGTCCTCTGGGACCTCTCCGAGGAAGCGACTGGCGGGGTTGGTCACCGGGGAGCCCCACGACGAACGCAGCATCGCGCGTGTGAGGTAAAGACGCTCACGTGCACGCGTGATTCCCACGTACGCCAACCGGCGTTCCTCCGCGAGCTCGTCCGGGTCGCCCAATGTCCGCAGGTGCGGGAACTGCCCGTCCTCCCAGCCGGTGACGAACACGACCGGGAATTCCAGGCCCTTCGCCGTGTGAAGTGTCATCAACGTGACAACGCCTTGCCCTTCATCCGGGATCTGGTCCGCATCCGCCACCAGGGATACACGCTCCAAAAACGCCTGCAATGAACCAGGACGGGCCTCCCCGCTTTCCGGGTCGTACTCCTCGTACGCCATGGTGTTCGCCGCGTCAGACGAGAACTCCCGCGCCACAGAGACGAGCTCATTGAGGTTGTCCAACCGTGCCCCGTCCTGCGGGTCGTTGGAGGCTTCAAGCTCCGCTCGGTAGCCAGTCACATCGAGAATGCGCGCGACTAGGCCGCCCAAGTCCGGCATACCGGTCACGTCGTTGACCAGCTCTCCCATGTCCTCGCGCAGACCATTCAAGATATCCACGAAACCGGAGATCGCATTCCGGGAGCGGGAAGTGATGGCGTCGCCTTCGCCTCCCGCGACGTCCACAAGCGCGCGCCCGAAGCTGATCTGGTGGTTGTCCGCATACAGTGTGACCATTGCTTGGGCTTTGTCGCCGATGCCGCGCTTGGGCACGTTGATGATGCGGCGCATGCTCACTGAATCATCTGGGTTCTCCAGCACACGCAGGTACGCGACCACGTCACGAATCTCCTTGCGCTCGTAGAAGCGTGTGCCGCCGACGACTTTGTACGGGATGCCCGCGCGGATGAAAATATCCTCCAGCGCGCGGGAAGAATTGTTGGTGCGGTACATGACCGCAATGTCCGAATAATTCGTGCCCCGGTCCGCGAGTGCGTCCACCTCGTTGGCCACGAAGCGGGCCTCATCGTGCTCGTTGTCGGCGACGTAGCCGACGATCTTCTCGCCCTGACCCAAGTCGGTCCACAACTTCTTCGGGCGGCGGCCGGCGTTCTGCGCGATCACGGCGTTGGCAGCAGCGAGAATATTCTGCGTGGAGCGGTAGTTCTGCTCCAGCATGATCGTCGTCGCATCCGGGTAATCGCGCTCGAATTCCTCGATATTCCGGATCGTTGCGCCGCGGAAGGCGTAAATGGACTGGTCCGAATCGCCCACCACCGCCAGCTCCGGCGCATCCGGGCCATTGCCGACGAGCGTATGGATCAACTCGTACTGCGCATGGTTCGTGTCCTGGTACTCGTCCACCAGCACGTGGCGGAACCGGCGGCGATAATACTCCACCACCTGCGGGTGGCGCTGGAACAAGCCGACCACCTCACCGATCAGGTCGTCGAAATCCACCGCATTGGCTTCCCGGAGCCGCCGCTGGTACTCGGCATAGACCTTCGCCACCGTCGTCTCGAACGGGTTCTTCGTCTTCTCCGCGTTCACCTGCGCGCGCTCCGGCCCGATCAGCTCGTTCTTCAAATTCGAAATCGCGTTCGCCAGCGCCCGGGGCGAGAACTTTTTCAGGTCCAGATTCGCTTCCTTCGCGATCATGCTCAACAACCGCCGCGAATCGTCCCCGTCGTAGATGGTGAAGTTGGTGTTCAGCCCCTGCACCAATTGCGCTTGCTGTCGGAGAATGCGCACGCACACCGAGTGGAACGTGGCCACCCACATGCGCTCCGCCTGCGGGCCGATGAGCTGGCTGACGCGCTCCTTCATCTCCGCCGCAGCCTTATTCGTGAACGTGATCGCCAGAATCTCCCACGGCGCCACCCCGCGCTCCTGCAGCAGGTACGCGATCCTGCGCGTCAGCACAGCCGTCTTGCCCGATCCTGCGCCCGCCACAATCAGCAGCGGACTACCGGTGTGCTCGACTGCCGCTTTCTGCTGCGGATTCAACCCCAAAATCAAATCTGTTCCCATGATGGCTACTACCGTACTTGGCGGGGTGAACCATCCGTCCGCGTCCTCTCGAACACTCTGTGCAATTCGTGGCAGAATCAGAGGTTATGAGCGTGGATAACAGCGATATCAGGCACCCGTCCGGCACCGACGACCCGTTGTCCAACGAGGAAATCCAGGCCTACCGTGAAGAAATCGACGGCCTCGACCGCGTCATCCTCGACGCCGTGAAGCGCCGCTCCGAAATCTCCTCCGCCATTGGCAAGACCCGCATGGGTTCCGGTGGTACGCGCCTGGTCCACACCCGCGAGGTGGCCATCATCAACCAGTTCCGCGACGAGCTCGGAGAGGAAGGCCCCAACCTCGCCGCAATTCTGCTGCGGCTCGGCCGGGGCAAGCTGGGTTAGGAGCGAACTCCTAGTCCTGCTCGAGGGAGTCAAGCACGACCTCGAATTCGAGGAGCTCGGCGCCGGATGCGACCGGCTTGCGGGACTCTTCACCCTCTTTGTGGCCGTGGGCGGACTTGCCTTCGCCGGCCCACCAGTCCTTGTAGGACTCCTCGTCGGCCCAGCGTGTGACCACGAAGTAGCGGTCCTCTCCCTTCACCGGTCGAAGGAGCTGAAAGCCCTCGAAACCGGGCTGGGTATCGATGGCGTGCTTGCGTGCTTGGAAGCGCTGCTCGAGCTGTTCGCCGGCGCCTTCGGGGACGGTGATTGCGTTAATCTTAACGATGCTCATGCTTACCCATTATGGCCAAAACGCGGACGCGAATTTCATTAGTCTGGGAGATATTCACTGCGGATTCCTCGACGACCATTAGGAGTGGCAATGACCGACATCACCTCCACAACTGCCTGGAGCAACCTGCTGAAGCTCCACGCGGAGAAGAACAAGACGACCTTGCGCGACATGTTCGACCGCGACAGCGACCGAGCAGAGAGGTTCACGTTCGACGCGGCGGGACTGCACGTGGATCTGTCGAAGAACCTGGTCGACGAGGACATTCTCCAGGCTCTAGTGGCTCTCGCTGAGGAGGCGGACCTGAAGGGCGCGACCGAGAAGATGTTCACCGGCGCGCACATCAATTCCACGGAGGACCGCGCGGTGCTCCACACCGGCCTGCGCATCCCGGCGGAGGATGACCTCGAGGTCGACGGACAGGACGTGGCCGCCGACGTGCACGAGGTCTTGGGCCGGATGCGCGATTTCGCGTCCAAGCTGCGCTCTGGCGAGTGGCTCGGCCACACCGGCCACACCATCAAGAAGGTCGTCAATATCGGCATCGGCGGCTCCGACTTGGGCCCGGCAATGGCGGCGAAGGCGCTGCGCACGTACGCAACAGCGGGGATCACCGCGGAGTTCGTCTCCAATGTTGACCCCGCTGACATGACCAGCGTGCTCGATAGCGCCGACCCGGGCGAGACGCTGTTCATCGTCGCGTCGAAGACCTTCACCACCCAGGAGACGCTGTCCAACGCGCATGCGGCGAAGCGCTGGCTGCTGGAGCAGTTTGATGGGGATGAGTCGGCCATTGCGAAGCACTTCGTGGCGGTGTCGACGAATGCGGAGAAGGTCGCGGAATTCGGCATCGACACCGACAACATGTTCCCGTTCTGGGATTGGGTCGGCGGCCGTTACTCGGTCGATTCGGCGATCGGCCTGTCGCTCATGGCGGTCATCGGGCCACAAGACTTCATGCGTTTCCTCGAGGGCTTCCACGCGGTGGACGAGCACTTCCGCTCTACACCGCTCGAGCAGAATGTGCCGGCTCTCATGGGCCTGCTGAATATCTGGTACCGCAATTTCTACGGCGCGCAGACCCACGCCGTGCTCCCCTACTCCGAGGATCTCTCCCGTTTCCCGGCGTACCTGCAGCAGCTCACCATGGAATCGAACGGCAAGAGCACGCGTATCGACGGCGCCCCTGTCACCTGCGACACCGGCGAGATCTTCTGGGGCGAACCCGGCACGAACGGCCAGCACGCCTTCTACCAGCTGATCCACCAAGGAACGACGATGGTGCCGGCTGACTTCATCGGCTTCGCCAACCCGAAGCAGGACCTGCCGACGGCCTCGGGCGAAGGCTCCATGCACGACTTGCTGATGGGCAATTTCTTCGCTCAGACCAAGGTGCTCGCTTTCGGGAAAACGCAGGAAGAGGTGGAAGCGGGGGGCGTCGATAAGCACTTGGCCCCGCACAAGGTGATGCCGGGCAACGGCCCCACCACGACGATCCTGGCCGAGGAACTCACCCCGCACGTGCTCGGCGCGCTCATCGCGCTGTACGAGCACATCGTGTTCACCCAGGGTGTGATCTGGGGCATCAACTCCTTCGACCAGTGGGGCGTGGAGCTGGGCAAGGCGCAGGCGAACGAGCTCGCGGGCGCGGTCTCCGGTGCGGAGGAGCCCGACACCGGCGACTCTTCCACCGACGCTCTCATCGGGTGGTACCGCAGCAAGAAGTAGCGTGAATGGAAATTAGCCGTTGATGCAGCGACTGCGCTGCTGAAACGGATAAGCTTTGCACATGGGCGATGCCGTTTCACGCGATTCATACACCCCCAAAGAGCGGACGAAATACCGTCAGGCGCTCCTGGACGACCTGGAGATTTTCGACCAGCACCTCCAGGAGGCGGAATTCGTCGACCATGGCACGATCGGGCTCGAACTCGAGCTCAATCTCGTAGACGACGACATGGCGCCGGCAGGCTGCAACGAGGCGGTGCTCGCGGAGCTTTCCGGTGAATACCAGGCTGAGGTCGGCCGCTACAACGTCGAGCTGAACCACCCGCCCCTGGACCTGTCCGGTGACGGGCTGACGGTGCTGCATGAGGGGCTGGACGAGCGTCTCCGGGCCGTCGATACGGCAGCGAAGAAAGCTGGCGCGAATCTGGCGATGATCGGCACGCTGCCGACTGTGACCACGGACTACCTGCAGAGCGACGAGTGGATGACGCAGGAGAACCGCTATTCCGCGTTGTCGAATATGGTCGTCGAAACGCGCGGCGAGCTCGTGCAGATCGACGTCGCGCGGCAGGAGCGCTACCGCGCCACCTTCGACGACATCGCCACGGAATCGACCTGTACCTCGATGCAGCTGCACCTCCAGGTCGCGCCGGACCGGTTCCCGGAGGCGTGGAATGCATCGCAGGCGATCGCGGGCCCGCAGGTGGCATTGAGTGCGAATTCGCCGCTGTTCATGGGGCACCGCACGTGGCACGAATCGCGCATCCCGGTGTTCAAGCAGTCGATCGACACCCGCACGGACACGCTGGTCAACCAAGGAGTCCGGCCGCGCGTGTGGTTCGGCGAGCGCTGGATCACGAGCGTGTTCGACCTGTTCGAGGAGAATGTCCGGTACTTCTCCCCTCTCATTCCGGAATCCCGCACGGACGCGGGCAAGCCGATGATGGACGGCAACAGCCCGGGCCTGCACTATCTGAACCTGCACAACGGCACGGTGTGGCGCTGGAACCGCCCGATCTACGATCCGTCGCTCCAGCTGTCCCACATCCGCGTGGAGAACCGCCTGCTCGCCGCCGGGCCGACGACGATCGACATCATCGCCGACGCCGCGTTCTACTACGGCCTGGTCAAGTTCTTGAGCGAGCAGACCCGTCCGGTCTGGTCGCGTCTGACCTTCGAGAACGCCCGCGATAATTTCTATGCCGGCGCACGCGAGGGTATCGGCGCAACGATGACGTGGCCGACGCTGGGGCGTATCGACGTCTCCAACCTCGTCCTCAACCACCTCCTCGACCAGGCACACGAGGGTCTGCGTTCCCTCGATGTCGACGAGGAGCTGGCTGATAAGTATCTGAAAGTCATCGAGGGCCGCGCCTGGCACCGCCAAAACGGCGCGACCTGGCAGCTCGACATGCTGGACAAGATCGGCGCTGGCACGAAGCCCGGCACACCTGAACGTCAGGTTGCTCTCGCGAAGGTTTTGAGGATCTACCTGGAAAATCAGAGGAAAGGCGCGCCGGTTCATACTTGGTCGACGGAGGTCGCATAAGGCAAGATACTTGCCATGTCCGCGATCATTGACTGGATTGTCAGTTTGATGGATACGCTCGGCGCCCCCGGCGTCGGCATTGCCATCCTGCTCGAGAACCTCTTCCCGCCCATCCCCTCCGAGGTGGTCCTGCCGCTCGGCGGCTTCACCGTCGCCCAGGGCTCGCTGAGCTTCATCCCGGTGTTCATCTGGGCCACCGTCGGCTCCGTCGTCGGCGCGTACATGTTGTACGGCATCGGCGCCTGGCTTGGCGCGGACCGCCTGCGCGCGATCGCCGACTGGATGTGGCTGGTCAAGGCGTCCGACGTCGACAAGTCCCTCGCTTGGTTCGACAAATACGGCAAGCCGTCGATTCTCTTCGGCCGCCTGATCCCCGGCATCCGCTCGCTAATCTCCATCCCGGCTGGCCTGGACCGGATGAACCTGCTCACCTTCGGTCTGTGGACCACCCTCGGCTCCGCCGTCTGGAATTTCATCCTCATCTTCCTGGGCTTCAAGCTCGGCGAGAACTGGGAGGCCGTCACCGGCTACATCGACCAGTATTCCAAGGTCGTCTACGTGATTCTCATCCTGATCTTGCTCGGTTTCCTCATCTTCTTCATCCGCCGTGCGATCCGCGAGAAGAACGAGGCACCGACTGCTTAGTCAGGCTCCGGCTGACAGGTGGGACACCACCAGATCACGCGCTCTAAATCGCCCTGCCCGCCCAGAAACCCCTTGGTGATCAAGGTGGCGCACCGGCGGCAGGGCTTTTTGTTGCGCCCGAACACGTAGGAGGTCTCGCCCGCGCGCTTCACCCCGGTGGTCACGCGTTTGACCTCGTCTTTATTCGCCCACATCAAACGGCGCGCAATGCGCAGGAGCTTGATCACGCCACCCTGCCCCACCTCAGCCACAGTCCGCGCCGGATGGACGCCGCCGAGGAAGCAGATCTCCGCACGGTATTCATTGCCGATGCCTGCTACGCGATACTGGTCGAGCAAACTACGGCCGATCTCTCGCTCCGGATCGGCAAGGATGCGACGCAACGCCTCGTCGTGGTCGAAGTCCTCGGCCAGAAGATCAGGTCCGAGGTAGCCCATCTCAGTCTCGTACTCGCGGACGGGGAAGACATCGACCAGCCCCAAGGAGTGACCGATGAGCTCGATGTCGCCGGCGTCGTCGAAAAGCTGGAGCACGACGCGCGCGGTGTGGCCGGGCTTCGACCAGCGAGCCCCAGCACGGTGGACGGACCACGTGCCTTCCATCTTCAGGTGCGTGTGCAGTATCTGCGCATCATGACCGGCGGCGCCGAACTGCATGAAGAGGTGTTTTCCATACGGCCACACGCGCTCCACTGTCATGCCCGTGAAGTCGACGGTGGCAAACCGCGGGACCCGCAACGATGACGCTGTCACTTCACGCCCGGTCATGAACTGCAGCCGTTTGGACAGCTGGTAGACGGAATCACCTTCAGGCATCTAACACCTCGAACGGGTTGAGCACCGGAACCCCTAGCCGCCGGAAATCCTTCTCGTTGCGCGTCACGACGGTGAAGCCGTGTGAAGAGGCAGTGGCCGCGATAAGAGCATCCCTTTCCGGAGCCGGGTCCGGAACGTGTCGGGGTGCGCAACGACGAGCGACGTCGAGGTCGATCGGCAGTATCCGTCCCTGGAATGCTCGGATCACCGTGTGATCAAGCCAGTTCTGCAACCGCCGTGCCTGTTCCCCATCACGCCGTTCGAGGCGGCGAATGCCGATCTCAATCTCCATCACCGTGATGACGGAAATATGGAGTTCTGCTTCGCTGCGCTCCCCAACCCATGCCAAGACTCCCTTGTCAGGACGAGGCTTATGGAACTGGCTAATAACGTTCGTGTCGAGGATGTACATCAGAATTCGACCGGCCGCAAGCCTAGCTCAGACTTGTCTATATCCACGTCGACGGGATCATCGATCAATAGCTTTTCAACAAAGCTCCCGGGTGAACGCGTCAGCCTCTCATATTCTCCGTAAGACATAAGCACATGGGATGGTTCACCACGGTCAGTGACGATTACCGGGGATACAAGCGCTTCCCGTTTCGCACGACTGAGCTCTTGGTTGAACTCGCGAGCAGACATCAAGTGTGTCATCAGCACTCCCTCCGTAGCAACATGACTACATTCTAGGGATAAGGTGAATCCACCGTCAATCGTCGAAATTGAGATTTTCGTCGAGTTCTTCCAGCGCCTCGGCCACACTCCTCCCGCGCCGCTTCGGCGAGGAGACGGCCTTCCCGCCGATCTTCGCGCCGCGCGGGGACGCGCCGGCACCGTGATTCTTCAGGATGAATGCAGGCTCGCCGTTGAGCTTTTCGACGGTCAACGGCGACAACCTTCCCGCCGCCACCGCGTCAGTGAGCGCCCCCACGACCATGGAGAGCAATTCATCTTCGGTGCCCGTGCCTCCGGGAAAACCGTCGAAGAAGGTGGTCATGGTCTTGCCGCCGCGGGTGATGTGGGCGGCGAGCAGGCCGTCGATAAGCACGACGAGTGCTCCTGCCGAGCGGGTCGGTCCGGTGTCGGGCCACGGGAGTGCCGCGCCGTACGGGTTGGCTGGGTCGGTGACGGCGAGCACGTAGACCTTCGGCTCCTTCGTGCCGGACGGCCAACCGACGAGGTCGTCGGAATCCTGGTGGCCGCGCAGACGGTCGATGGTCGCGGGCGTGGAGAACTGTGCCGCGCCGAGCCCTTCGACGAGGTAGCCGCGCATGGCTTTGCCGGATTCCTCGAAGCCGGACAGGGTCTTATAGGCCAGGGCGAATCCGCCGAGGACGTCTTCGGCGACAATGCTGCCGCGGGTGACTACGCCGTAGCGGTCGAGCCACGCCTCGCCGTGCGCGAGCGAGCGCTGCGTGGGGTCGGTGTCTGGCGTGGGCGTCGCTGCCCAGCGTCCCGTCATGTCCGGCGGCGTGACATCCGCGAATGTGGTGCGTCCGGAACGGATCCGGCTTCGCGACGGCCGACGCTTAGCACGGTGGGCCGTCTTTCCGTGCTTGCCGCCGGCCAGGCGCGCACGGATCGGCGCGAAGGAATCCGGCGCGATGAGTCCAGCTTCAACCAGGTCCCACATGGATTCACGGAGTTCATCGGAGGTGGTGAACGATTCGGAGGCGGGCCCGAGCAGGTCGGTGAAGAGATAGCCGCCGCCGACGTTGATTTTGTCCATCACGCGCTGTTGAGTGAGGCTCAGCAGCGGCTCTTCCGGAACGGGAATGAGCTGCGCGGCATAGTCGGCGGGAAGCAGCATGATCCACGGGTCGCGTGCGCCGGCTTTTCCAGCCCCGACAATCTGCACTTCACCGGACAAAGTGAGCTCGTCGAGCATTTCCGGGGAATAATCGCCGACGCGGCTGGGCAGGATCATCGACTCCCACGCGCTGGCGGGCAGACGGATCCCGGCGAGCTGCTCGATGACGGAGTAGACGCCGTCGGCGCCACGGAGTGCCGGCCGCTGCCCCGCCGGAGCGATATTGAGCCAGGCGGGCATGAAGCGGCCGAGGGCCGACTGGGAGACGGGTCGAGTCTGCGCCCGCGCCGCGGCGAGAGAGCGGGTGCGCACGATGCGCAGGACATCTGCACCCATGTACTCCTGCTCGTCGACACCCTGGCGGTAACGGCCCTCGATGACTTTCCCATCCTCGATGAGGCGCTTCAACGTCTCATAGGAAGCACCGACGGACAGACCGAAGGCGGCGGCGAGGTCGCGCAGGGTGAACGGCCCACGTGTGCGTACCCACCGGGTGACCAGTTGGCTGAGAGCATCCGGGATCGTGGCCACCTGGGCGGCGATGCCGGGAGGGACGGGCACGCCGAGGCCGTCGCGAAGCAATGGCGCGTCGAGTGATTGCGCGAGATGCTCACGGCCGCCGATGCGCACGCGCATCATGCGCCTGCCCAGGCTCTCTTCGAGTGCCGCGGCGGGAACCGAGGTGTAGAGCTCGAGCTCGTCGACGGGAACGGGTCCGACGATGCGGAGCGTGTCGGCGAATTGCTCCGAAGTCTCGGCCTTTCCGAGTCGGCGCAGGGAGGCATCGACGTCGGCGATGACGTCGGCGTCGAGAAGCTCGCGCAATTCGACGGTGCCAAGCAGCTTCGCGAGCAACGACGGATCGAGCGCGAGTGCCGCCGCGCGTTTTTCGGCGAGCGGGGTGTCGCCTTCGTACATGAACGCGCCGGTGTAGTTGAACAGCAGGCTCGAGGCGAACGGGCTCGGCTGGTCCGTGGTCACCTCCGCGACGCGGATGCGGCGGGTGGACAGGTTGCGCATGACATCTTGCAGCGCAGGCAGGTCGTAGACGTCCTGGAGGCACTCGCGGACCGTCTCCAGGATGATCGGGAAGGACGGGTAGTTACGGGCGACGTCGAGAAGCTGTTCCGCGCGTTGACGCTGCTGCCAAAGCGGTGCGCGCTTGCCCGGATTGCGGCGCGGCAGGAGCAACGCGCGTGCGGCGCACTCGCGGAAGCGGGAGGCGAAGAGCGCGGAATTTCCTACCTGCTCGGTGACGATATCGGCGATCTTATCGGCGTCGAAGGCGAAGATCGAGCCGCCGGGCTCTTTCTCCCCTTGTGGTAGGCGGAGCACGATGCCGTCGTCGCCCGCGACCGCTTGGGCGTCCATGCCGGTCTCCTGCGCCACTCGCCATCCGGTGGCGAGCGCCCACGCGGCGTTAACGCCCTTGCCGAATGGTGTGTGCAGCACCACGCGCCAATCCCCCAGCTCGTCCGTGAACCGCTCGAGCACGAGAGTCTTCTCGTCGGGGACGATGCCAGTCGCTTCTTCCTGCTCGTCGAGGTATTTCAACAGGTTGTCGCGGGCGTACGCATCCAGGCTCGCATCGATGACGGACGGATCGCTTTTCGCTTCTCTGCGGAATGCGCCCAGCGCCAGCCCCAGTTCGTACGGCCTGCCCAGACTGTCGCCGGACCAGAACGGTAAGCGTCCCGTGTGGCCCGGCGCGGGAGAGACCTGCACCTGGTCGCGGGTGATGTTCTCGATACGCCAGCTGGATGCGCCGAGCGTGAACACGTCGCCGACGCGGGACTCGTAAACCATCTCCTCGTCGAGCTCGCCGACACGTCTGGGCACTCCCCCTTCCGCATCGGTACCCACAAGAAATACTCCGAACATGCCCCGGTCCGGGATGGTGCCCGCATTGGTGACGGCCACGCGCTGCGCGCCGGGGCGTGCCTTGAGCGTGGTGCCGTCGAGAATCGCGCGGGGACGCAGCTCCGCGAAGTCGGTGGACGGGTAGATGCCGATGACTAGGTCGATGACGGCGTCGAAGACCTCGCGGGCGAGGTCGCGGTACGGCCAGGCGCGGGTGACGGTCTCGTACCAGCCGTCCAGCTCGAGGTCCTCCACCGCGACGGCGGCGACGGTCTGCTGGGCGAGCACATCGAGCGGACTCTTCGGGGTATGGAGCTCCTCGATGAGGCCTTGGCGCATGCGCGGCACCGTCACCGCAGTTTGGGCTAGGTCCGAGCGGTGCTTGGGATAAAACGAGCCTTCGGAGACCGCACCGACCGAGTGCCCGGCGCGGCCCACGCGCTGCAGGCCCGAGGCGACAGACGGCGGGGATTCCACCTGCACGACGAGGTCCACCGCGCCCATGTCGATGCCGAGCTCGAGCGAGCTAGTGGACACGACCGCGCGCAGCGTGCCTTCTTTCAGCGCAGCCTCTGTGCTCTTGCGTTCTTCCTTCGACACCGACCCGTGGTGGGCGCGCGCGATGACGGGGGCGGCCTCGCCGGCGACATCCACAGACTTCATCAGCTGCGCCGGCGGGCGGCGGGTGTCTGGGCTGAGCGAATCCGGGTCGTGTTCGGACGCCCAGATCTCGTTCAGTCTGCTGGTGAGCCGCTCCGCGGTGCGGCGGGAATTGACGAAGACGATGGTCGACTGGTGAGCCATCACCTCCTGGTAGAGCTGCGTCTCAATGTGTGGCCAGATCGACGACTGCCCCGGGGTCGGCGGCGGGGCGAGGTCCCTTTTTGCCGTTTCCGGCCCGTCCAAGTTGAAGTCGAGCACATCGTCGGAGATGGCCGAGGTATCGATCACCGCCTCCCCGATCGGCGACCCCTCCTCCGGCACGGGAAGGTCGCTCATGTCCTCGACCGGCACGTGGACATCGAGCTTCCACTTCTTCTCCGCTGGCGGGTTCACGATCGTGGTGCGCTCACCCAAGAAATTCGCCACCGCGTCCAGCGGCCGCACCGTCGCGGACAGGCCGATGCGCTGGAAATCGCCCGCTAATCTGCGGAGGCGTTCCATCGACAATGCCAAGTGCACGCCGCGCTTCGTCCCGGCGAGCGCGTGAATCTCATCCACGATGACTGTGTCCACCGTCTTCAGAATTCCCGCAGCCTTAGAGGTGACCATCAAATAGAGGCTCTCCGGGGTGGTGATGAGAATATCCGGCGGCTTGCGGGCCTGCCGGTTGCGTTCCGACTGCGGGGTGTCGCCGGAGCGCACCGCCACAGAGATATCCGGCATGTCCAGCTCCATGCGCTGCGCCACACGGGCAATGCCGGTCAGAGGTGCGCGGAGGTTGTTCTCCACATCAACGCCGAGGGCCTTCAGCGGGGAGATGTAAAGGACCTTGACCCCGTCGCGCGTGCCTTGGGTGCTGCGCTGCAATTCCGCATTGTCGCCGAAGTGCAGGGCCTGCTGGCCGGAACGCTGCACCATCGAATTGAGCGACCAGAGGAACGCCGCGAGGGTCTTACCCGAACCGGTCGGGGCTACAACGAGGGTGTTCTCCCCTTCTGAGATCGATGTCCACGCCTGCTCCTGCACCGGAGTCGGCGCGGCGAAGACCTCCTCGAACCACGTGGCCACCTGCGGGTGGAAGCGGTCGAGAATGCGACCGGAATCCCCGCTCACGGATCGGTCGAAAGGTCTGTCAGGCACGCCTTCACCTTAACCGGCCGGAACATAACACTTAACTTCCCACATGTGTGATGTTAAGTGGGAAGCTTCATGGGAAGCCAAGCCCAAACGCTCCTCTACCAGCGGAAATTCAACATAACACCCAACTTCCCACAAGTGTTATGTTATGTGGGAAGTTAAGTGTTATGTTCCTCGCCGAGAGTGTTCAGCCACGGCGCACGGCGACGCGCCCCAAGCGGTAAAGTCTAAGCCATGACGGCAACGTACTCGGACTCACGGTTGACTAACCTCATTGCGCTTGGAACGGGTGAAATCCTCAAGGGCATCCGCGGCGTAGGCTTGCTGCGCGGCCGGGAGCTGGGCGAGGCAGGCGACGACCTGGCACAGAACTGGATCGCGCGCGTACTGGCGCAGCACCGCCCGGACGACGCCTTCTTGTCCGAGGAGGCTGTCGACGACCTGGCCCGCCTGGACAATCCGCGCGTGTGGATCGTGGACCCGCTGGACGGCACGAAGGAATTCGCCACCGGCCGCCAGGACTGGGCGGTGCACATCGCGCTCGTCGAAAATGGCGTGCCCACCCACGCCGCCGTGGGCCTGCCGGATTTGGGCGTGGTGTTCAAGTCCTCCGACGTGCGCCACGTTGAGGGCCCGCTGTCCCGCAAGATCGCCCTGTCCCACAACCGTCCTCCGGCGGTGGCGAAGTACGTGGCCGAGAAGATGGACTTCGAGGCGGTCGGCATCGGCTCGGCCGGCGCGAAGGCCATGCACGTTCTGCTCGGCGATTACGACGCATACATCCACGCCGGCGGCCAGTACGAATGGGACCAGGCCGCCCCGGTGGGTGTCGCTAAGGCCGCTGGCCTCCACGCCACACGCCTGGATGGCACCGAGATGCACTTCAATAACGAGGACACCTATGTCCCTGACCTGCTGATCTGCCGCCCGGAGCTCGCCGATGAAATTCTTGAGCACGCCGCGGCGTATAAGGAAGAGCACGGCAGCTACGAAGGCATCGCCAAGTAGCTGCATCCCGCACGACCCTGTAAAGAGTGAGTGAATGACTGGGACGACCATCCCCACCCCGTACGAAGATCTGCTGCGCGAGATCCTTGAGACTGGCACGCCGAAGTCCGACCGCACCGGAACAGGCACGATCAGTGTGTTCGGCAAGCAGCTGCGGTACGACCTGTCTGATTCTTTTCCCCTGTTGACCACCAAGAAGGTCTATTTCAAGGGTGTGGTGGGCGAGCTGTTGTGGTTCCTGAAGGGCGACTCGAATGTCCGCTGGCTGCAGGAGAACAATATCCGGATCTGGAACGAGTGGGCGGACGACAACGGCGAGCTTGGCCCGGTCTACGGTGTCCAGTGGCGCTCGTGGCCGACCCCGGACGGCCAACACATCGACCAGATCCAGAATGCGCTCAACTTGCTCAGCAGCGACCCGGAATCGCGCCGCAACGTGGTCTCAGCGTGGAATGTCTCGGAGCTGGACAAGATGGCGCTCATGCCGTGCCACCTGCTGTTCCAGCTCTACGTCGCCGACGGCAAGCTGTCCATGCAGGTCTACCAGCGCTCCGCGGACATGTTTTTGGGCGTGCCGTTCAATATCGCGTCTTATTCGCTGCTCACCCACTTCTTCGCGCAGCAGGCCGGTCTCGAGGTCGGTGAGCTGATCTGGACGGGCGGCGACTGCCACATCTATAACGACCACCTTGAGCAGGTCAAAGAGCAGCTTTCGCGCGAGCCACGCCCGTACCCGCAGCTGGAGCTCACCAAGGCGGAGTCCATCTTCGACTATGGTTTCGACGACATCGCGGTCACGGGGTACGACCCGCACCCGACGATCGCGGCGAAGGTCTCGGTGTAGCAGTGCTCGGCGCAATCTGGGCTCAATCCGTCGACCGCATCATCGGCGACGGCGCGGACATGCCGTGGCACCTGCCGGAGGACCTCAAGCATTTTAAGGACACCACGTGCGGCAGCCCCGTCATCATGGGCCGCCGCACGTGGGAATCCCTCCCGTTCAAACCTCTGCCGAGCCGCACGAACATCATAATCTCCTCGCGCGAAGCGGACACGTGGTCGAAGGGCGCGTACGTTTACCGTGACCTACCCGACTTAGACACCGACGCGTGGATCATCGGCGGGGCACAACTCTACGAAGCCACACTCGATGAGGTCGACATCATCGAGCGCACGCTTATCGACGTCTCCCTTTCCCCTCACCTCCCCCACGATGCCGTGTACGCCCCGCGGATCAGCGAGGACTTCGAGCTGACCAGCGAAACCGACTGGTTCGCCTCGGAGCGCGGCCGCGTGACTATCGAGGGCGCTGAGGATTCTCCGCTGCGCTACCGCTTCCAACGATTCGAACGAAAGGCCCAATAACATTGGCTACTACCCCGGAAACGACCTTTCCCGTCACCGTCTTCGCCGCCTCCTGGTGTCCGTATTGCTCCCGGCTCATCGCCGACCTCGATCGCGCCGACCTGCCTGAGGGCACCGTCGAGATCGTCGATGTCGATGCCCCCGGCACCGAATCCATCTCCGAGTGGATCGAATCCGTCAACGACGGCAACCGCGTCGTGCCGACGGTCCTCTACTCCGACGGCACCCACGCCACCAACCCGCCCGCAGCCGATGTGATAGCCAAGATCGCGGAGCTGAGCTAACAGCAAAGCTGCGATTTTCAGCTCCTCCTCCAGCCCGTATTTTTCAAAATGCGGGCTTTTTGCAAATTACAGGCTTAAGATAGGTCTCTAAATTGCACCCCGACCACCAGGGAAGTTCGCAACATGAGCCCTTACAAGCAGCTAAAACAGGTCTTCCACAGCCATCAACACGGTGAAAAAATCGCAAAGGAGCAGCACGAGCTACGTCTTTCCTCGCCCGCAACGGTCACCTGGGACTTCAACGTGGGCGTCCCACCCCTTGTTTGTCGTGCATACGAACGAGGTCGTGGAAGCGATTGAGCGGGTATGGAGCAACGAACTGCAGATCGCCCTCAAGGGGGCATCACTTCCCGATGCCGCCAAGAGCCACTACCTTAAGCGGCCTCCTCATCGAAGAGATCAAGGCAACGAACAGCATCGAAGGCATTCGCTCCACTCGCCAGGAAATCGCCGAAGCACTGAAGCAACCACGGACAACCGCGCACAAGCGATTCCGTGAAATGGCGGTCTTGTACGCATCTCTGCTCTTTCCCCGGGAAGATGCACGGGCCTTCCCCCAGTCACCACAAGCGCTTCGCTCGCTTTACGACGAACTCCTGGCCGACGAGATTGCAGATAGCGACAGGCCTGACGGCCAGTTATTCCGTGCCCACTCAGTTTCGGTTCACGATGGGCAAAAAGAGATTCATGCCGCCCCGACGGACGAAGCCGAAATCACCGCGGGTTGCGTCCCTTAGTGTGGTGTAACGCTTGCTGATGGTGGGCCCTGGCAGATATAGGGGCGGCCATCATCAGTAACCTTTCGACTCAACTACCACATCTCACCGAAAGGCACATGACGATGACCGCTGCTCCGCATTCTATCGACCCTGCAACCTATCTGGACGATCTGCTGGCACAGGCCTCCCCGGATCTGATGCGGCAGATGCTGCAAGGGTTTATCAACCAGATCCTCTCCGCCCAAGCCGACACCGTCTGCGGCGCCGAATACGGTGTCGCTTCTGCCGAGCGGGTCAACCACCGCAACGGCTACCGCCACCGCGACCTTGACACCCGTGTCGGCACCATCGATGTGGCGGTGCCGAAACTGCGCCACGGAGCGTTCTTCCCGGACTGGCTGTTAGAGCGCCGCTCACGGGCCGAACGCGCCTTATCGACTGTGATCGCGACCTGCTACCTCAAAGGGGTTTCCACCCGCAGGATGAATGACCTGGTGGCAACACTTGGGATTGCCAATATGTCGAAATCTCACGTCTCGCGCATGTCGGAAGAACTCGACGAGATGGTCACAGATTTCAAAAACCGCCCACTCGATCCCGGCGGGTACGCCTACCTGTCGTGCGACGCGCTCACGATCAAAGTCCGTGAAGGCGGCCGGGTGGTCAAATGCTCCGTACTGCTTGCCACCGGGGTCAACGCCGACGGCTACCGCGAAATGCTCGGCATGCATGTCGCCACCGCGGAATCCAACGCATCGTGGAAAGGCTTCTTCCAAGATCTAAAAGCCCGCGGGCTGCGTGGTGTCTATTTGGTCACCAGTGACGCCCACGAAGGCATCCAGCACGCCATCTCCGAAGTACTGCCTGATGCATCCTGGCAGCGGTGCCGCACCCACTTTGCGAAAAACCTCTACGAGAAAGTCCCGAAAACACAATGGCCGATGGTCTCGGCGATGTTCCAGACAATCTTCCAGCAACCCGATGCCGCATCCACCTGGGGACAAGCCCGCGAGGTAGTTGACCTGTTGGAACCGAAATTCCCGCAGGTCGCTGCCTATCTAGAGGAATCCCTCGATGAGGTGTTGGCGTTTACCGCAGCCCCGAAACCAGTCTGGACGAAAGTCTGGTCAAACAACCCCACCGAAAGGTTAAACCGGGAGATCCGCCGGCGCACCGACGTCGTCGGCATCTTCCCGAACCGCGAATCCATCATCCGGCTCGTCGGCGCTGTCCTAGCCGAGCAGCACGACGACTGGATCCAGCAAAAACGCTACATGTCACTGTCCGCACTCGAACACACCAAACAACTCATGCACCACTCAGGAGATGATCATGGCGACCATCACCAGCTAACCGCCTAACCACAACCCCGAACTACATACCGAGCCGAAAGCTAGACGGCTACACCACTACACGGGACTTGACCATCACCGCGAGACTCGAAACCTTCCTTGCTACGCAAATCGCGGACAACCACCGCTTGGTGAATGCTTTCATGGGGCACTTCATGTTCGAATACACTCACCCGTTCTACGACGGAAACGGCCGCATCGGCCGCTTCCTCTTGGCTTTCGCTCTGATTAAGGCGCTGTCCGCCCCCACTGCAATGTCAGTGTCGCACCAGTTTTCCATCCAGCGCTCCAAATACTACAAAGCGTTCGAGGAGACAGAGGCACCTCTCAATCGAGGCGAAGGAACCTTCTTCCTGCTCGAAATGCTCGCGATTTTGAGCGACGCTCAAGAGCAGCTCGAGAAGTCCCTTTCGGAAAAACTGGCATTGCTGAATTCGCTTCGCGAGAACGCAGCGAAAGTAGAACTACCCGAAAACCAAAGCCAGATTCTCTTCATTCTTGGCCAAGCCAAGCTCTTCGACCCCGATGCAACGGTGGCAGCAAGAGACTTGCAGGAATATCTCAACCGTTCCTGGGATACCGTTCGCGATCACGTGACGGAACTCCAGAAAAGCGGTCTTGTCGTCGCTGTGAAGAAACGCCCTTTGGAGCTCGCTCTGACTCCAAAAGCCCTCGATGTGCTGGGGTTGAATTGACCCAAAAAATTGGCGCCCCGATCGCACCCCAGGCCGCCTCCGCGAACCGCTGCTGGTCCAGACGCTCGCAGCCTTCCGGCAGGTGGCCCCAGTACTCGGCGCCGGTGATGTCGAGCAGCCGCTTGCTCAGCAGCGCTGCCGTTTATTGGTGAGGCCGCCGAACATGACGTGGCTCATTTTCGCCAGCTGCGCTTCAGCCGCCCCGACGAGCCGCGCGTTGCGGTGGCCGTGGATGGCGGACCACCAAGACGACATCGCGTCGATGAGCACGCGGCCGTCGTGGAGTATGACGCGCGGGCCGGACGCGCTTTCAACGGGGTATGTGAACTACCCCGGCTCCGCGTATGGGTGCCAGATGTAGGCAGCGTCGATTTCGGCAATTTCGCTAGGGTCCATGGGAGAGGACCCTAGCACCGCCCGACACTGTTCATAGCCGTTTTTGAACAGTGTTCAACCGCTACGGCGTCAGCGCGCCACCGGTAACTGCGAGCGTCTCGCCGGAAATGTAAGAGGCGGCCTCCGAGGCGAGGAAGACATACGCGCCGGCGAGCTCCGCAGGCTGGCCCGGACGGCCGATGTCGGAGGCCTGCGCGAAGTTGTCCACGACCTCTTCCGGCTGGCCCTCCGCCGGCTGAATCACGGTCCAGATCGGACCCGGCGCGACGGCGTTGACGCGGATGCCCTTGGATGCCAGCAGCTCGCCAGAGAGGCCCTTGGCAAGGTTGTTGAAGGCGGCCTTGGTCATCGCGTAATCCAGCAGCTCCTTGGACGGGCTGTACGCCTGGATGGAGGTAGAGAAGATGATGGAGGAACCCGGCTCCATGTGCTTGACCGCCTCTTTGGTCACGCGGAACGCGGAGTACAGGTTGGTCCTCATAGTTGCGTCGAAGTCCTCATCGGAGACGCCTAGCAACCCGTCGTTCCACACCTGGCGCGAAGCGTTGTTGACTAGAAGGTCAATGCCGCCGAGGCCCTCGACGGTCTTTTCTACCGCGGCCACGCAGTTGTCCAGCTCCTTCAGGTCGCCGGGGATGGAAACGGCCTTGCGGCCGGCGTCCTCGATGAGCTTCACAATGCGGTCTGCGTCTTCCTGCTCTTCCGGCAGATAGGAGATGGCCACGTCCGCGCCCTCACGGGCGAACGCGATGGCGGTGGCGGCACCGATGCCGGAGTCGCCGCCGGTGATCAGGGCGCGACGACCCTCGAGCTTGCCGGAGCCTACGTAGGAGTCTTGGCCCAGATCGGGCGCGGTTGCCATCTTGGTATCAAGGCCGGGGTTGTCCTGGCGCGGCTCGGAGGGGAAATCGGAGGGGTACTTTGTGCGGGGATCAATAAGTGCCATGGCGCCATCCTACCGGCCCTGAGCTGATCAGCCGTCCGGGATTTCCTCGCCTTCGCGGTCGGTCCACCGTCGCATCTGCAGACGCCAGGCCGCGCCGCTGTTGGACCGCGGCGGCGCCTGGATGCACCGGCGCGAGTAGAACCCCAAGTGGATGAGGATGTTAAACAGGCTCACCAGCGCGATCGTGGCGATGATCGGCATGGACGCGAGGCCGATGGCGCCGAACGTAGCCTCCGACAGCCAGGTCGCCGCGCCCGTGTCCAGCAGGAACTTACCCAGCGAGATCCCGGCGGCGAAGACGACCAGGGTGCCCCAATTGATGTGTTCTTGGGCGTATTTCCAATCCATCACGCCGATGATCGGGGTGAGCATGATGCCCACCGACATCACCAACAACTTCTTGCCGGCATCTTGGCAGGATTCACTTTCTGACCTCAGCTTTTCCGTGATCGGACTGTGGGATTCCACCGTGCGCGGCGTTTCGGTGCTGCTCTAATTCGGCACCGCCGCGTCGCAGACGCTTCCAGGGAGGCGCCCCACCTCCCTTTTTTCATTCGCGAAATGTTGCACGCGTTATGCAACTTTGCATATTGTGTGCAACATGTCTGAATTTCTCTATCGGCTAGGCAGCTGGTCCTACAAAAAAGTGTGGCCGTTTTTGGCCGTCTGGCTGATCCTTTTAGGCGCCCTCGGCTTCGGCGCCGTGAACTTTGCAAAATCCCCCAGCCCGACGTTCTCCATGCCGGACATGGACTCCACCGTGACGCAGGAGGAGATGAACGAGCGCTTCGGCAGCGACGAGGACGCGATGAGCGTGCCCAGCGGCACCGTCGTGATCCAGGCACCGGAAGGGACAACGCTCGAAGACCCGCAGGTGATGGCCGAGGTCGATGCCATGCTCGACGAACTCAAGGCCACCGGCGACTTCCGTGAGCCCGAGGCGATTGTCAACCCCGTACTCGCCGCCGCTGGCATGGCGCAGCAAATGAGCGAAGCCAAGGCCGCGCAGGGCATGCCGCAGGAGCAGATCGACGCTGACCTCGCTGCGCTGTCGCCGCTGAGCCCCGACGGGCGCACCGGAACCGTGTCCGTCACGTTCACCGAGGACAACATCATGGACATCCCCGAGGAGACCCTCGGCGAAGTCGAAAGCATCCTCGAGCGTTACGACGCCACCGATCTCACCGTTAAATACAACGGCAACGCGTTCAGCGGTGCCGGCGAAATGGACGGGACCTCGGAGCTCATCGGCATGGCCGTCGCCGCGATCGTGCTGCTGGTCACCTTCGGCTCCCTGGTCGCTGCTGGCCTGCCGCTGATTGCCGCCGTCATCGGCGTGGGCGTGGGCATCCTCGGTGTGCAGATGGGCACGCTGTTCACCGATGCGATCTCCGACATAACGCCGACGCTCGCGTCCATGATCGGCCTCGCCGTGGGCATCGACTACTCCCTGTTCATCCTGGCCCGCTTCCGCAATGAGCTGATCTCCACCTCCGGCCTGAACAACCTGTCGCCGAAGGAACTGGCGCAGGCATTGAAGAAGATGGACAAGGAGCAGCGTGCCCACGCCATGGGGATGGCGCTCGGCACAGCGGGCGGCTCTGTGGTCTTCGCGGGCACGACGGTGCTCATCGCGCTCGCCGCCTTGTCAATCATCCGCATTCCGTTCCTGGCCACCATGGCGCTTGCCGCGGCTGCGACGGTCGCGATCGCCGTGCCTGTTGCGCTCACCTTCCTCCCCTCGCTGCTTGGTTTGCTGGGCACCCGGGCATTCGCTATCCGCATTCCCGGCCCGAGGGTCCCCGACCCGGAGGACGACAAGCCGACCATGGGCCTGCTGTGGGCACGCCAGATCCGCGCGCGTCCGTGGCTGAACCTCATCGCCGGTGTCGTGCTGCTTGGCATCCTCGCCATCCCCGCCGCGAACCTGCGCTTGGCTATGCCGACCGACGGCACCGCGAAGCTCGGCTCCCCGCAGCGAGAGGCGTACGAGATCGTGAACGACGCCTTCGGCCCCGGCCGCAACGCGCCAATGATCGCGTACGTGGACGCGGCTGACGTGGCCGAGCAGGACCGGATGGGCTCCTACCAAACGCTGCTGCAGGATTTCACCGGCACCGAAGGCGTGGTCAACGCGCAGATCGTGCGCACCACGGACAACTTCGACGCCGCCCAAATCCTGATCACGCCGGATTCCGGCGCCACCGACCAAGCCACCACCGACACGTTGGGGCGCCTGCGCGAGTTCAAGCAGCCGTTCGAGGACGAAACCGGCGCCACGTTCGGCATCACCGGCATCACGCCAATCTTCGACGACATCTCGCAGATGCTTTCCGACGTGCTCGTTCCGTACATCGCGATCGTCCTGGGGCTCGCGTTCATCGTGCTCATGCTGGTGTTCCGCTCGTTCTGGGTGCCGCTGCTCGCCGCGCTGGGCTTCGGCCTGTCCATGGCAGCGACGTTCGGCGTGACCGTGGCGATCTTCCAGGAGGGCATGTTCGGGCTCATCGAAGACCCGCAGCCGCTGTTGTCCTTCTTGCCCATCATGCTCATCGGCCTGACCTTCGGCCTGGCCATGGATTACCAAGTGTTCCTGGTCACGCGTATGCGCGAAGGCTACGTCTCCCGCGGCAAGTCCGCCGGCAACGCGGTGGCCAACGGCTACAAGCACGGTGCCCGCGTGGTCACCGCGGCCGCGCTGATCATGATCTCGGTGTTCGCCGCGTTCGTCCTCATGGACGAGCCGTTCATCAAAGCCATGGGCTTCGCACTCGCAGCCGGCGTGCTCATCGACGCATTCGTGGTGCGCATGACGCTCATCCCCGCCACCATGTACCTGCTGGGCGACCGCGCCTGGAAGATTCCGGGTTGGCTCGATAAGGCGCTGCCGAACCTGGACATCGAGGGGGAGAAGCTCCACCGCGGGCATTCGCAGACGACCGAGCCAGTTACGGTGTAGTCATGAGTCTGCGCGAAGAGAAAAAGGCGGCGACCCGGTGCGCGATCTCGGAGGCAACCGCGACCTTGCTGCTTGAAGAGGGCACGGCCGCCACCACCGTCGCACGAGTCTCGGAGCGCGCAGGCGTGTCTACCAGGACCTTCCACAATTACTTCGCGGACATCGACGAGGCGCTGGAGGAATTCCTGCGCAAGGTGTTCTCCACCATCGCCGAGCAGCTTGCCTCGCTGCCGGCGGAGCTTTCCGCGGCGCAGGCGATCGAGGCGATCATCATCGACGCGCTCAATGAGGACGGCTTCGAGCTTTACTCCGCCTCCACACTGGTGCTCCTTGGGGACCGAGCCCGCGCAGATGCCGCCTCGCCGCCTGCGGAGGAGACCGTGCGGGAAATCGCGGAGCCGCTCGTGGCGAGCGTCCGGCGCCGCACCCCCGGGGCCACGCCGTTTGACGCCGAGGTGCTGCTCCACGCGTACGGCATCGCGGGGGCTACCGCGGTCAAGGCGTACCTCGCGCTGCCCGAGCCCCGCGACCCCGATGCGGGGCGAGCCCTGGTTCGCCGGGCATTCGAGGTGCTGCGCGACATGCGCTAGCCGCGTTTGATGTTGGCGATCTTCTTGCCGCGGGCCAGCTCGTCGACAAGCAGATCCATTTGGCGGATGGAGCGCATGAGATCGTCGTCAACCTCCTCGACGCGCACCCCGCACACCTTGCCGGTGATCAGCTCGGCGTGGGTGGTGAGCGTGACGGTGCCGAAAAAATCGCGCAGCGTCAGCTCTGCGTCTGCGGCCTGCTGCAGCGCCACCGCGTCGAGGCCGGTGAACCAGCCCAAAACGTCGTCGAGCTCCTCGCGGGAGTGCCCTTTGCGCTCCACTTTCGCCAGGTAGTTGCTGTAAATGTCGCCGAATCGGTAGTTGAAGATGCGCTCGAGCTTTGCCTGTTCATCCATGACGGCAAGCCTATCCCCTTTCCCGGTTCCGCCACGGATGCGCATTGACGTGTGCGCGCTAACGCTTGAGCGCGGCGGGTGGGCCCTTTACTGTCGCAGATAGGCGGCAGCAGGGGGCTGCCGCACGACACCGAGGGGGACCCATGCGATTCGACACCTACGAGCTGTACTACCTGGACACTTACGACGAGGAAGCGGTGGACCTCGCCGACGACCTCGGGATCGGACACTCTCATCACGGCTCCACCAGAGCTTGCACTACCGCACCCCGGCTGAAGTCGAAGCCGAATTTTGGGGACACCACCCCGATAAAGAAATAAAGGAAACCAAGGCACATGCCTAGGACCAAAACCCGGGGCACTTCACGGCCCGCAGGGGGTTACGTGCCACACCTGGGAGATCCGAAGGACACACTCGGTTTGGAGGCAAACATGCTGGAAATCCGCTTGTTCATCTTCACCGCCACGGGCTGGATCCAACCCGTGGAAGGCCCGGAACACGACGGTGCGTACCAGCTCAACGTTCCCCGCCTGCAGCGGCTGCTCGACGCGGCTGAGGCAGCGATGGCCACCGGTGAGCCGGACGTGGACACCATCGCTGAAGCGGACCGGGAGCTGCCCGGCGAGTGTACGGTGGCGCGCTCGCATGATCGGGCCGACGAGGTGGAGACAGGCGTCGCCACGGCGCTGGGCGGTGCAGAGACGTTCGTGCACATCGAGCCGCTCGGCCACCCCATGCGCGCTGGCCCGATGACCGTGTAGATCCCCCTGGAATGTGATTCCGGCGCACGCAGCTGCTACATTCAAATAATCGATTGATTATTTGAAGGAGTCTACGTGAAGAAGGCACTTGTCGTCGCCCCAATTGCTACCGCGCTCTTAGCGGCGTCCTGTAGCACCACGGAAGATGGCTCCGAAACAGCGGCACAGGATACGACCACACAGAACTCCGCCACGCTGGATAACTGCGGTGTTGAAATCCACGTGGACACCCCAGTGCAGCGCGCGGTGGCGCTGGAGCAAGGCGCCTCCGACACGTTGCTGATGCTCGGCGCGAGCGAGCAGATCGCGGGCGTCGGCCACCAGAAGGACAACCCGCCCGACGGCCTACCCAAACCAAAGGCGATCGCAGACCAAATCCCCACCGCGGAGCAGATCCGTGCGGCTGACGCGGACTTCATCTACTCCCCGTTTGAACTGGTGTGGACCGCCGATTCCGCCGGCACGCGCGAGGAATGGCAGAAGGCCGGCGTGGCCACCTACCTCACCAACACGGAATGCAGCGACTACGGCGAAAACGCAGGCAAGAACTCCTTCGAGCTCATCGAGCGAGACCTGACCGAACTGGGCCAGCTTTTCGGTCACGAGGACAAGGTCGCAGAACTCATTGAGCAGCAGCGAGACACGCTAGACAAGGCTCAGCAGGCACCCGACGGCACTACCTTCATGCTCCTGTACTCCTCCCTCGGGGGCGCGCCGTACGTGGCGGGCGGGCCGTCCATCGTCACCGAAATGGGGCGCGCCGTAAACATGACCAACGTGTTCGAGGACGTCAAGGAAGAGTGGCCCCAGGTGTCCTGGGAGGAGGTCGCACAGGCGGATCCGGACGTTATCGTCATCGCGGACTTGCCGGTTCGCGGCGAGCCCGGCGATACCTGGCAGGAGAAGGTGACCGATCTGGAGAACAACCCAGGCACCCGCGAAATGCAAGCTGTGAAAAAGGAGCGCTACATCGTCGTGCCGGGCGTAGCCACCTCCGCGTCCGCGCGCTCCTACCAGGCGGTTCAGGCCATGTCCGACGCGATCACGTCCGGGATTGCGGACAATTAAGTGCGCAACCCGAAGATTCTCGGCGCCGTGGCGGCACTCGTGCTCGTCGCAGCGATCCTGCTTTCCCTGCCGCTCGGCTCGAGCGGTATTTCCCTGTTCCATCTCGACGAGCTCTCCGCGCTGCAACGTTCAGTGCTGACGGATCTGCGCCTGCCGCGGGTGCTCATGGCCGCGTGCGTTGGGGCGATCTTGGCGGTGTGCGGTGTGGCGATGCAGGCCATCACGCACAACGACCTGGCTGACCCGTACCTGCTCGGCATCTCCTCCGGCGCTTCTACCGGCGCCGTGGTGGCGATCATTTTCTCCACCTTCCAGTGGGGCATCGTCGCGGGTGCGTCGATAGGCGCGCTACTCTCCTTCAGCCTGTTGATGCTGCTGTTGAAAAACACCGCCGCCGACGCCACGCGTGTGGTCCTCACCGGCGTGCTGGTGGGATATCTTTTCGAGTCCGTCACCTCGCTCGTCGTCACGGCGTCTGGCAACGCTGAATCCACCCGCGGCATCATGTTCTGGCTGCTCGGCATGCTCTCCGCAGCCCGCTGGAACACACTCGTCGCTGTCGTGGTCGTGGGCGCAATCGGGGTGACGCTGTTGTGGCTGATGTCGCGCTACCTCGACGCGCTGTCGCTTGGCGACGAAACCGCATCCACCATGGGCGTTCCCGTCGTCCGCGTGCGCTACACCGTCCTTATCGCGGTATCGCTGCTCACGGCCGCGACGGTCGCATCCGTCGGCGCCATCGGCTTTATCGGCCTGATCGTCCCGCACGCCGTGCGCATGCTCATCGGCCCTCTGCACCGCAGCCTCATCCCGGTCTCCGCAATCGTTGGCGCGATTTTCCTCGTCGTCGCAGACGCGATTGCGCGCGTGCTATTCGCTCCGCAGGAACTGCCGGTAGGTGTGATCACCGCCTTGATCGGCGTCCCGCTCTTCTTCGTCATCTTAAAAAGGACCAAGCTGTGATTGACGCTCGTGTTCTCGCCGCGTACGACGATTTCCGCCTTGACATCGACGCGCACATCCCCGACGCCACTTTGACCGGGCTAGTCGGCCCCAACGGTTCCGGGAAATCGACGCTGCTCAAGTCTCTCGCCGGAGTAACCGACTTCGAGGGCGAGGTGCGCTACAACGGCCAAACGTTTACCTCCTACAGCCACCGCGAGCGTGTGCGTCTGCTGTCGTACGTGGCGCAGTCGGCCGGTACCCCGCCTGCGATCTCCGTGCGCCAGCTGGTCGAGATGGGACGCTCCGCCGGCAGCGGGTTGTTCTGGAAACCGAGCAGCGCCGACGCGCAGGCCGTGGACTTCGCGTTGCACAACGCGGGGTTGAGCGACCTCGCGGACCGCCCCGTCACCGCGCTATCCGGCGGCCAGGTGCAGCGTGCGATGACCGCCCGCGCGTTCGCCCAAGGCGCGCAGCACATGCTTCTCGACGAACCCACGAACCACCTCGACCTCCATCACCAGCACGCGCTACTCGGGATGTTGAAGTCCATCACTGTGGACGAGGGGTTCAGCGTCGGTATCGCGTTGCACGACCTCGCCTTGGCGGCGCAGTACTGCGATAGATTGATCGTGCTCCACAACGGAGCAACCGTTGCGGAGGGAAACCCCCTCGACGTGCTCACACCCAGCCTACTCAACGAGGTGTTCGGGATTGATGCTGTACTCGAGCGCCGCAACGGCACCCCGACCCTGGTTGTCAACGGAGCAACCGCGCCTGCGGAGGTAGTATAACGCGTGGAAGATTGGGAACACGACGTAAACATCCTGGCCTGGACACCGGTATTTAAAACGCTGTCCGACCCGACGCGTCTCGCGCTGCTCAGCGCAATCCATTTCGCCGGGCCGGAGCAATTGGCCGTATCGGAGCTATCCGACCTCACCGGCACGAAGATGGCGACCACTTCCGCCGCACTTCGCGCGATGGAGAAAACGGGGGTGGTGCGCTCGATCCGCGACGGCCGCAGTATCTACTACGCCATCGCGGATGAGCAGGTGCATACGGTGTTGCACTGGATCGGTGCAACACACAAGCACTAGTACTGGCGCAGCTTCAGCTGGCCCTGGCCGCGGAACTGGGAGCGGACCGTGTTCACTGCCGCCAAAACCGTCGCCATGAGATCCTCAGTGCGGTTTCCTACCGCGCGCAGGACAAATCCCGGCTCATCTGTAGCGGTAATCGAACTCTCGGCGCCGTTGTCGCTCGGCAGAGCGTCGCGTACGGCGTCCAGAGTTGCGTCAGTAATCTGCGGATCAAAGCAGATCGCGCTAGCCACGTGGGTGTAGCTACCCATAAATCCCATGCTTGAGACCGGGTGCACGGTCGAGCTCGGGTCGATGCGCAGGTTGTCCACGAGTGCGAGTTCGCCGTCGATCTCAACCTGCGTGCGCAGGTGCATGTGCTCGTAGCCGAAGATCGACTTATCCGGCGACCACCCCGGCGTGACAATTTCGGACATGAAAAACGACGCGTCTTTGGCGAGCTTGACCACTGTGTCCTGCCGGAAATCGGCATCCCTGTACAAGATGAGCTGATCGGGCACGTACTCCAAGACGCCGCCGGCCTCGACCTCGAACGCCATGCGCTGATACACGTGGCCGCCCGGGGTGCGGTAGACCTTGGTAGCGGACTGGTCAGTAATGACGGCGGAAGCCCCCGGCTCGAGCGCAAACCGTTGGTAGTAACCGTCGCCGCCGACATAGCCGCCACCCGGGTTGACAATGGTGTAGTACACCTGGCCGGTGTCGTCGAGGTAGTGCGGGCGGATGATCTTCAGTGCACCTGCGTGGTACTGGCGGCGAGCGATCGAACGGCCGCCGCTTTCGCCAATCCCCAGGTTCAGCACACCGGTGAAGCCCTGCTCCTCCGCGTCCTGGATTGTCGCGATGTCGTCCCGGAGCATTAGCTTGCGAGGTCCTGCATCAAAACATCGTGACGGATCCACTTGATCACGCCGTCCAAGCCTTCGTCGGTACGCAGGTTCGTCAGCACGAACGGCTTGTCGCCGCGGAAGACCTTGGAATCGTCCTCCATCACCTGAAGGTCCGCACCGACGTGCGGCGCGAGGTCGGTTTTGTTGATCACGAACAGGTCGGACTTGATCATGCCCTGGCCTGCCTTGCGCGGGATCTTCTCACCCTGGGCAACGTCGATGATGTAGATGGAGAAGTCCACCAGTTCCGGCGAGAACGTTGCCGACAGGTTATCGCCGCCGGACTCCACGAACACCATCTCCAGATCCGGGTGGCGCGAAAGAAGTTCCTCGTAGGCTGCCTCGTTCATCGAGGTGTCCTCACGAATCGCGGTGTGCGGGCAGCCGCCGGTTTCCACACCGATGATGCGGTCCTCCGGAAGCACGCCGTCGCGGGCGAGAATCTTCGCGTCCTCGGTGGTGTAAATGTCGTTAGTGATCGCGGCCATGGAGACCTCGCCTTCGAGCGCGCGAGTGATGCGCTCGATCAGCGCCGTCTTACCGGCGCCGACAGGTCCACCAATCCCGACTTTGACAACACTCATTGTTACGTTCCTTTCTGTTGGTGTTTAAGACATGAACATGCGCGAGCGCAGATGCTCGTGCGCCATCTGCGCCTGCTCCAGACGCGGGGCTGTGACACCCAAGTCGTGCCAGTCATGTTTCAGCGTCACTTCTGCAAACGCGTCGATGTAGGGATAGATTTCAACCAGGATCCGCTGGCCCGCATCCTGCCCGAGCGGGATCGCACGAATCGCGTTTTGCACCATGGACGTGGCCATCTGCATGAGGTACGCGCGCACTGCGGTGTGCTCGTCGACACCCGCAGCCCCCAGCAGCAGCCCTGCGGCGATGCCCGGGTTGCCCTTGTAGCGACGCTCCTTCAGCCCCCCATCGTACTCTTCCACCAGCGCGTTTTCGGGGTCCACGATGCGCGCGACCTTAGACATGCGCCGGCCCATGGAGTTCATGGACACGCGAAGCTGTTTCGGTGTCTGGGTGGCGTGCGTCAGCGCGTCGAGTTCATGCAGCTGCTCGGCTGCCTCCTCGAGCGGTAGATCCTTTGCACCCAGCCGGGCTGCGAAACGCGCGGACAGCGCCTCGCCAAACGTGGCCTGGTAGAGGTAATCCCGCAGCCAGACGGAGAACGATTCGGGATCATCGATCTCACCGTCCTGGATAAACGTCTCCATACCCGCCGAGTGCGCGAACGCGCCGGTGGGCAGCGCCGAGTCAGTGATGTGCCAGACGACGAGGTCCGAGTTCGGCTTAGTGTGTGTGCTCTGCATGACGGAAAGGCCTCGGCATCACGTGCTCGCCGCGATCGAAGTCGACTTCGAGGTGCTCGAGCGTGTGCTCAACTGTGTGGTCGTAACGGACAACCATGCATTCGGCGCCGAAGACGCTCGACGCATCGAAGAACTGCGCCTGCAGGTGGCGGTTGCCCAGGGTGTGGCCCACTAGCAGTGCCTCCTTGATCGTGCGCGGCTTGATCACAAGCACGTCCACGGGAGCGATCTTTGCGACGATCACGGCATCGCCATCGCGGTACAGAATGTCGCCGTCTTTCAGTTCCTTGAATTCGCTGTCCAGGCGCAGGCCGAGATCGCTGCCCGCCTCGGTGACAACCCGTTGAACGCGCTTGACGCGGCTCTCGTTGTCAAAGACAACCGAGTCGGTTGCCCTGGCGCCATCCGGTGTGTCGTTGACATTGCCCAGAATTTTGGTGATGAGCAAATTCCACTCCTTTCCAAAAAGGTCGAGAGCGGAGCGGCTGATTCGCCCCTCCGCTCTCCTTTCTACATCGGGCTTAGAACAGGAAGTACCTCTGCGCCATCGGCAGAACCTCTGCCGGCTCAGACGTGATCTTCTTGCCATCCACAGTCAGCTCGTAGGTCTCCGGATCGACCTTGATGTCCGGCATGGCGTCGTTGTGCTTCATATCCTTCTTGGAGATGTTCCGCATGCCCTTGGCCTCAACAAACTTACGGCCAATGTTCAGGGACTCGGGCAGGCCAGCCTCGATCGCGAGCGTCGGCAGGAACGTCACAGAAGTGCGCTCTGCAGCGCGGCCGAGTGCACCGAAGGAGTAACGCATGGTGCGCGGCTGCGGGGTCGGGATGGACGCGTTGGAATCACCCATGATCGAGCGGACGATGAAGCCGCTCTTCAGCACGGTGTCCGGCTTGACACCGAAGTTCTTCGGGTTCCAGACGACGAGGTCCGCAAGCTTGCCTTCTTCCACCGAGCCGACAACGTGGGAAACACCCTGAGCGATCGCCGGGTTAATAGTGTACTTGGCAATGTAGCGCTTGATGCGGTTGTTGTCGTTGTTCTCAGAGTCGCCTTCGAGCGGACCGAACTGCTCCTTCATGCGGTGAGCAACCTGCCAGGTGCGCAGGGTGACCTCGCCGACGCGGCCCATGGCCTGGGAGTCGGAAGACGTGATCGACAGTGCGCCTAGGTCGTGCAGGACGTCCTCGGCCGCGATGGTCTCGCGACGAATGCGGGAGTCTGCGAAGGCGACGTCCTCCGGCAGGTCCGGGTTGAGGTGGTGGCACACCATAATCATGTCGAGGTGCTCGTCCAGGGTGTTCACCGTGTACGGCAGCGTCGGGTTGGTGGACGCCGGCAGCACATTCGGCATGCTGGCTACCTCGATGATGTCCGGAGCGTGGCCGCCGCCGGCACCTTCGGTGTGGAAGGTGTGGATGACGCGATCGCCGATGGCTGCACGGGTGTCCTCCACAAAGCCGCCCTCGTTGAGGGTGTCGGTGTGAATGGCGACCTGGATGTCAGCCTCGTCCGCAAGGTTAAGCGCGGTGTCGATGGTGTTCGCGGTCGCGCCCCAGTCCTCGTGGATCTTCAGGCCGATTGCGCCGCCAAGAATCTGGTCGCGCAGCGGGTTGACGTCAGATGCGTGGCCCTTGCCCAGGAAGCCGACGTTGACGGCGAAGTCCTTGGTCGCCTCGATCATGCGGCGGATGTTCGTCGCACCGGAGGTAACCGTGGTTGCGTTGGTGGACTCAGCCGGGCCAACGCCGCCGCCGATGAGCGTGGTGGTGCCGTTGTCCAGTGCGGCCTCGACCTGCCCCGGGGAGATGAAATGGATGTGGGTATCCACTGCACCCGCGGTGACAATCTTTCCCTCACCAGCGATAACCTCGGTGCCCACGCCGATAGTGATGTCGATGTCGTCCTGAATATCCGGGTTTCCTGCAGCACCGATCTTGAGAATGCGGCCGTCCTTGATCGCAATGTCAGCGACGTAAATACCGGTGTAGTCAATGATTAGCGGACCGGTGATGACCACGTCCGGTATCTGCTGGTTACCGGTCACACGGCTGTTCTGGCCCATGCCGTCGCGGATGACCTTGCCGCCGCCGAAGGTGACTTCCTCACCCGGCTTGGGGATGTTGCGCTCGACGCGAGCGACCAGGTTGGTGTCTGCCAGTCGCACGCCGTCGCCCTCGGCGGGGCCGTAAAGCTCGGCGTACTGACGGCGATCCATTTGAAATGCCATAGTGTTGTGTCCCTCTCTTACTCTTAATTGTCCAGTGCGCCGTTGATTTGGCTGTTGAAGCCGAAGACTTGGCGTTCGCCGCCGAAGTCAATCAGGTCGACGGTCCTGGTATCGCCAGGCTCGAGACGAACCGCGGTGCCTGCGGGAATGTCCAGACGCTTGCCACGCGCTGCTTCGCGGTCGAACTCAAGCTCGGAGTTTGCTTCTGCAAAGTGGAAGTGGGAACCGACCTGCACCGGGCGGTCGCCGCGGTTGGTCACCTCGATGGTGACTGCTTCGCGGTCCGCGTTCACGGTGATTGGTTCACCGTCGGAAATGAAGTACTCGCCAGGAATCATGATGCGATCCTTAAACCTTTCAGAGTTAGCGGATGGGGTTGTGAACTGTGACCAGCTTCGTTCCATCCGGGAACGTTGCCTCGACCTGGACGTCAGAGATCATCTCCGGGACGCCTTCCATGACGTCATCGCGGGTGAGGACCTCTACACCCTCGCTCATGAGTTGAGCCACGGTCTTGCCGTCGCGGGCGCCCTCGAGCAGGAAATCGGTGATCAGTGCTACAGCCTCAGGGTGGTTCAGCTTCAGGCCGCGTTCCTTGCGGCGACGAGCAACGTCGGCTGCCACCACGATGAGCAGCTTTTCTTGTTCACGCTGGGTGAGGTTCATGCTTTCTCCTATATATCTGCCGTTACGCCCCCAGTGAGTGAAGGGCCGGGGACGCAATTTCGGACTTAGTGGTGATGCTTTTTCGGGTTGTCTGGGACATCGTCAGGCGAGTGCCCAGGCGCTAACCCTTCTCGCTGCAACTGTTCGTCCAACATTTCGTCCGGGTTTTCTTCGTCCGGTTTCTTCCTCTTGCCCATCAGAATGGAGAACAAACCGTTCTGGTAAGCCACCGTAGCCAAAATCATCAGGACACCGATGATCTGCAGGACAGACGGAACCTCGCCGAACAACGGTGCAGCGATGATGACGGAGGTCACCGGGGAGAGCAGGAGGATACCTGCGGACAGCGTCGGGTCAAGCCAGACGGTGCCGTACTGGACGAAGGTCCATGCAAGAGCCTGACCGAAGGTGGCCAGCAGGATCAGGGCGATCCAGTTCCAGGCGGTCAGCGGGTCGCCGAGTGCGGTCTCCGGGTTGACTGCCGGGAGGACGCCGTCGACAAGCACGCCGTTCTTGAAGTCGAAGCCGCCGCGGGCGGAAACGGTGTAAGCAACGATGGTCGGCGCAACCATCTGTGCCGCAGCCGTGTACATCATCGGCTGGATGTAGAGATCCTTGCGGGCCGAGGTGCCGGCCTTGCGGGAGAAGTACAGGTAGAACGAGTAGCACACACCGGAGGTCAGGCCGAAGGCCGTACCCAGGGTTGCGGTCTTGATGCCGTAGATCGTGTCCGGGCCGGTTGCCTCGGACGGTTCGAACACGCCACCCGTGAGAAGCACGCCGACGGCCATGATGGGCACAAGCACCAGGAAGACCGGCGGAATCTTGTACTTATCAAAAATGGCGGTAAGCATCGGCACGATGATGACCTGCAGGTTAAGCAGAATCGCGGCCACGCCGGCGCCGATGTAGAAAATGGAGTAGTTCCATGCAGTGAAGTCGATACCCAGGAAGAGACCGGAGATCACCGAGTAGATGATGCCCTTGCGGGCCAGGCCTTCCTTCTTTTTAATCTCCATAATGCCGAACGGCAGGAGGCAGAGGAAGCCGATGAAGACACGAAGGAACGCCTGCGTTGCAGGGTCCATGTTCGCGGCCTTCACCAAAAGCGGTGTCGCGGCGAGGAAGGCAGTGCCCAGAGCGAGGACTGCGACAGCCCTACCATGAGAGACGGGCTTGATTGGCGGGGGCTGCCGCTTCGCAGCCCTGGCTGGTGTTGCGATATTTGACATGTTACCCATGTTAATTCGTAGACAATTTTTAGCAAATTGTAAGCTCGGCCACAGTAGATCTGTTGCATATTATGCACTTATTCATCGTGTTGATGATTTTTAACGGGCGACTTATAAATTTTCGCTAGCCCCTTTAGGGGGTTAAACCCCCCTTTTACCCGAGAAAACACACTGATCGTACTGCTAAAACTTTTCACGGATATGCCTAAAAAAATTCGCTAATTAATAGGCTCAAAAACTATGCAATCGGCGAGATCTGCTACAGGCCCATAGTCTTAGCGTTATGGCTGACCCAATCAAGGATCCAGAGCTCTACGAAGCGCTTCTCGCCGAGGGCAATTCCAAGTCCAAGGCGGCGGCAATCGCTAATGCGGCGGCACGCGACGGGAGTTCCGCATTGGGCAAGCGCGGTGGCGAAGCGGACGCGTACGAGGAGTGGACGAAAACGGAGCTGTACGACCGCGCCCAGGAGCTCGGCATCGAGGGCCGCTCCGAGATGTCCAAAGACGACCTGATTGAGGCCCTGCGTGATTAACCGGCATATGAGCACACCCGAACTCGATCTGCGCTGCTACTTTGTCACCGGCCAAGGCCCCGACGTGGTTGAGCGCGCCCGCGCGGCCGCAGCTGGTGGCGCCGGCGTCATTCAGGTGCGTTCCAAACCGATCAGCGCGCGTGACCTGTACACGCTCGCCCGCGACGTCGCACACGCTGCCCATGAGGCAAATCCCGATACGAAGGTGCTTATCGACGACTGCGTGGGCACCGCCTCCGACGCATCGCTCGCCATGGAGCTGGGCTGCTCGGGCGTGCTGCTTGCGAGCGCGGTGAACCGCTGCCAAGACCCGGTGGCGATGGCGCAGGCCATGCGGCACGCGGTGGAGGCTGGCAGACTGGTGCTCGCCGCGGGGCGGATTCCGAGGCGCGAGCACGCCGTGGCATCCTCCGCCTTCGACGGGCTGGCCAGCTGGGCCGACGAGGTGCTGTAGCGTGCTGCCCGAGCGAGAACTTAAACGCACCGCACGCGAGATGAACCTGCCTGGCTTCGGGCCGGAACAGCAACAGCGCCTGCACGAGGCCCACGTGCTGGTCATCGGTGCGGGCGGGTTGGGCTGTCCCGTCATGCAGACGCTCGAGGCCACGAGTGTTGGCTACATCACAGTGTGGGACGACGACACGGTCGATCTGACCAACATCCACCGTCAGATCCTCTTCGGCGCTTCCGATGTGGGCCGCAGGAAGGTCGACGTGGCCGCCGAGCGTCTGCTCGAGCTGCAGCCGGACATCCAGGTCACGGCCGTACGCGACCGGCTCAGCACCGACAACTTCATCGAGGCGCTCGAGGGCATCGATTTATTCATCGATGGCTCCGACACCTTCGCCACCAAATTCCTCGCCGCCGACGCCGCGGAGGTCACCGGCACGCCGCTTCTATGGGGTTCGGTGCTGCGCTACAGCGGCGACATCGCCCTGTGGCACTCCGGCCCCAGCGCGCCCGCGGACGGTGTGGGCTTGCGGGACCTCTACCCCCCCAGCCGGACGCGGATTCCGTGCCGGATTGCGCCACCGACGGCGTGCTCGGCGTGACCACCTCGGTGGTCGGCTCGCTCATGTCCACCGAGGCGGTGAAGTACCTCTCCGGCGTCGGCGAGGTAAAGGTGGGCAGGCTGCACATGTACGACGTCCTTTCCGCCACGATGCGCCGCTTCACCGTCACCCGCGACCCGTGGCGCGAGCTCGCCACGCACTTGGGCACCTACACCGAGGCGTGTTCCGCAAGCCATGAGGGGCAAGCGCTTTTCGACGCCCTCACGGCCCACCGCCTACCCTCTATCGACGTCCGTGAACCGCACGAGAAGGCAGTCGCGGATCTGCCCGTGCCGGGGATAAACCTCCCGCTCAGCGAGGTGGAGCAAAACCCGGAAGCGGTATCGAGGACGCTTGCGCAGTTCTCGCCCGGCGACGAGGTTGTTGTGTATTGCGCTGGTGGTGTGCGCTCCGAAGGGGTCGTGGATAAGCATGGGGCGCTGGCCTGAGCGCACTATGCCACGCTCCCCTCCTACCGGCGGATGCGGCCCCGGCGCGCAAACCACGCCACAACAAAGGAGAACACGAGCGCGACGAGCACGCCGAGGTTCGCGTCCGCCCAGTGCTCGCCAACCAGTGGTAGGAGGTAGCCCTGCCAGTTGTTCCAAGCGGCTTCTTCGGCGAACAGGTTGGCCACCAGGCCCCAGCCAATCACCGAGGAGACCACCAAGATCCCAATAGAGATCCAGTCGACGGCACCGTAGCGGCCTTCGACGCGATAAAGCGCGGGCTCATCATAATCCTGCGTGCGCGAGTAGATGTCCGCGATGAGGATGCCCGCCCAGCTGGCCAACGGCACCCCGAGCGTGATCAGGAAGGATTGGAACGGCCCGAGGAAGCTTTGCGCGAAGAAAACCACCCAGATGGTGCCGAGGGTGAGAATGACGCCGTCGATCGCGGCGGCCGCGGGGCGCGGGATGTTAATACCCAAAGTCAAAAGCGTCAGGCCCGAGGAGTAGATGCCAAGCACCGCGCCGGAGACCAGCGCGAGCACCGCGGTGATCAAAAACGGCACGAGCACCCAGGTAGGAAGTACCACGGCGAGCGCGCCGATCGGGTCGTCGGCGATCGCCTCCGCCAGCGCCTCGTCGGACGAGGCCCAACCATCACGGTAGAGACCGCCATCAGCACCGAGACCAGGACCAGCGTGAACACCGCGTGCTTTTGTGGTTCACGCCCAAGTTCACCGCCACGTCGCACCCTCGTCCTCACCGGTTGGCACGTCCTGCGTTGTCAAAGCGCCCCAGAGAGGAATCGAACCTCCGACACCGGCTTTAGGAGAGCCGTGCTCTATCCACTGAGCTACTAGGGCAACGAGAAGCTACGTTACCGCACCGCGTTCACGGCATGAAAGAAACGGCCTGAACTGCTCGTACCCCGGCGAAGACGTCCTAGAGCCGCGCCAGCCCCCCCTTGCGTGCAGGAGTTACCCAAAACCCATTGGCCGAGGAAATCGCCCCACAATCCGAATTAGGGCACAATCTTGTTTTCTAATTAGGCATGCCTTACCATGCGAAGGGTTACCTGAAACTAAGCATAGGCTTACTTGTATTGAAAGGTGGATCGTGAAGTTTCCACGCACACTCGCAGCACTGCTGTTTTCGTTCATCGCAGTGCTGGGGCTCGCCGGCTGCTCCTCCGATTCCAGCGGCGGTGACGCCGCAGGTTCCAACGGGGACGAGAAAAATGGTGAGGCAGTTCTGACCGTTACCGACGCGGCGGGCCGCACCGTCGATTTCGACAAACAGCCCGAGCGCATCCTGTTGGCTGAGGGACGCGGCATCTTCGCCACCTCTATCCTGCAGGACAACCCGTTCGACAAGGTCGTGGCGTACGGCGACGACTTCGAAAAGGCGGCGCCTGCGATGCGCGACAAAATCCTGGAGAAATTCCCGGAGGGCAAGGACCTGCCGCAGATCGGTTCCCTTCAGAAGGGCGACGCGACCGTGGAGAACCTACTAGCGCAGAAGCCGGATGTCGTCATGATGACGCTGGACCAGAAGAAGGTCGCCGAGCAGAACGGTTTCTTGTCCGACATGGACGCCGTCGGCCTGAAGTACGTCTTCACCGACTTCCGCCAGGACCCCCTGAACAACACTGAGGTGTCCATGAAGCTCTTCGGCGATATTTTCGGTGCGTCGGACCGCGCGGAGAGCTACAACAAGTTCTGGTCCGAGAAGGCGGGCGACATCACCGACCGCGTCGGCGCGATCACGGAGAAGCCCAAAACCGTGGTGTGGATGGCAGCCGGATTCATGGACTGCTGCACAATCGCAGGCGACGCCAACCTGGGCAAGCTCGTCGACGCGGCAGGCGGCCACAATGTCGGACCGGAGATCCTGGGCACCGACGAAACGGAGATCACGCCGGAGAAGCTCGTCGAGGTCAACCCGGACAAGCTGATCGTCACCGGCGGCGAGTGGGCGCGCGACCCGCAGAAGGCCGACGCATTCAGCCATGTTGAGCTGGGATACCAGGCTGACGAGGCGGCGGCGCGCGAGTCCTTCGGCGGCCCGCTCCACGGCCCGGGCATGGAACAACTGACGGCCCCTAAGGAAGGTGATTTCTTCGCCGTCTACCATCAGTTCTACGACAGCCCGTACAACGTGTTCGCTCTCGAGGCATTCGCCAAGTGGCTCCACCCGGAGGAATTCGGGGACCTAGACCCGGCGAAGGACTTCGAGGACTTCAACGCCGAGTGGATGCCGATCGACTACAGCGGCACCTTCTTCCTCGACGGATACGAAGCCGAATAAGCGATAAGAAAAGAGCTCAGTGACCACACGCGTAGCGCCCGAGACCGACTACGAGAAGGATTCGCCGGACCGTGCGATTGAAAGTTACCGTCGCCGCGGCCGTCGTAAAGCAATCGCGATTGCGCTCCTTGTCCTCGGTGCGATCGCGAGCTTCCTCGTCGCGGTGGTCGTTGGGCCCATCGAGCTTTCGCTCAGCGACGTCTTCCGCGCCGTCTTCTCCCCCGATTCCGTCGACCAGCAGACTGAGACCGTCGTGCGCACCCTCCGCCTCCCGGCGGCGGTGATGGCGGTGCTCGTCGGCGCGTCGCTAGGGCTGTCCGGCGCACAAATGCAGACGATCCTGGACAATCCGCTGGCGGAGCCGTTCACGCTGGGCATTTCGGCTGCGGCGGCGCTCGGCGCGGCAGTGTCCATCGTGATGGGCTGGACCATCATCCTGAATGCGCAGCTCAACCTCGCGCTCACCGCAGCGCTGTCCGCCCTGTTCGCGGTGCTTATCATCGCGGGCGCGGCGATCTGGCGCGGGGCGAGCGCGGAATCGATGATCCTGCTTGGCATCGCCTTGTCCTTCTTCTTCCAGGCGGTCCTTTCGCTGTTGCAGTACGTGGCGAGCAACGAGGCGCTCCAGCAGATCGTGTTCTGGACGATGGGCTCCATGCAGCGCGCGTCCTGGACCGCGAATATCGTGATCGCCATCGTGCTCGCGCTGGCGATCCCCTTCTGCGTGGTCAACTCATGGCGCCTCACCGCGCTGCGCCTCGGCGACGACCGCGCGGCGGCTCTTGGCATCAACGTGCAGCGCCTCCGCGTGACCACCCTCATCGTCGCCTCACTGCTAGCCGCCGCATCCGTCGCATTCACCGGCATCATCGGTTTCATCGGCCTGGTCGGCCCGCACATCGCACGCATGATCGTCGGCGAGGACCAGAAATTCTTCCTCCCCGGCGCGGCCGCGGCCGGCGCCATGCTCATGAGCCTCGCGTACGCCGTGTCGCTGTCGATCATTCCTGGCGTGGCTATTCCGCTGGGTATCATCACCGCCCTTGTCGGCGTACCGTTCTTCGTGTTCCTGATCTTCACCCGCTCGCGCGGAAGGAGTGCTTAAGCCCCCATGGCCATCAGCGCAACGAATCTCACCGTGCGGTACGGCCGCTCGACGATCATCGACGACATGACATTCGGCCCGCTCGACGACGGCAAGATCACCGGCCTCATCGGCCCGAACGGCGCCGGGAAATCGACGCTCGTGAAAACGCTCGCCGGCATCAACAAGCCCTCCGCGGGCAGCGCGGACATCGTCGTCGACGGCCGCACGCTGAGCGCCAAAGAGCGCGTCCAAGCTGTCGGCTACGTACCGCAAGACATGCTCTCGCGCGCAACGCTCACCGCCTTCGAGTCCGTCATGGTCTCCGCGCGCCGCCGCTGCGAAGGCACCAGCAACGCTCTGGAAAGCACGGCGGAGGTCATGCACCGGCTGGGCATCACGAAGCTGTCCGACCGCATGATCTCCGACATGTCCGGCGGACAGCGCCAGCTCGTCGCCGTCGCGCAGATGCTCGTGCGCTCGCCACGCATTATGCTTCTCGACGAGCCCACCTCCGCCCTCGACTTGCGCCACCAGGTGGAACTGCTGCAGATCCTCCAGGACGAAGTCCGCGGCGACGACCGTCAGGCGCTCGTGGCGCTCCACGACCTGAACCTGGCGGCCCGCTTCTGCGACGAGCTGCTGGTGATCAAGGACGGGCACGCGATCGCCAAGGGCACCCCGGCAGAAGTGCTCACCCCCGAGCTCCTCGAGCGCGTCTACGGCATTTCCGCCCGCATCATCAATGATGCCGGCGTGCCGATCGTGTGCCCGGTGCTGCGCCTCCCCCGCCACGAGAACCCGACTGATGCGGGCCCGATGGACCCGATCGCGGTGAATGTGGAAGACGCCGATCCCAACGTGATCGACGCCATCACCTCGGCGCGTGCCTAGACTGTCTGCATGACTGGATACCTGGCCCCCACCAAGAAAGTTCGGGTCGCGGACCTGAAGCAGAAGAAACTCGACGGCGAGAAATGGGCGATGCTCACCGCCTACGATTACTCCACCGCCCGCGTCTTCGCGGAGGCCGGCATCGAGTGCATGCTCGTCGGAGACTCCGCCGCCAATGTCTTCTACGGCTACGACACGACCAACCAGGTATCCGTCGACGAAATGACCTACCTCGCCGCCGCCGTCGTGCGCGGAGCCGGCAACGCGCTTGTCGTGGCCGACCTCCCCTTCGGCAGCTATGAAGCTTCCGACGAGCAAGCCGTGCGCACCGCAACTGAAATGATCCGCCGCAGCGGCGCCCACATGGTCAAGCTCGAGGGCGGTGTCCGCATCGCCCCGCGCATCGAAGCCCTCAAGAACGCTGGTCTCGCCGTGTGCGCCCACGTGGGCTTCACCCCGCAGTCCGTGGACAACTTGAGCGGATTCAAGGTCCAGGGCCGGGATGATAACGCCGACCAGCTCTGGGCAGACACCAACGCGGTCGTCGAGGCGGGCGCGGACATGGTCGTCTTTGAAATGGTCCCGGCCGAGCTGGCCAAGGAGATCACCGCGAACTGCCCGGTCCCCACGATCGGCATCGGGGCCGGCCCAGACACGGACGCCCAGGTGCTGGTGTGGCACGACATGGCCGATTTCCCCGCCGGTGGCCACCGCGCGCGTTTCGTCCGCCAATTCGGTGCGGTCGGCGAGGCACTCGGCGCAGCTGCCGCAGATTACAAGCGCGCCGTCCACGAGGGCAAATTCCCCGCGGACGAGCACACCTTCTAGGGCTTAGACCTGGATTTCCGCATTGTCTATCAGACGGGTCTGCCCCACCTTCGCGGCGACGAGCAGGCGTGCCGGGCCGGTGTAGCCCTCGGGAAGCTCCTCGAGCTCCGGCGTGGTCACGGCGAGATAGTCGAGATCAATGCCGTCGGCGGCCTTGAGCTCGGCCAGGGCTGCGTCATAGCTGCCCGTCTTAAGCGCGCGCGACAAGGTCAGCGCGGTTTGGTGTTCAGCTTCGCTCAGGTAACGGTTGCGCGACGAGAGCGCCAGGCCGCTGTCCTCGCGGATGATCGGGCAGCCGTGCACACGCACCGGCAGGTGAAGGTCTTCGACCATCTGGCGGATCAGAGCCAGCTGCTGGTAGTCCTTCTCGCCGAAGAACGCGTCGGTCGCACCGGTCAGGCAGAACAGTTTGGCCACCACGGTGAGTACACCGGCGAAATGCGTCGGGCGAGTCTTTCCCTCCAGGATGGCACCCAAAGGTCCGGGGTGAATGGTGGTGCGGGGGCCATGAGGGTACATCGTCGATACGCTCGGCGCGAAGACCGCGTCGACGCCTTCCGCCTCGAGCTTCGCGATGTCCTCATCCAGCGTGCGCGGATAGGCATCTAAGTCCTCGCCCGGCGCGAACTGTAGAGGGTTGACGAAGATGCTCACCACCACCGGGTTGCCCAGCTTCTGGGCCTTACGGACGAGCGAGATGTGGCCGCTGTGCAGGGCACCCATGGTGGGGGCGAGGGAGACCCCGGGGGCGTCGATAAGCGCTTGCTTCAGCTCCTGCGGAGTCCTAGTCAGTATCGTCATGCGGCTCAGCGTATCGGTTGAGCGCGTCGAGGTGGCCTTCGAGGGCCCTTTCCCCTGCCCTGGTGAGCGTCACCCACACGGTGTCCTTCGCACGTGTTGACCCGTATTCACGGAACCTGGAGACGTAGCCGTGCTCCTCTAAGACGCTGAGCTGCTTGGACAAGGTCGCGTCCGACAGATCAGTGATATCCCGCAGCCGCGAGAACTTCATTTCGCGGCGCGTCGTGCCTTCCGTCGCACCTCCAGCGCGCAGTGCCGCGCAGATCTTCAGCCGGTTGAGGGGATGAATGACTGGATCGATCAATGGAACTTCCTCCACGTCAGGCCGTAGCCCGTAATCATCGCTGCGGCGGCAATGATTCCCACGACGATGCCGACCGCCGTGTTCCCGTCCGGGTAGTGGTCGGCATAGACCTGCATCCCGATATACGCGATCGTGTAGAGCACTAAGAACGACAGGAACCGCTTCCAGCTCCACGAATTCTCTTCTTGCTGCACGTCCTGCTTCATCGCAGTGCGGACAGTCCGCTTGCTGCCAAAATCAAGCACGATCATGAAAACTAGCGAAACGAGAAGGACGAGCAGCCCCCACACATGACCGGCGAGCATGAGGCCGATGCCGAGACCGAAAGTCAGCCCGGCGGCAGTGACCATGCCCCACGGGACCGGCAGCTGCGCGGCGCGCGCCTCGATGTCGCGGACGGCCGCTAGCGATTCATTCACCTCTGTCACATTCATGGCATGCCCCTTGTTTTCCACATAGGAAAGCATGACACTTTCCGGACTGGAAAACAAGTGTAAAATCGAGCTTTCGGCGTTTGCGCTGGCCACTTGTTATTCATGTTGCTAATGTTTTGCTTGTGACTACTAACGCTTTCTCCCGCCGCCGTTTCCTGGGCCGCGCCTCCGCCCTCGCCCTCCTCGGCGCGGCCGGTGCCGCCGGAGTCTCCCGCCTCCCGTCCGCCGACGCCCAGAACCGTAAACCCATCGGCACCGTCCTCGACTACGCTGGCGGCATTCCCTCTGGTCGCGCCGTCAAGGCCGCTGGCCACATGGGTGCGGTCCGCTACGTCTCCCAGCCCCGCCCCGACTCCGTGAGCTGGATGAAGGCGAAGCCGGTACGTCTCTCTGAGACCCACGACTTCGCCGCCAACGGCCTGTTCACCGCCTCTGTGTACCAGTACGGCCGCGCCCAGACCGCCGACTGGCTGCCTGGCGCCGCCGGCGCCGCGGTCCACGCCCCGCAGGCGATCCAGCTCCACCGCGCGGCCGGCGGCCCGAACGGCAAACCGATCTACGTCGCCATCGACGACAACCCGACGCGAACGCAGTACACCAACCAGATCCGCCCGTACCTGCGTGCGTTCCAGACGGCGCTGTCCGCATCAGGGCTGAAGACCGGCGTGTACGGCAACTACAACGTCATCCAGTGGTGCATCGAGGACGGCATCGGCTCGTACTTCTGGCAGCACGACTGGGGCTCGGGCGGAAAGCTCCACCCGCGGGCGAATATTCACCAGAAGGCCAAGTGGCAGAAGCACATCGAGGGCCACCTGTGCGACATCAACAACGTCTACACCGCAGACTGGGGCCAGTGGCAGCCCGGCCGCGCAAGCACTCCTGCCCCGGCGCCGGCGGCACCGGCGAAGCCCCAGCCAGCTCCGGCCCAGCAGGCACCGGCCTACCGCATCCCGGAGAACTCCTCGGTGCCGGACTTTTCCTCCAACCCCACCCCGCAGGGCGTGTCGTCGGAGGCGCAGAACTTCGCCCGCAATCTCAAGCCGGAGGACATCAGGAACGCCGCGGAATTCGCGCGCCAGTTCATCAACTAGTCGGTGACGGCAGAGGCGAAAGTCAAACCCAGCTATCTGGATCCAGCTATTCGGCCGTGAAAACGCGATTAGCTGGATCCAAGTAGCTGGGTTTGTGGGGCAGACGGGGGCAGACGCAGCTGTCTGCGAATGCCTAACCCGGGAACTCGCGCGGATCCTTGGACTGACGGTGACCCTGCACCTGATCGAGGCGCGCGACCTCTCCGTCGCTCAGCGCGACGTCGAGGGCGCCGAAGTTCTCCACCAGGCGCTCCGGGTTAGCGGTCTTCGGGATGACAGAGATGCCGTGCGCCAAAAGGTGTGCCAGGGCGACCTGGCCCGGGGTGGCGTCGTGAGCCTCGGCGATCTCTGTGATCGCGAGCTCGGAGAGGATCTCTCCCCTGCCCAGCGGCGCCCACGCCTCGGTGAGGATTCCGTGCTTCGCGTGGTACTCGCGGAGCTCAGGCTGGGTGAAACCGGTGTGCAGCTCCACCTGATTCACTGCCGGGGAGATGCCGGTTGCGTCGATGATCTCGTCGAGGGCCTCCTCGTAGAAATTAGCGACACCGACAGAGATGAGGTCGCCGCGGTCGCGAACCTCGATCAGCGCGCGGTAAGCATCGACGAACGTGCCGTTCTGCGGCCACGGCCAGTGCACCATGAACAGGTCCAGGTACTCCAAGCCCAGGCGTGTCAGCGATTCGCCGAAGGCCTCGGCGGCGCGGAACTGGTCGTCGTTCCACACCTTCGAGGTGACAAAGAGGTCCTCGCGGGTGACGTCACCGGCGCGGATAGCGTCGTTAAGCGCTTGCCCCACGGCTTCCTCGTTGCCGTACAAGGAAGCGGTGTCGATGTGGCGGTAGCCGAGCTCGATCGCGCGGCGGATCAGCGCGACCGTGTCGGACGCGGGGCCGTCGAGCTTGTACGTGCCCAGGCCGAGGCGCGGCATGGTGGCGCCGCTACTCAGTTCAAAGACACCAGCGGCCGCCATTTAGTTCGCCTCGAGCAGGTCGATGATGAACACGAGGGTGCGGCCGGACAGCGGGTGCCCACCGCCGGCCGGACCGTAGGCTTTCTCCGGCGGAATGGTCAGCTGGCGGCGGCCACCGACCTTCATGCCCGGAATGCCCTCCTGCCAGCCCTCAATGAGGCCCGCGAGCGGGAACTCGGCTGCCTCGCCGCGGTCCCAGGAGCTGTCGAACTCCTCGCCGGTCTGGTAATCAAAGCCCAAGTAGTGGACCTTGACCATGCCGCCTGCCTGCGCCTCGTCTCCCTCGCCGACGACGATGTCTTCGATCACGAGGTCAGTGGGGGCCGGCGCATTGGGTACGTCGATGGTCGGCTTGTCCATAATAGATTCTCCTTGACATTCGGTGTCGCACGCACGGATGTCCTGTCATTCCATGCGAAAGCGCGACCCCGTCGAAAAGATTACCGGGCCATTATAGGCGCGGTTTCTCCGATCAGCGGAATCGCGCAAGGTTTTGGGCGGCTTTGTTTCAACCACCCGGAAAGCGTGTTAACGCTGGTCGCGCGGGATGAACTCGCGCTGGGTCTCGCCGGTGTAAATCTGGCGCGGACGGTTGATCTTAGAGTTCATCGCGAGCTGCTCGCGGTAGTGGGCGATCCAGCCCGGCAGGCGGCCGATAGCGAACAGGACGGTGAAGAAGTCCGTCGGGAAGCCCATAGCGCGGTAGATCAGGCCGGTGTAGAAATCCACGTTCGGGTACAGCTTGCGCTCGATAAAGTAATCGTCGTTGAGGGCGATCTCCTCGAGCTCCATCGCCAGGTCGAGCAGGCTGTCGCCGCCGAGGTGTTCCAGCACCTCGTGAGCGGATTCCTTCACGATCGCCGCGCGCGGGTCGTAATTCTTGTACACGCGGTGACCGAAGCCCATGAGGCGGACGCCCTTTTCCTTGTTCTTCACGCGGTTCATGAAGTCGGAAGCGTCGCCGCCGTTGTTGTTCTGGATGTCCTCGAGCATCTCCAGCACTGCCTGGTTGGCGCCGCCGTGCAGCGGGCCGGCCAGGGCGTTGATGCCGCCGGCGATGGAGACGAACATATTCGCCTGCGCGGAGCCGATCATGCGGACGGTGGAGGTGGAGCAGTTCTGCTCGTGGTCGGCGTGCAGGATGAGCAGCTTGTCCAGGGCCTTGACCACGACCGGGTCGACCTCGTACGGCTCGGTCGGGTAACCGAACATCATGCGCAGGAAGTTCTCGCGCGGGTTCAGCGCGTTATTCGGGTACATGTACGGCTTGCCTTGAGAAGCGCGGTACGCGTACGCCGCCAGCATCGGCACCTTCGCCATCAGGCGGACGGTGGCCTTGTCCAGCTGCTCCTCGTTCAGCGGGTCCAGCTGGTCCTGGTAGTAAGCGGAGAGAATGTTCACCGAAGACGCGAGAACAGCCATCGGGTGCGCGTCACGCGGGAAGACGTTGAACGCGGCCTTGAAGTCCTCGTCCAGCAGGGTGTGGTGGCGGATCTCGGAGTTGAACTTTTCCAGCTCGTCCGGCGTGGGCAGCTCACCGTTGATAAGCAGGTAGGAGACCTCGTTGAAGGTGGCCTTATTGGCCAGGTCGGCGATGTCGTAACCGCGGTAACGCAGAATGCCCGCCTCGCCGTCGATGTAGGTGATCTTGGACTCGGTCGAACCGGTGGAGACATACCCCGGATCGAAGGTGACCAGGCCGGTCTCGCCTAGGAGGTTGCCTAGGACGAAGCCGTCGTTGCCCTCGGTGGCACGGATGAAATCCATCTCGTACTCGCCGCCGGGGTAATGCAGTACCGCTTTGTCCTGATTCTCAGAAGCCACAGTGAACCTTTCACAGAGTCGTTGGGCGGCGCATGTTTAGTCCAGCCTCGACCTCCGTAAACCGCGGAAGCTGGCTGCACACATAAGCATGCACCGAAATTGACATGAGACAACTCTATCAGCAGATGTGACTACCGCGACACTGTTTCCCCCAGCCACGACTTGCCACACCAATGACCCCGCGAATCTCCGCTGCATAATTCCACATGATGGACACGCTGTTTCAGTTAAGGTGAACGAAATACGAAATCATCGAAGCGACAGTTAAGAGGGACACCCATGACCGACTACCCAGCACTTCCCGCACAGTTCGCGCCCGGCGACGGCCGTTTCGGCTGCGGCCCGTCGAAGGTCCGCCCCTCCCAGATCGAGGCGCTGACCAAGGGCGCTCTGTCTGTCATGGGCACGTCCCACCGCCAGCCGGAGGTCAAGAACTTAGTCGGCCACGTCCGCGATGGTCTGGCCGAGTTGTTCTCCCTGCCGGACGGCTACGAGATCGTCCTCTCGCTCGGCGGTGCGACCGCGTTCTGGGATGCCGCAACATTCGGCCTCATTGAGAAGAAGTCCGCGCATCTGACCTACGGCGAGTTCTCCTCCAAATTCGCGAAGGCCTCCAAGCTGGCTCCGTGGCTCGAAGAGCCGGCTGTCGTCGAGTCGGAGCCGGGCACCGCGCCGGAACCGAGCGAACTGGACGGCACCGACGCCGATGTCGTCGCATGGGCCCACAATGAGACCTCGACCGGCACGATGGTGCCCGTCACCCGCCCGGACACCGACGCGCTCGTGCTTATCGACGCAACGTCCGGCGCCGGTGGCCTCCCCGTCGACATTGCGCAGACTGATGCTTATTACTTCTCCCCGCAGAAGTCCTTCGCGTCCGACGGCGGCCTGTGGCTGGCTGCGATGAGCCCGGCGGCGATCGAGCGCATCGCGAAGATCAAGGAGTCCGGCCGCTTCATCCCGGCGTTCTTGGACCTGCAGACGGCCGTGGACAATTCCCGCAAGAATCAGACCTACAACACCCCTGCTGTGGGCACGCTGCTCATGCTCGCCGACCAGGTGAAGTGGATGAACGACAACGGCGGCCTGGACGGCATGGTCAAGCGCACCCGCGCCAACTCCGAGGCCCTGTACTCCTGGGCGGAAAACCACGCGCACGCCACCCCATTCGTCACAGACGCCGAGAATCGCTCTTACGTGGTGGGCACGATCGATTTCGACGATTCCATCGATGCCGCCGAGCTGGCGAAGGTGCTGCGCGCGAACGGCATCATCGACACGGAGCCGTATCGCAAGCTGGGCCGCAACCAGTTGCGGATCGGCATGTTCCCGGCGATCGACACCGATGACGTGACCAAGCTGACTGGCGCGATCGACTTCTTGCTCGGCCAGGGCGTCGGCGCGAAGTAACCGGGTTCAGGGTCTTTCATCGGTTAAGGTGGGTCAATGAATGACACCGGTGTAAGGAGTTGGGGATGCGCGAGCTCTTTGTAGTTGCAGAAGAATCGACGGACACCGTCTGGGTGCTGCGCACCGAGGACGGCGAGCGGTTCCGCATCCCCCGCGCCGATCTCCGCGAGGTCGGCGAGCCGGATCCGGTCCTGTTCGATGCCGAACGCGATTACAGCGAAACCAGCGCCGAGGCCGATTTCACCGACGCCTTCGATAATTCCGGTGACGAGTACGAGCTCGTCGACGCAGAGCTTGTCGACGAACCGTCGCGCCCCACCTTCACCGTTTACTCCGGCGACGAGCCCGACGACCCTGAGGACTCCGAGGAGACCCCTCCCGCCCCCGAACCAGCTGAAGAGCCCGTCGTCGAAGAGCCAGCACAAGAGCCTGCTGACGAGCCCGCACACGAACCAGAAGAGGAACTCGTCCGTTCGCCGGTGGAACCCGATCCCCTGTTCGCCACTCCTCTGTCACTGCGCCCGAACGAGATCCAGGCGCGCATCCGCGCGGGCGCGGACGCCACCGCGCTCGCCGAGGAAATGGGCGTGGCCGAAAGCCGCATCGAGCCGTACGCCCACCCGGTACTGCTGGAGCGCGCGCAGGTGGCGGAGGCCGCCAAGCAATCCCACCCCATACGGGACGACGGCACTGCGCCGGACACGCTCTTCGAGGTCTTGGCCCTCGCCTTCGCCACACGCGGACACGCCCTGTCCGAGGCGCGCTGGGACGCGGTGCGCGAGGCGGGCGAACCGTGGGTCGTGCGCGTGACATGGCAGGCGGGCCTGCAGGAGCACAGCGCGGAGTGGTTCTTCCGCCGCTCCATGGGCAGCCCGGCCACCACTGAACCGCGCGACCCGGTCGCGGCAGACCTCATCGACCCGTCCTTCGCGCAGCCGGTGCGCTCCCTCAGCGCGCACAACAGCTACGCGCCGGGGCCGGATTACGCGGAAGAAGAATCGTACCCTCAAGACGATATTCCGGCCGGCGAGGACAACCTGTCCGTCACCCAAACCCAGCCGAACGACTTCGCGGAGGGTGACTTCCTCCAAAACCCGGAGCCGGAGGAGAAGCCGCAGAAGCGCCGTCGCAAGGCCGTCACCCCGCACTGGGAAGATGTCCTTTTAGGCGTGCGCACCAACACCAAACGCCCGAAGTAGAGCTGAGTAGGAACGCGCGATGAGCTACCCCGCAGCGGTGACATTCTGGTACGCCGGCACCGCCAATCCTGCGGCGGTGCTGGAGGCTGAGCCGAAGGCCGACCGCGGTTTCGGCCGCAAGCTTCTTTCCCAGCTCAACCCGCGCTGGCCGATCACGCCGATCGGGCAGTTTCCGCTGAACCGTTCCACGAAGGCGTCGCGCGCCGAGTTCTATATCGCCGGCTACCCAGGAGTTGCTGTGCTGCAGACTTTCGTCGAGGACTGCGGGAAGCTCTCGGAGATTTCCCCCGATCTGCGCGACGCCGTGCCGGCGGATAACGTGTTCGTCTTCGCCGAGGGCGTCGGCGACGGTGCCAGTTACGGCGGTTTCGCGCATTTCGACGGCGGTACCGTCACCCGCAGCCTGTGCGCCACGCGCACCGCGCTGATGGAGGACCTCGGCCTGCCCGAGCCGTTCGAAGCACCTTTCTGGGCCGGCGAGCGCGCCGAGCAGATCGGCGGCATCTCTCTGCCCTTCGAGCCGGTGGATCTCATGCACGCGGCGGAAACCGCATGGCTCGGGGTGGATGTCTCGCCGAACGGCCCCGATATCAATGTCGTGGGCTACGCCGTCGACGGACGCCCGGAGCCGAAAGTCGAACCGCCGAAACCGGAGACAAAGGATGTTGCGGAGGTCGCTGCGAAATTCGCCAGCCCGAATGCGGATTACGACGACTACGAGGAGATCACCGGCGACGAACAGGGCGGGGAATTCGCTCAATTCGCCGAGGCTTCAGCCGCGGCGGCGCGCCGCGTCGGACGCGAACTGACCCGCCGCTGGCGCGACCTGAAGGACGCCGTGGTGGAGCGGATCCGCCACTCGGACCGCTAGAAGCTAGCGCGAGAAAGACCGGTCCCGTTCGTAGAACGCGATCGCGGCGGAGGTGGCCACATTCAGAGAATCCGTGCCGTTCGCCATGGGGATGCGGGCGCGGATATCGGTGGCGCGCATGGCGTGCTCCGTGAGCCCGGGGCCTTCTCCGCCGACGAGGAGGGCGATTTTCTCGTAGGGGGCGCCGGAAGCGTCGATAAGCGCGTCGGCGAGATGCTCGGCCTTGTCGTCGGGCGTGAGCGACACCAGGTGGAAGCCTGCCTCGCGCAGCTGCTCAAGCGAGCGCTGCCAGGTGGTCACGGTGCCGTCGAGATGTGCGAACGGCAGACGCAGGACGTGCCCCATGGACACGCGCACGCTGCGGCGGTACAGCGGATCCGCCGTGCCCGCGCCGAGTAGCACGCCGTCGACGCCCATGCCCGCGGCGTTGCGGAAAATCGCGCCGATATTCTCGTGGTCGCCGACGCCTTCCAGCACGACGAGGGTGCGGGCGTCGAGGAGCGTATCAACGGCGCGTTCCGGCGCCTTACCCGCCACCGCGATCAGCCCGCGGTGCATGTCGTAGCCGGCGACCTCGGCGAGCAGCTCGCGGGTGACGGCGTAAACGGGGACGTCGACAGGCGGGAAGCCCTCCTCTTCGCGTTGGGCGAAGAACGTGTCGAGCTTCTTCTCGAACCCGACGACGCAGCGCAGCGGGTAGCGCGAATCGATCACGCGCCCCGCCACGATCGGTCCCTCACCGAAAATGAGGCCCTTCGTGTTGTCCATGGTTTTCAGGTCACGGACATCATCCAGCCGCGGATCGGCGGGGTCGGTGATGCGGATCATGGCTTAGGAGACCGCAGACATGATCGGGTCCATGGCGAAGAACACCACGAACAGGGCGGAGATCAGCCACATCAGCCAGTGGACGTCCTTCGCCTTGCCTGCGAATACGGAGAACAGGGCGAACGTGATGAAGCCGATACCGATGCCGTCCGCAATGGAGTACGTGAACGGCATGGCCACGATGGTGAGGAAGGACGGCAGAGCGATGTGGAACTGCGTCCAGTCAATCTCCGTGACTTGCATCATCATGAGAGCTCCGACGATGACCAGGACCGGGGCGGCTGCCTCGATGGGCACGATCTCGTAGAGCGGGGTGAAGAACATCGCAGCGAGGAAGAGCAGGCCGGTGACGATATTGGCCAAGCCGGTGCGTGCGCCGTCGGCGATGCCCGCGGAGGAATCGACGTAGACCGTGGCGGACGACGCGGAGCCCGCGCCGCCGACGATCGCGCCGAAGCCCTCGACGACAAGCGCCTTCTTCATGTCGGGAAGCTCACCCTTCTCGTCGGTCAGGCCGGCCTGGCGGCCGAGCGCTGTCATTGTTCCCATGGCGTCGAAGAAGTTGGCCAGCACCAGGGTGAACACCAGCAGGGACGCGGTGACAACGCCGATATTTGTGAAGGCGCCGACAATGTCGACTGCGCCGACGATGGAGAGGTCCGGAATGCCGCCGAAGGAGTCCGGCAGGCTCGGCACGGCGAGGTTCCAGCCAGTCGGGCCGTTATCCGCCGAGGAACCTGCGCCGGTGACTGCCTCGACGACCAGTGCGATGATCGTGTTGATCACGATGCCGATGAACAGGCCGCCCGGAATCTGGCGTGCCACCATGAAGCCGCAGATGAACAGGCCGAGGACGAACACGAACGTCGGCCAGGAGGCGATCGAACCGTTGATGCCTAGCTGAACCGGAACGGTGGTCATCGCCGCGTCCGGGATGCGGCGGACGAAGCCGGCGTCGACAAAGCCGATCAGCGAGATGAACATGCCGATGCCAACGCCGATCGCAGCCTTCATCGACGGCGGGATCGCGCGGAAGACGGCGGTGCGGAAGCCGGAGATGGCCAGGAGCACGATGATGATGCCGTCGACGACCACGAGGCCCATCGCCTGCGCCCAGGTCAGCCCCTCAGACCCCACCAGCGTGACCGCCACAAGAGTGTTCAGACCCAAGCCGGCGGCGATACCGAACGGGTAATTCGCCACGGCGCCGAACAAGATGCACATGACACCGGCCACCAGAGCCGTCGCCGCGGCTACCTGCGGAATGCCCAGCACGGTGCCGGCGGAGTCCTCGCTCGTGCCCAGGATCAACGGGTTGAGCAGGACGATGTACGCCATGGCGAAGAAGGTGACCACGCCGGCGCGCACCTCGCGTCCGACCGACGAGCCGCGCTCAGTAATATGGAAGAAACGGTCGAGACCGGAGGTTTCCCCTGCCTCTTTCGTCGTCTCGGCCACCTTGGTGGAACCGGACGGATTCGTCGTGTCACTCACTGTGATTCCCCTGACGTTTGCATGTCAATAACGGCAATAGCGTCCCACTGACAGCGCGAAAATCAAAATGACGCGGACAGGGAATCGGGCAGAACGGGAACTAATACAGGGGTTTTTCGTCGTCGAAAAGCGCGCTGCTCGGCGTGGCATCCTCGCTGTCGACCTTGGTCTCGGAGTGGGCTCCGCAGCCGTACACTGCGGAAACGACGTGGCCGTCGGCGGAATACTCGTTGGCGCAAATGCCGAAATTCTTGCCCACGGGCTCGGCCGCAGGAATGTAGAACGCGCAGGTCTTGCACTGCAGCGCAGCTTGGGACGCATGCTCGGAATTGGGGCCGAATTCCCCGCGGCGCCAGCGCTGCTTCGCCGCCTTCAGCCCGGCGGTGGTCAGGTACTGGTTCGTCTCCCGGCCGATGAAGACGACCGCATCCTTGGAGAAGGAATCGTCGGTGAGCCGCTCATCGTCCGGCGCGGGTTCCATGAGGTCGCCCGGGCCGAGGTCGCCTGGGCGGAGACGTTCGGTGTACGGCACCCAGTCCGGGGCTTGCAGCGCATCGCCCGACGGCGCGGGCACGAGCGCGACCTCGTTGACCGTGATGTGGTCGGATCCGGTGGCGCACGCCACGACCGCATTCCACTCCCACCCGGAGTATCCGGACACATTGGCCTTGAAGCGGTGGGTGGCCACGTTCGCGCTCAGGCCGACAACGCCGATGTGGTCGCCGACCTCACCGTGATCGAGCTCGAGCAACGCTTCGCGCGCGGTGTTCACGGCGCGGGCGCCGAGCAGCGGTCCTGCGTTCTTGTCGTTTCTTCTCCGGGGCACGCACCCCATTATGGCTGACGCTGTTGCAAGATAGGCCCTATGGTCGAATTCCCCCACGCCGCCGCGCTGTCGTCGTTGCTGACCGCCGTCGCCCTCCTCGCCGTCGGATGCAGCTCGACCGCGGCGCAACACGAGTCCGCCGGCACGGAGATGCTGACGGTCTCCGTCAAGGAGACGCTCCCCTTCGACGACACGAGCTTCACCCAGGGCCTCGAGGTCGCGCCCGACGGCACGCTCTACGTTGCCACCGGCATGGAGGGCGAGTCGCGCATCTACCGCACCAGCGCACAGGGCGAGGAGCTGGCCAGCGAGGACCTCGAGCCCGACTTCTTCGGTGAAGGCATCACGCGCGTCGGGGACCACCTGTGGCAGCTGACCTGGCAGAACAACACCGCCATCAAGCGCGACGCGGACACGCTCGCCGAGCTCGAGCGCACCTCCTTCGACGGTGAGGGGTGGGGTCTGTGCCACCGCCAAGACGCGAACGAAGTGATCTTCTCCGACGGCACCGCGGAATTGCGCCGCATGGATCCGGACACGCTCACCGAACGCGAGCGCTTCACCGTCACCCGCGGCGGCCAACCGCTCGAGGGCATCAACGAGCTCGAATGCGTCGGCGACGATATTTACGCAAATATTTTCACCACGACGGACATCGTGCGCATCGATGCGGAGACAGGAAGCGTCGAGGCGCTTATCGACGCCTCCGCTGTCCCCAACAACGCCTCCCCCGATCCGAACCACGTTCTCAACGGCATCGCGTTCATCCCGAACAGCGGCAACGAGTTCTACTTGACCGGCAAGCGGTGGCCGGACATGTACCGAGTCACCTTCGAACCGAAGTAGGAACCGCGCCAGTTAGACTGCATAGTCATGGTGGAAAGCAAGGCAGGAACATCCAAGACCGCGTTGACGGTGGCGGCTATCGCCATCGCCGTGATCGCCATTGCCGGCGGCCTCTACTTCTTCTTGAACTGGCAGGAGAACCGCCCCGCCACGCCGCCTGCCGAGATCGAGGTCGCAGCTCACGCCGACGGCGCCGATAAAGAGGACGAGGTGTCCGCCACCCCGTTCAGCGTCTGCGAATTCGGCGCGGAGTGCCCGGAGGGCGACATCGCGCGCGTCAACGCCGACGGCGCGGCGAATATCCGCATCACCGTTCCGGACGAGGTCGCCCAGCAGCAATGGTCGGTGCTGAGCATTTACGACGACCCAGCCGCCAATTCCGAGCGCACCTTCACCCCGGGCGAGGCCACCGAGGTGGACATCCCCGTGACCGCAGACAACGACGGCAACGACACCCACCTTGTCGTCATGGAGGTCTCCACCCTGCTTGTCGGTGCCGACGATAAAGGCGAAGAAACCCCCGTCGTGACCACATGGGCGTTCACGACGGAGGCTAAATAGTAGGCGCGGAGCGCTTAGACGTCGAGCTCCTTCGCGACGGCGCGGAGGATCTCCGCGATCTGGCGGGATTCCTTGCGCTCCGGGTAACGGCCTGCGTCGAGCGCCGGCTGCACCTGCGTCTCCAGCATGGACATCACGTCTGCGAGCATGCTGCCCAGCTCCTCCGGCTTGCGGCGGTGCACCGGGCGGCGGCGCGGCTCGTCGAGCACCCTCACGCGGAGCGCCTGCGGGCCACGGCGGCCAGCGGCGAAATCGAACTCAATTCGCTGCCCCGGGAAGAGCTCGTCGATGCCCTCGGGCAGGACATTCTTGCCCACGTAGACGTCTTCGTCCCCCGGGTTAGAAGCGAAGCCGAAGCCCTTGTCGGCGTCGAACCACTTCACTTTTCCTACTGGCATGCGCGATCACACCCTCGATAATCGAAAGAATTCAAAGGTAACAGTGTAGCGCCACCACTCCCCACCGCCTAGTCCCCCATTCACGACACGCAGACGGCAACGGTTGTGCGACAGGTCACGAAACCAAGATTACCGCAGGTAACCAAGCATAAAACACAACGAGCACTAATCACATTCTTCACACGCATCACAAATCGTGCCGAGAACGTGACTCAATCGTTATAAACGGATACAGTTCTTGCCATGCCCCGAACGCGGGCGTGACCTTTTAACGCTGCCAGCCACGTTCAGTTTTGTCCGGCTGGCATGAAATACGACGCAAGTGCACAAGTACATAGGACAAAAGCGGGGGACCCACCCAGCACAGCGTGAAACGCGCGAGTGCACCGCGGAGCGAGCTCCGCTTGGGGTGAAGCCGCCGTCTGGGCGGCCAGGTGATTCAAACCTCAGCCTGAACCCGACAGCTCACCTCGCAGACGTAGAACAAGAGAGGAAACACACCCCACTATGGGACGTCACAGCAAGCAGAACCGTAACCTGTCCACCAAGGTCGCCGCTGGCGCAACCGCCGCCTTGGCCACCACCGCGCTGATCAGCCCGATCGCCTCCGCTGCCCCGGATTCCGACTGGGACCGTCTCGCACAGTGCGAGGCCGGCGGCAATTGGCACATCAACACCGGTAACGGCTACTACGGCGGCCTGCAGTTCAACGCCGGCACCTGGCGCGCTTACGGCGGCAACGAGTTCGCTCCGCTGCCGCACCAGGCAACCCGTGAGCAGCAGATCGCTGTCGCTGAGCGCACTCTCGCCGGCCAGGGCTGGGGCGCATGGCCGGCATGCTCCGCCCGTCTGGGCCTGAACTCCGCTCCGACCCCGCGCAACGTCTCCGCCAACAAGCCGAAGCCGGCTGCCGCTCCGAAGCCGGCCGCTAAGAAGAGCACCGAGCTCGAGGTCGACGCTGTCTACTCCTCCATCACCCGCGAGCTGAACAACCGCGGCATCGCCGTCCCGGCCAGCGTCACCGCGACCTACAAGGCCAACCGCAACGACTACAACGCGTTCTACGTTGCCAACAAGCCGCTGGTCGACGCTGTCCTCGCCGGCGACACCCAGGCCATCGCCTCCGCCATCCAGTCCAACGTCAACGACTACGTCTCCGATCTGAAGACGCAGTACATCGGCGGCTAATCGCTTTTAGCAGGACGGCAAGAGCGCCCACCCCTCGCGGGGCGGGCGCTCTTTTCCTATGCAGACGCTAGCTGGACTCAGTTCTAGTCCGCGGCATCCTTGACAACGGTGATCTGCCAGCCAGCATTCTGGTTCTGCACGAAGTCCTTCACGCCGTGGCCGTCATCGGCGGCCCACTGCGGGATGGACTCGGTCGCCTGGGTGCAGTCGAAGTCGATGATTAGCTCTTCGCCCGGATCGAGTTCGGACATCGCCTGCTTCGCCTCAATCAGCGGGAACGGGCAGACATCGCCGAGGGTGTCCAGGATGTAGCGGCCATTACCGAGCGGACGGGCCGTGGTGTCCTGCTTCGGCTTCGTCTTCAAACCGACGCCGCCGGAAGCGGAGACGATATTGAACTTCGGCGCCTCCTCGACCTCCGATTCGCGCGGTTCGACGCCGGCAAGCTGCGGGTCGCTGATGGACTCGTCGGTGGTGTACACGCCGGAATCCTGAGCAGCCCCCTGCTTCACGCCGGACGGCTTCAGCCACAGCTTCGCACCGACGAAGACACCGAGAGCGATGAAGGCTGTGGCGACCCAGCCCTGGTAGCTGAACAGCGACGTCTGAACCATGCCGTTCCCGACGGTGCAGCCGCCGGCCAGGGACGCGCCGACACCCATGCCGATGCCGCCGATGATCGCGCGGACGGACGTGCGGCCGTCCGGAACGCGGACACGGAATTCGCCGGAGACCTTCGCGGCGATGTAGGAGCCGACAAGGATGCCCAGAACCAGCAGGGTGCCCCAGTTGAGATACTCGGCCTCACCCGTGGTGATGTAGCTCATCAGGTGCGCAGACGGGGTGGTGATGCTCAGGCCGGTATTGCGGCCGGTCGCCGCGGACAGCGGCCACGCCAGCACACCGAGCAGGCCGATGACGGCGCCGACGGTGTACGGGTGCAGCGGCTTGCGGTACCACGGCTGCTCCAGGGTGACTTTCGGCTTCGCGGCGTCGCGGGCGAGGAAGCGCTGCGCGACGTAGGCAGTAACGAGAGCGAATGGAATCGCAAACCACCACACGGAAATGCCGAATGTCTGCGGCAACGTGGTCCAGCCGGTGTCCCATTCCTTCAGCTTGTCATTGAAGCCGGAGAGGAAGCCGCTCTTCATGGCGGACGCGGACAGACCGTAGAACAGCAGCGCGAACCAGGAGCCGACCAAGCCTTCGCCAGAGCGGTACCACGTGCCCGAGGCGCAACCGCCGGCGAGAATGATCGCGAGACCGAAGATGAAGCCGCCGAGCGCGACAGCAAGCGGCGCGAAGGTGCGGTACTCCGGTGAGATGACGCCGAGCGACGTCAGGGCCGCAAGACCAATGGCGTGGACAGCGATGACGATGAAGAACGCGACAAGGCCGCGTCCCTGCTTCTGCAGGAAGACATCGCGCATCATGCCTGTCACGCAGAATCGTCCGCGCTGCATGACGATGCCCAGGGCGGTACCGACCGCTAAACCGGTCAAAATCATGGAATCCTCCAGTGCGTTTAATAAGGTGCGAATGCACTGGGGAGTCTACAACCTATGAACCAACTAGTCTAGGTTCGCCGCATCAGACTAAACCGGTCGGTCTATTCACCCAGAAAAAGAAAACCGCGCAACGCCTCAGTATCGAAGCATTGCGCGGCCGAAAAGCTACAGCGACTTACTGCGCGGTGTTGACGCGCAGCGTGTTGTGTACGTAACCGGTTTCCTCCCACGGACGGGGCAGAATCAGGTCGTTGCCGAAGGGGCTGTTGGCGCCCGTGAGCTTGGAGGAAATCTCCGTCACCGGGTGGCCGTTACCCGGGGTGTGCGCAGGCCACGCCGGGTTGATCTGGGTGATGTTGTCAACGTCTTGAGCCATGAACATCATTCTTTCACGTCACCGCCTGAAACGCACGTAAACTCACCCCCGCAATGAATTCCTTCACCCGTTCGCTCACCGCACTCGACGACGACGCGCTGCGCCGGCTCATCACCGCCCGGCCAGACGCGTTCTTTCCCGCGCCGCCGCAGATCGCTTCCCTGGCAACGCGCCTCGCGCTTCCAGGGTCGATTGCACGAGCTTTACGACGCTTGACCGCCCCCGATCTTGCTCTTCTCGAGCGCTTAGCGGATGCCGGGGCAGAATTCGATCCGTACGATGCCGCTGGCGAGGCCGCGGAAGGGAAACTCGACAACCTCCGCGCGCATGCGCTCGTCTTCGGAGGTGACGACGAGCTCCGCATTGCACCGGGGGTGCTCAGCGCCGTGCCCGCGGGCTGGCGCGTGACCGATCCGGTGCCGGACAATGTCGACGACCTCATCGCCGAAATTTCCGCGCCAGAGCGCAAGGTACTGGAGACGCTCGCCACCAACGGCGGCGTGGGCACCACCAAAGCCGCCGCCCCGGACGCGGATCCATCCACGCCGGTCGCCACACTCATCGCTAAGGGTTTGCTCGTCCGCGTCGATTCGAGCACCGTCCGTCTCCCCCGCCCGGTCCGAGATGTGCTGCGCGGCCACCCGCCGCGGACCTTCCCCATGACGCAGCCGTCCGCCCCAGACATCGATCAGGACAGGGTTGACACCGCAGCCACCACGCAGGGGCTCGACGCCGTGCGACAACTCCGCCAACTGATCACGCTGCTGCTCGCCGAGCCCGTCGCACTGAACAAGGACGGCTCTGTCGGCGTGCGCGCCCGGACGAACTTGAGCAAAGAACTCGGCTTCGACCCGGCATTACTGATCACCATCGGCGAATCCGCCGGGCTGATCGGCCGCGGCAATGTGGAGGACGCCGATGTTCTCGCCGCCACGAAAGATGCGCTCACGTGGTTGGACGCGACGCTGCCCGATCAGTGGGCGATCCTGCTCACCGGATGGGCCGCCTCCCCGTGGCGGACGGACAAGGACGAAAAGCTGCTCTCCCCGGAGATGCACTCCCCCGATGCCCGCGGCGCACGGTTGACCATCCTGCGCCAGCACGGCGACCCCGATCGTCTCTTCTACTTCGCTCCCCTGCCGGCCTCCCAGCTGCCACCGTCGTTCATTGACACCGTCATCGAGGAAGCCCGCTTCGTCGGCGCCCTGGATGCGACGCCCGCCGCATCAACACCGCTGACAGCTCTCCTCGACACTTCCGATATCGCCGCCGCCACACGTTCACTCGTGCCCGCCCCGGTGGACACACTCATCGCTCAGGCGGACATGACGGTGCTCGCGCCCGGACCGCTGGAGCCGGAGATGGGCGCATTCCTGGAGAGCATTGCGGAGCTCGAGTCCCCCGGCATGGCCAGCGTCTGGCGCATCACCGACGCCTCCGTCCGCCGCGGCCTGGACAGCGGGCTGACCGCCGACGAGATTCACGCCTGGCTGGATGACCACGTCATGGGCGAGGTCCCCCAGGGCATTGCATTCCTCATCGACGACACCGCCCGCACCCACGGCTCCATCCGCGCGGGAGCAGCAATGAGCTATCTCCGCAGCGCGGACCCGGCGCTGATCACGACGGCGGCCGAGAAGCTCAGCGGAATCATCCGCCCGCTCGCCCCCACCGTCGCGGTCTCGCAGCTGCCGCTGCCGAAGCTCATGGACGCCCTGCGCAAAGCGGGCCTGCAGCCCACCGCGGAAGACGAGACGGGCGCACAGTTGAATATGGCGCCCGAACCGGCGCTCGTTCCGGCCACGCCGTCGCACCTGCCGCGCCCGACCGCCGTCACCGACGAACAGGCCGACCAGATCATTGCCCGCCTACGCTCCGAGGTCCCCGGTACGCACCCCGCGCCGGCACCCGCCGGCGACACCATCGAGGTGCTCCGCGCGGCGGCGCGCGGCAGGCGCCAAGTCACGCTGGGCTACGTGGACAAGAACGGCCGAGGGCAGACACTCACCGCCCTGCCGCTGTCCGTGTCCGCCGGGCAGGTCGACGCGCACGTCGCCGCCACCGACGCTGTGGTGCGCATCGCTCTGCCACGCATCACCAAGGTCGTGATGGCTTAGCGGCTCACGCGCTCCAGCACCTCGAGGACGTGCTCGTAATCCTTGCCCGTCGCGGCGGTCAGGCCCAGCTCGCAGGTGCGGTTGGACGAGGCGTGGCACTCGGCACCGAATTCGGCGACTTCCTCCGCTTCGCGCTTCGTGGCGGCCTGGGTCAGCTCCGGGTGGAGCATGCCGCGGTCACCTGCATAGCCGCAGCAGTTCCACTCCCGCGGCACATTGACTGTCTCGGCGGCGGCAGCGGCGACCTGGGAGAGGTCGTCGATAAGCGAAAGGTGCTTGGCCGAGCACGTCGGGTGGATCGTGATCGAATCGATCTTGTTGGACACCTCGAGCTTGTCCACCACCTTGTCGTTGACGAACGCGACGGCGTCGATGACAGTGATGCCGATGGTCTCGGCCATGTCCTGGAAACCGTGCGTGCAGCTGGCGGCGTCGACGATGACGGGCAGGCGGCCGCCGTCGGTGGCGGCAATGAGCTCGTCGTTGACGCGGCGCTGCATAATATCGTGGCCGGTGGCCATGCCCTTCGACGCCCACGGGGTCCCGCAGCACATGCCGTCGATGCCTTCCGGCACGACGAGGGCCAGCCCGGCGCGCTCGACGAGTTTCGCGAATGCCGCGGACGCGCCGATGCCCTCGCCCTGCGGGCCGAACATGGAGTTCACGCAGGCGGGCACGAACACGCCGACGGGCTCTGCGTTCGGGTCGCCGATGCGCGTGCCGAACGCCTTGGAGCGGGAAACTCCCCCCTTGGTCAGCTCCGGCCGGTAGGACGGTACGGTGTCCTCACCGACGAGCGCGCGGGCGACGTCGGTGACCTTCTCCACCAGCGAAGCGGGCAGGTAGTGCGCGCCGGTCAGCGCGGTGGAGGCGAGCTTGTTACCCGGCCCCCACGCCTTCGCGGCGGCCGCCCAGCCGGCCGACTCCACGGCGCCGGCCTGGCCGCGGCGCAGGGACTTGATGAACTTGCCGGTGTCAATGCCCACCGGGCACGCGGTCACGCACATGGAGTCGACGGCACAGGTGTCGATTCCCTCGTACTGGTATTCTTTATCGATGTGCTTGACCAGCTCGGTGTCGCCGTCCTTGATCGCCTGGGCACGAGCTCGGCGGACGACGATGCGCTGGCGCGGGGTCATGGTGAGATCCCGCGACGGGCAGACCGGTTCGCAGTAGCCGCATTCCACGCACGAGTCGATCTCGTCTTCGACCTGCGGGTTGAGCTTGAAATTCTTCATGTGCTCGCGCTCGTCGTCGGTGATGATCACGCCCGGGTTCATCACTCCGCGCGGGTCGGCGGCGCGCTTGAGCTCCACCATGACCTCGTAGAGCTCGTCGCCGTACTGGCGGCGCACATACGGCGCCATGACACGGCCGGTGCCGTGCTCAGCCTTGAGGTTTCCTCCCGCGCCGAGCACGAGATCCACCATCGCCTCGTTGAACCCGTCGTAGCGGCCCAAGTTCTCATCGCCCTCGAAACGGTCGGTGATGAGGAAGTGGATATTGCCGTCCTTGGCGTGGCCGAAGATGACGGCGTCGTCGTAGGAGTATTCGTCGAACAGCCCCTGCAGCCCGCCGCAGGTGTCCGCAAGGTCCTCGACGGGCACCGCGATGTCCTCGAGCAACGCTGTCGTGCCGGACGGACGCGCCTCCGCGACCTGGGCGTAGAGGCCCTTGCGGAAGGCCCACGCCTTCGCAGCCTGCTTCGGGTCAGTGGAGAATTCCGCAGGCGTGGCCAGATCCAGCTCGCCCAAGAGCTTCGTGCCGGCGCGCTCGTACTCGCGCAGCTGCTCTTCCTCGTTCGCGTGGTACTCGATGAGCAGCGCCGCATGCTGGTCCAGCTCGAAGCCGGTGATCTGCTCCGGCACCGAGTCAAAACCGCGCCCGACCGCGATGGAGCGCGAATCCATCAGCTCGAGCGTGGCCGCCTTGGAATCGAACAGCGCGGGCAGCGAGCGCGTCGCCGCGTCGATCGTCGGGTACACCGCGATCGTCGTGGTCTTGAGTCTCGGCACCTCCACCGTCCGCAGCACCGCCTCAGCGATGAACGCCAAAGTGCCCTCGGACGCGACCAGCAGGTGCATGAAGATGTCCAGGGGCGACTCGTAGTCCAAAAACGCGTTGAGGCTGTAGCCCATCGTGTTCTTCAGCGCGAAGTGGCGCTCGATGGTGTCCACGGATTCCTGATTGTCACGCACGCGCCGCTTCAGCTGCTCAAGCTTTGCGACGAGCTCCGCCTCCTCCCTCGCGAACTGCGCCTCCGCGTCCTTGTGCGCCGTGTTGATGACGGTGCCGGACGGAAGCACGAACGTCATCGATTCGATGGTGTTGTACGTGTTGAACTGCGTCCCGCAGGCCATGCCGGAGGAGTTGTTGGCAATCACGCCGCCCATCGTCGCCGCGCCCTCGGATGCCGGGTCCGGCCCAATCTTGCGGCCGTATGGCGCGAGGTGGGCGTTGACTTGGCGCACCGTGGAGCCGGGCTGGACGCGCACGCGCGCCCCGCCGTCGAGGACCTCCACGCCGCGGAAGTGCTTGCGCACGTCCACCAGCATGCCCGCGCCGCCGGCCTGGCCGGACAGCGAGGTGCCGCCGGATCGCAACACCACCGGGGCGCCGGAGGAGGCCGAGGCGCGAAACGCCGCCGCCACGTCGCGAGCGGTGCGAGCCTCCACCACCACGTCCGGGGTGTAGAGGAAGTGCGACGCGTCGTGGGCGTACTTGATGCGGTCGATCGGGCGGGTGGAAAGCGCCTGGTCGGAGCCGAGTTCGCGGGACAAATGCTCTGCAGGGGAGGAAATGGTTGTGGTCATAAATCCATGCTAGCCCCGCCTCTGTCCACCACCCGAACTTTGTTATTTTCGACGCGTGACAACAATCGAAATCCGCGACCTGAACAAGCGCTTCGGCGACGTCCAAGCCCTCGACGGCATGAATTTCACCGTCCACGACGGCGAGATGTACGGCTTCGTCGGCTCCAACGGCGCCGGCAAGTCCACCACGATGCGCATCGCGCTCGGTGTGCTCGCCGCCGATTCGGGCGAGGTGCTTCTCGACGGGCTCCCGCTTGACGACGACTCCCGCCGCCGCATCGGCTACATGCCCGAGGAGCGCGGCCTGTACGGCAAGGAAAAGATCTTGGACCAGCTGGTCTTCCTGGCCAAGCTGCACGGCGTCGACGGTGCCTCCGCCAAGCAGCGCGACACTGAGCTGCTCGACCAGCTCGGCCTCGGTGAGCGGCTGAACGACAAACTCGACGATCTCTCGCTGGGCAACCAGCAGCGCGTCCAGCTCGCCGCGTCGCTGATTCACGACCCAGACATCCTGATCCTCGACGAGCCAATGAAGCTCAAGGGGGATACCTGTTGTTCGCACGCTCAGTCTACCGGATGCGCCTTGGCAGCGTAGCCTGCAAGGCGCATGAGCCTAGCTGATGTCGGTGCGAACGCAGATCCTCCGGAGGCCTCTGGTCCTCCCGAGGTGATGGCTGGCGACGCAACGAAGGCCTCGTGCTGGAGGTCCGCTAGAGGATGCGGGATAGTACCGCAAGATGCTTCGCCGGGGTCACTTTCGCTCGTGTCGTCCCAGCGGGTCCAGGGTCTGTTGAAGCCCTTAGGCCGGCGCTTGTAGTGGCCTCCCATTGCCCACGTGCCTGAACCAGCGGTAGTGAGAGTCAGGGGTACGGGAATCGACATTAGGGGCTCCTCTAAGCGTGAACGTCAGCTTTGCAAGGGAGTCACGCGAGGAGCCGGACGCGTGCGTAGCGGATCCAAGTGAGTCATCGGCGAGCCCGTCGCGGTTGAGCTGCCACATGAGTTCAAAGATCTCCGGCAGCGCTTCGTCATCGTGGTTGACACCATCGCAGGCCGAGTACTTGTTCGCATTGTTGAAAGTGACGATGCGCTCTCGGCTCGTACGCGCATGAAAGGCCAGCGCATCTCGGACGCTACTCGCCAAGTCGTATCTGACTGGGTTGCCCACCATGTTGTCCTCCTCGTTGAGTTCTCGACGGCGCAACTACCAGCACGGTCGGCGGCGGCTGCGACCGTGCTGCCCTCGCGTCCGCAACGCGATCGGGACCGTGCCCATTGCTCAATCGTACCTAACGTGGCGTTCCTGGACATACTACGTCCACGTTGTCTAGGCTGGGTATGCGGGGCGAGCTCCCCTTGCCACGCGAAGAGACCCAACTGAGGAGAGGACCACATGGCAGCCAAGACAGCCTTCGTGACAGGAGCAAGCCGCGGGATCGGCAAGGCCAGCGCCATCCGACTGACGCAGCTCGGCTACGACATCATCGCCCACCACCGCTCCGCCGATGCCGACTTCACCGACCTGCAGGCATCTGCTCGCGAGCACGGCACCACGGTCACGACCGTGCAGGCGGACTTCGGGGACCCCGAGGCCGTCCAGGCACTGCTGGGCCAGGTGCGCGAGACCCTGGCCGGCAAGACGATCGACCTGGCGTTCCTCAACGCCGGTATCGCCCCGTTCGGGAACTTCCAGGAGCTGAGTGCCGATGCGCTCCGCGACCTGTTCCAGACCAACACCGTCGCCCCCTACGAA